>QZKJ01000053.1 GCA_003605035.1 Desulfurivibrio sp.
CTCTACGTTTCGGTTTCGATGAACCCAGGTTGGGGTAGAAGCTCTCCCGGTCCTTTGTGATGATAGCTAATCATCACAATTGTAAGATACAAGGTTGGGTTGAGCCCGGCGAAACCCAACAGATATTATGGCAGAATGATAATTAGGTTGCCGTGCCAATATCCGTAATGTTGGGTTTCGTAATGTTGGGGTTCGTTCCTCACCCCAACCTATCATGAGCCATCCTATGGCGCCATTCTGTACCTGACAGCCGTGGTATCCCCGCCTGACGAACTGATCTCCTGGCCGAAGAAGGCGTTGTTGATGGTCAGGGTATTCACCGTTTCAAACATATGCGAGGTCTCGCTGTCCAGAGACTGCTCCTCCTCCATTTTGATCTCCCGTCCTGCCGCTGCGGTAAAGTGGTCATCTGCCTCAACCAGGTTCAGCGTGTAAGATATTTTCTGGTCGCCGATGGTGGCCGAGCCGGCGGAGTTGGGGCTGTATATGGCCAGATAGCCGATGGTCTCATAAACATGTCCGCTGTCCATCACGGCTTCCTCTTCAAAAAGAGCGGCCTGGAAACCCAGGGGGCTGATATTTCTTGCCCGCACAACTACGGGTGCCTTGCCATTATAGGTCTGCATGGTCAGAAAAACAGCGGGCGTTCCGGCAGAGGCTTGTGTGAACTTGACATCATACCAGATGCCGTTGCCATTGATTGAAAAGGTGCCGACCTGCCAGATGCTGCCGTCCGCCATGGGGTAAATCCCCGGCTCCAGCACCAGCCAGGAGGCATCTTCCAGGCTGTGGATGCCGGCGTCTTTGTCAGCCAGATAATACCATTCCTGAAATCTTACCTCAAAGGAAGAGCCGGTGATATTGCGCAGCCGGATCACGCCGGGGTCGGCATCATTAAATGAGGGCGGACCGGCAATGACCACCGGGTTTTCGTATTGTTTAGCAACCGGGACGGTGTACCAGCTGTCAGTGATTGAGGTCGAGGAATAAAATGAAGGCCGCTGCCGCAGGCTGAAGGGATCGCCTCCCAGGTAACTAGTCGCCTGGGCAAGAAATGCACCGCCAATCTGCAGGGCATTGATGGTTTCAATAATATGTGAGGTTTCGGTATCTGCGGACTGTTCTTCCTGTAGCCTGATTTCATGGCCATGGAGTGAGGCGAAGTTGGAATCAGCCTGGCTCAGCACAAAGCGGTAGGCGCTGTCTTCTCCGTTTAATTCTCCGGCTCTGCTCGGGGTGTAGACGGCCAGATAGCCGATTTTTTCGATGGCATGACCATCCTTGATGGCTTCTTCCTCAAACAGGGCGGCCTGGAATTGTGCCTCGGTGATGTTTTTCACCCTGATGATGACAGGGTGGAGGTCGTTACTGGTCTGGACGGTTAAAAATACATAGGGGACGGCAGGAAACTGGGCGGCAAAATACATGGTTTTCCAGACAACGCTGGTGGCGGAGCCGGAATGTTCAAAGGTGCCTGCCTCCCAGATGGAACCGTCATCCATGTAGTGGACGCCCTCTTCCAGAACCAGGTACGAGGCCTCTTCAACATCATGGGCAGCCAGTCCAAGGTCTGCCAGGTATTGCCATTCCAGGAATTTTATTTCAAAAGAGTTGCCGGTGATATTCTGCAGGCGAATCATGCCCGGGGCAACATCATTGTATGAGGCTGGGCCGGCAATCACCACCGGGTTGGTAAATCCGGCGTTAGAAGTGACTGACTGCCAGTTATGGTCAAAGGCGACGACTCCTTTTACCCCTGCACCGTCCGGATATTGGGCAGTGGTAAAAAACGGAGCCGTAGCAGCCGGTTCGCTGTCTTGCCCGTCACTGATGCCGTCGCCGTCCGCATCGTCATCAAGCAGATTGATTATATTGTCGGCATCATAGTCCGCATCCCAGTCCTGGGCCCAGAGGGCAAGCTCATCCCCGTCACTGATGCCGTCATTGTCGGAATCGGTCAGGTCCGGATCAGAGCCGTACAGCATGAGTTCGTCGTCATCGCTTATGCCGTCACCGTCGCTGTCGGTAATCTCCGTGTCCAGGACCGGTTCAAGAACAGTTGTGTGGGTATAGACCACCTCCGCGGAAAAATCACTTTCCGAGGTGGCGGAATAAGCGGTGGCGGCGAGATAATAGGTTTTGCCGTCTTCCAGTGTAGAGATGACTTTCTCAAGTTCGCAGGAGGTGACATTGCCGACATCGGTAAAGTTGTCGTATTGACCGGAGGCGCTGCCGTAATGAATTTTGTAACCCGTGACATTTTCGATGGGATCGTTGGCGGTCCAGGTCAGGGTGACAGCGTGGCTGTCTGTCGGGGTGCAAAAAGGGATGAGGAAGAAAAATAATAAAAAAAATGATGATGCAGGGATTTTACCATGTGTCGGCAATAATGTCCTGGTTGACAGGCAAAAAACAACATGGCGCAACACCGCTGCAAGTAATGGTAAAATTAATCTCATTGTAACAAATCCTTAATTAAAACAAATGGTTATCTTGGTGAAGAATCCGGCGGGAATGACAAACGACTTAAGAGTAAGCATGTGCCGTGCCATTTCCCTGGGAAGGCGAAATTTTTTCAGGAAAACGAAAAATTATGGCAAAGGGCTGAAAATAAAGTTAGGGAAATGTTAGAAACGGCCGGGCGGGGCGCTTTTGTCTGTCGCGGGGAACAGGATGAAGTTCAGGTAAATCAGATAGTGTTGCCTTCCGGCAACAATCGGGGGCAGTTTTTGTAAATTCACTGACGGCACATTGTGGCATAAGAAAAATTGTGTGTGTTTCCAGTCAGATTTGTTTCGGATAACCTGTCAGTATTTCGCGACAGGTCAGCGGATGTAACCCTGTTCCTCCAGGTAAAGCAACACTTCCTGGGCTGCCTCGGCCGGGGTCATTTCGCTGGTGTCAATGGTTATTTCCGGGTTTGAGGGGGGGGTATATGGGTCGGAAACCCCTGTAAATACAGGTATTTTCCCCGCCCTTGCCTTGGCGTAAAGCCCTTTTCTGTCGCGTTGTTCGCAGACCTCCAGGGGAGTTGCCATATACACCTCGATATACCCGCCGCATTTGCTGATCAGTTCACGGTTTGCCTGGCGGGACTCTTCATAGGGGGCGATGGGGGCGCACAGGGCGATGCCGCCGTTTTTGGTGATTTCACTGGCAACAAAGCCGATGCGGGTAATGTTGAGGTGGCGGTGTTCCCTGGTGAAAGTCAATTCGCTGGACAGGTTCTTGCGCACAATATCCCCGTCCAGCAAGGTGACGGGACGGTCGCGCATTTCCAGAAATTTAACCATCAACACCTTGGCCAGGGTGGATTTGCCGGAACCGGACAGGCCGGTGATAAAAATGGTGAAACCCTGTTTGGAGCGGGGCGGGAAGGCGCGTCGCAATTCAGCAACAATCTCGGGGTAGGAAAACCAGTCCGGGATTTCCAAACCGTTTTCCAGGCGCCGCTGCAGTTCACTGGAGGAGATGGTTTTGACCGCCATGTCATCACGGATCTCTTTCAGGGGCAGATACTGGGCCTGGTCCTCCACATAGACCATTTTTTCTTCGGCAACCATCCTGATGCCGACCTCGTCTTCAAACTGTTTGACCAGTTGTTGCGCCGCGCCGGCCGGGTAGAAATTCTCCTTGTCAAGCTGGCTGGCAAAGGGGTCGCCATGATCGTCGGCCACCAGGAAATGGGTGCAGCCGAAATTTCTTTTGATGATGGCCTGCCAGAGCGCCTCCCTGGGGCCGGCGCCCCGGCTGGCCAGGGGCAGCAGTCCCAGGCTGATCATGTTGCGCGGGAATTTTTTTATGAATTCCTGATAACAGCGGACATGGGTGTAATGATCGAGATTGCCGGGGTGGCTCAGGCCGGCCACCGGTTGCAGGAAAATGTTGGCCCCAGCCTCTCTGGCTGACTGGAGGATCATCTCCTTGTGGGCGCAATGGAGATAGGCGTCGGTGTGAAAACCAAGGATGTGACGCCAGCCGTTTAAGGAGAAGCGGCGATGGCTTTCTGCCGGTGAGAGGCGTATCTCCTTGAAATCATAATGGATAGGCAGGCTGATCCCTTCAAGGGTGCCGCCGATATACCAGTCATTGCTGTTTTCATAGAGGTTTTTTACGCCAGGGTGGAGCTTCCCATTGTCCGTGCCGAACAGGGCGGCCGCCTCCTGTTGCTTATCCGGCTGCCAGATGTCGGAGACGGTCAGAATGGCCAGCAGAAAACCCTCCTGGTCGTTTAAGCCAAGCCTGTCGCCGACTCGCAGAGGTTCGGCGATTTTCCCCGGCACATCAAGGCAGATGGGCATGGGCCACACGGTATGGTCGGTCAGGCGCATATGGGCAAGAACGCTCTGGTAGTCCGCCTGGTTCAGATAACCGTCCAGCGGATAAAAGGCGCGGTTCAGCAGGAGTTCCAGGTCGCAGAGCTGCCGCAGGTTCAAGTCAAAGGAAGGCAGTCCGATGGCTTCCTGTTTCAAAGCCTCGCTGCGCCTGAAGTGCACAAGCAGGCTTTCCGAGTAGTCATTCATAAAAAGGGCCCGAAATATTTGAAGTGCTGGAAATGCCCGAAGATATTACGGCAGCAGGCCGGGATCAGGGCGTCTGTCTTGAGTATGCAGGAAGTTTATCCAAAACGGGACGGGAATGCAAAAACAAATGGCATTATTCCTTGAAAAGACTGGGAACGATATGGTGGCGGTTGAGCAGCTTGTAGAAGTCGGTCCGGTTGCGCTTGGCCTGGCGGGCGGCCTCGGTGACGTTGCCCTGGGTGGTCTGCAGCAGCTGGACCAGATATTCCTGTTCGAAAATGCGGCGCGCCTCGGCAAAGGGCAGGATTTTTTTGGATTTCTGCTTCAAGGCATCGGACAGCAGATTTTCGGTGATCAGCGGTGAGGAGGAGAGGGCGACCGCCTGTTCCACCACATTCTGCAGCTGGCGGATATTGCCCGGCCATGACGCCTCCATGAGCAGTTTCATGGCGGACGGAGAAAATCCGCGGATTTCCTTGCCGTTCTGCGCGGTGATTTTCTTGACAAAATGGTGGGCCAGCAGTGGAATATCCTCCCGTCGTTTATGGAGCGGCGGGATCTCAAGGCTGACCACATTGAGACGGTAAAAAAGATCTTCCCGGAAGGATTTTTCCTTTACCGCCGACTCAATATTGCGATGGGTGGCGGAAATTATGCGGGCATCCACATCCACCGCAATGGTCGAACCCACCGGCCGCACCTGTTTTTCCTGCAGCACCCGCAGCAGTTTCACCTGCAGGGAAAGGGGCATGTCGCCGATCTCATCGAGAAACAGGGTGCCGTGGTTGGCGGTTTTGAAAAGACCGTCATAGTTCTTGGCGGCGCCGGTGAACGAACCTTTGGTGTGGCCGAACAGTTCCGATTCGAGCAGCGCCTCCGGGATGGCGGCGCAGTTGACGGCGACAAAAAGACCGGCGGCGCGTGAGCTGGCCTTGTGGATGGCATTTGCCAGCACCTCTTTGCCGGTGCCGCTTTCGCCGAGAATAAGCACGCTGGCATCACTCTGGGCGACCAGCTTGGCCTTCTGCAGGAGGTTGGCCATGGCGCTGCTCTTGTAGACAATATTGCTGACCCACGCCTCTTCCGAGGCCGGCTTTGCTTCATGAGAACCTGCCCCGGCGCCGCTCAGGGTCAGCGCGGAGTTGATCTCCTGGATCAGTTTCTGGCTGTCAACCGGTTTGGTGAGAAAGGAAAAAACGCCCTGTTTGGTTGCCTCGACGGCATCAGGAATGGAGCCGTGGGCGGTAATGACGATAACAGGCAGGGAACTGTTCATGCGGTGCACAGCCTCAAACAGGGCCATGCCATCCATTTCTCCCATGCGCAGATCGGTAATCAGGACGTGGGGGTTGATCAGGGGAATGCGGGCGAGCGCCTGCTCGCCGCTTTCAGCTGTCTCTACTTCAAACCCCTGACTTTGCAAACGAATAGTGAAAAGGCTGAGCAGATCGGTATCGTCGTCAACCAGCAGTATTTTCGGTTTAGTTGTCATCCTTGCGATTTTTTATAATTTCATCAATACTTTTCAATTCTTCAAGCTTTTTCTTCAGTTCATTGACCTGCTGTTGCGCTCTGCTTACTTCTTCAATTCTTTTTTCCTGCAGGTACTCAAAGTAATTGAGCAGCGCTGCAAGGCCTTTGATATCCGGGTAACGGGCAGTATCAGTTGGTTGCATGTCTTTCATCAGCTCCTGTGCGTATTCCAGGGAGTCAGGCTTGTCCAGACGTGCAAGGCTCAGGCAGATCAGTTTGGACCTGTTTGCCTCAGTGCTTTCAGCTACGAATGCTTCCTTCTGTTTGCTGAACTCTTCTTCGAGCTGTTCAGCAGGAAGTCCAAGGCTGTAATTCAGACAGGTCAGAATCTCCTCTGAGGGGGGATGCAGCGTCTTTGTCTTCACCTCAACTTTCTGGTTTTCCGGTACAATAATGTACGTTGGCTGAGGAGTACAACTTGCAAGAAGCATGCACAGGATTAAAAAGAACAGGGTGAAAAGTGTCCTGCGGGGGCATTTTATCATGAAATTTCCTCGATAGGGAGAGATAATCTGAAATGGGCGCCATTTTCTTCGTTCGGCAGGACTTCTATCGTCCCATGATGATTCGCCATATATTCCCTGGCAATTGCCAACCCGAGGCCGGTGCCTTTCACTCTGCCCTTCTGGGCTGTCTCCCCCTGGAAAAAAGGACGGAATATTTTTGACCGTTCCTCCTCGGGGACACCGGGGCCGCAGTCTCTGATATCAACAATAGCCATTTCCATATCGGTTTTCAAGGTGATGGAGATATCGCTGGAACTCGGTGAGTGTTTGATGGCATTGGAGAGAATGTTGTCGATTACCGTGCGGATCTGGTCGCTGTCGCCGAAAATTGAGGTGGGCATCAGCTGCTGTTGCACCTGCAGATCATTGGCCAGCAGAATCGGTTTATGGTCTTCCACAACATCGCCAATCAGCTGGTCCAGGGCAAAATGTTTCTTTTGCGGCGGACGGTGCCGGGCCTGCGCCATATTGAAATTAACAATATTTTCGATCAGTTTCTGCAAAAGCCGGCTGTTGTTGGCCAGAATTTTGACCACCTCTTTTTGTTGGGTGGTCAGGGGGCCGACCACCTCTTCACTGAGAAGACCGGTGCCCTCCCGGATTGAGGAGAGGGGGGTTTTCAGTTCATGGGAAATATGGGCCACGAACTTGTTTTTTTCTTTCTCAAGCTCGCCCAGTCTTTCCCGCAGCCAGTCGAGTTTGGTCCCCAGGAATTCCAGATCCTTGGGCCCTGACACAAAGACCGGCGTGACAAAATCGCCTGCGCCCAGCCTGAGGATGCTTTTGTCGATCTGCCGGATCGGCCGGACGAGCAGATAGGCAAAGATGGAGATGAGAAGAAGGCTGACAAAAAAGAGAATGGAGGTGAGCCAGAACATCATTTTCTGGTAGCGGAAGGCCTCCTTCTGCAGGTTTTCCGTTTCCTGAAACATCAGATTGTAGCTGGCTTCCTGAATCTCCTGGGCCAGGATGCTCAGCTCGCGGTAATAATCCAGGTTTTTTTTTCTCTCACGCTTACGTTTGGCATCGGTAATGAGATTGAACAGCGTGTTCTCCTCTGTCTTCAATTTTGCTATTTTGTTCTTCACGGTTTCCGCAAAGGGGAATGCAGAGAGATTGTTAAGGATTTCCTGAATTTTTTCATGTTTTTCCTGGATGCCCTGCAGATTTTCAGGCTCGGCAAAGAGATCGTAGATGCGGGCCTGGCGCTCCTGTTCAACAAGCTGCTCAAGCAGCGACCGGCTGTCCCGGGCGGAATCCGCTGACCAGAAGACAGCCTGGGTGCTGTGCACGGCCATCTTTTCCATGAAATAGGCGGAGCCTGCCAAGGCTGCCAGCAGGGGCAGCGCCACAAATAAAAAACCGGCCAGCAGCAGAATAAGAAATGATTTTGGACGGTAAAGCTTCACGGGATAAAATTTCCGGGATTTGGAAAAATATGAATAAAATTATGGATTATTAGGTGATTATTAAGATACAGTTTTAAAATACTTTCTACAAGAAAAGGTATTGAAAAAAATGGATTCCAGGTATTAGAGTGTTGATTTTAAAATAATGTTTGCAAATTGTTAAACAAATCTGAGGGGAAAAATGATCAATCGTTCCGGTAAAATTGTTGCTATCCTTTTAATCTTTATCGTTTTATTTGCGTCCGCCGGTTGCGGCGGCCCGGAAAAAAAGAAGGCCAGGTTTTTTGAAAAAGGCAAGGCTCTCTATGAGCAGGGCGATTATGTCAAGGCCAGGCTGGAGCTGAAAAATGCCATCCAGATCGATCTCAATTTCGCCGAGGCCTACTATTATCTGGGACTGACCGATCTCAAGGACGGCAATCTCCGCGGCGCGTATGGTTCATTGTCCAAGGCGGTGGAGCTTGACCCGCATCTGACTGCCGCCCAGCTTGAACTGGGCAAGCTGCTGCTGGCTGCCAAAAATCCCGAACAGGCCCTGGAAAAAGCGAATCTGGTGCTGGCAGGTGAGCCGGACAATACGGAGGCGCTGCAGTTGAAAAGCGCCATCCTTATCCGGCTGGAGAAACCGGACGAGGCTGAAAAGATCCTGAAAGACCTGCTTGCTAAAGGGGTGACCGAGCCGAAAACCTATATTCTGCTCGCCTCTATTTATGACCATCGCGGGGAAAGGGACAAGGCTCTGGATTTGGTCAGGCAAGGTTTGCAGGTCAATCCCAACGAGGTGAATTTCCATATCATTCTTGCCAGAGTTGCCGTGCAGCAGGGCAACCTTGACGAGGCTATTGCCGTCTATCAGAAAATCATTGGCATCGAGCCTGATAATGCGGATCACAAATTGGCCCTGGCCAGCCTGCAATGGGAAAAGGGTGACAAGGATGAGGCGACCGGGATTCTGAACGCACTGCTTGACACGGAACCGGCGGATGAGGAGGTATCCTTGAAGGTGGCCAGGTTCTATGCGACAAAAAAGGAGAAGGAACTGGCTGAAGAGACTCTGACCGCTGCCCTCGGCAAGCTGCCGAAAAGTTTTCTGGTCCGTTTCCAGCTCAGTGAATTTTACCTCAGTGACAACAAAATCGATGAGGCGGTCAAGCTGCTGGAGCAGTGCCTGACCCTGGAAAGCGACCCCGCTGCCCCCGCCATCCTGCAGGCAAAAAATATCCTGGGCAGGATTTACCTCAGCCGGGGCGAAGCGGACAAGGCGTCAGCCATGGTGGAGGCGGTGCTGAAGGAAAATCCGAAGAGCATTGACGCCCATTTCACCAGGGGGAACATCTTCCTGTTAAAGGGGGATGGCGAGAGCGCTGTGGGTGAATTCAGGGTCATCGTCACGGAGCAGCCGCAAAATGTGCCTGCCTATCTGCGCCTGGCCGAAGCCCATTTCATGAACAAACAGCTTGAACTGGCCGGGGAAACCTTGAAAAAGGGGCTTGAGGCCAATCCGGATTCGCGGGATATTTTACAGAGGCTTGTCAAGTTTTACATGGTGAAAAAAGATACCGGCGCGGCGGAGGAAACGATCAAGGCCTTTCTGGCCAAGCACGATGATGACTGGCAGGTTCGGGCAGCGCTTGGTGATTTTTATGTTATCAGCCAGAAGATGGATACGGCCCGGGAGCAGTATGAAAAAATTATTGCCATGGCCCCGGATAACCCCGTCGGTTATTTACGCCTCAGCAATCTGCTGTGGAAGAAAGAGCAGAAGAAGGAAGCTGTCGCCCTGCTCGAAAAAGGGATCGCCGCCAACCGCAATTCCCTGCCGCTGATTTCCGCGCTTGCCCAGGTTTATCTGGTTGAAAAGCAATATGATAAGGCCATCGCCCTCTGCGAAAAGCGGATCGCGGAAAACCCGCGGGATGCCTTTACCTATAATCTGCTCGGCCGGGTTTATCTGGCGCGCAAGGATTTCGAGCCTGCGGAAAAGGCCTTTAACCAGGCTATTGCATTGAACCCGGAGTGGCTTACCCCCCATAACAGCCTGGCCGCCCTCTATGTCCTGCAGGGCAAGCCGGAGGGTGCCATTACCAAATTCGAAGAGGCGCTGAAGGTTGATCCCGACAGCGCGGGAACCTATCTTTCCCTGGCCATGCTTTACGAGCAGACCGGCAGATATGAGCAGGCCATGGCCGTCTATGAGCGGGCTTTGGCCAAAAATGACAAGTTCTGGCCGGCGGCGAACAATCTGGCCTTTCTGCTCAGTGAACACGCCCCAAGCCCGGAAAATCTGGACAGGGCTCTGAAGCTCGTGCAGCAGGCCCAGGCGGTGCGGCCTGATGAACCTGAGGTGCTTGACACCCTGGGCTGGGTTTACTATAAAATGGGAAATTCCCAGCGGGCTGCGGAAATCATCAGCCAGGCCCAGAGCGCGGATCCGACGAATGCTATCCTGAACTATCATCTTGGCCTGGTGCTTGCAGAGACGGAGCGCCAAGAGGAAGCCCGGCAGCATCTGCAGGAGGCCGTGAACAGCGGCCAGGATTTCAACGGCATCGACAAGGCCAGGGAGTTGCTGAAGAGTCTGCCGTAAAAAAGTTGCTGATGGGTTTTGCCGGCGCCAGAATTTTCTTGTCACCACTGTCCTGACTATGCTAAAGCAGGTTAATTTGCCTGCCTGACTATTTTATTGCTTGCGTGAGGAGTACCATGAAAAGATTGCTCGGTTTGCTGTGCTGTTTCTCCCTGCTGCTGTTTGCCGCTGCTCCCCTGTGGGCGGTCGAGGATGCTCTGCCGCTGACCGGCGAGCCCTACCTGATTGGTGCGGGTGATGTGCTGGATATTTCCGTCTGGAAGGATGAAGCCCAGACCAAAAGCGTGGTGGTGCTGCCGGACGGCACCATATCGTTTCCATTGATCGGACAGGTGGTGGCGGAGGGCAGGACGGTTGCCCAGCTTAAGGAGGAAATCCGGCAGAAGGTTTCCCAGTTTGTGCCTGATCCTGTCTTGACCGTCATCGTGCACCAGGTGAACAGCATGTTGATCTATGTTGTCGGCAAGGTGAACAGTCCGGGCCGTTTTCTGCTCAGCACCAACGTCAATGTGCTGCAGGCGCTCACCATGGCCGGCGGGCTTAATCCCTTTGCCAAACGAGAGAAAATTACCATCATGCGCGAGGAAGGCGGCAACACGACGATTTTTAAATTCAATTATGACGAGGTTGCCGCGGGCGAGAATCTGCCGCAGAATATCCGGCTCCGCCGCGGGGATGTGGTTGTGGTCCCATGAGAAAACTTGCCGTCCCTGCCCTGGTCCTGGTTGCCCTGTGCGTCCTGCCTGCCGCCCGCGATGGTTGGGCAGACGATTTCAGTGTCATCCCCAGCGCCTCGATCCGTGAAGAGTACAATGACAATATAAATTTTGATGCCGATACGGAGGAGGATGATTTCATCACCACCGCCTCGCTGGGTCTGGCGGTGCGGGAGCGGACGGAACTCGTGCAGGCGGCCCTGACGACACGGTTTGACGGCCTGGCCTATGCGGAGAACAGTGAATTAAACGATATTGAGGAGTATTACAAGGGCAGCATCAGCTATCTGCTCAATCCATTTTTAAAACTGTCCGCCGATGCGCTTTACTCGGTGGATTCGCGGGCGGACCGTGATCTGGACGTCACCGGCTATACGCTTACCACCGATGTCAGGAGACGCCAGAACTACTCCCTTGCCGCGGATTACCAGGCCACGGAAAAAACCACGCTTTTCACCTCCTACTCCTATCTGGACGATCAGTTTGAAACCGCTGATGTGGATGAATTTACCGGCCAGAATGCGCTGGTCGGCCTGACCAGAAGCCTGGATCTTACCAAGCCGACCGCAGCCCGCCTCTACGGCCGCTACAGCCATTATGATTTTTACAGTTCCAGGGTGGATAATTACAGTGTAACCGCTGGTTTCAGCCGGCAGTACAGTGAAAAATTGAGCTATGTTTTTGATATCGGGCCCAGGTATACTGAGGGCAGCGAGAAGAACACGAGCGATACCTCCTACGATAATGGTCTGGGCGGGCAGTTCACCCTGACTTATAACGAGGAATTGACCACGGCGGAGATGAATATCTTCCATGAAGTGAGCGGATCAAGCGGCCGCAACGGCGCCACCGAGCGCACCGGTCTGGTTCTGTCCCTCAAGCACCGCATCGGCGAGAGGTCGTCGGTCCGTCTGGGTATTGACAGTTACCTCAACAAGGCGGACCGCGATGCGGCGTTTGTCAGTGATTTCGAGGAACTGACCACCACGGTTTCCCCCTCTCTGCATTATGAGTTCAATCCGGCGATTTTCTGCGAGGCGGCCTACCGCTATACCGTGATTGATGACCGGGAGGCTGAGCAGGAAAGACATCGCAACCTGGTGTTTGTCAAACTTACCTACAAATATCCGGTTGTTGAGTAAGGTCCGTCCAGGGGTCTTTTCTGCAAAAATGACGATGAAGGGCCTTTGTTATGAATACAGTTGAAAGGAGAGCAGATGGAAGAGCATGAAATGTCGCCGAATGATTATCTGGCGGTTCTGAAGCGGCGCAAATGGAGCCTGGTGCTGCCGGCAGTCCTGGTGATGCTGCTTTCGGCAGCTGTCGCCCTGATCCTGCCGCCGGTATATAAATCCGTTTCCACCATTTTGATTGAAGAGCAGGAAATTCCCGCCAATTTCGTGACCACGACGGTGACCAGTTACGCTGAGCAGCGTCTGCAGTCAATCCATCAGCGGATCATGAGCACCAGCCGTCTGCTGGAAATCATCACCCGCCTCGATCTCTACAAGGACCTGCGGCAAAAGGCGACAACGGAAGAGGTCATTGACAAGATGCGGGAGGATATCAGTCTGGATTATATCAGCGCGGAGGTTGTCGACCGCAAAACAGGCCGTCCTGCCACCGCCACCATCGCCTTTACCCTGTCCTATGAGTCCAAGGAAGACCCTGCCACGGTGCAGAAAGTTGCCAATATCCTCGCCTCGCTGTTTCTGGAGGAAAACCTGCAGGTCCGTGAGCGCCAGGCCATGGAGGCAACCTCCTTCCTGGCGGATGAGCAGAAAAAGGTCAAAAAGAGTCTGGATGAGATTGAGCAGAAAATCGCCCAATTCAAGCAGGAACATATCAATGAGCTGCCGGAGGTGCTGCAGGTGAACCTGCAGAGCCGGCATAATGTCCAGACCTCCAAGGAAAGACTCAGTGAACAGCTCCGTTCGCTGAAGGAACGGGAAGGCGCACTGCAGTCAGACCTGGCCAACCTCTCACCCAAAATGGAGATGGAGGATATCAAAAGACTGGAAACGCTGAAACTTGAACTGACCAACCTTGAATCGCGTTTTACTGATCAGTATCCGGATGTGATTAAAACCAAGCTGGAGATTGAGAAACTCACCAAGAAGGTAGATGCCGGCGAGAAGAATAAACCGGGTGACTTGCCCGATAATCCGGCCTATATCAATCTCTCCTCCCAGCTGGCCAGTGTGCAGGCCGAGATAGAATCAGTAAAGCGGCAAACCGCTGATCTGCAGAGAAATGAAGACAATTTGAATAAATGGATTGAGACAACTCCCCAGGTGGAGGAGATATATAACGCCCTGCTGTCGGAGCGGCGCAACCAGCAGGCGAAATTTGACGACCTGACCCAGAAGCTGATGGAGGCCAATGTGGCCTATGGCCTGGAAAAGGATCAGAAAGGCGAGCGTTTTACCCTGATCGATCCGGCCCGGCTGCCGGAAAAGCCGGATAAACCGAACCGGCTGGCCATTATGCTCATCGGCATTGTCCTGGGCATGGGTGCCGGAGTTGCCTGGACCGCGCTGCGGGAATTCAGTGATCAATCGGTCCGCAACGCGGAAATCCTGGTCAGCGCCACCTCTTTCCCGGTGCTCGCCGCCATTCCCAGGATCAGCTGCGCGTCAGACATGCAGCAGCATAAGCTGCGCCGGCGCTGGATTGTGCTGCTCCTGCTCGGTATCCTGCTGCTTGCCGTGCTGGCCTTTCATTTCCTGGTGATGGACCTGAATGTCTTCTGGGCCAAACTGATGCGCCGGATGATGTGAAGGCGTCCTGGCAACACATAACGGGAACATGGCAATACTGTAAACGGGGCGACCAGGACCTCGGATGTCACATTCGCATACCGGCCAGGCTGACTGGGCCGGCTTAAGAGATGGGAAATATGAAATTACGAAAAGCCCTTGATAAAGCAAATAAGGAACGCCAGGAAACTCTGGATGATGCGCCGGAAGTGATGGAAGGATTGCTGGATGCGGGTGAAGACGCAGCCGAATATATTGCGCCTCCGAAGGGCGGGGTGTGGAAGGCCCCGGTTTATTCGGAGTCGCTTTCCGTGCGGCTGGATTCCCAGAAGCTGATGAAAAACCGCTGCATCTGCATCGCCGCTGATGCCCCGGAACTCGATGCCTTCAAGGTGTTGCGGACCCAGATCCAGCAACGCACCAGAGAACAGGGCATGAACACCATTATGGTGACCAGCGTCAGGCCGGGGGAGGGGAAAACGGTTACCGCCATCAATCTGGCCCTCACCTTTGCCAGGGAATATCACCAGACGGTCCTGCTGGTTGACTGCGACCTGAAGAAACAGGATATCCACCGTTACCTTGAATTTTCCAGTGACAGGGGGCTGATTGATTACCTGGAATATGACATGCCGCTGAAAGACTTCATCATCTGGCCGGGCGTCGAGAAGCTGACTCTGATTTCCGGGGGGCGGACCGTTTCGGACAGCACGGAGCTGCTGGGCTCGCCGAAGATGAAGGGGCTGCTGGCGGAAATGAAAAACCGTTACGATGACCGCTATGTCATACTCGATGTCCCGGCGGTGCTGGATGGGGCTGATGCCATGGTTTTCGCCCCGCTGGTGGACGGCATTATCATGGTGGTGGAAAAAGGGGTTACTTCGCTCGGTGATGTCAAGAAGGCGGTCGAGCTTATGCCCCGGGAGAAGTTCCTCGGCTTTGTGCTTAATGACCGCACCGGGGAGTAGCCTTTATTGTTTTCCGGCATGCAGACGGCCAACGCGCTGCCGCGGTTTTTCTTATCCATCTTAATTTCCGGCACAGCTACCGCCTATGTATGAAAAGTTTTACGGTCTTTCTGAAAAACCGTTTCATATTGTCCCCAACCCCCATTTCCTCTATCTCAGCGCCAAGCATCAGCACGCCCTGACCTATCTGGAGTATGGCATCCGGGAGGGCATGGGCTTTATTCTGCTTACCGGCGAAATCGGCACCGGCAAGACCACCCTGATCCGCCACATGCTTAATCAGATTGAGCGGGAAATCGAGGTGGCGGTGATCTTTAACACCAATGTCTCCCCCAACCAGCTGCTCAGCCTGATCCTGCAGGAGTTTGAGCTGGAGGCGGATGGGGCTGACAAGGCCAGAAACCTGGACCGGATCTACCAGTTTCTCATTCAGCGGTATGCCAGGCGGAGCCGGGTGCTGCTGATCATTGATGAGGCCCAGAACCTGTCTGATGAGGTGCTGGAAGAGGTGCGCATGCTCTCCAACCTGCAGGCTGACGACACCTTGCTGCTGCAGATCATGCTGGTCGGCCAGCCGGAGTTGAAGAACAAACTGAAACGGCCTGGTCTTGCCCAGCTCACCCAGCGTATCGCCGTCAATTATCATCTGATGCCGTTGAACCGGGAGGAGACAGGGATTTACATCACCTCGCGGCTGGAAAAAGTGGGTGGAGATCCCGCGCTGTTCACCCCGGCAGCCATGGATGAAATTTATCGCGCTTCTGGCGGTACGCCGCGCTCGATCAATCTGCTCTGTGATTCGGCCCTGGTCTATGGTTTTGCCGATGAGCTGCAGAAAATTGATAAGGAGATCGTCCTGCAGGTCCTTGAAGATAAAGGCGATCTGGCCTGGACCGCGGAATCCCGGGTTGCCGATGCACCTTTGATGGACCAGGCTGCCGCGGCGGGGGCTGAATATGGCGAATTGACCCAGCGGCTGGCCACGGTGGAAAAACAGGTGCAGGAACTTCGTTTCCAGCTCAACCTGCAGCAGGATGAACTGCAAAGACAGGCCGGCGGCTTTAAGGATGAAATGGTCCGGCAGCTGACCGCTCAGCTCGAGCAGGAGCGCAAAAAAAGCGAGAAACTGCTGCTTGAGTATGGCCGGATCAAGGAACGGCTGAAGTGGCTGGAAGGGGGCAGCACCATGCCGCCAGCCCCGGCCGCTGAGGTCTCAGATGATGGCAGGGAAGCCGGCGCTGAAAAAAAGCCCAGAAAGGCATCCTGGTTCTCTTTTCGGTTTTAGGCGCCGTTGCGCAAACCGCTTATTTTTGCGCATTTCCTTACGGTTCCTTATGCCGTCTCTGGCAACCAGACGGCAATGTTATTTTATGACAACAGGTTAGCAAGTTTGCATGTCCTTTTCTCTTTCTTCCGCCGCCCGACCAGGCGAGCTGCCCCTGCTTTTTCTGCCCGGCTGGGGGTTTGACGCCCGGCTGCTTGCCCTTTACCGGTTATTTCCCGGCAGATGCCTGATCCTGCCCGATTCCTTTATTGATCCCGTCTGTTTTGCCGCTGATCTGGCGACCTTTCTGCGGAGCAGGCATATCGCGGAAATAGCCGTGCTGGGCTGGTCCATGGGGGCGCAGCTGGGGCTGGACCTCTGCCTCTCCCATGCCCGCCTGGTGGGGCGGCTTGATCTGGTTGCCATGCGCAGCCGCTGGCCGCAGCAGGAGATTGCCGCGACCCGCACGGCAATCGCAGCTGATTTGCCGGCATGTATGCGGGACTTTTACCGCAGATGTTTTTTAGGCTACAAAAGGCCCTATCACGATTTTGTCAGCAAGCTGCAGGATGATTATCTCCGCCGGCTGGACAGGGAAATACTGATGGCAGGCCTGGATTATCTGCAGGATTTTAGTCTGCCTGCCCGCCTGCCTGGGGAGGTGGCTGTCCGTATCATTCACGGCCGCCGGGATGTGGTGGCGCCGCTTGAGGAAATGCCGCGGCTGCACGGGGCAGCAAGCGAAGTTATTGCCAGTGCCGGCCACATGGTGCTGCTTGACTGCTACGGGAAACAGCAGGATGTCTGAAGCGAGAAAAAAGGAAATTTGCCGTCGCTTTGCCAAGGCGGCGGCTAGCTATGACGAGTATGCCCTGGTGCAGCAGGAAAGTGCGGCCAGACTGCTGACCGCTCTGCCTGAGTTTTCCGCCGCCCGGATCCTGGAGATCGGCTGCGGCACCGGCAATTATACGGTGCGGCTGGCGGCCCGCTTCCCCCGGGCAAGCCTTACTGCCCTTGATTTTGCCGAGGCCATGATCAGACAGGCCGGCAAGAAATGCCAGGCCGCTGACGTCGCCTTTCTCCATGCGGACGGCGAGCAGTATCTGGCCGAAAACAGGAGACAATTTGATTTGATCACCAGCAATGCCACCATGCAGTGGTTTGATGATCTGGGCCTGGCCTTGGCCCATGTGGCGCGAAGCCTGGCGCCCCGCGGCATTTTTCACGCCTCACTCTTTGGCCCCTTAAGCCTGCACGAACTGGCGGCGGCGCTGGCCGAAGTTTTTGTCGAGCCGCCGGCCCTGCCGGCCGCGCAATTCCCCGGCCGGGAGACAATCGGGCAGCTTGCCAGGGCCAGCTTTGCCAGGGTGGCGATAACCGAAACGGTATACCGGCGCACCTACCTGTCGCTGCAGGATCTTTTCCGCCACATCAGAGGAACCGGCACCGGCGGCTACCATCCCGCGTTGCCGCGGTTGACCAGGGGCAGACTGCAGAGGTTGGAAGAGTGGTTCCGCGGCCACGGGGGCTTTGCGCTGTCCTATCAGATTTTTTTTGTCACCGCATCCAGGCCGGATGAGGAGCCCAAGTGATGACGAAGTCTCTGCCAGGCAAGGCGATTTTTATCACGGCAACCGGCACCGGGGTTGGCAAAACCCTGGTCAGTTCCCTGCTGCTCGGGTTTTTGCGTAAGCAGGGGACCAATGCCGGTTACCAGAAATGGGTCAGTACCGGCGGGGAGCTGCCTGAGGATCTGCTCTTCTGCCTGCAAAAAAACGGCATGGAGTTTGTCCGGGAAAAACTCGACAGCCAGGTGGTTTACCGCTTTGCTTTGCCGGCCTCTCCCCATCTGGCCGCGGAACAGGCGGGCGGAGAGGTTGATGCCGGGCAGCTCCAGGCGGCGTTTGCCCGCTGCGCCGGCGAGCATGAGCTGCTGGTGGTGGAAGGGGTGGGCGGCGTCCTGGTGCCGCTGCGCCGGGACCTGCTGCTGGCGGATTTCGTGGCCCGCCTCCGGCTGCCGGTGCTGATCGTGGCCTGCAGCGGCCTGGGCACCATCAACCATACCCTGTTGACCATTGAAGCCCTGCGGCACAGGAAGCTGAAGGTGCTCGGCGTGGTTTTTTCCGATGAACAGGAGGGGATGGCGGCGGATGATCCTCTGATCGCCGATAATATGCGGACCATAGCGGAAACGGCCGGGGTGGAGGTTTTCGGCCGCCTGTTGCGCCATCGCGATTATGCCCGCTTGGAGCAGGCCTTCCAGCCTGTGGGCCGGGCGATCTGGCGGAAATTCCGCTCGCTGGCCAAGTCGCGGCAGAGGTGAGAGAGGCAATCTCCTGCCTCGGTATGCCCTGTTTTATCTATTTTTTTTCTCCGGTACGCCTAAGGCCTTTAAAATCAGGGCAAGCGGGCAGAATTTCGAGAAGCCGAACTGGAAGAGGTTGGCGCCGACAAAGGCGGTGAACCAGAGCCAGTATTTGCTCAGGAAAACAGGGCTGGCCTCCACCCCCAGGGCAAGGCTGAGCAGGATAAAGGTGCCTGCGATCACATGGACCCAGTCAGTGACAATCATGATGTTCTCCTTGGTAGAGTCAGTGGCGCATGGGAGCGCTGTCGGCCTGCGCAAAAAAAACTATTGTTCCAACTCCGTCCGCTGGCGCCACCGTTGTTATTATTATTTGTACACTTCCTTGGGCGGTTTGAACAAATGCCCTTCAGTAAAGATGGCTGCATCAAGGCCGAGATCATAGGTGATATTGGAAAATTCCGTCACCGTCTCGCCGCCGCTGGTAAAATCCTGCACCCGGGATTTGGTCACGGTGGGATGGCCCTGGATATCCTCCACTGCCAGTGCCTCAACCACCCGGTAAGGCTTGTCAGCCTTATCCGCGTATTCGGCCTTCATGGGCAGAAAGGTCTTTTTGTCAATCCACACCCGGTAGGAGGAAAATTCCACTGAAACGGGGTCTTTGGGGATATTCTTCACCACATAGAATTTCTCGTCCTCTTCCAGCAGTTCATGTTTGTCTGCGTTGATGCCCCGGCCTGAGACATCTTCATAAAAGAAATGCGAGCCCATGAAGCTGGTCCGTTTATCCGCCGCGGCAATCCGCTTGACCTGATCAAGATCGGGCAGGTACATCCAGCGGGCCTCGTCCTTGTCCGTATATTTATGGACCAGCAGGACGGTTTTGCGGACCTCGCCGGGTTTGCGGCAGAAGACGTAGAACTGCTGATTGCCGCCATCCTGGTCATCACGGCGCAGAATGACAAACTGTCGGCTGCTGGTGCGGCCCTGGGAGTCGGTGCTGGTCATGTCGGCCAGGGCCTTGCCGTCCTGGCCGGCATAATAGGCCGCGGTATTGGCCTTGTTGACGATCTCCTCAACGCTGGTTGCCGCGAAGACGCAGGTTGCCGCAGAGAGAAAAATTGTTGCCAGGGAAAGCACGGGGAAAGTTTTTTTCATCATTTGCATACCTCTGTTGATTTCAGGCCCCCGGATCAGGAATGGCGGTAGTGGTTGCCATGCCTTGCCAGCGCCCATGAGCGGGAATGGTTTGGAACGGGCTTTGCTAACCGATGGCCTCCGTGCAAAAAAGCTTGCGCAGGGTTTGCATCAGCTGCAGAATGCGGGGGTCATTAATGCGGTTATAGATAAAATTCGCATCCTTGCGGAAGGAAATGATCCCCTGGTTGCGCAGGATGGATAGATGCTGGGAGACATTGGCATTGGTTGTCTTCACCTCCTCGCGGAGGTCCCCGACCGTCATTTCGCGGTCCTGCAGCAGGCAGAGAATTTTCAGTCTGATGGGGTGCGACATGGTTTTCAGAAGTCCGGCAATGGCTTCAATGTGTTCAGTTTGCATTGGCTGCTCGTGTTTAATTTGTTAATTCAACTTTCTGACTTGATTTATTTTGTCGGAATAACTGTATTTTTTGTGACATAGCTGCTGCTCTGATCTCCGTCATGTGAATTCAGAAGACAGGAGACAGAATTCAGAATGATTGATTTTATTACGTTTTATTCTGGCTCCTGACTCCTGAATTCTCCGGGAACAGGCTTCGGGCAACCTGGAAATATCTATCTAATTTCAGCATGTTACCACAAATCAGAAAGTTGAAATATTAATTAAATTGCTTAATGCGCATATATCCTTTCGTAAAGAGGTTTTTCAGAAAATCATTATATGCTTAAGCTTACGGTGCTGTCCAGCCAAACGTGCAATTTTTCGGAAGCATTTCCCTGATATATGCCGATTTCCAGCAGATCGCGGCTGCCGAACAGGGCAACCGGGCTGCCGGGAGCAACGGCGCTGTAGGCGGTCGCCACCCCGTGGATGGTCAAGTCGCCCACCTTCACCTGCAGATGCGGCCACGCGCCGGCACAGAATCGGGCGGCCGTCTCCCGGTCGATATTGGTAATCAGGTTGCCGAAGCGGTCGATATCAATTACCGCCCCCTGCAGGGTATTGCCGGTGAGGGCAGGGGCGGGCAGGGCAAGAGTGATCAGTGCTTGCCGGTCGATCTCAGGACCTGTGCTGTGGGGCGCAAAACCGCAGGCCAGATGGGCCGCCACCGGAGCAAAGATATCCCGGCCATGAAAGGTGTGGCTGACCGGTTGCAGAAAAAGCTCGCTGTTGCTGACCTCATAAACCCTGCCGGCTTGCGGCAGGAGCAGGGTCAGCACCCCGTTGTCCGGGGCCAGGAACAGCTGGCCGGCGGCCTCAAGCAGAATAATGCGGCGTTTGCCGCCCACCCCCGGGTCAACCACGACCGCATGGATGGTGTTGGCTGGGAAATAGCGGCAGGCCGCGGCAAGCACCCGGGCTGCCTGCCGCACATCCTGGGGCCGGATGCCGTGGGTGAGATCAATGATGGTTGCCGCCGGGCACCTGCTGGCGATCACCCCTTTCATCACCCCGGCATACTCGTCGCTTAACCCGAAATCAGTAGTTAATGTGATCAGCGGCCTCATGGTGTGCGGCTCCTGTTACTGTGCCAGTCTGCTGACTCCGACCAGCTCTATCTCTTCCCGCAGTTTGGCCTGATACTGCCTTAAGGCATCGAGGGTGGCCTGATGGGGATGTCCGATGCCGATGGCGGAGCCCTTTTTCCTGGCCAGACTGATCAGGGTGTCAAGCTGCTGCATGACCTTTTGCGCATCCTGGTGGTTGTCGATGAAAATATCCCGGCGGGCGGCGCGCAGTCCCAGCTCTTTGGCCAGGGGGTAACCGACTGACCTGGGGGAGGTGAGGCTGTCCAGGAAAAAGAGGCGCTTCTCCTTCAGTCCGGCAAGAAAGATCCGCATGGCGGCGCGGTTCTCGGTAAAGCTGGAACCCATGTGGTTGTTGACGCCCAGGGCATAAGGGACGGCGCTGAGATCGCTCTCCAGGGTGGCCTGAATCTCCCGGCTGTTCATGCCGTTCAACAGGGCGCCCGGCCCCGGCACCCATTGCCTGTCCTGGGCCTCCATGGGCAGATGCAGCAGGATGTCCCGGTTTTTCCGGCGGGCCTCGGCCAGTTGCCTGCCGGTATGGGGGCCGAAAGGCAGAAAGGCAAAGGAGAGATTGAGATCAAGGTCTAACAGCTCGGCGCAGGTTTTCTCCTGAAACCCCATATCGTCAATGATGATGCTGACCCGCGGCAAGTGAACGGGTTTTGGCAATTTTCTGGCCGGCGGAGGCGGAAGAGCAGGTTTAGCCGGCAGCTCAGCCGCTTTTTTTTTCGCTACCCCGGCAATGGGCGGGAAGACGGGTTTGCTGGTGCCAGGCCGCAGAAAGACAAGATAAACCGTGGCGGCAATGCTGCACAGCAGCAGCAAGGAAAGAAAAAACCAGAGCCACAGGCTCTTGCGGCCTTTCTTTTTGCGGGCGGGTTTTTTTCTGGCCATTTATTTCTGCCGGGTCAGCACGTACTGGGCCAGTCCGGCCAGGACGCGCCGCGACTGGCAGTCAGGGAACACGGCTAGCGCCTCATTGGCCGCTTCGACCAGGGCTTCCGCCCCCTGTCTGGCGTAGGCGAAGCCCTGGTGCTGTTCAATAAAGCCGTGCACTTCAGTGATCTTTGCCGCCCGCGCCGCTGCCTCTCCTTTGAGCAGATCCATGATATGGGCGGATGCCGCTTCCGTAGAGTTCTGCAAGGCATGAAGCAACGGCAGGGTCATCTTGCCTTCGACAAAATCATTGCCAATGGCCTTGCCTGTTTTAGCCGGGTCGCCCTGGTAATCGAGAAGATCGTCAACGACCTGAAAGGCCAGTCCCAGGGCGTCGCCGTAATTGCGCAGGGCCAGTTGGTGCTGCTCGCTGCCCTGGGCAAAATAGGCCCCGACCTCACAGGCCGCGCTGATCAGGCAGCCGGTTTTGCCGCGCAGCACGGCGAAATAATTTTCTTCCGACAGGTTACGTTCCTGCACGGTCTGCATCTGCTGGAATTCGGCCTGGATCATGGCAGCGGTGGCAAAGCCGATGAGGGCAAGGGTATGGTGGTCGCCCGCGGTGCCGGCCATGGTCATGGCCCGGGTGTGCAGATAGTCGCCGGCCAGGATCACCTGGGTATTGTCCCAGACGCTGTTGGCCGAGGGTTTGCCCCGGCGCCGGCCGGCGTTGTCAATGACATCATCATGCAGCAGGCTGGCGCCGTGGAGGAATTCGAAAACCGCGGCAAGCTGGTAAAGGTTGACCGGCGGCTGCAGCTCATCCTCCGCCGCCAGCCCCTCCGGCATGCGGGAAAAGGCGCACAGCCGGGCCGCCAGCACGGTCAGCAGCGGCCGGATCCTTTTGCCGCCGTTGAACAGGGCATATTCCAGAATGTGCTGCAGCCGTGCGTTGCCGCACTGAGAGATCTCCCGGCGCATGGTATGGTTGATGTGTTCGATATCAGGTTGCAGCAGGGCCAGCAGTTCGTTTTTATCCACAGTATTCTCCATTCTCTCAGGGGATGGGGCCATATGCATTCAGACAGCCTGATCCCGGCAGATTTTACATTGATGCCAGCATTGCGTTTCGAAAAAAGTGCCTGAAGTACTTAAAGTGCCCTTGTGCCCCTTGTGGGTACTTGTGCCCCTTGTGGGTATAAAGTACTTGAAGTTGCGGTGCTTTCTGATCAGATAACACCTTTAACTTTAGGCACTTTGAAATTACGTTACGACAGCAGGAGTTCTGACATTACACCGGTTTTTTCTCAAAAAAAAGGTGCACCTCGTCCATGGTTCTGATGATAGGGCTGTCCGGCAGACTCTTCAGGAAAATCCGGCCATATTGCTTGGTGAAGAGGCGGACATCCATGATGGCCAGCAGGCCGGAGTCGCTGGCTGAACGCATGAGCCGGCCAAGCCCCTGGCGCAGGGTGAGAATGGCCCTGGGGATCTGGAAATCCACAAAAGGGTTGCCGCCCTCGGCCCTGATCTTGTCAATCCGCGCCATGATAACAGGATCGCTGGGAACTTCAAAGGGAAGCTTGTCAATAATTACACAACTCAGGGTCTCGCCCGGTACATCCACCCCTTCCCAGAAGCTTGCCACCGCCAGCAGCACGGAATGGGTTTCCTGGCTGAAGCGGTCAAGCAGGGTCTGTTTCGGCGCGCTGCCCTGCATGAAAACCGGGAAAGGCAGCCGTTCCTCGAGATAATGAAACAGGTAATGCATGGCCTTGATGCTGGTAAAGAGCACCAGGGCCCGGCCCCGGGAGGCCAGCAGCACGTCCAGGACAGTGTGCTGCAGTTCCTGGAGAAAGCTGGGGGCGGCAGGCTCCGGCATGGTGGTCGGGACGAACAGCCTGGTCCGGCCGGCATAGTCAAAGGGCGAGGCCAGCCGCAGGCAGGGTGTGGTGGCCGGCAGGCCGAGCCGTTCGCAGAAATAACTGAAGTTGCCGCCCGTGGTCAGGGTGGCGGAGGTGAAAACCACGGTGCTGACCTCAGGGAAAAAGGCCTGCTGCAGGTCCTCGGCTATCTCAATGGGGGAGGCGGAAACGGCAACCGTCTTGTCGCGCCGCTCATACCAGTATACCGAGGAGCTGCGCTGCCGGCCGGTGACCATCTGCAGGTTGGCCAGCAGTTCCTGGGCCCGGCGCTGCACGCTGTTCCACAGTTCACTGTGCTGGGCTTCCGGTTCAAGCCGGGCGATGAGCGTGGACAGGGATTCGCTCAGCAGCAGGCACTCTTCCTCCCAGTTGCTGATTTTTTGCATGGCCTCCTGCAGCGGAAAGCGGCCCCGCTCCTCGGGGAATATGCGCAGGAAGCGGACGGCGCCGCCGGCCAGGCCCTTGGCCGCGCTGGCGATCCTTTGCCGGGATGTATCCTGAGCAGTTTCCGGCAGGAGCCTGTCAATGTCCTGGGCCAGGTCAAGCAGCTGAAAGTGACTGACGCTGGTGCCGAAATAGCGTGTGGCGATATTTTCGATGTGATGGGCCTCATCGAAGATAACCGATTCATAACGGGGCAGCACCTCGGCAAAGCCGAAGCGCCGCAGGGCCAGATCCGAAAAAAAGAGATGGTGGTTGACGATGAGCAACTGGGCCCGGGCCGCCTTTTTGCGCAGCCGGCTGATAAAGCAGTCGGCGCCGTCCGGGCAGCTGGCGCCCAGACACTGGCTGGAGGTGGCGCTCACCTCCCGCCACAGGCTGGCATGGTCGGGCAGCCAGTCAAGCTCGGCCCGGTCCCCGGTATGGGTGACGGCCAGCCAGTCGGCTACTGCGTCAAGCTGACCGTGGTCAAAAATGGGGAGCTGGGGGGAGTGGGCGAGCTGATGCCAGCGGTAGAGGCATAGATAGTTCTGCCGGCCCTTGACGCAGAGCGCGGTGAGCTGGGGGGCGATATGCTCCCTGATAAAGGGGATTTCCTTGTGGAGAATCTGTTCCTGCAGGTTCAGGGTGCCGGTGGAGACCACCACCTTCTGGCTGCTCAGTGCTGCCGGGACAAGATAGGCAAGGGTCTTGCCGATGCCGGTTTCCGCCTCCACGGCCAGCATGGAACCTGAGCCGCCGGCCGGGGTAAATGCCGCCGCCCCGCTGAAACTCTGCGCCACGGCCAATGCCATGTCCAGCTGGCCGGCCCGGGCTTCGAAACCGGGCAGTTTGGCGCTGAGAATGCCGTTCGGGGAGAAAATATTTTTGATTTTATCAAGAAGTTCATCCATGCTGATGTCAATCCTGGATGCTACATAACCGCAATGGGATAAAGATACAAAGAAAAAAATACTTTGTATCTGAGTACCTTATGAATAGAATAAGGGAATCTTGAAAAATCAGGCATCTGGTTCGAGGACGCGAAGCGGTGAAAATAAAAAGCGCAGCATATTGAGGATATGCGAGCATTTTTCTTTTCGCCGCGACAAAGTCAATCGGGCCAGAGGACAATTTTTCAAGATTCCCTAAGAAAAAAAATGAGGAGGTGGGTCTATGCAAGTGAAGAGGATTCTGGTGCCGGTGGATTTTTCGGAAAATTCCAATCGCATTATCCAGTACGGGGCCTATGTGGCCGGCAAGTTCGGGGCGGAGATGGAGGCGATTTTTGTCGCCCAGACCTTTCAGGATTATTCGGAGTTTTTCGAGCCCCATATGCCGGTGATTCAGTTTGAGGAGGATCTCATCGCCAGCGCCAGGGAACGGATGAAGACCTTTCTGGCGGAAGCGCTGGAGCCTGACGTGGTCTGTAAAGGGGTGGTCATGGCCGGGGACATTGCCGAGACGATAATCGACTATGCCGGGGAGCAGCAGGTGGATCTGATCGTCATGGGCACCCATGGCTACAAGGGACTGGAAAAGGTTCTTTTCGGCAGCGTGGCCGAGAAGGTCGTCAAAAAATCACCCTGCCCGGTATTGACCATTAACCCTTACAGGTAGATTTTCTGTGTGATTTCAAGGCAATGATCGCCAGATGGTTGCCGCCTGCCGCGGGGGGCTGCGCCGTTGCTTTGCAGACATGGGCAAGCAGGCGCGGCAGGCTTTCGTTGCAGAGATAGACTTCCAGGTGGGGCTCTGCCTGGCAGCCCGTCTGCTGACCAGGTTTGGCCGCAGGCGGACCCCAGACCCGGCCGCTGTTGAATATCCTGGACCATTGCGCGGCAAGGGCGGAAAAATTCTTCAGGGTGTCCGGCCCGGGCCCTTCAGCCGCGGTGGCCGGCAGCAGTGCCCGGAAACCTGCCAGGGTCTCTGCCGCCTCCTGTCTGAATGCTGCCCTGGCCTGATCATAAGCAGCCGGCGCCATGTCTCCGCTGGCGGGCAACGGGATGCGGAAGAGGCGCACCGGTCTTTTCCCGGTTAATGACTCGTTGGCGTCAAAGACCATTTCTGCCGCATCGTTCAGCCCGCTGACCAGCATGGTGTAATCGCCCTGCCGCCTGTCGGCCAGAAAGAGCCTGGACCACGCCTTAACCAGGATTTCCGGTCTGACCGGCAGCCGGCTCTCCATCTGCCGGGGGGGGGACAGGGTGAAAGCGATTTCCGGTTCACCTTTCAGGGCCTCATAAAGCTCCTGCTCCTTCACGGAAATGGCTGCCAGTTCCTGTTGCAGCTCCTGCTCCTCCTCATAGAGGATTTCGGCAAGCTTGAGCAGCAGGCGGGCCTGCCACAGTTCTTCCCTGAGCCGGGCCTGTTCCTCGCTTGTCGCCGCCGATTTGCCGCCGATTGACTGAATCAGACTTTTCACCGATTGCTCGTCGCGATTCTTGTCTTTACCCGCGGCAAGGGTGGAAAGCTGGCCGCTGTAAAATTCCGCTTCATTTCCCTTGAGCTCTCTGATAAGTTGCCGGAACCGGCCCAGGTCGTCATGAAAGGGGACCGGCGCATAGCCTTCCCAGAGGGCGGCTGCTGTCGCGGCAGTGGCTGTTTTTTCGGCCTCTGCCGCCTGGTAGTAAAAAATTTTATCAAAAAAAACAAGCTCCTGGGTAACCTGCTGGATACTTGGCGCTGTCTGGGGGAAATAAAGTGCAGTTAATGGCAGCATGATTTATGATGAAAAACTAAGGTAAAAGTTGATGGCAAGTGATGGCCGCGAAAAGTTCAGGGCGATGATAAGCCAATGAAGCGTTTTGCACTTTACGCTGCTCACGGCTTTTTGGCAAGAGTGTTAGCCGGGGTAAAGAAATAACTGCAGAATCGGAGCAGCGTGAACGGCGCCAGGGGCCGTGACCGCATGGCAGCAACCCCGCAATCTTAAAACGGCATGGGGCTCATGAGTACAAAAGAAAAAATTTCGCTGTTTCTGCTTATCGTTGTTTATCTGCTGGTGTGCATCAGATATTTCCCGGGCCGGCCGCTGGAAACTCTTACGGCCACGATGAGTCATCTGCTGGAATCCGTGCCCTATATCATTGCCTTGACAGTGCTGGTCGTCTCGGTGATGCAAAAGGTGGTGGGGCAGAAGCTGCCGAAAAACCGCATAGCAAGAATCTATCTGACCTTTGGTCTGATCGCCGAGTTTTTTTTCGGCATGTATCATTATCTCAAGCTGGGACAGATATAGCAGGATTTATTGGGCAGCAGCCGGCAGGCCCTGCTTGCCGGGCCTGTCATTTGACGGTCACAGGGTATTTACCCTTCAGTTCGTCAAGCAGTTTCTTCAATGCCTTTTCGTTGTGCTCGGCTTTGAGCCGGGCTTCGATTTCCTTGCTGACCTGCGCCAGGGGTAGTTTCTGCGGGGCCTTGCGATCGAGCACGTGGATCAGATGCCAGCCGAAAGTTGTCTGCACCGGCGGGCTGGTTTTGCCGGGCTCGGTGGCAAAGGCGGCGTCTTCAAACTCCTTGACCATCTGTCCCCTGCTGAAATAGCCCAGATTGCCTCCCTTGTTTTTCGAGCCAGGATCTTCTGAAAATTGTTCGGCCAGAGTTGCGAAAGACTCGCCGTTTTTCAGTTTGTCCTGCAGCATGCCAATGGTTTTTCGGGCTTTTTCCTTGTCCGCGGCACCGGCATCCGCCGCCAGGCGGATGAGAATATGCTGGGCCTGCACCTGTTCGCCCTGTTCGAATTCACTGCTGTGATTTTCGTAATAGGAGGCGACCTCCTCCTTGGCGACAGGGGGCTGGGTGCCCAGGCGCTGGTTGATAAGCGCCTCCACCAGCACCCTGTTTTTCATTTCATCTATTTTGAGTCTGACCAGGGGCTCCTGGTCAATTCTGGTAGCCACTGCCTCCTGGGCGATGAGGTTGATGTCGACCCAGCGGTTGATCAACTCTTTTCTCATCTGGTCATTGGAGCGCAGCATAACCTGAAGCTGGGGGGGCATCAGGTCGATCATCATGTCAAGCCGGGCGGAGGTCAGTCGGTTGTCACCTACCTGGGCCAGCACTTCATCGGTTTTGGGAAGATTTTCGGCCATGAGCAGACTGGGCGCAGACAGCAGGAAGAAAGTACCGATGAGCAGGATTTTGGTGGTAAACATGAAGACCCCTTTACTAATATTCAACTTTCTGGGTTGTGATAACATGTTGAAATTAGAGCCTCTTGCAAAATGAACGTCGTAGCGATATCGAGAGAAAAATATTCTGGGCAAGGATGAGTGGTGAAATCGCCCGGAAGCGTAGCAGTGCTACGTTGAGGACGATTTCACCATGAAGACGCCGCCCAGGATATTTTTAGCCGATCGGAGTAGATGTTCATTTTGCAAGAGGCTCATTAAATAAATTTTTTCATGTTGTCTGAAGCTTGTTCCCAGAGAATCCAGAAGCCGGGAGCCAGAATAAAACGTCATAAAATCAATCAATCTGAATTCTGTCTTCTGAATTCCGTGACGGAGATCAGAGCGGCAACCATGTTGCAAAAATACCGTTATTCCGACAAAATAGATTAAGTCAGATTACCTGATGAGGCTGTTTTTTTCATGCAGCCCGGATGGCGCGGTCGTGTTGGGCATCACCAGGGATTTCTGGCCGAGCAGCGTTCCCGGGTTGGTCACCGAATTGCAGCCGGTCTGGACAGAGTCCCCCAGAATGGCGCCCAGTTTGCGTAACCCTGAATCAACCAGACCGCCGGCGGTGCGGATCTTGACATTGCCGGGGGTGAAACGGAGATTGGCCAGTTTGGTGCCGGCCCCGAGATTGACCTCGTTGCCCAGCATGCTGTCACCGAGGTAGGCAAAGTGGCCGGCTTTGGCTTCATCCAGGAAGATGGAGTGTTTTACTTCGGTGACATGGCCGACCACGCATCTTCTGCCGATCAGGCAATAGCCGCGCAGATAGGCGCCCTGCCTGATTTCAGTCATGTCGCCGATGATGGCCGGCGCCGCGATAAAGGCGCCGGGCTCCACCTTGACCCCTTTGCCGATGCGTATCTTTTCGCCCGCCAGTATGGCGCCCGCCATGATCACACTGGCTCCTGCCAGCAGCTCTGCGCCCCTGAACACCTGCAGCCTGCCTTTGGTGGCGTCTCCATAATCGATAATCAGCCCCTGCCCATCCAGGAAAGTATTATCGTAAAAGACAAGCGTCTTGAGTAAAAGTTCGCCTTTTTTTGCCGCATCCGGCAGGGCGGGGTAGCTCCGGCTGTCCATATATGCTTTGAGATTTTTGAGTCCGTCCCACACATATTCGGCTGAGGAAAATATTTCACCATGCTCAAAGCGGGAGAGGTCGAAAAAAGAGTCTGGTTTCAGCATTGCTTTGGTTATCTCCATTGGCATTCAGGGTTTTTTCAACATGGCTTATAATGGAGCAATTTGCAATGAAGTTCAATAGATTTTGTAATTATCCAGCCCGGGACGAAAAACGTGCGATTCGCTCCGCTGCCGTATCTATTGGAGCAGTGCCGCAGACGCGCCGGTAAGCGCAGACACCGAGAGAGGCCCGGCTGCTGGACATGGGGTATGCGGCCAGGCCGATGCAGATGCGGTGCTGCTCCGGCAGTTAGCAGATATTCTGGAAAAAGGCGGCGGCGTTCACTGGCTTTACTTGACTTAACCGGGTGCAATGTTTAGTGTAAAATTCTTGACAAAAATGGTACAGTAGTGACGCTATGTCAGCTTGATTCACTGGCCTTTCTATTTATATATGCTCAAGGGGGGTATCCTGTGCAGAATGATGATCCGATCTATCCCGACAAGGATGAAATGACAGAGATGGAAGAGCCGGAAATCCCGGAGGTGTTGCCGATGATGGCCGTGCGGGATGTGGTCATCTTCAATTATATGATTATTCCGCTGTTTGTCGGCAGGCCCGCCTCGGTCAATGCCATCCAGGAGGCCCTGGCCGGTGACAAGCTGCTGCTGCTGGTCACCCAGAAGGACTCGACCATTGACGAGCCCGGTCAGGATGATATTTACAAGGTGGGCATGGTCTGCATGATCATGCGGACCTTGAAACTGCCTGACGGCAGGCTGAAGGTGCTGGTGCAGGCCCTGCATAAGGCCAGGGTGAAAAAGATCATGCAGGAGGCGCCCCATTTTACCGCCAAGGTGGAGCTGTTCCCTGAAGAAAAATCCTCGGCTGTGTCCGTTGAGACCGAAGCGCTGATGCGCACCGTGCGGGAGCAGACGGAGAAGATCCTGTCGCTTAAGGGGGTCGTTTCCTCGGAGTTGATGGTCATCCTCAATGAAATCGAGGAGCCTGGGCGACTGGCGGATCTGGTGGTGTCCAATCTGCGCCTGAAGACGGCGGAGTCCCAGCAGGTGCTGGAAACCGTTGATGCCATCGACCGCCTGAAAAAGGTGGCTGAGTTTCTCAACAAGGAACTGGAAGTCTCCACCATGCAGGCCAAGATCCAGTCCGAGGCCAAGGAGGAAATGGGCAAGACCCAGCGCGAGTATTTTCTGCGGGAGCAGCTCCAGGCCCTGAAAAAGGAACTCGGTGATATCGATGACAAGTCGGAGGAAATCGAGGAGCTGCGGCTCAAGATCGAAAAGGCCAGGATGCCTTCCAATGTCAAAAAGGAAAGCCTCAAACAGCTGAAACGGCTGGAGATGATGCACCCGGACGCCTCGGAGGCGACCATCGTCCGTACCTACCTGGACTGGATGCTCGACGTGCCCTGGCGCAAAAGCACCAAGGATTTTCTTGACCTGAAGATTGCCCGGCAGGTGCTTGATGAGGATCATCACGGTCTGGAGAAGGTCAAGGAGCGCATCCTTGAATATCTGGCGGTGCGCAAGCTCAATCGCTCCACCAAGGGCCCTATCCTCTGCTTTGTCGGCCCGCCCGGGGTGGGCAAGACCTCGCTGGGCAAATCCATCGCCCGGGCCATGGGCAGGAAATTCTACCGCCTGTCCCTGGGCGGCATGCGGGACGAGGCCGAGATCCGCGGCCACCGGCGCACCTATATCGGCGCCATGCCGGGCCGCATCATGCAGGGGCTGAAGATTGTCGGCGCCAATAATCCGGTTTTCATGATGGATGAGATCGACAAGCTCGGCTCGGATTACCGGGGCGATCCATCCTCTGCCCTGCTTGAGGTGCTTGATCCGGAACAGAATTTCGAGTTTACCGATCACTATCTCAATCAGCCTTTTGATCTGTCCAGGGTAATGTTCATCACCACCGCCAACATGAGTGACACCATTCCCGGTCCCCTGCTCGACCGCATGGAGGTCATCCGTCTTTCCGGCTATACCCTGGAGGAAAAAATGGTGATCGCCAAACGCTATCTGGTGCCGCGGCAGCTGTTGCAGAACGGTATTCAGGAGAAGCATTTCAGTATTGATGATGAAACCTTGAGCCTGATGGTCACCAACTATACCAAGGAGGCAGGGCTGCGCAACCTGGAACGGGAGATCGGCAAGGTCTGCCGCAAGGTGGCCCGCCGGGTGGCGGAAGGGGGCAAGGGGCCTTATGCGGTCAACGTGCGGACGCTTGGCAAATATCTGGGGCCGCCCAGATTCCAGCCGGAAGCGGAAATTGATGTTATTGATCAGCCAGGCCTGGCCACCGGCCTGGCCTGGACCGAGGTGGGCGGCGAGATCCTCTATGTTGAGGTGTCGCTCCTGAAGGGCAAGGGCGGTCTGACGCTTACCGGTCAGCTTGGCGACGTGATGAAGGAGTCGGCCCAGGCGGCCATGACCGTTTGCCGCTCCCGCCTGGAAAAGCTTGGCAAGGGTGAGAACTATTTCGACGAGATTGATGTGCATGTGCATGTGCCGGCTGGCGCCATCCCCAAGGATGGACCGTCTGCCGGGGTGACCATCGTGGCGGCGCTCTATTCGGCCCTGACCGGCAAGCGGGTGCGCCAGGATGTGGCCATGACCGGTGAGATCACCCTGCGCGGCCGGGTGCTGCCCATCGGCGGCTTGAAGGAAAAGGCCCTGGCCGCCCTGCGGGCGAAAATCACCACGGTGATCATCCCGGAGCAGAATAAAACGGATCTGGTGGAAATTCCCAAGGACCTGCGGGATCAGATTAATTTTGTTCCCGTGAAAAATGTTGATCAGCTGCTGGCCAAGATTTTTTAAAGTCCCCTCTTATATGACGCAGGATTGACGTGAAAGAAGCGGACCAGGTCAAGCAGCTTCTGCGGGAGATATGCGCCAAGCTGGTGGGGCGAGGACGCCGGCACTGGCAATGGCTTGTCCTTGCCTTGCTGGTTGTGCTTGCCGTCTTTCTGGGCTACCGGGGCTGGGTGTCAGCCTACGCATCAGCAGTGCCGCGCGCCGGCAGCGAGGATGCCCCCCTCGTGGTGTACATTCCCCCTGACAGCGGCTTTGCCGCCATCAAGCAAACCCTGATCGCCAGTAACGCGATTGAAGACGATATCCGTTTCGGCCTGCTGGCCCGCCGGCTGGGAGTTGTCGGCAAACTGCAGGCCGGGGAGTATCGTTTCCCGGCCGGGCTCACCCACCGGGCAATCATTGAAAAACTGGCAAAGGGAGAGGTCTATTATCGCCCGCTGACCATCCCGGAAGGATACAATATCTTCCAGATCGCCGATCTGCTGGCCAGCGATTTCGGCTATGACCGCGACCTCTTTCTGCTGCAGGTACGGGATCAGAAATTTATCAAGTCCCTGGGGCTCGACGTGCCCTCCCTGGAAGGGTATCTGTTTCCTGATACCTACTTTGTTACCAGGGGTCAGCTGCTCAGCGAGCTTGTTGCCATGATGGTGCGGCGATTTAACAATGTTTTCACCGAAATTTCCGGGCAGGATAATCCCGGCCAGTCAGCGCCGCCGGCCAATTCCCGCAACGAGATTGTCATCCTGGCCTCTATTGTGGAAAAGGAAACCGCCCTGCCGGAAGAACGGCCGCTGATTGCCGCTGTTTTTCACAACCGGCTCAAAAACAACATGAAATTACAGGCTGATCCCACTGTCATCTACGGGATTGCTGATTTCAACGGCAACATCACCCGGGAAGATCTGCTCACTCCCTCGCCTTACAACACCTATACCAACAGCGGCTTGCCGGCTGGACCCATCGCCAATCCCGGCAAGGAATCACTGCTTGCCGTCCTGCATCCGGCCAATGTCGCCTACCTCTATTTTGTTGCGAAAAACGATGGCAGCCACTATTTTTCCACCAGTCTGGAGGAGCATAACAAGGCGGTGATCCGTTTTCAGAAGCAGAGAAGATCAGCGGCCAAGGAATCAGCCCTGGGAAAAAAACCGTGAATCAGTTATGAACAAAAAATCATTCAATCACTCATATAGATAAAAATAGTTTCAGGCGGAGGCTTGTCATGACAAAAACGGAAATAGCCAACAGAGAGAAAAGCAGGTCCGAGAAAAGACGGCGCCACCAGCGCGGTTTTTCTCTGATGGAGCTGATGATTGTGATGGTGATCCTCGGGCTGCTGGCATCGCTGGTCGGTCCGGCGATGTTTAAAAAGCTGGGCACGGCAAAACAGAAGACGGCAAAAACCCAGATTGGCATGCTGATGACGGCGCTTGATGCCTATCGGCTTGATATCGGCCATTATCCTTCCCAGCAGGAAGGCCTGGAGTCGCTGGTGGTTAATCCGGGTGAAGATAAATGGGATGGTCCCTATTTAAAGAAAGGGGTGCCGCTGGACCCATGGGACAGCGAATATTATTACCTGAATCCGGGTGAGCATGGGGAAGTGGATATTTATTCCCTCGGCGCTGACAACCGGGAGGGCGGTGAAAAGGAAAATGCGGATGTGGGAAGCTGGGAATAGCGCCGGAGCGCCATTCCCAGGATTTTTCAAGGCATCCTCAGTCTTTGGTGGTGTGGCAGACGAAGCAGCCGTCCTCATTGGCTTCGCCGGCGATGATCTGGCTGTAATCCCAGCGCAGGATGTCCGGATGCTCTGAGCCATGCACCCGGTGGCAGGAAAGGCACATGACAATGGCCTCGTCCCGCTGGGGCGTGGCGGGATTGACCCAGGCCACCGGAGACTGGACCTCGTAGGCGGTCACCGGGTTGTACTGGGCGTATTCCCCATCTTCCGGCAGAGCGATGTCCGTAGGATGGCGCAGCCAGGTGTTGATGCCGATGCCGGCGTTGCTGTGAAATAAGTTGTGGCAGCCCGCGCAGTAGCTGGAGATGCTGTTGCTCTGCTTCAGTTCCAGGCTTTCGGCGCCATCGTTGGGATTCCTGTCAACCCCCTTGTAGAAATTGTGTTCCGTTAAAGTCGTATCATCAGGGTGTTCCCAGCTGGCATGCTCAACGCCTTCCACCCAGGCGCCAAACCGTTCGTCATGGGAAGTAAGAAAGCGATACGGGGTATTGTCCGCCAGATACGGGGTGCTGTCCTTGTGGTGATAGACGCTGTAGTGGCAGCCCTGGCAGCCGCCCCGGTAATCGTTCCCCCCGGCCGGCGCCACGGCCAGGGTATTGTGGCAGGACTCGGCATTGCCGCAGCGGTTATTGCCGGGCGCACTGGTAAGGGTGCCGTCGATTTCCGAGATGCCGTAGACATTGTGGCCGTACCCGTCATAGGTTTCACCCCGGGAAACCTGGTAGAAGTTGCCGCCGGCCAGGGGCTTGGTCGGGTATTGCGCGGTATTCATGACAATGGGGATCCGGTTTTCCCCGAGTTGCACGATGGTCTGATCAGAGGTGGCGGAGTGGCAGCCGACGCAGTCGGAGATGAGCAGATAGCCAATCGGCGACTCGGAGGCCGCCCCGGCGTTGAAACTGCCGTCGGCGGCCCAGCCGGCGCCGTCTCCACTGTGCGCGACCGCCGCGCCGTCCTGGGAATTATGCATGGTGTGGCAGTTGCCGCAGACCCCGCTTACTTTTGCGGCAGCAGTGCCGGCAGCAAGGCTCAAGGCAAGGGTGAGAACCGAATAGAGGAGAAATCTCCTCTCAGCAAGAGAAATGTTTGTCATATGCGCCTCCGGTGGCAGGTCTTCATTCTGGTCATTTGTGCGGCTTTCTGGTTTGATTGATCGTGGCATCGGGTTGCCTGGATCTGGCTGGCCCAGGCGGGCATCGGGAAATATGCGCAGAGGGGGATGCTAAGGGGGGGGAGATGTTCCCGGCAGGCACAGCAAGGGGAGAAAGCTTCAGCAACGCTTTTTGTCATAAAGCCGCTGCTGGCCGGGAGCCCCGATTGTGTCATCTTGGTGATCCTCTCTTTTGTCAGGAGGTGGCCATAAAAAAAGCCGGGTCACTCGCGATAACAAGGCAACCCGGCAATCTTGGCAGGAAGATCCGTGGTTTTCCGTCCCCGGCTTACGCCGGGTTTGGCTTTATCTTGTTATGTGTTCCAAATTCAAGTCAAAGCAATGTTTACATATGTAAACGGAAAACCGCGGATATGCAATTGGGCAAATTGTCGCAGCGCAGGGCGCTGTTATTCTTCAGCTCCTTTCTGGAAGTCGATCTGGGATTGCGTGGGGTTCATGTCCGGGTCGGCAATGATATTGATGACAACGTTGTATTTTTCCTCGAGTTCAACCAGGTCGGACCGTTTCTGGTTGAGCATGTACTGGGCGATGTCCAGGGGAAAACGGCAGGTGATTTTCTCGGTCGACTTCTTGATGGCGCCGGTATGTATGCGGCGCAGCTGGGCCAGGGCCATGGTTTCCACCGAGCGGACCATGCCCAGCCCCTGACAGTGCTCACAGATGATGTAGCTCCCTTTCTGGACCGGCGGCCCCAGGCGCTGCCGGGAAATCTGCATCAGCCCGAATTTTGAGATGCGGCTGATATCCACCTTGGCCTTATCATGTTTCATGCAGGTCTTGACCTGTTTTTCCACCTCTTTGATGTGCTTCTTGTCCCGCATATCGATGAAATCAACCACGATCAGACCGCCAAGGTCCCGCAGCCGGAGCTGTCGGGCCATCTCCTCGGCAGCTTCCATGTTGGCCAGAAAGATGGTCTCCTCGAAATTTTTATCCTTGGAGGTGCGGCCGGAATTGACATCAATGGCCACCAGCGCCTCGGTGGGATTGATGACAATGGAGCCGCCGGAGGGCAGGTTGACGGAAGGCTGGTAGATCTGCTCGATCTGTTCTTCAATCTGGTAGAGGTTGAAGATGGGCCGGGCGCCTTTGTGCAGCTTGACCTTGGTCACCCGCTGCCTGGCCGGCAGCAGGTTGAGAAAGTTGACCACCTGCTCGTAGGTGATCTGGTTGTCCACCAGTATTTCCTGGATTTCATGGGTGAAATGATCACGCAGGAAACGGGCGGTCACATCCTGTTCTTTATAGACCAGCGCCGGGGCGGGCATGGTCTGGCCGCGTTTCTTGATCTCCTTCCACAGGTTTAACTGATAGCGGATGTCCTGGAACAGGGCGGTTTTGGTGACATCCTTGCTGGCGGTGCGCACGATGTAGCCGATCTCTTCGGGGAGACTTGCCGTGTTGACGATTTCCCGCAGTTTGCTGCGCAGCTCCTCGTCTTCAATCTTGCGGGAAATGCCATGACTGTCGCTGCCCGGCATGAGTACCACATATCTGCCCGGCATGGACAGGTAGGTGGTGATGCTTGCGCCCTTGTTGCCGGTGGCCTCCTTGACCACCTCAACCAGCACCTCCTGGCCCTTGCGGATCACCTCCTGGATCTTCAGATCCTTCCAGTGGGTGGAGGACGGCACATCCTTGCAGTAATATTCGGGATGGATATCGCCAAAGGGCAGAAAGCCGTTGCGTTCAATGCCCATGTCGACAAAAACCGCCTGCAGATTGGGCTCGATGGCGGTGATAATGCCTTTGTAGATATTACCCTTGGTCTGGGCGCTGGAAACGGTTTCCAGGTGAAAGGAGGTCAGTTTGCCGTTTTCCAGCAGGGCGATGCGGGCCTCTTCCGGTTCATCGGAGTTGATGAGCAGCTTCAGGGCGCCGCCGCTGGATTTTTCTTCTTCCTCCTCCAGAGGTGGCGGCGCTACTTTCTTTTTTGGGGCGTTTGCCTTTTTGGCCGGCGCTTTTCTTGATCGTGATCTGGGTTTTTTGGGGCTGGCCGGGGCCGGGGTTTCGGCCTTTTCTTCTTTACTGTTCTCGGGTGTTTTTTCGTCGTTCATGTTTTTCCTTCAGGAATCAAACCTGGCTGAACAGCCCTGTCACTGCGAGGGTCTGAGCATGGGTGCTGTTCAGGCGGTTTGTGATGTCTGGTAATAGATTTTTCCCATATGCGCCGAATGGGCAATCTCGCCGCTGGCTGTCAGTTCCTGTAAAAGCCGGGCGGTGGAATTGCTGTCAAGATTCAGGGCCTCGCAGATATCTGTCTCGGTGCATGGGCGTCTTCGCAGCATTTCTAATAATTCAGTTTTTTTGGCTGATCCGGCAGGTGCGCGCTTCCTTTTACGGAAATCTGCGATAATCTCCACAGTTCCGGGGAGCTGTCGACGGATTTCCGCAAGCTCTGCTTCGCTCAGGGGTTTGGCAAAGTCCTCAAGCGGCGGACGCGCCACCGTGTTGAGCTGGATTTTTGCCGGTTTAATGGCAAGCAGGGCCTGTCGCAGGGCGGCAATATCCTCGGCCGAGTCGTTGATGCCTTTGCAGAACAGGATCTCCAGCCACAATTCTCCTTTAAAATCCCGGGCAAAGAGGGTGAGCCCCTTGATGATCTCCTGCAGGTTCACCCCCTGGGCCGGCCGGTTAATTTTCCTGAAACTTTCCTCCCTGGCGGCATCAAGCGAGGGAATGACAATGTCGGCCAAGGCAAGCTCCTGCCGCACGTCGGCGCGATAGAGCAGCGAGCCGTTGGTGAGCACGGCCACCGGCAGGGCGGTTTTTGCCTTCAGGTGGCTGATGATCTCGCCCAGTCCGCTGTGCAGGGTTGGTTCCCCGCTTGCCGTGATGGTGAAGACATCGATCGGCTTTGCCTGACCGGGTGCTGCCAGAAAGGAATCAATTTCAGCTGTGATTTCCCTGGTCGGGGTGTATTCCCTTCTCTCGCAGGTGAAGATGGAATTCGGACCCACCTCGCAATAAACGCAGCTGAAGTTGCAGATTTTTGCCGGGAGGAGATCGATGCCCAGCGACAAGCCGAGTCGCCGGGAATTGACGGGTCCAAACAGATATTTCATGCAGGGAGAGTGGGTTTCATGTTAACTTAATCTGATTTTTAAATTATATACTTAAAAACAATCGCTAACAGTTGGCAAGAGAAAGTTTTGCCTTGACACGCTTTATTGCGAAACGGTAGTTTCACAAGTTTGGATTAAAAGTGAAAAGTGAAAAGTGAAAAGTGAGGAGTTAGGAGTAAGGAGTTAACTTCTCACTTTTCCCTTCTCACTTTTCACAATCAAATAAGGATACATTCATGCGAAGCGATGCGGCAAAAAAAGGGTTGGAGAAGGCGCCTCACAGGTCACTGTTCAAGGCAATGGGTTATACCAACGAGGAAATCCAGCGGCCGCTGATCGGCATTGGCCACGCCCATAATGAAATCATTCCCGGTCATATCCATCTGGACAAGATCGTGGAAGCGGTCAAGGCCGGCGTGCGCATGGCTGGCGGCACGCCCATCGCCTTTGCCACCATCGGCGTGTGCGACGGCATCGCCATGGGGCATACCGGCATGAAATATTCCCTAGCCAGCCGGGAAATCATTGCCGATTCAGTGGAAATCATGGGGCAGGCTCATCCCTTTGACGGGCTGGTGCTGGTGCCCAACTGCGATAAGGTGGTGCCGGGCATGCTCATGGCCATGCTGCGTCTCAACATCCCCGCCCTGATGGTCAGCGGCGGGCCGATGCTGACCGGCCGTTTCCATGGCAGGGATGTCCATCTGATCAGCGTCTTTGAGGGGGTGGGCCGGGTCAAGGCCAAGACCATGACCATTGACGAGCTGAACGAACTGGAAGACGCCGCCTGTCCGGGCTGCGGCTCCTGCGCCGGCATGTTCACGGCCAACTCGATGAATTGCCTGACCGAGGCCCTGGGGCTGGGGCTGCCGGGCAACGGCACCATCCCAGCAGTCTCCGCGGCCCGTATCCGGTTGGCCAAGCAGGCCGGCATGGCGGTGATGAATCTCTTTCATGAGGAGATCAGGCCGCGGGATATCGCCACCAGGGAGGCCTTTGAAAATGCCATGGCCATTGACATGGCCCTGGGCTGTTCCACCAATACGGTGCTGCATGTGCCGGCCATCGCCAGGGAGGCCGGGGTGGATCTGCCGCTGGCCACCTTTAACGAGGTGAGCAGCCGGGTGCCCCATATCTGCAGCCTGATCCCCGGCGGCCCCCACAGCCTGCAGCAGCTCAATGAGGCCGGCGGCGTGCAGGCGGTCATGCGGGAACTGCTGAACACCGAGTCCGGCCTGCACCAGCAGGTGATGACCGTGACCGGCCAGACCCTGGGCGAGAATCTGCAAAGGGCCATGGTGCGGGACCGGGAGATTATCCGGCCGGTTGCTAACCCCTATCACCAGCAGGGAGGGATTGCCGTGCTGTACGGCAACCTGGCGCCGGAGGGCGCGGTGGTCAAACAGTCGGCGGTGGCTGCCGAGATGATGTGCCATAGCGGCCCGGCCCGGGTCTTTGATTCGGAAGAGGAGGCCCAGGCCGCCATCCTGGCCGGCGGCATCAGGCCGGGAGACGTGGTGGTCATCCGCTACTGCGGGCCCAAGGGCGGTCCCGGCATGCCGGAGATGCTCTCCCCCACCGCGGCGATCATCGGCATGGGCCTGGGCAAGAGCGTCGCCCTCATCACCGACGGCCGCTTCAGCGGCGGCACTCAGGGCGCCTGCGTCGGCCATGTCTCGCCCGAGGCGGCTGAGGGCGGTCCCATCGGCCTGCTGCGGGAAGGCGATACCATTGTGGTGGATATCACCGGCAAACGGCTGCACTGCGAAATTGACGAGGCGGAAATGGCCAGGCGCCGGGAAGCCTGGCAGCCGCCGGCGCCGAAAATCACCACCGGCTATGTCGCCCGTTATGCCCGCATGGTCAGTTCCGGCAGTGCCGGGGCAATTCTCAAGTGATGGGGCAGGGGTTTCCTGATTTATGAGAAAGTTGCTGAGCAGCAAGAAAGCGGCCGCCCTGCTCTCCTCCCTTGTCTGCCTGTGGGCAGACCCGTGCGCAGCAGGCAGTGTTACCGCGGAGCCGTGGGACATCACGGCGGATAAGATCACCCGTTACACCCGGCCGGAAACCATCGTGGCTGAGGGGCATGTGGTGCTGCGCCGGACCGGGGAGCAGCAGACCACGGAACCGCTCACCATCAAGGCGGACTGGTTGCGCTACAACGTGGATGACGGGCAGGTTTACGCCAAGGGCAATCTTTCCCTGCGCACCGCGGAACAGGACGTGGATGCCTTTGAGGCGGTGATTGATCTGAACGATGAAACCGCCACCCTGACGGACTCCACCCTTTTTGTGCCGGAAAACAATCTGCATTTCTCCGGCCGTGAGGTGGAAAAGACCGGGCCGATTACCTATCGTTTCAAAGACGGCGATTTTACCGCCTGCCGGCTGGAGGAAGGGAAAAAACCGCCATGGCAGTTTCATTCCGGGGAGGCGGTGGTCAAGGTGGAAAAGGTGGTGGTCCTCAAGCATACGGTGCTGCGGGTCAAAGGTGTGCCGGTGCTGTACGTGCCCTATATGGCGGTGCCGGCCAACACCAAGCGCAAGACCGGCTTTCTCTTCCCGGAGATTTCCCAGTCGGAGCGCAGCGGCACCGGGCTGATTACCCCTTATTTCATCGATCTGTCGCCGAGCAGTGATCTTACCCTGTATCCTGGCTACCTGTCCAAGCGGGGTGTGGTGGCCGGGGCCGAATTCCGCCAGGTCAACGATTTCAACTCCAGGGAGTCCATTGCCGTCACCTATCTCCAGGATAAAACAGAGGATACGGTGAAGGACGATTTCAAGTCCGATGACTATCTGCGCACTGATCAGCATCGTTACTGGATTCGCGGCAAGCTCGATCATGATTTCGGCAACGATCTTTTCGCCAGGATGGATCTGGATCTCGCCTCTGACCGTGATATGGTTGAGGAATTCCGCCGGGGCACCAATGGCTTTAATGACAGCGACAAGAATTTTCTCAGGGATTTCAACCGTGGGCTGACCGAGGAAACCATCCCGTTCCGCCCCTCCCAGATGCAGCTGTACAAGAGCTGGTCTTCGGCCGTCCTGGGCGGCCAGCTGGTCGGCATCAATGACCTGACCGACGGCAAAGATGACCCGGGCCAGGGAACCAGCCAGACCGCGCTCAAAAATTATTACAGCCAGGTCAATACCCTGCCGCAGGTTCTCTACAGCGGGGAATTTGAGCTGGAAAGCATGCCGCTCAGTCTCAGCTGGGATTCGGGTTATGTGCACTACTGGCGTGAGGAGGGCATTGGCGAGCAGCGCTTTGATCTCCATCCCCAGCTTACCGCGCCGCTGCCCCTGGGCCGCTATATCGAGGGCACGGTAACCAGCGGCCTGCGGGAGACGGCTTACCGGATCGACGCCAACGGCTCGGATGTTTTTGACTGGCAGTATGACCGGGAGCAGAACCGGACGGCCTGGAATTTCGATACCAATATCGCCACCACCGTGGCCCGGGATTTTGACATGCACCTCGGCTCCGTTACCGCGCTCAATCATGCCATCAGGCCGGAGATCGAATACAGCTACGGGACCCTGGACCGGGAGGATGAGCTGCCGGACATTGACGAGATCGATCTGCTGGCCCCGGAAAATCTCATCACCTACAGTCTGAACAACTATTTCCGGGTGAGCGGCAGCGGCAAGGATGAGTGGGAGTATGACCGCTATCTGGGTTATTTCAAGATCATCCAGTCCTACGACATTCATGAGGAACGGCGCGAGCTTGAGGGCCCTGCTGACGAACACCAGCCTTTTTCCGACGTTGTCCTGAAGTTGAATCTCTATCCGCTGCCCCGCTGGCAGACCAGATACCAGACCGCCTACAGCGTCTATGGCGACGGCGTGACCAAGTATGATCTCTTTACCAGATATAAATCCCGCAGAGGGGACAGTTTCTCCCTTGACTACCGCTATACCCAAAATTCGGACATCAATCAGTTCAATGCCGAGGTGATCACCAGGCTCACCGGCAACTGGTACCTGGAGGCTGATCTCAAGCAGTCCCTTGATGAAAATTCCATTACCAGCGCCTCCTTTGGTCTGACCTACCACCCCCATTGCTGGGCCGTGAAGTTTATCGCGGAGAGAAGCTCGGATGACAAGCGGGTGGCCATCCTCTTCTCGCTGGTCGGCCTGGGGCAATCCCTTGGCATTGGTTTTGCCGGCGACATGGAGGGCGGACTTGATCTGGATTCCAGCGGCGACAATGATATTGATAAGGATTTTGATAAAAATAACGAGGATATTAATTAATGATGTCGGCAAGTAGCGGACAGTCGAGAGACCGGGCATGAATTACGATGTCTTCAACGGTGATGCCGACGGCATCTGCGCCCTGCAGCAGCTGCGGCTGGCTGAACCCCGGCAGGCCGTCCTGGTTTCCGGGGTGAAGCGCGATATCCGCCTGCTTGACCAGCTGGCGGCCGACCCTCTGGTCGCCGGGGCGGAGATCACCGTCCTTGATGTGTCCATGGAGAGCAATAAGGACTCTCTGCAGACGCTCCTGCAGCGCCGCAACAACATTTTCTATGTGGACCACCATTTTGCCGGGGAGATACCGGCGGCGGACAACCTGCGGGCGACCATCGACCCTGCTGCCGATGTCTGCACCGGCTTGCTTGTCGACCGGCTGCTGGGCGGCAGATTCAGGCTGTGGGCCGTGGTGGCCGCCTATGGTGACAATCTGCATGCGGCGGCCCGCCAGGCCGCAGCCGGGCTGGGGCTCTCCGGCCAGGAGCTGGCGATGCTGCAGGAGCTTGGCGAGCTGATGAATTACAACGGCTATGGCCGGCAGCCTGCCGACCTGCATATTACTCCCCAGGAGCTTTTCCGGGCGGTAGCGCCCTTTGCCAGTCCCTTTGCCTTTTACCGGGAGTCCGGGGTGCCGGGTCTTTTGCAGCAGGGTTATGCCGAGGATATGGCCCGGGCGCGTGCGGTGCGGCCGCTGGCTGAAAATGCCTCCGGCAGGATTTTCACCTTGCCGGACGCCTCCTGGTCCCGCCGGGTCGCCGGGGTGTTCAGCAACGAAAAAGCCAGGGAAATGGAGGATAAGGCCCACGCCCTTATCGTTGACAATGGTGATGGGACACTGCTGGTCAGCGTCCGAGCGCCGCTGACCAATAAACAGGGAGCTGCCTCGCTGTGCCGGCAGTTCCCCACCGGCGGCGGCCGTGAAGCGGCAGCCGGGATCAATGCCCTGCCGCGAGAGCAGCTTGATGCCTTTGTCGAGGCCTTTCGGCAAACCTGGTGAAATCGCAACGAAGGAAGAGGAGTCCTCATGCTTAGAACTGCCTGCTCACTGCTGGCCCTGATTTTTCTGGTATCTGCCTCTCTGCCGGCTGCCAAGGCCGCGGAGGTTGGCCAACCCAAGGCCGCGGAACTGGTTAAAGACGGTCAGCTGATTGATCTCTCTTCACCCCGCTACCAGGAGCTGTTTAAGGAACTGCAGGACCAGTATCATTTCAGCCAGGCGGAGATTGACCGGCTTTTTGCCGGCGTTGCCATCAAACAGCGGGTGCTGGAGCTGATGGACACCCAATGGGAGGCCAAACCTTATTTCCTCTACTATCCGCTTTTCATCACCCCGGAAGTGGTGGCAGAGGGCCGGGAAAAGCTGGCGGCAAACAAGGAGCTGCTGGACAGGATTGAAAAGGAGATCGGGGTGGAGCGGGAAATCGTGGTGGCGATCTGGGGGGTGGAAACCCGCTACGGCCAGCACAAGGGGGCCTTCAACCTTTTTCAGACCCTGAATACCATGTTTGATGCCTACCCGCGGCGCAGCAATTTTTATCGGGAACAGCTGGTCCATTTTCTGCTGCTCTGCCGGGAAAATCAGGTTGATCCCCTGACAATCACCGGCTCCTACGGCGGCGCCTTCGGCCAGACCCAGTTCATCCCCTCCAGCTTCCGCGACTATGCCCTTGATTTTGATCAGGACGGCCACCGGGATGTCTGGAATTCCACCTCGGACGTGCTGGCCAGCATCGCCAATTATCTGCACCGCTTCGGCTGGGTTTTCCGTGCCCCCATCTATCAGGAGATCGGCCCGGTTCTCAAGAATGAGATCCTGGAAAATGCCTACAAAAAGGGAAGAAAGGGTTTTGTCCCGGTAGCGGAGGTGGCCAGGGTTCAGGGGGTGACGCTGCCGCCTGCCCAGGACAACAAGGAGGTGACCATCGTCGGCCTGGAGCTGGCGGACGGCGGTACGCGCTATGTGGCCGGCTATCCGAACTTCCAGGCCATCACCGCCTGGAACAACTCGAATCGCTACGCCATGGCGGTGGTGGAACTTGCCGAGAAACTGACCGGCAGATAGAATTCTGCGGTCGGCTCAGGATCTCCTTGCCGACAGACTGATCGGGGGAACCTGTCGCCCCCCTGCCCGCCAGGCCACGGACTGTTTCAGCATAACAGCAGGGCGATGCCGACGGAAAAGAGCAGGCAGTAGCCGAGCCCCATCAGGTATTCCAGCGGATTGCTAAAGAGAGTGGGCAGGGTGCCGATGGCAAGCAGGGCAAAACACCCGGCTGCCGTTCTGTATTGTTTGCTGTCCCGCCAGCGGGTGCGTTTTACCATCTGCTTGTTGCCGGCAGTTGCGACAGGGGATCAGAACCTGCCAGCCGCCTGAACCGTTGTAATAAAATAACATCGCCGTCCGGTTGTCAGAGACGGCATAAGGAGCCGTGACGAAATGCTCAAAATAAAGAGGTTATTTCGTAACGGCTCCTGAGTTCCAAAGTCAAAATCCGGTCTGGGTGGAGCGGTCCAATCAGCCCTGCTGCGCAAAAATCTTGATGAAATGATCCAGGATCGCCTGGTTGCCCACGTCCGGCTCCACTAATGCCAGGCCGGTATAAAATTTCTTTTCCTGCTGCTCATTGCAGTAGACCACCCGGCCGCGCAGATTGATCAGGGCGTCTTCCAGGGCGACTTCCAGAGTCAGGTGGTTGCCGGGGGTGATATAGCAACTGGTCTCGAGCAGCATGCCTCCCTCCGAGACGTTCATGGTCCGCCCCATGCCCTCGTAAAGGACATCGCCGTCTTTATCCTCGCAGATGTACGAGAGGTTCAGTGCCGCATACCGTTCATGTTTTCTTTTATTGTCAGACATATATTTTCCTGTGGGTTCAAGAGGGATGGTGGCTGGGGGTGTCGCTGTCGGCGCCGGAGCCAAAAAAATGTTCTGCTGAATTGCTGAAAAAGAGATGCAGTACCCTGTCAACATATAATCACGTGCAGCGCTTTCCTGCCAGGAATTTTTCACAAAAAAAACGGGCGCCTCCGGAAAGAGGCGCCCGTTTTCTGGTAAATGAGGGGAAATTACAGGATTATTTGCCCATGGTCCTGCTGCCGCTGACCAGATCGTCAACAACGGTTGGATCGGCCAGGGTGGAAGTATCACCGAAATCATCCTGTCCTGCCGCGATTTTGCGGAGGATCCGGCGCATTATCTTGCCGCTTCTGGTTTTCGGCAGGCCCTGGGAAAACTGGATGATTTCCGGGGTGGCAATCGGCCCGATTTCCTTGCGCACATGGGTGCGCAGGGCCTGGCGCAGTTCATCCGACGGCTGGAAGCCTGATTTCAGGGAGACATAGGAGTAGATGGTCTGACCCTTGATCGGATGGGGCGCGCCGACCACAGCGGCCTCGGCAACCGCCTCGTGGGCGACCAGAGCGGATTCGATCTCCGCGGTGCCCAGCCGGTGTCCGGAAACATTGATAACGTCATCGAGCCTGCCCATGATCCAGTAGTAACCGTCAGCATCCCGGCGGACCCCGTCTTCCGGGTCATAGATGCCCGGATAACGGTCAAAATAGGTTTTCTTGAAACGCTCCGGGTCGCCGAAAACGCCGCGCAGCATGCCCGGCCAGGGTCTTTTCACCACCAGATGGCCGCCTTCGTTGGTCCCGGCCTGCTTGCCTTTCTCGTCAAAGATGTCAACCTCGATGCCCGGCAGGGGAAAGGTGGCTGAACCCGGTTTCAGGGGGGTGGCATAGGGCAGGGCGGAGATCATGATGCCGCCGGTCTCGGTCTGCCACCAGGTGTCGACAATCGGCAGCCTGCCGCCGCCGATATAGGTATGGTACCACATCCAGGCCTCGGGATTGATCGGCTCGCCGACGCTGCCCAGCAGGCGCAGGGACGAGAGATCGTACTTCCGGGTCCATTCCACCCCTTCGCGCATCAGGGCCCGGATGACGGTGGGGGCGGTGTAGAAGATATTGACCTTGAATTTTTCCACCACCTTCCAGAAGCGGTCCGGTCCGGGGTAGGAGGGCACGCCTTCAAACATCAGGGTGGTGGCGCCCAGGGCCAGCGGCCCATAGAGAATGTAAGTATGGCCGGTGATCCAGCCGATATCCGCCGTGCACCAGAAGACGTCATCGTCCTTGAGGTCGAAAACCCACTGGCAGGTATGGGCCGCATAGGTCAGATAGCCGCCGGTGGTGTGGACAACGCCTTTGGGTTTACCGGTGCTGCCGCTGGTATAGAGGATGAACAGGGTGTCCTCGGCCTCCATGCTCTCCGGCGGGCAATTATCGGTCAGTTCCAGGGCGTTCATTTCCTCATGCCACCAGATGTCCCGGCCTGCCTGCATGGTGACCGCGTTGCCGGCCCTCTGCACCACAATGCTGGTTTTGACGCTTTCGCATTCTTCCAGAGCCTCGTCGGCATTGGGTTTAAGCGGAATGGTCTTGCCGGCGCGCAGCACGGCATCAGCGGTGATGAGCACCTTTGCTTCGCAGTCCTGGACCCGGCTGCGCAGGCTGTGGGCGGAAAATCCGGCGAAGACAACGGAATGAATGGCGCCGATCCTGGCGCAGGCCAGCAGCGAGATGGCCAGCTCGGGGATCATCGGCAGATAAACGGCAACCCGGTCGCCTTTTTTCACCCCGTATTTTCTCAGCACGTTGGCAAAACGGCAGACCTCCCGGTGCAGCATCTGGTAGGTGTAGATTCTGACATCACCCTCGGGCTCGCCCTGAAAGATAATCGCCGCCTTGTTGCGGCGGCCGTTTTGCAGATGCCGGTCAAGGCAGTTGTAAGAGATGTTGAGTTTGCCGCCCTGGAACCATTTGATTTCCGGTTTATGGAGATCGGCGTCCAGCACCTTGTCCCATTTTCTGTCCCAGCTGATCAGCTGTTCCGCGCGTTCAGCCCAGAAGCCTTCCGGGTCGTCCATTGATCTTTTGTAATGGGCCCGGTATTCATCCATGCTTTTCACGTAAGCCGCGGCCTGCCGGTCGGCAGGGGGATTAAAAATCCTTTCTTCAGTCATCAGGCTTTCAATTTTAGTTTCTTCAGTGCTCATTTTGCCTCCCTGAAAAATTACTATTATTTATTTAATATAAGTAAAAATTGCCAGTAAACGTACCGAAGGTAGAGATACCCATGAAATGCCTTCCCTTGATAACCAGTGCCGTGACAAGAGGTCAAGCTAAAAAAAAGAAAACAGTTCTTTTTTTGATTCCAGCTGTGACAACCTTATCCTCTATGCTTGAGCATCTGTTTTGTGTCAAGAAGAATTTATCGGGAAAAACAAAATGCAGGAAGCATTGGAATGAAAGATTTCTTCTTGCTATACTGACAGATGAGCAAGGGCAAAAACGATAGCAATCATGAGACGTCCCGGGCAACCTGATAAAATATCTCAAAAAAAAATCATGAACCCACAGGGTTGGCAAAACAAACCGGCCGCGTTCACCCGATTTTTGCGGCATAGACGGCTGATTTCAGCCGGTAACCGGCTGCGGTGTTTTATCGGGATCACCGTTGCCCTGCTGCTGTCCGGTCCGGCAGCCCCTGCCGCGGCCTGCGACACCGCCCTCAAGCAGGTGATGCCGGGCGGCATGCCGCTGCTGCTCGATGATTCCGGCCTGCGGGATCTGCAGAAAAGCGTGGAGAGGAGCCTGGCGGCCCTGGCGCGGACCGACCAGGAGCAGCAGTTTGTCCTGTGTGGCCGGGTTTATTCGATCCAGTGGCTGCAGCAATCACTGGCCGCCTTTCTGCGGGGGCTGGCATCCTGCACCAATGAGGCGGATTTCCAGGCTTTTCTTTTTGATCATTTCGATGTCTGCCACTCCCGGGGCGCTGATGGCGCGGGGCAAATGCTCGTTACCGGCTACTATGAGCCCTTTTTCGCCGGCAGCCTGACGAGGCAATTCCCCTTTGTCTATCCTCTCTATCAGGTGCCGCCTGATCTGGTTCTGCCGGCGGAAAATCAGGATGATCATGAGGCCGGGCGCTTGCAGGATGGCCGTCTTGTCCCCTATTGGAGCCGGGCGGAGATTGAAAAGGGGGATCTGCTTCGGGGCCGGGAACTTGTTTTTCTCGCCGACCCGGTGGAGGTTTTTATCCTGCAGGTACAGGGTTCCGGCCGCATCAGCCTGCCGGACGGCTCGGTGCGCGCGGTGCAGTTTGCCGCCAGCAACGGCAGGAAATACCGGAGCATCGGCCGGCTGCTGGCAGACCGGGGGGTGATGACCCTGGAAGAGGTGACCATGCCGAAAATCGTCGCCTACCTGCATGAGCATCCTGAGGAGATGCAGGACATTCTGCACCATAATGACAGATATATCTTTTTTTCCCTTTCCCCGGCCCAGGGAGAAACAGCCGCAGAGGGACCGGCGGGCAGCCTGGGCCAGCCACTGACCGCGGGCCGTTCCCTGGCAGTGGACAGCAGGTGCTTTCCCGCGCCCATGGTGGGCTATCTGGAAACCGAGCTGCCGCTTTTTGATGACCAGGGAGCCGTGACCGGCTGGCAGGCCCTGCACCGTTTTGTGGTCAACCAGGATGCCGGCGCGGCCATCCAGGGCGCCGGCCGGGTGGATCTCTTTCTGGGCGGGGATGAGTATGCGGCCAGAGCGGCCGGGGTGATGAAGCAGCGGGGTGTCCTGTATTTCCTGCTTTTGAAGGCCGAGAAAAGGTAGGCCAGCAGATTTATGAAAATTCGGAGGACAGCATGAAACAGCCTGAAATAGATTACTGGATTGCCTGTATGCTTGAGACCTATGACAATGTTTCCGATCTTAATATCACGGTGGAAAAGCCTCTGCAGGTGGAAACCTCTGGAGTGCTTTCTCCGGTGCAGGTCAGGCCCGAGGTGGCGCAGATCACCCCCTTCCAGGCCGAGGTGTTCGCCTTGAACGTTATCGGCGGCAATAGGAGGCTGCTCAAGGACCTGGCCACCACCGGCTCCTGCGACCTTTCCTACTGGCTGGGCAAAAAGGCCAGGTTCAGGGTCAATGTTTTTTCCCAGAAGACCAATCTTTCCACGGTATTACGAAAACTACCCACGGTTATTCCCACCATCAGCAGTCTGAACCTGCCGCCGACGATGAACAGCATGTCGGATGAGCTCAACGGGCTGATCCTGGTAACCGGCGCCACCGGCTCCGGCAAGTCCACCACCCTGGCGGCGCTGCTCAACAAGATCAACCACGAGCGGGCCGTGCATGTGGTCACCCTGGAGGATCCCATAGAATTTGTCCATCCCCACCTGCAGGCCACCTTCAACCAGCGGGAGCAGGGCAATGATTTTGATACCTTTGCCAATGGCCTGCGGGCCGCCCTGCGGCAGGCGCCCAAGGTGATTCTGGTGGGCGAGATGCGCGACCGGGAAACCATGGAGATCGGTCTTACCGCCTCGGAAACCGGTCACCTGGTGCTCAGCACCCTGCATACGGTGGATGCCGGCTCCACCATCAACCGCTGTCTGGGCATGTTCGAGCATGATGAGCAGCCGCAGATCAGAAACCGGCTGGTGGACACCATCCGCTGGGTTATCTGCCAGCGGCTGCTGCCCAGGGTGGGCGGTGGACGGGTGGCCGCTTTTGAGATCATGGGCATGAACCTGCGCATCAGAGAGGTTATCTTAAACGGTGAATCGGAAGGCAAGACATTTTATGAGATTATCACTGACGGCACCGCCATGGGCATGACCACCTTTGACCAGTATATCCTGCAGCTCTATCAGAAGGGGCTGGTGACCGAGGAAACGGCCCTGGGGTACTGCTCGCGCAAAAGCGCCATGGGCCGCGGCCTGGATATGATCAAGTCAGCCAAGGGGGAAACCACCACCGGTATCACCGGCCTGACCATGGAAGAGGAAAAAAAGGATAAGTATGATGCATTCTCCTGATGCTTCAGGTGCCGATAAAATCAGAGGATATGAGGTAGACGATGATTTCTGCATGTCCCAACTGTGGTAAACCACTCAATTTAACGGAAGGCCAGCAGCAGAAGATTGACCAGGCGGTGGCTGCCCTGCCGCCGGGCAAATCGCTGAAATTCAACTGCCCCAACTGTCATAAACCCATTGAGGTGCAGCGCGAGGATTCGGCAGGGGGGCGGCAGCCGGCGGCGAAGCGGTCCGCCTCCCCGGCGGGCCAGGGGCTGCCTGAGCCTCCCGGCCCGCCTGACCGCAGCTGGCTTGAGCGGGGGGATCTTGGCAGCGGTGAGGTGCTGGAGGATGTGCCGCAGGTGATGATCCTGGTAAAGGATGAACAGACCAAGGCCGATATTGCTCAGTACTTCGACGACATGGGCTATAAGGCGGTGCTGCCGCGCACCCCTGAGGATGCCATCGAGCGCATGCGTTTCAGCAACTTTTCCGCCCTGGTGCTCCATTCAGGGTTTGAGGGCAATCTGGCCGGCTCCACCGTGCATGCCCACATGCAGGGCATGGCCATGCCGAAGAGAAGATACATCTATTACGTGCTGCTCGGCCCGGAATTTCATACCCTGTATAATCTGGAGGCCTTGTCCAACAGCGCCAACCTGGTGATCAACGAAGCCGATCTCTCGGCCTTTCCGTTGGTGCTCAAAAAAGGGCTGCGCGATTATGACGAACTCTTCGGTCCCTATCTTGCCGCCCTGCAGTCCATGGGCAAGAGGTAAGTCAGAAGCCGGAGGCAGAAGGCAGCAGGCAGAGGGCGGGATAAAGCTGGCCCCGCCGGCGGAATTCACCCCGGCAGGGAGAACAGGGAGAGCAGCAGCAGGGTGAGCCACATGGTCGCCAGCATCAAGCGGTTGGCTGCCGGGATATGGCGGGCTGAGACTGGCTGGCGCGCCTCACCGATGCTCGGTTTGACCACCACCTGGCCGAAGTAGATGCTGCTGCCGCCCAGCCGGATGCCCAGCGCCCCGGCCACGGCTGCCTCCCCATGCCCGGAATTGGGACTGCTGTGGCATTGCCGGTCCCGCCATAATATCCGCCAGGATGAGCCGGCGTCCAGTCCGAGCAGCAGGGCCGCCAGCGGCACCAGCAGGCCGGTGAGTCTGGCCGGGATGAAATTGGCCAGATCATCAAGCCTTGCCGCGGCCCAGCCGAACTCCCGGTACCTCTCATTTTTGTAGCCGAACATCGAATCCGCGGTGTTAATCGCCTTGTACAGCATCGCGGCCGCCGGTCCGCCGACAAAGGCATAAAACAGCGGGGCGCACACCCCGTCCACCATGCTTTCCGCCACGCTCTCCACCGCGGCCCGGGCCACCTCCTCTTCGCTCAGCCTATCTGTCTCGCGGCCGACAATCATGCTTACCCGGCGCCTGGCCTCGGCCAGATCGTGGCTCTGCAGGGCATCATACACCGCCCTGCTGTGGCTGACGAGATCCCGGGCCGCCATGGTGGTGTAGAGGATGAGAATGGCCATGACGGTCCCGGCCACAGGGTGGAGGGCGCGGGCGCCGGAGAGCAGGAGCAGCACGGTGCCGCCTGCTATGGCAAGCATAAGCAGCAGGGTCAGCATGCCGGCCAGCTTTAAGGGCAGCCCGGTTTTTCTGAAAAAATTCTCCAGGCTGCTGCCGGCCGCGCCGATCAGCCGGACCGGATGGGGCAGCCAGCGGGGATCGCCGCAGAGCTGGTCGAGCAGCACGGCCAGGATGATGGTAAGGGCCGGCGGCATCACAGGTCGAGCAGGCGGTAAACCTGTTTGATGTCAAGCTGGGAGCGCACGACAGCGGCCAGCCGCTCAAAAGCCGGCTCCAGATCATAGGGGGCCCGGATGCTGTCCAGGGGCGCCAGGCCCTGTCTGCGGCGCAACCCGTCCAGAAACCAGCGGCGGAAGTGGTCGTCGTCAAAGATGCCGTGCAGGTAAGAACCCCAGACCAGGCCGTCAGCGGATGCCGCCCCGCAGCTCCGGCCATCGGCAAAATGGAGCAGGGGGGGATGGGATGAGGTGGTCTGGCCGTGGTGGATTTCATAGCCCCGGATGGCGAGGCCCGAGAGCCGGTGGCTTCCCTGCTGGCGGGTCAGGGTCTTGTCCCGGGCCAGCACGGTTTCCAGGTCAAGCAGGCCGAGGCCGGCAAGACTTTTACGCGCCGATTCCAAGCCGTGGGGATCGCTGATCAGGCGGCCCAGCATCTGAAAGCCGCCGCAGATGCCGATGATGGGAGTGTTCTGCCGGCGCAGGGCGGCAACGCCGGCGGCAATTCCGCTCTCTTGCAGCCAGTTGAGATCAGCCGCCACATTCTTGCTGCCGGGCAGAATGACCGCGGCTGGCGCTACGAGATCTTCCGGGTTGCGGATGATGCGCAGGCAGACATCAGGCTCCGCCAGAAAGGGCTCAATGTCCGTGAAATTGGCGATATGCGGCAGATCGATCAGGGCGATTTCCAGCACCTTGTCTGCGGTGGGCCGGCCGTCGTAAATGCCGTTTTTAAAGGAGACGGAATCTTCTTCCGGCAGCCCCAGGGCAGGGATGAAATCGATCACCCCGAGCACCGGTTTGCCGGTCCTTTTTTCGGTAAAGGCCAGGGCGTCATCCAGCAGGGCTCGCTCGCCCCGGAAGCGGTTGATGACCAGGCCCGCGATCAGCTCCTGTTCCCAGGGAGCAAGGATTTCCATGGTGCCGAGCAGGGAGGCAAAGACGCCGCCCCGGTCGATATCGCCCACCAGCAGCACCCTGGCCCCGGCGTATCGGGCCATGGGCATGTTGACAATGTCATGGTGCTTGAGGTTCACCTCGGCCGGGCTGCCCGCTCCCTCCATGATGATGACGTCATGCTCCGCTGCCAGGGAATCAAAGGCCCGGGTGGCGGCAAGAAATGCCTCAGGTTTGTAGGCGAGGTAATCCGCCACCTGCATGTTGCCCACCGGTTTGCCCATGACCATGATCTGGCTGCCGGTATCGCTGTTTGGTTTGATCAGCACCGGGTTCATGCGGACATCCGGGTCAAGCCGGGCCGCCTGGGCCTGCATCGCCTGGGCCCGGCCCATCTCTTCACCATGACTGGTGACAAAGGAGTTCAGCGACATGTTCTGCGACTTGAAAGGCGCCACCGACAGACCGTCCTGCAGCAGAATGCGGCACAAGGCCGCGGTGAGAATGGATTTGCCGGCATTGGAGCAGGTGCCCTGGAACATCAGGGCCGGGGTGCGTACCGGGCTGGTTGCGCTGAAGAGCTGGGCAAGTGACAGGGACATGTTTTTCCGGTTCCGGGATTTTCCTTGTTCTATGAGCGGGGCAGCAGCGTTCTGTTGCCTCGCAAATGAGTGAGGGGCACAAGTATTCACTGAAAAGAGAGATGATGCAAAAGAAAAATGGACTGGCCGCTAAAAAAATGCCCCCCGCTTGTGGCCAGCGCTCGCAGGCGGCGCTCCTGGCGGGGCAGGAGCTGTCCGGCAGCGTCATTTTTGCCGCTAATAATTTGATTTTCCGTTTTTTTCTGTGATAATCTGAAGGGGCGACCAAAATCTACTGCATTTTTTGGAGGATACATTGATGAAGTGGCAGGATCTCTCGCTTTCTCTCAAACTCGGCGTGGCGTTCGGCTTGATCTTAGTCATGACCGCCGTGATCGGCCTGGTTTCCTATGCCGGCATCAAGAATATCGTCTTCAACGCCCATGAGGTGATTGAGGGCAACAGCCTGCGGGCCGATATTGCTGCCGCTGAAATCGCCCATCTCAACTGGATGAAGAAGGTCAGTTCCTTTCTGACGGAAAACAGCAGGCAGGAACTGGATGTGGAGGTTGACGACCACAAGTGCGCTTTCGGCAAATGGCTTTATGGCGAACAGCGCCAGGAGGCTGAGAAAAGAATTCCTTCCATCGCCACTTATCTGAAGGCCATTGAAAAGGTGCATTATGACCTGCATACCACGGCCGCTGACATCAAAAAGAATTTCCACCTTGCCGATCCCAACCTGCCGTCCGTGCTGGCTGAGCGGGAGATTGATCATCTGCGCTTTATCGATAAGATCAATGATGTGTTCAACGGCGTTGCCGCGGATTTTGAGGTGGAGACCGACCCGCATAAATGCGGGCTTGGCGTCTGGCTTTACGGAGAGGGGGCCCGACAGGCCATCGCCATTGAACCGGAACTTGAGGCATCCATCAAAAGCCTTATCGAGCCTCATCTCAAACTGCATGAGTCGGTGAAGGACCTCAAAAAATACTGGCATGGGAATGACAGAGCCCGCAGTCGGGAGATACTGACCAGCGTCACCCTGCCCGCCCTCCATGATGTCGAGCATATTCTCGGCAAGATCCGCAGCGAAGCGGTCAAGGATCTGGCCGGCATGAAAACAGCCAACGATATCTATGTGCAGCGTACCCTGCCCGCCCTGGCCCAGGTCCAGGATACCCTGGCCAGGGTCAAGCAGGAGGTGGACGCCAACATGATGACGGATGCCGTCATGCTGGACAGCGCCACCAGGGCCAGGCGCAATGTGCTGCTCATTGCCCTGGCAACCATCTGTTCAGGCGTTTTTCTTTCCGTCATCATCGCCAGAAAGATCGCCGGCCCCCTGGTCATGGGAGTTGATTTTGCCGGGAAAATCGCCGCCGGCGATCTGCGGGAGAAGCTGGCCATCGCGCAGAATGACGAGGTGGGCAAACTGGCCCAGGCGTTAAACGGCATGGCAGGGAACCTGCGGCAGATCATGGCCAGTATTACGGAAAAAAGCGGCCAGGTGACCGCCTCCTCGGAAGGCCTTTTCTCCGCTTCCGAGCAGTTGTCTGAGGCGGCGGGGCGGTTAAAGGAGGAAACCACGGCAACCGCCAGGGCCACGGAGGAGGTCACGGCCAATATCCAGTCTGTCTCCGATACCTCGGTGATGATGTCAGCCAAAACCCGGGAAATTTCCGCGGCAGCCGGCGAGATGTCGGCCAATGTCAACAACGTGGCGGCCGCTATTGAGGAGATGTCCACCTCGATCAAGGAGGTGGCGGAGAACTGTACCAAGGCCCAGACCTTTTCCGGTAACGGCAAGGATAAAAGTGACGCCTCCAAGGTGCTCATTGCCGAGCTTGACCAGGCGGCGCAGGAGATCGGCAATGTCATCAACGTCATTACCGAGATTACCGAGCAGACCAAGCTGCTGGCCTTGAACGCCACCATCGAGGCGGCCCGGGCCGGGGAGGCGGGCAAGGGCTTTGCCGTGGTGGCCAACGAGGTGAAGGACCTGGCCAAGCAGACGGCCGAGGCCACGGAAAACATTGCCAGGCAGATTCAGGACATGCAGGCCAGGACCAGGTCGGTGGTTGATGTCATTGAGGAGGTTTCCCACATCAATGAGGATATCAACGAGATCAATACCACCATTGCCGCCGCGGTTGAAGAGCAGACCGCCACGGTGGGGGAGATTGCCCGCACCATTGCCGGCACCGCCATGGGCGTTGACGGCGTTTCCGGCAATATCCGGCAGCTGTCCATTAATATTGAGCAGGAGGTCATTGCCAGTATCAAGGGGGCGGCGGCCGGGGCCAGGGAAATTTCCGAAAATATCAACGGTATTAAAAAGGTATGCGGGGCAGGGGCCCAGAACGCGACGGTCATCAAGAGCGCGGCCGGCGAACTGTCCGCCTTTGCCGCCGAACTGCAGAATCAGGTGGATAAGTTCCGCCTGTAGCAGAGGGAAAGAGAGCCGGCGAGCCGGGGAAATAGCACTTCACTCCCTTATTCTGCTGAAGATCACCAGTTTTCTTGTCGCCCGGCTGACAGGCAGGGTCAGGGAGACAATGTTCCGCAGGGCGTAAGGGCTGGCCGGACGATCACGCTGCCACTGGCTGATTTCCTCTTCCGCCTTGGGGCCCTTCATGCAGATCACCATGCCGCCAGGGGGGCTGAACGGCGCGGCAAGCTCCAGGAAGTCGCTGATGCTGGCCACGGCCCTGCTGGTGATGCAGACAAAGGTGGGCAACTGCCCGGCCATGGCAGGTTCAAGCCGTTTGTCAATAATCCTGACCTGTTCAAGCTGCAGGCTGCGTACCATGTGCCGCAGAAAGGTCACCCTTTTGGCCCGTGGCTCAACCAGGGTCAAGTCAAGTTCAGGCCAGACGGCTTTCAGCACCAGCCCGGGAAAACCGGCGCCGCTGCCCACATCGAGCAGCTCGGGCCGGCCGAGGCTGCCCAGGTGGGGCAGCAGGGTAAGCGAGTCAAGAAAATGGCTTTCCACCATTTCCTGCTCGGAGGCCTGGGCCACCAGATTCATCCGGCGGTTCCATTTGAGCAGTTCATTATAGTAGCAGACCAGGCGGTCGATGCTCTCCTGCCGGCTGAGGGTTATGCCCAGGGCCTGACAGCCTTTTTCCAGGATCTCCCGGCAGGCCATGACCCGGTTACTTTTCCTCAGCCAGCCGCACCGCCACTGAGCCGGCATGGGCGGTGAGCCCCTCAAGGTTTGCCAGGTTCAGGATGTGCTCGCTATCAGCCAGAAAGGCCCGGCGGGAACAGGCGATCAGGCTGCTTTTCTTGAGAAAGGTTTCCACGCCAAGGGCCGAGGAGATGCGGGCGGTGCCCATGGTGGGCAACACATGGTTGGGTCCGGCAACATAATCGCCGCAGGCCTCCGGGGAATAATCCCCGAGAAAGATGGCCCCGGCGTGCTGGATGGCGGGCAGCCAGGAAAAAGGATCGGTCACCATCAGCTCCAGGTGCTCAATGGCAATGTCGTTGGCCATGGCCATGGCCTCATCCAGGTCAGAGCAGACCAGGATGGTGCCCCGCTCGGCCAGGGATTTGCGGGCAATGTCCTGGCGGCTCAGCAGTTGCAGCTGTTTTTCCAGCTCCGCCACGGCGGCCTCGGCAATGTCCTGGCTGGTGGTGATCAGAATGGCCAGGGCCTGGGGGTCATGCTCGGCCTGGGCCAGGAGGTCGGCGGCAATGAAGGCAGGTCTGGCGGTGTGATCGGCCACGATGAGCACCTCGCTCGGGCCGGCGATCATGTCGATCCCCACCCGGCCGGCCACCTGGCGCTTGGCCTCGGTGACGTACTGATTGCCCGGGCCGACAATGACATCCACCGCCGGAATGGTCTCCGTACCGAAGGCCAGGGCGCCGATGGCCCAGGCGCTGCCGGTCTTGAAAATCTGCCGGATGCCGATCTCCTGGGCCGCCACCAGCAGGGCGGGATGCACCATGCCCTGCTCGTTGGGCGGGGTGACCATGATCCGCTGCCTGACCCCGGCAATGGCGGCCGGGATGCCGTTCATCAGCACCGAGGAGACCAGCGGGGTCTTGCCGCCCTGGCCGCCGGGCACGTAGAGGCCGGCATGGGCCACCGGCCGCACCAGCCTGCCGGTGATGGAGCCGTCATCTCTGGTAACAATCCAGGACTGCTCCATCTCCCGCTCATGAAAGCTCCAGATACGTTCCCTGGCCAGCTGCAGGCTCTGCATCAGTCTGGCGTCCACCTGGGCGTAGGCTGCCTGCAGTTCCGCCTCCGACACCTGCAGCTGCTCAAGGGTCATGTGCGGCGCGTCATATTTGCGGGTGTATTCGAGCAGGGCCTCATTGCCGCGCTCTCTGATGGCCCGCAGGATGGCGCTTACCGCCTCCCGGCAGGAGGAATCAGCCAGCTGGAAACGGTTGGCGAGCCTGGCCAGGCTGCTTTTACCCTGGGGGGACTGGGTGGTATGGGGGGTGATAATCATCGGCGAACCTCATCTTCTTTGAAAACCGGGCACTTGGTGGCCGGACTGTAGTTTTTATAGGCTGGATCCGTATATTCCTTGTGGCACTCCAGGCAGAGACCGATGCGTAGAATACGGGCCAGCTCCTCCTTGTTGAACGGCCGCACCTCGGGCCGGGAACTTTTCTGCAGGGCAACCCCGTCAATGGTGACATAGCCGTCGAGCGGCGGGGTCTGGCCAACTTCCGTGGGCACTCCCTGGTCCGTGCCGGCAAAGCGCCAGGCCCCGTTTTCCTGCCAGGCCGTGCCCTCACCCAGGCCCAGGGTCTTGGTGGAGGCGTGGCAGTCCGGACAGCCCCTGCCTTTGGTCTGGGTGGTATGGGGATTGATGGCCGCCATGGTCAGGCTGTTGAACTGCCTGTCCGCCTTGCCCGCCTTGTCAATCAGGGTGACAATGTCCTGGCAGCCGGGGGTGACGATGACCACCTCGTCATTCCACATTGCCAGCATGGGCCGTTCATAGCGGAGATAGGAGCGGCCCTCGTTCCACCAGCCCGGGGTCTCCTGCAGGGTCAGCTTGTCGAGATGGGTTTCGCTCATGTCGCGTTTGACATGGCAGCCGTAGCACTGGGGCACCCAGGTGGAATGGCAGGCCTCACAGCCCACCCGTTTGTGGCCGGCAAAGTCGCAGACCCCTGCCTTGGGCGGTTTGACGGGATGTTTTTTGCCGCTGATCTTGTTGCTGATAAACCAGGCGTCTCCTTCCTGAATAATATTGTTCAGTTTTTCGTTTTTGCGGGTCATGCCCGGGGTTGTCCCGGCCTGCAGCAGGCTGGCGCTGACATGGCAGGTGGCGCAGCTGATCTCCAGCTGCTGCTCATAGTGGGCATAGCTTACGCCGTCGCCCATGATCTCGTTTCTGGTATGGCAGTCGATGCAGGACATCTCCCGCTGGTAATGGATGTCAGCCGGCAGGTTGAGATAGTAGCGGTCGCCCGGCAGCCTCTTTTCCGACATCTCCCCGTTCTTATAGGGGGTGCCGTAATTTTCCGATTCGTAAACCCCTGTATAGGAGATGCCGATCCTGCCGCTGCGGTTATGACAGCGGACGCAGTTGCTGACCGGTATCTTTTTGATGATCTGCGGGTGTACCTTGGCAGCCTGCTCGGGAGTGAGCCTGTCGTCTTTGATGAAGTGGCAGGCAGTGCAGCCGCCCCCCTTTTCCCCGAAAAAGCCGGGCAGATCCCCCTTCTGTTTCCACAGATGGCAGGTGCCGCACAGTTTGCGGAAATAGTCCAGGGCCAGGGAACTCTCGCCGCTGGCCAGAAGTTTCTCCACCGAATAATCGCCGTTCTGGTCCGGGGCCTCGCCCCAGTAATAGAGCAGGGTGGCGAGGATGCCGCGGTTGGTGGCCATCAGCGAATTCTTGACCTTTTTTACGTCCGCGGCGTGGCAGCCCTCGATGCCGCAGGTCTTTTCCACCAGGCGCAGGTCGCCGGGATTCTTGACAATGCCCGTATGGGCCTTTTTTTTGTCAATGGCCAGGAAATCACCGAGATGGCAGGGTGAGCAGCCCACCACCAGGCGATCATGGGCGCCGTCGAGCTTTTCGGTCTTATGGCAGCTCAGGCACATCTCCACCCGGCCGGAGGTGGTCTGGTACAGGCGGTCCGGACGGCTGGTCATGTTTTCCCGGATAACCAGGGCAAGCACGCAGAGCAGCAGAAAGAACAGCACCAGGCGGGTGGAAGACATCTTATTCCCTGAAAAGCTGGGCAACGGGGTAACGCCGGCCGGAACCGAAGGCCTTGGAGGTGACCTTTAGCCCCATGGCCGCCTGCTGCCGCTTGTATTCATTGCGCTTGATGCGGCGGACGATGTCCTCGACAATATCCAGGGCAAAGCCGCGGCGGACGATGTCGGCGATGGACAGGTGTTCCTCCAGATAGGCGGTGAGAATGGGATCAAGCACCTCATAGGGCGGCAGGTCGTCCTGATCCTTCTGGTCCGGCGCCAGTTCGGCGCTGGGGGCGCGGGTTATGGTGCGGGACGGGATGATTTCCTGCCGCCGGTTGACAAAACGGGCCAGCTCGTAGACCATCATTTTGGGCACATCGGACAGCAGGGAAAGGGCGCCTGCCATGTCGCCGTACAGGGTGCAGTAGCCCACCGCCATCTCCGACTTGTTGCCGGTGGAGAGCAGCAGGGCGTTGAACTTGTTGGCCAGGGCCATGAGCAGGGTGCCGCGGATGCGGGCCTGGATGTTCTGCTCGGTGACGTCCTCCCGCAGGCCGGCGAACAGGGGGGAGAGCGTCTGGCGGAAGGAGGCGAAGGTGGCCGAGATGTCTATGATCTCCAGGCGGATGCCGAGGTTGGCGGCCAGGGACCTGGCGTCGGCAATACTGGCCGGCGAGGTGTAGGGCGAGGGCAGGGCCACGCCGGTGACGTTTTCCGCGCCCAGGGCCTCGCAGGCGATGGCGCAGGTCAGGGCCGAATCGATGCCGCCGCTCAGTCCCAGCAGCACCCTGGAGAAGCCGCATTTCCGGATGTAGTCCCGGCAGCCCATGGCCAGGGCGGCAAAGACCAGCTCTGTGTCTTCCGGGGGCAGGGGCTTGTCTCCGGCCTGGAGTTGTTCCGTGTCAATGATGAGCATCTCTTCGCCAAAGGACCTGGCCTGGTGGCGGACGCCCCCGTCAGGGCCAAGCACCATGCTGGCCCCGTCAAAAAGAACGGAATCCTGACCGCCAACCTGATTGACATAAACCAGCGGAAGATGATATTTGCGGCAGAGCTGGGAGAAAATCGTGCGCCGCAGCTGCTGTTTGCCGATGGTGAACGGGGAGGCGGCGATATTGATCAGCAGATCAATGCCGGCCTGCTTGAGTTCAGCCACGGGATTGGCCTGATACAACGGATGGGGAAAGCTGTCCTCGTCGTTGAAGATATCCTCGCAGATGGTGATGCCCAGGCGCAGGCCCTGGTAAGTAAAGGCGGAGCTGGCCTGCCCCGGTTCAAAGTAGCGGGCCTCGTCAAACACATCATAGGTGGGCAGCAGGCGCTTGTAGGCGCTGAAGAGGATCCGGCCATCGGCCATGAGCAGGGCGCTGTTATGCAGGGGTTTGCCGGTGCCGCCGCTGTGCCGGCTGATGGCCCCGCAGAGCACGCCGATGCCGCGAGCCTCCGCGACCAGGCGGCCAATGGCCGCTTCCTGCTGGCTGAGGAAGGCCTCGTGCTCCAGGTAATCCTGCGGCGGGTAGCCGCTGATGGCCAGCTCCGGAAAGATGGCCAGTTGGCAGCCGGCGTTCCTGGCTGCTTCGATCTGCCGGACAATTTTGGCGACATTGCCGGTAAAATCACCGATCACCGGATTTATTTGTGTCAGGGCAAGTTTCATATTATCTGATGGCGGCTGTTGCTCGCTGCTGGACCATGCTTGCTGGAAATCAACTGGCAGGAAGCCAAATCAGCCGCTGATGGCTGACCGCGCAAGGGTTGTGGTTTTGCCATGGGCCATGACCCATGAGCTATCCTGCAGATCTTCTTTATAGCATAATCCGGTGGCGCCTGCCGCATCAATTTTTGGGCAAGTTTTGCTTGCGGGATCAGCATGTTTCATACTAATCTGGTGTGCACCGGTCATATCCCACCAATCCTGAGTCAAGACGAGGCCTTTTCCCCATGCGCAAATATTTTGTCCTTGATACGAACGTATTACTGCATAATGCCGACTCCATCAGTTCCTTTTCCGACAACTTTGTCGTGCTGCCCATGTCGGTCATCGAGGAGCTTGACAAGTTCAAATCACGCAGTGACGAGCTTGGCCGCAATGCCCGCAAGGTTATCAGGGATCTCGATCATCTCCGCATGCATGGCCGCCTGGCGGAAGGCGTGCAGATGGAAAACGGCGGCATCCTGAAAATCTTCACGGAAGGGGATGATATCGTCTGCCCCGGGCTGAACATGAAGGTGCCGGACAACCGCATTCTCGCGGTGGCCTATACCCTGTTCCAGCAGGGCGAGAAAGTCATCTTCGTCTCCAAGGATATCAACGCCCGCCTGAAAGCGGATGCCCTGGGCATCGGCGTCATGGACTTTGAGAAGCAGAAGATCAACTTTGATGAACTCTTTTCCGGCTACCGGGAGCAGACGGTGCCGGGCAAGGTGATTGACATCCTCTATGAAAAACGCGAGGTGGAGGCGGACGGTCTGGAGCTCCTTCCCAATGAATTCGTGCTGCTCCTGGATGAGGCTGATCCCAAGCACAGCGCCCTGGCCCGGGCGGTGAACGAGAAAAAACTGGTACGTCTCAATCCCCAGTATGATTCCGCCTGGCAGATCCGTTCCCGCAGCAAGGAGCAGCGCATGTGTCTGGAACTTTTGCTTGATCCGGGTGTCCAGATAGTAACCCTGGTAGGTCAGGCGGGCACCGGCAAGACACTGCTGGCGCTGGCCGCCGGTCTTGAAGAGGTGCTGATCAACAAGCGCTACGAGAAGATCCTGGTCTCCCGGCCGATCATCCCCCTGGGCAAGGATCTGGGCTACATGCCCGGCGATAAGGATGAAAAACTGTCGCACTGGATGCAGCCTATTTTTGATAACCTTACCTTTCTCATGGGCAGCGGCCATGCCCCGAAAAACCGGCAGGATGATAACTCCCTGCGCAACAAGGTCGAGAAACTGCTCAAGGACCATGTGGTGGAAATGGAGGCCCTGACCTATATCAGGGGGCGCTCCATCTCCGGTCAGTTTGTCATTGTTGACGAGGCCCAGAACCTGACGCCCCACGAGATCAAGACCATTATCAGCCGGGCCGGCGAAGGCACCAAGATGGTGCTGACCGGTGATCCCTACCAGATCGACAACCCTTACCTGGACTCCAGCAGTAACGGCTTGACCTATACGGTGGAGCGGCTGAAAAACCTGGCGATTCACGGCCACATCACTTTGAAGAAAAGTGAGCGGAGTCAGCTGGCGGGTGTGGCGGCGGATTACCTGTAGAGCAGGTATTTAGCAACTGTTCGCCCCCGGCGGACACAAAAAGGATCAGAAACATATGAAATTCGAACCGAAATGGATTGCCTGGGAGATCACCAGGCGCTGCAACCTCAAATGCGTGCACTGCCGCTCTTCTTCACAGCTTGAGGTGCAGGGCCATCCTGATTTTTCCCTGGAGGAGGCTCGCCGGGTGCTGGACGATATCGTCTCCTACGCCAACCCGGTCGTCGTTCTTTCCGGCGGTGAACCGCTGCTGCGCAGGGATGTCTTTGACATTGCCGCCTATGGCACCGGGAAAGGCCTGCGCATGTGCCTGGCCACCAACGGCACCCTGGTCACCGAAGAGATCTGCGGCAGCATCAAGGAGGCGGGCATCAAAATGGTGTCGCTCAGCCTGGACGGCTCCGCCGCCGCGGTGCATGACAATTTCCGCAACCAGACCGGCGCCTTTGACGGCACCTTGAATGCCGCCGCCCTGTTTAAGAAGCATGATATTCCCTTTCTGGTCAATTCCTCCTTTACCAAGCGAAACCAGGAGGAGATCCCCAAAATTTATAAGCTGGCCAAGGAAATCGGGGCAACCGCCTGGTACATGTTCATGATCGTCCCCACCGGCCGCGGCGAGGAGATCATGCAGGAACTCATCTCCAGGGAGGATTATGAGAAAATGCTGGAATGGCATTATGACATGGAAAAGGAGGAGGATGACATTCTGGTGCGGCCCACCTGTGCGCCCAGTTACTATCGCATCGTCCTGCAGAAAAAGAAGGAAAGCGGGGACGATTTCCAGCGGCGCACCCTGAAATTTTCCACCGGCGGCTCCAAGGGGTGCCTGGCCGGACAGCTGATCTGCCTGATCGATGTGGACGGCAATGTGCTGCCCTGCAGTTATTTTCCCCTGAGCGCCGGCAATATCCGTGAGCAATCCTTCAAGGACATCTGGGAGAACTCGAAACTGTTCCACGATCTGCGGGATTTCAAGGCCTATAAGGGCCGCTGCGGCTCCTGCGAATACGTCAGCGTGTGCGGCGGCTGCCGCGCCCGCGCCTACGCCATGCACGGTGACTACATGGGGGAGGAGCCTTTCTGTTCCCATGTGCCGGCCAGATTGTTAAAATAATCGCCTGATGGCGGAAAACGCTTCATTGGCTGTGCGCCAGGAGATGTCCGCCGTTTGCCGGATCAGCCAATCCACTCATTAATTATCAAGGAATAACGAATGAAGACAAATTTTCTCAAGGCATGCAAAGGAGAAGAGGTCAACTATACCCCGATCTGGATAATGCGGCAGGCTGGCCGCTATCTGCCTGACTACCATAAAGTCCGGGGTAAGGTGACCTTCCTGGAGTTGTGCAAGACCCCGGAACTGGCGGCCGAAGTCACCCTGCAGCCGGTTGATATCCTCGGCGTTGATGCGGCGATTCTTTTTTCCGACATCCTGGTGGTGCTCGATGCCATGGGCATGCCCCTCGAATTCCGGGAAAAACAGGGACCGGTGCTGCCCGCCCCCATTCGCAGCCAGGAGGATGTTGACAGGCTGATTGTGCCTGATCCGGTGGAGAAACTCGGCTATGTCATGGATACCATTTACCTGCTGCGCCGGGAACTGGCTGACAAGGTGCCGCTCATCGGTTTTTGCGGCGCCCCTTTTACCCTGGCCACCTACATGATTGAAGGCGGTTCCTCGAAGAATTTTTTCCAGACCAAGAAGATGATGTACGCAGCCCCGGATCTTTACCGCTCCATGGTAGACAAGGTGACCGCCTGCACCATCAGCTATCTGCAGGCCCAGGTCGAGGCCGGCGCCCAGGCCCTGCAGGTTTTTGATTCCTGGGCCGGGGCCCTGGCCCCCTGTGATTTTGCCGAGTTTGCCCTGCCCTATGTCAAACAGATCATGGATGCCCTGAAGCCTGCCGGCGTGCCCTTGATCTATTTTGCCAACAATGGCGCCACCCTGATGCAGCTGTCCAAGACCTGCGGCGCCGATGTGCAGGGACTGGACTGGCGGGTCAGTCTCACCGACGCCGTCAAGGTTTTCGGCCCGGATATCTCCGTGCAGGGCAACCTCGACCCCTGCGCCTTGCTGCTGCCCGAGGACAAGCTGGAAAAACGCATCGCTGCCATCCTGGAGGAAGGCAGGGCGGCCCGCGGCCATATCTTCAACCTCGGCCACGGCATCCTGCCCGAAACTCCGCCGGAAAAGGCCAAATTTGTCGTTGATGCGGTTCATCGCCTGTCAGCCAGGTAGGTGAGGAAGGTTTGCGGCGTGAATATCCCCACAGTAGAAAGCTGTCTGCAGCTGATGGACGATTACCGGATGCTGGACAACATCAGGGCCCATTCCAGGGTGGTGGCCAGGGTGGCTGAATTGATCACCCGCGACTTGGCGCAGAAAAGCGGCGCGGCAGAACTGAACCTTGATCTGGTGATCTCCGCCTCCCTGCTCCATGATATCGCCAAAACCCAGTGTCTTGATAACGGTTGCGACCACGCCAGGGTTGGCGGGGAGATCTGCCGGGAACATGGTTTTGTCGAAATCGCGGCTATTGTCGAGGAGCATGTGCTGATCAAAAGCAACGGCAGCGGCCTTCTCACGGAAAAGGAAATCGTCTATTACGCGGACAAGCGGGTCAATCATGATCAGGTGGTGAGCCTGGCTGACCGCCTCGCTTATATTCTTGATCGCTATGGCCGTAATAACGCCGCCCGCCAGGGGCTGATCCAGCAGAATTTCGCCAAATGCCTCACGGTGGAAAAACTGATTTTTGCCGGCCTTGATTTCCACCCCGAACAACTTGCTGCCCGGCTCATGGCAAAGCAGGACTGGAGAGTGTGACCATGGCGGATCAATCGCAACCCATCGGCGTTATCCTGCTCAACCTGGGCGGGCCGGAACGGCTGGCGGACGTGCAGCCGTTTTTGTATAATCTTTTTTCCGACCGGCAGATTATCAGGCTGGGGCCGGCCATTCTGCAGAAGCCCATCGCCTGGCTGATCGCCAAACGCCGCGCCCCGAAAAGCCAGAAGGCCTACGCCTTGATCGGCGGCGGCTCGCCCCTGAAAAGTCTTACCCTGCAGCAGGGTGGAGCCTTGGAAAAGGAACTGGTCAAGGTCGGCCGCTTCAAGGTTGACCTGGCCATGCGCTATTGGCCGCCCTTTGCCCGGGAAACCCTGCAGAAATTTGCCGACCGCAATATCTGCCGGATCATCGCCCTGACCCTTTACCCTCATTACTCCAAGGCAACCACCGGCTCTTCCCTTGATGACCTGCGCCGTGCCGCCGCCTCGTTTGAAGGTTTTTTTGCTATCGAAGAGGTTGCCGCCTGGCCGGATCAGCCTGATTATGTGCAGTGTCTGGCGGGTACCATTGTGGCCGGCATGCGGCAGTTCGCGGCGGGCGAGGTACAGCTGGTTTACAGCGCCCACAGCCTGCCTGTGCAGTTTATCGAAGAAGGGGACCCCTATCTGGATGACCTGCAGAAAACCATCGGCGCGGTGGAAAAAATTACCGGCATCACTGGCCATCTCTGTTTTCAGAGCAGAAGCGGCCCGGTCGAGTGGCTGTCGCCCTCCACCCCTGACATGCTGAAACATCTGGCCGGGCAGGGTGGCCGCCAGGTGTTGATGGTGCCCATCAGCTTTGTCTCCGACCATGTGGAAACCCTCTACGAAATCGATATCCAGTACCGGGAGCTGGCGGAAGAACTGGGGGTGGTCCTGAAACGGACCGAATCCCTCAATGTCATGCCCCGTTTCATTGCCGGCCTGCAAGAACTGGTCGTGTCGGCAGCGCGCCGGAGAAAGTGGCTGTCCTGAGTCCCACATCCTGCGCCTGCCGCCCCCTCGACCGCACCTGCTGTTTTCCTGAGCCCCCCTGGGAACCTTTGCCCTGGCAGCTTTCTTCCCGTCAGCCTTTGCCGGTCATGGCCGCGACATGGTTGTGTGGCAGGGGATGCAACACTTTGTGTGGCGTGCACCATTGTCTGCCACACTTCTGTTTTTGCCGCTTGTGTGGCATCAAGTAATAAAATCTTTATTATCAATATGTTAAAAGTTTATCGGCCTGTGGCATAGCGGCTGGCACGCCTGCTGCACTCTCTCCTTAGCAAGAGCAAAAGCAACACCTCTGGAAAAAGATGCGGGGAGGAACAGCAATGAAAAAGAGAGCTGAAAATCGTGTATGTACGGCAGTCATTGACAGATGCGAGTACGATGAAGATATTGCGGAAGCAGCAAGTCACGTTGGTACCGGGACGATTTTTAATATCTGTGCGCTGATCGGGGCCTGGTCGCTGACCTGTCTGGGCAGTGCCATCTTGCAGTACGGCATCGTTGATGTCGTGAAAGGATGGCTGAGCGCTATTTCCTTCAGCTGATTCGGGACACGTCGAGGTTATTCGGCAATCGCCGGGTAATCGATATCGGGAAAGGGCAAGCCCTGGGCAGGCCGGGTTGCGAGGTGCGGGTGTTGGCCATCTGCGGCCGACCTGCTAACCGTCAATCACGAACAGCCATGCAGCTTGCCCTGCCAACCCGCGCCCCATATGGCAACGAATACCGCTTTTTGCCAGCCAGCACCCTTCCATTCAAACAGCAGAAGCGTAATTTCTGTTCAGGCCTCTCGCGCATCCAGCCCGGCCGAGCATAAATTTATTGAGCAAGCGCACCATCGCCTTGCCGGTCAACACGCAGGCGGCTGCCGTGCAAATCCAGTCCTGCCCTCTCCGGCCATCATCTTTGGGCCAGTGCAGTATCGTGTTATTAACCCGGGACCTGATAGCGTCTCATTCTGACGCTGATAAGAATGCCCATGCCGGCCATGGTGGTAAGCAGCGATGAGCCGCCGTAGCTGAACAGGGGCAGGGGCATGCCGACCACGGGCAGCAGGCCCATGACCATGGCGAGATTGATGAAGGCCTGCCAGAAGATGAGCGACACCACCCCGATGCAGAGCAGGGTGCCGAATTTGTCCCTGGAGGAGACGGCGCTGTTCAAACCCCAGAGAATGAGGAAAAAATAAATGGATAAAAACAGGGCTGAGCCGACAAAGCCGAATTCCTCGGCCCAGATGGAAAAGGCGAAGTCGGTATGGCGTTCCGGCAGAAAATCCAGATGACCCTGGGTTCCCTCCAGATACCCCTTGCCGAAGGTCAGGCCGCTGCCCACGGCGATCTTGGACTGCATGATATGATAACCGGTCTTCAAGGGATCTGCTTCCGGATTGAGAAATGTTTCAATGCGCTGGCGCTGATAGGGTTTGAGGATGAACTTCCAGGCGATGGGAATCAGGGAGGCGCAGACCGCCAGCAGAATATTCAGGGTCTGCCATTTGAGTTTGACAAACAGCGTCATTGAAACAAAGATGAAACCGAGCATGAGTGCCGTGCCCAGGTCAGGCTGTTTAAGGATAAGCAGGAAGGGAAGGGCGGTCAGGGCGATGGGCACGGCGAGTTCCTTCAGGGTAAAGCCCTTGCCGGTGTCTTTGCGGGAATAGAAACTTGCCAGCGTAATGACCAGTACGAGTTTGGCCGGCTCGGAGGGTTGCAGGTTGATAAAACCGAGATTGATCCAGCGCTGGGCGCCTGACAGGTTTTTACCAAAAAGCAGGGCATAGAGCAGCATGAGGCAGATGATCACGTATATCGGGTAGTTCCAGGTCATGAAAACGCGGTAGTCCATGCTGATAATGGCCAGCACCAGGCCCATGCCCATGATGAAATAGTAGAGCTGCTTGATATAGACCGGGGTGCCCGGCGGTTTATCCGGATAAACCGCGCTGTAAAGATTCATCAGGCACATGGTGGCGATAAGCGCCAGCCAGATCAGGATGATCCAGTCAAAATGCTGCAGAAGTCGTCGGTCAAAGCGAAACATGATAAGGGGCGATAATTATCTCAAGAGGTGGCGCTAGCAGGGATTGACCGGTAAAAACAGGGCAGCCCCCACTAGCAGGCAAGGAATTTACATCCATTTATGGTTCAGTTTCCACGACAAGTCTGTCCTTAAAGTACTCCTGCAGCACCTGTTTGGCAATAGGCGCAGCCACCGACCCGCCATGGCCGCTATGCTCGACCAGCACGGTTACGGCGATTTCCGGTTTTTCCGCCGGGGCAAAACAGGTAAACCAGGCGTGATCCTTGTACTTTCTGGGGAGCTGGGATTCGGGAATGCTTTTGAACTTGGCCATGCGCACCACCTGGGCGGTGCCGGTCTTGCCGCCCACGGTGATCCCCGGCAACTTGGCGCTGCCGGCCGTGCCGTGCCTGGTGTTCACCGCATCGATCAGCCCTTTGATGATAAGGTTTCTGTTATGCTCGGATCCCTGCACAGTGCCGAGCAGAACGGGCTGTATCTTTTCCAGGGTGGCGCCCTCAGGGTTCTTGATCTCTTCGATGATCTGCGGTTTATAGAGCTTGCCGCCGTTGACCAGGCCGGCGGTCATGCGGCAGATCTGCAGAGGGGTTGCCAGATCGAATCCCTGGCCGATGGCTATCGAAAGGGTCTCCCCGTCCTGCCATCGTTCATTCTTCTTCTTTTTCTTCCAGGCGGAAGTAGGAATGAGTCCGGGTTTTTCATGTTCCAGGTCAATGCCGGTCTGCTGATTGAGACCCAGGCTTTCCGCATAGACTGCCAGTTTATCCACGCCGACCCGTATCCCGACCTGATAAAAATAGACATCACAGGATTCGGCCAGAGCTCGCTGCAGGCTGATGGCGCCATGGCCCGCGGTTTTCCAGCAGCCATAGCGCCGGTTATAGATGTTGAGGCCGCCGTTGCAGTAAAAAACGGTTTCCGGGGTAATGATCCTTTCACCCAGGCCGGCCAGGGCGGTGACAATTTTGTAGGTTGATCCGGGTGGATACTGGCCCTGAATGGTTTTATCAATCAGGGGATGCAGGGGGTCATTGAGATGCTCCTGCCACACCTTGGTGGAAATGCCGCCGATGAACTCGTCAAGCCTCAGCGGTGGAGAGCTGGCCAAGGCCAGCAGTTTGCCGGTGTTGACCTCCATGGCCACCACCGCCCCGCCGAGCCCTTCCATGGCCTTTTCCGCGGTCTGCTGGAGATCGATATCGATGGTCAGCTGCAGATCGTTGCCCGGCAGGGGATCCTGGTGCTGCAGGATCTGCTGTTCAAAACCAAGAACATCCACTTCCAGGTAACGGTAGCCTTTTTCGCCGTGCAACTGCTGCTCAAAGAGTTTTTCAATCCCCATCTTGCCGATGAGGTCGCCGCCCTGATACTTTTTCTGTTTGAGGGCTTCCAGCTCTTCCTTGTTGATCTGTCCCAGGTAGCCGATGAGGTGGGAGGCCATGTTGCCGTACAGGTAATCGCGACTCGGCATGACCTCAACCCGCACGCCCGGCAGTTCAAAGTGATGGTTTTCGATGTAGACCAGGGTTTTCCAGTCAATGTCCTCTTTCAGCAGGATCGGCATGTAGCGCGGCTGGCCTGATGCCTCGCGGATGCTGGACAGCAGCATGGAAATATCCTCGCCCAGAATCTGCGACAGCCGTTTCACCACTTCGTCGGGATTCGGGGCGTCTTCCTTGGTCCAGACCAGATTGAAATAGGGGCGGTTGGTGATGATAACCCGGCCGAAGCGATCAAGAATATTTCCCCGGGGCGCCTGGATCTGCTGAATGCGGATGCGGTTGTTTTCCGAGAGCTTTACGTATTCCTCACCTTTCTTGATCTGCAGAAACCAGAGCCGGGCGATGAGAATAGCGATGAAAACGATGATAACCGCAGTGGCGATATCAACCCGTTTTTTGAGGATGATCAGCTCTTCCTCATCGATTTTATGTATTTTTTCGACTGCTCTCCGTATTCTGGGCATGGTAGGAAACGATGAAACGATTTAATCTCTGAAGGTGTTTTTGTTTTTCGGCCGCAGAAAAAACTGGGATGCCTTCCTGGGGGTCAGCATGGCGTCAAAGGATTCAAACAGCGTAAAGAGCGGCAGGGTAATGATGGCCAGCAGCAGGATCTGCATCAGGATGTCCTTCCAGTTCCAGGTCAGCTCATTTTCCGGGGCCAGATAGGAGGCACAGGAATACAGCAGGCCATTGACAAAGAGATAGCTGATAATCACCAGCGGTATACGATGCACCGTTTCCTGAATGGCCAGCCCGCGCGACAGTCCATGCAGCAGTAAAAAGAGCAGCACATAGGCGATCGGATAGATGCCCAGAAAGATTCCTGAAAAAATATCCATGACAAGTCCCAGCATCAGCAGCAGCAAGGCGCCATGGACAAGCTTGAGCCGGATGGCCACGAAGACTATCAGCACGAAGAAAGGATCAGGACTCCCGGCCCAGTGCGGCAGAATAGTCAGCAGCGAGGTCTGCAGAATCAGGAGAAAAACGCCGAGGAAAAAGTAGGAAATTACAGGCATGATTAATGGTATTGTTTGCCAAAGTCCTGATCTGCCAGTGAATTTTCATGCATGATAATAATCAGATATTCCAGTTGCGAAAAATCGACGGACGGTTCAACTTCAATGAGCTGAAACATGCCCCGTTTGCTTTTGGTGACCTCGGAAACCTTGCCCACCGGCAACCCTTTGGGGAAGATGTCGCCAAGGCCAGAGGTGACGATGGCGTCGCCTTTTTCCACATCGGCATTTTTCAGGACGTAGAGGAGATTGAAGCCGTTGCTGCCGTTGCCCTTGAGGATGCCCTGCACCCTGTTCTTCTGCACCAGCACGTCAATGGCGCTGTTCGGGTCATTGGCCAGCAGAACCTTCGAGTAGTTCGGCGACGTGTCGAGTATCTGACCGACCACCCCTTCCACGGTGACGACCGGCATGCCCTTTTCCACCCCTTCACTGCTGCCCCGGTCAACAATGATGGTGCGGAACCAGAGGGACGGATCGCGGCCCACGATCTGCGCGGTCAGGGTCGGCGGCGGCAGGGAGTCCTTTACCTGCAGCAGTTTGCTCAAGCGGACATTGGTGGCAACCGCCTCCCGGTACTTGATATTGGTTTCCTTGAATTTGTCAAGTTCCTCCTGGAGCCTCCTGTTCTCATCCCGCACATGGATAAGCCCGATATAATCGGCCCAGACATTGCTCACCCCGCTGGTAAGCCGGGTAACGACATACTGCCCTTTCCCGATGAGGTCAAGGGCAAGTCTTTGCGGGCCGTTTAATTCCTGGCGGCCCACAGTGGAGGCAATCAGGATGAGGATGAATGTCAGGATGGAACCGAAGAGGAAAAAAATCTTGATCTGCTGTGATTTTCTATTTTTTTTTCTCATCAGGGTACGTTAGTTGACCATCACCTCTTTGAGCACATCAATATTTTCCAGGGCCTTGCCGGAACCGAGGACAACGGATGACAGGGGATCTTCGGCAATGATGATCGGCAGGCCGGTTTCCTGTTTCAGCCGTTTATCAAGATTGCGCAGCATGCCGCCGCCCCCGGTCAGGACGATGCCCTGGTCGACAATATCGGCGGACAGTTCGGGCGGGGTCAACTCCAGGGCCATCTTGACGGTTTCAATAATGGCGTCAACCTGTTCGGAGATAGCCTGGTTGATCTCCCCTGAGTCAATGGTCAGGGTCTTGGGCACCCCGGATACCAGGTCCCGGCCCTTGATATCCATGGTTTCATAGGGCGGTTCCGGCATGACGTCGGCAATGGTGGTCTTGATGACCTCCGCGGAATGCTCGCCGATGGCCAGGTTGTGTTTGCGTTTGATATGCTGCAGGATGGCGTCGTCCATTTTGTCGCCGGCAACCCGGACGGATTTGGAATAGACAATGCCTGCCAGGGAGATGACGGCCACCTCGGTGGTGCCGCCGCCGATATCGACAATCATGTTGGCGGTGGGTTCCGTGATGGGCAGTCCGGCGCCGATGGCCGCAGCCATGGGTTCCTCGATGAGATAGACTTCACGTGCGCCGGCTGATTCCGCCGATTCGCGCACCGCCCTTTTTTCAACCTGGGTGATGCCCGAGGGCACGCTGATGATGATGCGCGGGTGAACCAGGGTGCGCCGGTTGTGCACCTTATTGATAAAATAACGCAGCATGGCCTCGGTTACTTCGAAATCAGCAATAACCCCGTCTTTGATGGGGCGGATGGCGACAATATTGCCAGGGGTCCGGCCAAGCATCATTTTTGCTTCCTTACCCACGGCAAGAACCTTGTTGCTGCGGTGATCCTTGCGCACGGCAACCACCGAGGGTTCACGCAGGACAATGCCTTTGCCCTTGACATAGACCAGTGTGTTTGCCGTACCGAGATCAATGGCCAGATCATTGGAGAGCCAGCCGAATAAAGAATCAAAAGGAGAAAACATCTATGCACTCCCTTAGTGGTTGAATTTGATTAATTTTTTTATGATCAGGAACCGGAACATGGACAAGCATGATAACCCGGCAAGGGGATTATGTAGAGGAAGACTTTCAAAGAATATCTCATGGGTGCGAGATATGTTTGATCGCTCATACTACTTAAACCTTAACTTAAAACTTAACGTCAACACCTTAGCAAACAACAAAAATGTTAGCAAGGAAAATGCTTTGCCGCCGGAATTTATAAGCATGGCTCTCTGGCATGTTAGGCGGGGGCGGTGCAAACTGGGTGAGTGTTCAGTGGATTCGAAGGTTTGATGATAGAATAGGTGGGCTCTTTCTGATTGTTTTGACAAACAGGTTGATGCGCATAAGAGCGGATATGCACCGAGGCCATTCGCTGTTTTGCATAATCGACTTTGAACACCTCGGCCAGCTTGCCTGTAACTGCGTCAAATAGGAGCCTCTTGCAAAATGAGCGTCGTAGCGAGATCGAGAGAAAAATATTCTGTGCAAGGATGAGTGGTGAAATCGCCCGGAAGCGTAGCAGTGCTACGTTGAGGACTATTTCAGGAGGAAGACGCCGCACAGGTTATTTTTAGCCGATCGGAGTAGATGTTCATTTTGCAAGAGGCTCATAGGGTATGATAAAGACCCTAGCGGGTAGAGGTCAGCGCGGTGGCTTGACGCCTCCTTTTCGTTTTATACCAAAACCGACGCGAAAAATATCAGGCATGTTAATTCGATTGTCCTCCGTGCGGTAAAGAACGGCCAGTTCCACCAGATCGTCTACCAAGGCCTGCATATCTCCCTTACGACTAGGGTCGCTGCTGTAACGGCGTGGCGGTAGTCTCTGTTTTTGTTGTGCCGCTTCGAGTGAAGAGTTGATGCAACTTTCTGTCCATTTCGCAGTTAATTCGTCGACTGTCAATGGAACGGTCGCTCCTTTCAGTGCTTCCAGCAAAGGGCCGACCCATGGATAATCTTCCTTGACCTCGCGAATTCTAATCTTTGAAGCTTCCACTACCCCGTGTTGAATTCCCTGATAGTGCAGGGCTGTTTTATGGTTCGGATCATGTTCTTCGGTCCACTGGGCAGCGTGTCTGAATGCCAGCAGGATGCTGCGGGGGCTGAATCGCCCCTTGGCGTCGGCCAAGTGGGTGGGAATCCATGTGAAGGTGAATCCACGCTTCGCAGCGGTACCCATCCAAGGCCCGGCCAGCGCCTCTATAATGCGGCGGAGCGGTTGCTCGCTGGCCGTCAGTTCTCGAGGCAAGGGAAAGACGTTATCTACTTCCCGCCATTGGATATGCTCATCGCGCTCGATTTCTTTCCTGAATGACGGGCCGACAGTTTCCGAATTGGCCAGATGAAGCAAGATCAAGCCGAACAAATCGTTGGGTCGCCAGGTAAGCTCGCCTTTGCTATGAAGCAACTTCGAACTGTCAGCGAAGCGCCAAATTTCATCCTCTTCCTCGACCATGTCCGGGCGTAGGAAGAATTTGAAGCGGATTGCCCGCCGGGTGCGGCACTCTAATCCGAGTTGCAGCGCGGGGGAAAGAATATCTCGAATACCCCTCCAGTCATCAGCCAAACGTTCAAGGGAGTCGAATAGCAGAAGAAGCACTTTGTTCTGCTGCGCCAAAGCGTGGTCGCATTCCGTCAAATACCGATCAGCCTCATCGCGGTTTATTTTGACCCAAAGCGCTGCGGCATCGACTTCATCATCGAAAGGAAAAGGTTTCTTCAACAACTTCAGGACATGTCTGAGCAAGGTCGATCGCCAAATATCGTCCGGGGTACAGCCCCGGAACATTAAAGAGGAGATTTTTATGGCGGTGGGAAAATTTTCGTTAGCTAGGTCAAGGCCGAAACCGACCCTAACTGCCAAGCGGGAAAGTCTCTGGATATTCGCAAAGCCGGAAACGAGGGCACGAGTGTCATTATCGGCCAAGACGGCAGTCCAAAAGCTTTTTCCAGCGCCGCGCATTCCCTCCACGATGCTGACCTCCGGCAGGAGAGCCTTATTGTGCAGCAACGGAATGTAAATTTCGGTCGGCTTGGGAGGAACGAGATTTTCCCAAGCAGGCGTAATCGGCAAATCGATGAGTGCTTGACGGAGGGCGATGGGGTCGAAGGACAGGGCCATCTTATGTGTCTCCTGTGATCAATTCATCGGGAAATAAACGTGTAAAAGCTCCGGAGAAAAAACCTCCAAAAGCGGTTTCGATGATTTTCCAGTCAGGGCGATTCTCCGGATTGATTAAATCGAAGCTCCTTACTCTAGAATCGAATTGGACAAAAAGTGGGGCATGGGGGGCGGTATCCTCTTCACGTTCAAAAACCTGCTGCAGAGGAATAGGTTGCCCTTTTTTTTTCAGGTTTTCTTCGTCCTCCGCGGAGACGCCGGCATCGTAGAGCTCATCACTCCAGACACCATATGAGGCGTCAGTGAAGCGTAGCCGTGAGGATTCGGCGGTGTCGTCCAGTAAGGCGCCGACCATCTTCAACCGCCAGCGCAGATCATTGTCGGACATTCCAATGCTCACGTTGCGGGATTTACGCAAATGCTTGAACAGCTCCCGATAAGCCTGCCAGCTTTGATAGTCATCACGTGCAAACATGAAAACCTCGGCTCCCAATCGGGTAACTGCCGCAGAACCGATGTCATGCAGGCCGGCGCGGCTATCCAGCATCACCAGATCCGGTCGATCCGACAAGCCGGCTAATTGCTCCAGCAACAGCAACAGACGTTCGGCCAAGCCAAGGAATTTGCCGGTGTCGCTGGCGAAGACAGGCATATAAATGCGACCGAGTTTGCTGACGTATTCGCTAGTTTTCAAACCAAACGCGGGCAACACCTGAATACGTCCCGGTTCGTTGCTGGCCAAATCAGAGTCAACCAGACATTCCCGCAAGAGCGCTTGATCCGCCTGCCCATTCAACGCTTCGATCAGCCAATCAACCAGCCCGTAATCGGGCATGCGCCCTTCCTTCAGCAACAAACCTGCTACACCGGGCGCCTCCAGATCGAGATCAACCAGCACGATATTCTTCCCCGCCCGGGCAAGTGACCAAGCCCATAATGCAAAAGCCGTAGTGCGGCCAACACCACCCTTGATACTGAAGGCAACCGCAGTGGGTATCGGCGGATGTTCGACTAGGGGCTCTCGCAACCAATCCTGATTGGTCTGCAACCGATCAACCAGCCAGGTGTTCGAGACATACTGCAGGCGAACACGATCCGGGGACTCCAGGACATCGGCGGGATCAATGAGATCGCTTTGCCGAAGCAGGACTTGGCTTTCCCCAGGGCTGTAAACCCCCAAGGCACCATGAAGCTCTCTGGCCAATTCATCCAAAGAACCCGCGTCTGTTACTGCCTCATCGGGCAACACAACAGACAAGGTGCCAAAACTATCACGTACCAGTGTTGTTTCAAAAGTTCTGTCGGCAAAATATTTACCGAGTAGTGCATGGACAGTAGGAATAACCTGATCAAATCGGAGTGTTGTCATGTTTTTCTGCTCCCCGGCAAATTGATGATGCCGAGCAGTCGCTTCGCTGAAATTTTGTGTAACTCCAGCGCCGTTTTTGAGATTCCGTCATTCGCGGCATAGCGCTGGTTTACATCCCAATCCGCAAAGGGATTAGGCGATTTAAGGAGGGCGGAAAGATGAGGATAAGATTTCTGCAGATTTTGATAATTCACCCTCCCCCATAGAACGTTGACATGTTCTTTGTAAGATTTCTCCAATTTTCCATTGCGGGAAAAAGACGGGAGTCTGACCAACACGTTTTTGATGGCACATTCGGCGGCAAAACCATAAAGGTGATCCGCATTCTCCAGGCGATTATCTTTCTCAAGCAGTTCGGCATCTTTCCAATGCCGCAAAGCAGCTTCCGCGAAATTGTCCATCGTGAGGTGAGGTGATCGGTGATGGTGTGGTGATTAGAAATCCTTTTACCGGGATGGTAAAGCTACGAAAGAAAGGGACAAATTAAGACCATTTCCCCACAGTCGCGCCAAAAAAATACTCAATATATCTTTTTGGATAACCAACTGCACTTTTACTACCTGCTCGTAATATCTACCGCAAATCGCATCAGTAATCAGGATAAACAGGACAAACCAGCAAAACAGAATTCATAAAAACTGGTACTTTTTTTCGCAATATCTGTCAACCCAAAATAAAACGAAGGCGAATGCGGGGTCGCATCTTTAGTGCGGCAGGGCAAGGGGGCGTGAGGGGACAGTGATAAGTTAAAACCTTAAGGTTTTTTAGCGGCTGCACGCTCCTATGCGTGCAGGGAATAAGCAGCTCTCCTCGACCATGAACCGCATCCAGCACTCCCGCAGCTTCAACCTGGGGTGGCGGCGGGAGCCGCGCCGAACTTGTTTGCCGCACTTTACATAAGACGATTTCTTGCCGGCGAAGCCCCGGCAGCCGCCAATGCCGAAGTGGACAACCTCACCTATCCATCGGCCACCTCCGCAAGGGGGGCTTCTTTTTGATAGCTCCATGGATAAATCCATGATGGAACAGTCCGGCGGCGGGAGCCGTCCAAGGCTTGATTACGTACTTTATTCCGAGGGCGCCGGCATCCGATGCGTACCCGTCCGGGCCGGCCGGAGAGGCGGGGAAGGGCGCGCAGTGAGGCGGGTTGGGGAAAAAAAACTTGACAGCCATCAGCCATTAATATTATATGTGGGCACCATTTCGGCCGTGGAGTGGGGCTATAGCTCAGCTGGGAGAGCGCTTGAATGGCATTCAAGAGGTCACCGGTTCGATCCCGGTTAGCTCCACCAAATAATGGAGAGTCACCCGCACATTGCTGAGCGGCAAAAAACTCTCAATTTAAATGAAGCGGACGATCTGCCGGATAACGAAAAATAAGGATCTTTAATCGGGGAGGGCCTACCAGTTTTTCCTTATATTAAAGATAGCCTCTGTCGGTAATCAAGAATTGGCCTTCTTTTACACCGCAGAGGCTTTTTTGTTTCCCCTGCGGTAAATCGGCCACCTTTCCTACGGAGTTATCCCATGTCCTCAGCCAAAAATCAGGTTGACGCACACGACAAGGCTGCGATGAAGACGATAACCGATGAGGCGATTCTCAAGGTCACCAAGGAAATCGTCGTCAAGTTCATCGAGTGCGGCCGGCTCTCTCCTGCCAATTTTGATGAGACTTTTGAGCAGGTATACAAAAAGGTTGTGAGCACCGTCCGGTCATGACGCACGAGCAGGAGGGGGCAATCCTTGATCCCTCTCTGAATATCTTTCCGCAGTCCCCCCGGCATATCCACCTGATGGGGGTGTGCGGCACCGGCATGGCCGCCATGGCCGGCATGCTGAAGAGCCAGGGCTACCACGTGTCCGGATCGGACAGTCATGTCTATCCGCCCATGAGCGATTTTCTGGTCAGTTGCGGCATTCCCATTCTTGAGGGGTATCGCCGCGAGAATCTTGAGCCGCGGCCGGATCTGGTGGTGGTCGGCAACGTTATTACCCGCAAAAACCCCGAGGCCATTGCCCTGGCCAGACTCCGCATTCCCTATCTGTCTTTTCCCCAGCTGCTCAGCCATGCCTTTCTTGCCGCCAAAACTTCTCTGGTGGTGGCAGGCACCCATGGCAAGACCACCACCTCCTCCATGCTGGCCACCATGCTGCATGGCGCAGGACTCGATCCGGGATTCATGATCGGCGGCATCGTGCAGGCCTTTGGCCGCAATTTCCGGGTGGGCGACGGCCCCTATTTTGTGGTGGAGGGTGATGAATACGATACGGCCTTCTTTGACAAGGGGCCGAAATTTCTGCATTACCGCCCCCAGATCGCCATCATTACCAGCATCGAGTTTGATCATGCCGACATTTACGCCGATCTCGAGGCGGTAAAAAATTCTTTCCGCAGGCTGATTGCCATCATGCCACCGGATGGCTGCCTGGTGGCCCAGCTGGATGATCCGGTGGTGCGGGAGCTGGTCGCCGCGGCCCCGTGCCCGGTGGTGGGCTACGGGCAGCTGCCGGACTATGACTGGTGTCTGGCTGAGGTCAACTGTTCCCGCCAGGGCAGTTCCTTTGTCGCCCTGCGCCAGGGCAAACCCTTCGGGACTTTTACGACGGTCATGCCCGGCCGCCACAACTGCCTGAACGGCCTGGCCGTGATTGCCGTACTGGAGCGGCTGGGACTGGCCCCAGAGGTCATCGCCCGCGAGCTTGCCCTGTTTACCGGAGTCAGACGACGCCAGGAGGTGCGCGGGGTGGTCGGCGGCGTGACCGTCATCGATGATTTTGCCCATCACCCGACAGCGGTGCGCGAGACCCTGGCCGCCCTCAGGACCGCCTATGCGGGGCAGCGGCTGCTGGCTATTTTTGAGCCGCGCACCAACTCCAGCAGAAGACGGGTTTTCCAGCAGGATTATCAGGCCGTCTTTGATGCGGCCGATGTGGTGGTGGTCAAGGAGCCGGATCCCCTGGCCGCGCTGCCGGCCGACCAGCGCTTTTCCGCCACGGAACTGGTCGCCGGTTTGCGGGAAAGAGGGGTGGACGGCCATTACTTTCCCGATACCGACGGCATTCTCGCCTATCTCGCCGGCATCATCCGGCCTCATGATGTCGTTGCCATCCTGTCCAACGGCGGCTTTGACAACATTCATGAGCGCCTGCTGGCCAGCTTGGAGCAGCTTTTTCCCCGCCCGAATTAAAAAAGGCCCTAACCCCGTATTACTACGGACTTATGGTTCTTCTTCCCCTCTGAATTATTTTGTGTATATGCCCAAAATAATTCCTGCCCGGCCATCAGAAATTTTTAAATGAAATTATGATGATATCCTGTCGGCACCCTTGAATTAAACACCAATGAATAGTTATTCATAAATGTGTGAATAGCCATTCATTTTTTGCTTGACATAGAAAAACCTATGGGATATTAACGCCTGAAAGTGTGCATTTTTATTATGCAATGCACGGTTATGAGTTGGCATTTTTGAAGTCACAACAATTTTTTTAAGGCGCTGATCGTTCGGATCTGACAGGTGCCTTATCGTTCATCCGGAGAATCTCAGCCGGATGGGCAAAGGAGCTGAAACGTGGAACAACAGGCTCTCCTTGATCTTCTTTATATTGCCGCTTTTACACTATGCGGTCTCGCCTTCGGCTTTGGTCCCCTCCTCATTGTTTATCTCTTTTCCCCGCGAGGAACCCGCCAAATCGTCAACAAGACAAGAATACCCATCGAGTGCGGTATGCTGACCATTGGTCCTGCCTGGATTCGTTACGGAATTCTCTATTATCTGTATGCCTTGATGTTTCTGGCCTTTGACGTGGATGTGCTTTTTCTTTTTCCGGTGGCGGCCGTTTATAGCGAATTTGAAGGCATCAGGGGTTTTGTCGAAATTGTTTTGTTTGTGGCGATTCTTTCACTGGCGATTATTTACGCATGGAATAAGGGAGTGTTCAAGTGGGAACGGAAAGTTTACCAACAATAGAGAATCCTATACCGCCTGCATTATTGCAGTTTCATCAACTCGATAAATTACGCATGCTGGCCAGGGCCAATTCATTGTGGCCCATGACCTTCGGTCTGGCCTGCTGCGCCATTGAGATGCTGTCCAGCGGTTGCGCCCGTTTTGACCTGTCGCGTTTCGGTGCGGAGGTTTTCCGCCCGTCACCACGGCAAAGCGATGTGATGATCGTTGCCGGCACCATCAATAAAAAGATGCTGCCTGCCGTGAAAATCCTCTATGATCAGATGCCGGAACCCAAGTGGGTTATCGCCATGGGTAACTGCGCTATTTCAGGCGGTCCCTTTGCCTATCCGGGCCAATATAATGTTGTCGAAGGAGCGGACACCTTTCTGCCGGTTGATGTTTATATACCGGGTTGTCCCCCCCGGCCCGAGGCGCTGATTGAGGGACTGCTGGAGCTTGAGGAAAAGATTACCGGTCATCGGCGCTGGCCCCGGGTCAAGCCGGAAACTATGGTCAAGGGGTGAGCCCGGCCGGCATTTACCACTCACAAGACCGAGGTTAAGTCCGGGTCGATTATGGTGAGTCCACCTTCATGGTAACGTTATGGATCGAGCAAAAATAAAAAAAGAACTGGAAAAACTGGCTGCCGAAGGACTTCCTGCCGGGCAACCCCAGGAAGAGGCGCCGGTTGTAGTCCAAGCTGAAGGTGAAGGCGAGGACAAGGCAAAGGCCAAGGCCAAGAAAGAAGAGGATGTGCCGCGCAAAAATGGCCTGATCGAAACGGATTATGCGAAACGTGGGGCACATCTCGATGTGCAGATTAATCCGGATCAGGTCGTCAAGGCCGCGGAATTACTTGACAGCGAAGGGATGACCATTGACATGGTGACCGGCGTTGACTGGATTAAGGAAGGGCAGTTCGAGATCATCTACGATTATTCCTACACCGCTGGCGGTCCTGCTTTCCGGGTGGTGGTGCGGGCCAGGGTGGACCGGAACAAGCCTGACATCCCCACCATTTCTCATATATATGGCGGCGCCAATTGGCATGAGCGGGAGACCTGGGAGTTGCTCGGCATCAACTTTGTCGGTCATCCACAGCTTGAGCACTTTCTGCTGCCGGAAGATGCAGATTTTTTTCCATTACGTAAGGATTTCAAACCATGAGTTCATTAGCCCAAAGCCAGTTGCGGGAGACCTTCGAGCTTAATATCGGTCCACAGCACCCGGCAACGCACGGTGTACTGCGGATCAAGGTCGTCATGGACGGCGAATATATCGATCGGGCCGAGCCCATCCTCGGCTATATTCACCGCATGCATGAGAAGATGGGGGAAAACAGGACCTGGAACCAGTTCTGGCCCAATATGGGTCGCCTCGATTACCTGTCCGCCATAGCCTACAATCATTGCTATGCAGGCCTGATGGAACGGGCTCTGGGTATTGTGGTGCCTGAACGGGCCGAGTACATCCGCGTAATTACCGCGGAACTCAACAGGATCCAGAGCCATCTGCTGGGCTTCGGCGCCTACATCATGGACCTGGGCGGCTTTACCCCGCTGATGTATGCCATGGATGAGCGTGAGCAGATCCTCGACCTGCTGGAGTCGGTCACCGGTTCCCGGCTTACTTACTGCTACTTCCGCTTCGGCGGGGTGTATAACGATATCGATGATGACTTCATCACCGGCACCCGCGCCTTTCTCAAACGTTTTCGTCCGCAGATCGACTTGTATCACAAGCTGGTGACCGGCAACGTCATTCTGATGGACCGGTTGATCGGCATCGGGCCTCTTTCCCCCGAGATCTGTCGCAAATACGGCGCCACCGGCCCGGTTCTGCGCGGCTCAGGGATCAATTTTGATATTCGCAAAAATGAGCCATACAGCGTCTATCCCGAGTTGGATTTTGATATTCCGGTCTACCATGAATGTGATTCCATGGCCCGTTACATGGTGAGAATGGACGAGATGGGCCAGTCCTGCCGCATCATCGAACAGGCCCTGAACAAACTGCCGGAAGGGCCGGTCATGGCTGAGAAGGTACCGAAGGCCCTGAAACCTCCCAAAGGCGATTACTATTATGCAGTGGAAGCTGCCCGCGGCATGTTTTCCATGCGCACGGTCAGCGACGGCACCAACAACTCGTACCGCATGCGGCTGAGGTCTCCTACCTATTCCAATGTCAGCCTCTTTGAGGAGGCAAGTCGCGGTATGCTGCTGTCCGACGCCCTGGCGTTTTTGGGAAGTCTTGATCCCGTCATCCCCGAGATGGACCGGTAAGGAGCAAGCACGATGAATGAATTAATACGATTACTCGCATATATGCTATGCATTGCCGCCTTCCTTGGGCTGAATCTCGCCTATCTGGGCTGGGTTGAGCGGAAGGGCGCCGGTCATTTTCAGCGCCGAACCGGTCCGAAAGAGGTCGGACCCTATGGTCTGCTGCAGCCGCTGGCCGACGGTCTCAAGCTGATGTCCAAGCAGCTGGTGGTGCCGGCCAATGCTGACAAACTCATCTATATGGCCGCGCCGGTGCTCATCATGGTGCCTTCGGTCACGCTGTTTGTGGCAATTCCCTTCGGGGAGAATCTGGTGCCGCGGGAATTTAATTTCGGGTTGATCATGATGTTCGCCTTCGCCTCGGTGGCCGGTCTGTCCATCCTCATCGGCGGCTGGGGTTCCGGCAACAAATACTCACTGATTGCCGGCACCAGGGCGGTTTCGCAGAATATCGCCTATGAGATTCCCATGCTGCTGACGGCGATTAACATCGTCATGATCAGCGGCTCGCTCGATCTCAACGAAATCATCCGTCAGCAGGGCAGCTACATCTGGAACTGGAATGTCTTCCGGCTGGATAAATCCATTCTCATGCCGGTTTCCTTCCTGGTTTTCTTTATCTGCTCGGTGGCGGAAACCAACCGAACCCCTTTTGACATGGGTGAGTGTGAAGGCGAGCTGGTTGCCGGCTATCATACGGAATACGGCGGTATGGGATTCGGTCTGTACATGATGGCCGAGTATGCCAACCTGGTTATCGGGGCCAGCCTGATCACCATTCTTTTTCTCGGCGGCTGGCAGTCACCCATCGGGATTCTGCCCGGTCCACACTGGTTCCTGCTCAAGATGTATTTTCTCATCTGGGTTTTTGTCTGGATTCGCTGGACCTTTCCCCGTACGACCTTCTGGGGATTGCTTAACCTTTCCTGGAAATACCTGATTCCCTTTGCAATGGTAAACCTGCTGCTAACAGCCTTATTTATAAAGGTAATTTGATTATGTCCGGATATTTTAAAGATATTGTCACGGGGTTGAAGAGCCTTGTTGTCGGGATGCAGATCACCAATAAGGAGTTTTTCACCAAACCCATCACCCTGCAGTATCCCCATCAGTCGGTAAAAATGTATCCCCGCTATCGGGGCCACATCGAACTGGTTAAGGATCCTGAGACAGGCAGGAACCGCTGTATATGCTGCGGTATGTGCGAAAAAGGCTGTCCATCCGGCTGTATTACGGTGAAATCCGAAAAAAAACCCGGGGTGAAAGGCAAGGTTTTGACCGCCTATATTCTCAACTTTACAACCTGCAGCCTGTGCGGCCAGTGTGTTGAGAACTGCAAGCCCGAGGCCATCAACTTTTCCAATGAGTACAACCTGGCCAGCACCAGGCGCGAGGATTACATTTTTGATCTGTTGCAAAAACTTCATCCCGAAGGTGTTCCGGAACCCGAGGTTGATCCTGAATTATTGAAGAAAGAACAAGAAAAAGAAGAAGCTGCAAAGAAAGCCGCTGCGGAGAAGAAAGCTGCTGCGGCAAAGAAAGAAGCCGCCCCGAAAGCACCTGCTAAGGAAGGCGGGGAATCAAAAGCAGAGGAAAAAAGCTGATGAATCCTTCACTCTTTTCACCCGAAGGTTTAGCCGGAATTATTTTTCTGATCCTTATTGTCGTAACAATGATCGGGGCGATAATAGCAACGTGTACACAAAGGCTGATCAGAAGCGTTACCGGACTGGCCGTATGCTTCGTAGGCGTGGCGGGTTTGTACTATTTTCTCAACAGCCCCTTTGTTGCCATGATGGAGCTGCTCATTTACGTTGGTGCGGTCTGTGTCACTATTGCTTTTGCCATCATGCTTGCCGAGCCGGATGAGTCCAAATTAGCCAGGAAGATTCCCGGATTAAGCGGCGGTCTTGCCGCGATCTGCGGCGGCTCAGTTTCCTTTGCTCTTGCCTATGCTGCGGTGAACGGGCAGTGGATGGCGCCAGCCGCCCAGGTGAATGACGGTTCTCTGAAAATGATAGGTCGATCACTGCTTACCACCTACAGCATGGTTTTTGAAGTCATCTCTATAGTACTTCTGGTCGCCATTATCGGCTCCATGGCCCTTGCCCGTTCCGGAAGGAGGAAAAATTAGGATGTTAACGCTCAGTTCGCAACTCAATACGTATCTTATCATTGGCGCCGTTCTTTTTGGCTTTGGTATTTTCGGTCTGATTCGCCGGCCCAGTCTCATCGGCATGTTGATCGCCGTAGAACTCGTGTTAAGCGGCGCCTCCATTAACTTTATGGCCTTTAACCGTTTTCTTGCCCCTGATCCCACGGTGGGACAGATCATCACATTGTTTATCATGGCCATTGCCGCAGCTGAGGCAGCCATCTCACTCAGCATCGTTATCGCGGTATATCGGAATTACAAGTCCATCGAAGTTGAAGACCTGGTAGAACTTAAAGGATAGCATTGAGGATTATCATGGAAACCGTCAGCGCCGCCACCGGCGATATCGTAACCACAAGTAGATTGGTATGGGCTTTGATTGTCCCATTGCTTGGTTCTTTCCTTGTTTCTTTGTCAGGGAAAAAGCCCAACCTGCGGGAGAGCTTTTCTATCGTCTCTGCCGTCATACTTTTTTCAATGGTTTTATCGATGGTTTCACCGGTGCTTGCCGGCAAAACCCTGTATTATCAGCTATTCAAGATACTGCCCGGGGTGACGGTTTCGCTGCGGGCCGATGCCTTTTCCATGATATTCGCCCTGGTCGCCTCCTCCCTGTGGATTGCCGCGGCCTTTTATTCCATGGGCTACATGCGGGGACTGCACGAACATGCCCAGACCCGTTTCAATACCTGTTTTGCCATCGCCATCTTCGGGGCCATCGGCGTGGCCTTTTCCGACAACCTCTTTACCATGTATCTCTTCTATGAGATTGTCAGTGTTTGCACCTACCCGCTGGTTGCCCATCATCAGGATGAAGAGGGTTATGAGGGCGCCAAGAAATATATCGTTTATTTGACGACGACGGCCAAGGGTTTTCTGTTGCCCTCCCTGGCCCTTATTTATGTTATGACCGGGTCGCTTGATTTTCCCCATAATATTCATGTGGGCATGTTTCCCGCTGATGCCAACTCAGCACTCGTTACCATGCTGTTTATCTTCTGTCTGTTCGGTTTTGCCAAAAACGGCGTGATGCCCTTCCATCACTGGTTGCCGGGCGCCATGGTTGCACCGACCCCGGTCAGTGCGCTGCTGCATGCCGTGGCAGTTGTTAAGGTCGGCGTTTTCTGTACCACCAGGGTGATGCTCTACGGTTTCGGGGTTGATCTGATGAATTTGCTGAACCTCGGCATCCCCACCGCATACTTTGTCGGCTTCACCGTGGTCATGGCCTCAGTCATTGCCCTGACCAAGGACAATCTCAAGGCCAGGCTGGCCTATTCCACGGTCAGCCAGCTCTCCTATATCATTCTGGGTGTCTGTCTGCTCACCCCCCACGGTATTACCGGCGGATTGATCCACATCGCCAATCACGCCTTTTCCAAGATCACCCTCTTCTTCTGCGCCGGCGCCATCTATGTCGCCACCCATAAAAAGAATATTTCTGAGATGAGCGGGCTGGCTAGGACGATGCCCTTTACCTTCGGCGCCTTTGCCGTTGCCTCGCTCAGTATGATCGGCGCGCCCCCGGTGGCGGGCTTTGTGACCAAATGGGAACTGCTGGTCGGCACCATCGAGTCCGGCTCATTGGGCATACTGCTGGTTCTGCTTGCCAGTACCCTGCTCAATGTCGGCTATTTTGCCCCGGTCACCTATAAGGCCTTTTTCGGGAAACGGCCGCCCGGGGAACCCTTTGAGGGGATCAAAGAGGCCCCGCTCAGCATGGTTATTCCGCTGTGTACAGCCTCGCTTATATCGGTAATTATTGGTATTTATCCTAATTTCTTCATGAATTTTGTTAAGGCGGTGATAGGATGATTAGCTTGATTGAATTCTTCCGCGAACGCCCGAAGTTTACGGCTATGGCCTGTCTGACTCTGATCGGCCTGATAGCCCTTTGGGGATCATTTATGATTGATTTGAGCCATGCTCATCTGAAGATGGAGAAAATACCGCTTTTCTGGACCTTCTTTGGCTTGATCGGTGGCGCATTGCTTATTCTCGTGTCCAGGTTCCTTGGACGTCTGGGAATCATGACCCGTGAGGATTATTACGATGAATAATTTCTGGCTGCATCCCGCACTTATCCTAATCATCGGCGGCTTGATACTGCCCTTCATGAAAGGGCCAATCAGAAAACCCTTTCTGCTTATGGTGCCGGTACTGACCTTTGTGACCGTGCTGTCCATGAGCAAGGGTGTGCACGGTGTTGTGCAGTTCATTGACTGGCAGCTGATCTTCGGCCGGGTTGACAACCTGAGTCAGATCTTTGCCTACATCATGTCGCTTATGTGCATCATCGGCACCCTGTTTGCCATGAATGTGGAAGAGGATGCCCAGCATATCGCCGCCTGGTATTATGTGGCCGGCTCGCTTGGCGTTATTTTATGCGGAGACTATGTGGTTCTCTTCCTCTTCTGGGAGCTGATGGCCTTTGCCTCGGTATTTCTGGTCTGGTTCAGACGGGGACCGCAGTCCCTGGCCACCGGCTACCGCTATCTGCTGATCCATACCATTGGCGGGCTCTTCCTGCTGGCCGGCTTTGTGCTCCGCTATTACAACACCGGCGGCGATCTCTCCTTTGTCCCTGTCGGCGTTGATACCCCGAATCTTGCCACCTATCTGATCCTGATCGGTTTCATCGTCAACGCCGCCGTGCCCCCTTTTCATTCATGGCTGCCTGATGCCTATGCCGAGGCAAGCGTGGCTGGCGCCGTCTTCATGTGCGCCTTTACCACCAAAACCGCCATTTATGTTCTGGCCCGCGGTTTTGCCGGCATGGAGATTCTTATCCCCCTTGGCGCTATCATGGCCCTTTACGGGGTGGTCTACGGCGTTATTGAAAACGATGGCCGCCGGATATTCGCCTGGGATACGGTGAGCCAGGTCGGCTATATGGTCGTCGGCGTCGGCATCGGCACCAACCTCGCCATCAACGGTTCCTGCGCCCATGCCTTTGCCCATATCCTCTATAATGGCCTGCTGTTCATGGGCACCGGTTCGGTGCTGTACATGACCGGCACCTGCAAGCTCAATGAACTGGGCGGCCTCTATAAAAAAATGCCGCGCACCTTCCTGCTGACCCTGATCGGCGGCCTGTCCATTGCCGGCTTCCCGCTCTTCAGTGGTTTTGTCAGCAAATCAATGATCATCTCCGCAGGTCTGGCAGAGCATCATTACTGGGCCGGTTTTGCGCTGCTGCTCGCCTCCGGCGGTACTTTCCTGCTGGCCGGGCTCAAGGTACCCTACTATATCTGGTTCGGTAAAAACAACTGCTCCAGCGAAAGATGGGAAAAGGCCGCGGATCCGCCCTGGAACATGCAGGCTGCCATGGGGATTGCCGCAGTAATGTGCGCCTTTATCGGCTGCTATACCCCTTATCTGTACAACATGCTGCCCTTTCCGGTCGAATACCATCCCTATACCGCCTACCATCTGTCGGAAACCCTGCAGATCATTGGCGGCACAGGTATCATGTTCTTCGTGCTGAAAAGGTTCATGGAACCCACGCCCACCATCAGTCTTGATCTCGACTGGTTCTACCGCATGGCGGGCCGCGGTTTCTTCTGGGTTGACAGCAGGATATTCCAGTTCATTGACACCTGTGTCGGTGAAATTTATCGGTACGTCGGTCTCTACTCCCTGATGACAATTTCCCGTTTCTGGTCATGGTTTGACTGGCATGCCATTGACGGGGTGGTTGACGGCACCGCCAGAAGCGTGCGCTCGCTTGGCGGTGTGGTGAGAAGGGCGCAGGCCGCGAATATACAATACAGTATTTTCATTGCCGCGTCGGTTGCCGCTGCTGGAGTGTTGATATTTGTCTTTGTTTGAGGGATCGAACGGCAAACTCTCTCAGTAATATATTGCATAGAGGATAGTGGGAATGGATTTTTTAATAATGAATGAAGGGTTTCCCCTTTTGAGCACCATCGTATTTCTCCCGTTGGCAGGGGCGCTGATCCTGCTGTTTCTGCCGGGTGAAAATGTGCAACGAATCTGGGCAATGGCCGTTACCTCGGTTAATGCAGCAATCTCCCTCCCGCTCTATTCCCGGTTTGATTTAACCACCGCCAAGTATCAGTTCGGGGAGCATGTCAGCTGGATACCATCGCTCAATATCAACTATACCATGGGCATTGACGGCATCAGTCTGCTGCTGGTGCTGTTGACCACCTTGATCATGCCCTTGTGCGTTCTCGGTTCCTGGACCTATATCAAAGTCAGAATCAGAGAATTCATGATCTGCCTGCTGATCATGGAAACCGCCATGCTTGGTGTTTTCATGGCCCTTGATTTTGTGCTCTTCTATATTCTCTGGGAGGCCATGCTGATCCCGATGTATCTGCTCATCGGCGTGTGGGGCGGCCCGCGCAAGATTTATGCATCCATCAAGTTCTTTCTCTATACCTTGGCTGGCTCGGTCATGCTTCTGGTGGCCATTATCGCCCTCTACCTCAAGACAGGCACCTTCAGCATACCCATGATGATGGGACAGGAGTATGCTTCCAACTTTCAGATCTGGGTATTTCTGGCCTTCTTCCTAGCCTTTGCCATCAAGGTCCCCATGTTCCCTTTTCACACCTGGTTGCCGGCCGCCCATGTTGAGGCGCCCACGGCAGGCAGTGTGATCCTGGCCAGTATTCTGCTGAAGATGGGAACCTACGGCTTTCTGCGTTTCTGTCTGCCGATTACCCCCCTGGCAACCCTCAGTCTCGGGCCCTATATCCTGTGGATGTCGGTGGCCGCCATCCTCTATGGCGGTTTTACCGCCCTGGCCCAGTCGGACATGAAGAAGCTGATCGCTTACTCCAGCGTGGGTCATATGGGATTCGTCACCCTGGGGATCTTCTTTCTCAACCGCCAGGGTCTGGAAGGGGCCATTCTGCAGATGATCAACCATGGCGTCACCACCGGCGCCCTGTTCCTCTGTGTTGGTATGATGTATGAAAGAACCCACAGCCGGGAGATTGCCGACCATTCCGGCATTGCCCAGAATCTGCCGATATTTGTGTCCTTTCTGACGATTTTTTCCCTGTCCTCCCTGGCCTTTCCGGCGACGAACAGTTTTGTCGGCGAATTTCTCGTGCTTGCCGGGGCATTCAGTGTCAATAAGATCATCGCCGGGGCAGCCATCCCCGGTGCTATTCTGGCGGCAGCCTATATGATGCGCCTGCTGCAGTATGTTCTTTTCAAAGGTCCCGGCAGACCTGATCTTGCTGATCTCAATGTCCGTGAGATTGTTACCCTGGCTCCGTTGCTCTGTTTTGTCTTCTGGATCGGTCTGGCTCCGGAGCCATTTTTAAGCGTCATGCATACAAGTGTTGATTATTTGATACAGCAGGTGGATGTAGCCAAAACGGCACAGATTGCACTGAACGTTGTGCCGTAGCAATTGTTTGGGCGACGTTGGTGATTGGACCGCGTAGTACATTATTAAGGCAAGCAGATTTTACAGTATAAGGATTACATATGTTGTTCGCACCAGAGTTATTAATGCTGATTGGGAGTCTGGTACTCTTCTGTCTCTGTCTCGGGCAGGGGAAAGGAAATCTGGCGAAAAATGCCGCGCTGGTGCTGGCCATTGCATCATGCTTTTTGAGCCTTGCCACCCTGCAGATGTCGGGCAGTCTGTTTTATGATGCCTATCGCATTGACATGTATTCTCAGCTCTTCAAGCTGGCCATCTCCATCGGTCTTGTTGTCGTGCTGCTCTTCAGCGGCGAGTTGAAAGGTGTAGATGACCAGATGCGGCCTGAATATTTTCTCTTTATGATTCTCAGCACCGTGGGGTTGATGATGCTGGTCAGCAGTGTTGAGCTGCTCTCTCTCTTTATCGCGCTTGAACTTTCTTCTTATTCTCTTTACCTGATGGTGCCGATGCGTGATGATCACGGCGGCATCAAGATGCAGATGGAAGCGGCCATCAAATATATCCTGTTCGGCGTCGTTGCCACCGGCACCATGCTGTATGGCATGAGCTTTATTTTCGGCCTGACCGGCACAACCTATTTCAGTGAGCTGGTGCCCAAGATGCATGCGCTGGCATCCACTCCAACCGCGATGCTGGCCATTGCCCTGTTCATGTCCGGCCTCTTCTATAAGCTTGCCGTCTTTCCCTTTCACTTCTGGGTGCCAGATGTCTACCAGGGCGCATCCAATGCAACCACCGCCTTTATCTCCTCTATTCCTAAACTCGGGGCCGTGGCAATTCTTATCCGCATCACCACGCTGGTTGCCCCCACCGGTGGAGAGGCCGTGGTTAACATGCTCATGATCCTGGCCGTCTGTTCCATGTTTTATGGCAATTTGTCGGCCCTGGTGCAGAAAGACATCAAACGTCTGCTTGGCTTTTCCGGTATTTCCCATGCCGGTTTTGTCCTGCTCGGCATCCTTACCCTGAAGGATACCGGTTACGCTACCTCCATGTATTATATAGCCGGCTATGTTTTTATGAATATGGCCTGCTTTCTGGTAATCTGCAAGGTGTCAAAGAATGGCGAAAACGTTTGTATCGACGATATGAGTGGTCTGTACAAACGGGCACCGATCCTTGCCCTGACTCTGCTGGTCGGTATGATGGCCCTGGCCGGCATCCCGCCTTTTGTCGGGTTCATGGGTAAATTCATGCTGCTGACCGGCGCCCTGCGGGACGGCCATCTTGCCCTGGTCATCCTTGCCGCGCTCAATACCGCCATTGCCATCTTCTATTATTTATCCGTGGTTCGCGTGGCCTTCTGCAGTGCCCCGGAAGAAAGACCGGATGTGCCGGTTGATCTGCTGACCCGTTGTGTCAGCATCGCCTTGATCGTGGTCATCATCTTCATGGGTGTTGCACCCAAGCAGGTGCTGGCGGTTGCTGAGACTGCGGTTCGCAGCATCTTCTGATTTCCTGTTCTGCCCGGCAGAGCAAATTTTTTTGCCTGATTTGCTCTGCCTTTTTTATTTCTAAGATTAGAGCAAAATCCATTCTTCCGTCGCCGGTGCTGGTCGGCGGCGGCTTTCCTGGACTGACAGACGATCGTCCAACTACCTCTCCGACACCTCTCCGACAGTCTTCTTGACAAGTTGAAAAAATTGAGTATAGTATTCTATTAACCTGTGAGCGGACATAGCTCAGCTGGTAGAGTACAAGCTTCCCAAGCTTGGTGTCGCGGGTTCGAACCCCGTTGTCCGCTCCACTGATGTATCATGTCACCGGCCCCTGCCGCCGGAGCAATTCTTGTGCATGGTCAATGGCTGGTTCTGCCATCGCCGTGCACCCCTTGGTCAAAGCACTGAGTGGACGTGGTTTCCGTCCTGATTCATTGCTTGCCGATCGTTGACCGAGTGCTTAAACCTTGAGACTGGATGGCCATTCCTGCAGCCATCTGAAGATAAAGTGGGCTCTGCCCGCTTTTTTTATTTTTGACCCAGGCAGATTGTCATGGCTTGCTATGCCTTCACTGAAAGAACATATAGTTGCAGAAGTTGAACGCCTGATCGAGCCTGTTCTGCAGGAAATTTTCCTGGAGCTGGTTGAGGTGCAATTTCGTCAGGAAGCGGTAGGTTGGGTGCTCAGGGTTATTATTCATAAACAAGGCGGCACCTCGGTGGATGACTGTGCCAGGGTAAGCCGGGAAGTCAGCCATCTGCTGGATGTGGAGGACCTGATCCCGCAGAAGTACATGTTGGAAGTGTCGTCACCCGGCCTGGACCGCCCCTTGAAGACGGAAAAGGATTTTCTGCGCAACAAGGGTGAGAAGGTGAAGCTCACCGTTGAAGCGGATGGTAAACATCTCACTCAGGTTGGCATTATTCAGGATGTGCAGGACGGCATGCTTTTGCTAGAAGGTGATGCGGGTATCATGTCGTATCCTTTGAACGGGATCAGTAAAGCGAGGCTTGAAATTGAATTTTAAGCAAGCCAGTGCGGTTTTTAATATATTTTTTGCCGGTTTCACCCGTTTGTAAAGCCTGTATGGGTTGAAATCGTGGAGAATGATGATGTTATCCGATTTAAAAAGAATTATTGATCAGATTAGCCGGGATAAGGGAATTGACAGGCAGCTTCTCATTGAGGCCCTGGAAGAGGCTGTGCTCTCTGCCGCCAAAAAAAGATATGGGCTGCGGCGTGATATAGAAGTCAAATTTAATGAAGAAATCGGCGAAGTTGAACTTTTCCAGTTCCGTAAAGTTGTAGAGCGGGTGGAGGATGAGCAGACTGAGGTCTCGATTCTTGAGGCCTTGCGGCTTGATCCTGAAGTTGAGCTCGGCGACGAGCTGGGCTCCAAGATGGAAAATGTTTCCGACCTCGGCCGCATCGCCGCCCAGTCGGCCAAGCAGGTGATCATTCAGAAGATGAAGGATGCGGAACGGGACGTTATCTTTGATATGTACCGTGACCGCAAGGGTGACATCGTTAACGGCATTGTGCAGCGCTTCGAGCGGGGGAACATGATCATCAATCTGGGCAGAACCGATGCCCTGCTGCCCAAAAAGGAGCAGATGCCCAGACGCTCCTATCGCCAGGGAGATCGGATTCGCGCCTATCTGATGGAGGTGCGGCAGGATGTTCGTGATCATCAATTGATATTAAGCCGCACCTGCAACGAATTTCTGGTGAAACTCTTTGAGATGGAAGTGCCGGAAATCGCTGAAGGGATAGTCAAAATCATCAATGCCTGCCGTGAACCGGGATCCCGGGCAAAAATAGCGGTCGCTTCCGCCGAGCCGGATGTTGATCCGGTGGGCGCCTGTGTCGGCATGAAGGGATCCCGGGTACAGAATGTGGTGCAGGAGCTGCAGGGCGAAAAGATAGACATTGTGCCATGGAGCCCTGATCCGGCCAAGTATGTGTCGAACGCCCTTGCGCCTGCCCAGGTTTCCATGGTGGTGGTTGACGAGGACAAAAAGACCTTGCTGGTTGTGGTGCCGGATGATCAGCTTTCGCTCGCCATCGGCAGACAGGGACAGAATGTCCGGCTGGCCTCTCAGTTGCTTGGCTGGCGTATTGATGTGAAAAGCGAGCAGCGCTACGCCAAGATGACGGAGGCCGGATTCCAGTCCATGCTGCGTATCCGCGGCATGGGGGAAAAACTGGCGGAAACCTTTTACGACGGCGGAATAACCTCGCCCCAGGAACTGGTCAATGCAGAGGTGGCTGAGCTGATGCAGCTTTCAGGTCTCGGTGAAGAGGAAGTTGAGACTCTCAAGGATGAGGCCGCAGGGGCTCTGGCTGCTGCTGAAAGCCAGGAGGCAGGGCAGGAAGGCGCCTTTGATCCGGTGATGAATGATAAGCTGTAAGCGGTGAGCCGGCGGCAAGAAAAAAAAGCTCCGATCAGGACGTGTCTCGGCTGCGGGAAGAAGGCGGAAAAACAACATTTCGCGAGGTTAGTCGTAGTAAACGGCCAAATAGCTGTTGATAGCCAGTGCAGGATTGCAGGCCGGGGGGCATACTGCTGCAGGCAGGAGCAATGCTTTCGCGTCCTGTTGAAAAAAGAAAGAAAACTGGCCAGGGCCCTGCGCTGTGAGAGCCTGCAGTGGCCGGATGATAGAGCGTCCTTGATGAACAACGTGATAAAAACAGAGCTGTAAAATAGTGCAGAAGGGAAGTTTCGGGAGCAAATAATGGGAAAAATCCGGGTATACGAGTTGGCGAAAGAAGCAGGGGTAGACAGTAAGACACTGACCGCGCAACTCATTGAATTAGGCTACACTGTTCGGGCCTACAACTCCACGCTTGAAGATGATATGGCTGAGGAAATCCGCACCAGACTTGGTTTTAAAAAGGTCGAGGTACAAGAAAAAAGAATCGAGAGCAAAGGCCGGACCACGATCATTCGCCGACGTACGCACGCGATTCCGGAAGCAGTTGAAGAAGCTCCTGAAATGCTGGAGGCCGTGGCGGCGCCGGAGGCCAGGCTTGAACCTGAAGCTGAACGTAAACCACAGTCGGGCATGCCGGCGGAGGAAAAGTCGACGGAACAGGCGGCTGCCCCGGTGAGCGAGGAAAAGTCGGCTGCGGAAGTAATTGCCGTGCCGCCCGAGCAAAGAGAAACCGCGGCTGCTGCTGAGGTAAAAGCGGCCAGAGAGACTGAGCCTCAGCCTGCTGCGGAGGCTGCCCCGGTCGTGGAGCCGGTACCGGCAAGGCCGGCTGAAGCGGGGTCCGCCGGTGCGCCAGCAGCTTCGGAAGAAGGCGGACTGGCGGAGATACCCGCAGAGCACCTGCCTGCTGAGGCGGACATGGCTCAGCCTGAGGAGATGCCAGTGGAAGAACCGGCGAGGAAGGAAGAGGCGGCGCTGTTGCCGAAACGCAAAAAAGGCCTGGCCAAAATCATCGGCCGGACGGAGATACCTCTGCCTGTTGCCGAAACGCTCCGCGCCAAAAAGGTTGAAAAGCCGAAAAAAGCCAAAGTTGTGCTGCGTCCCGAAGTTGAGCCCGCAGAGGTGGTTGATGATGAACTCGGCAAGGGCAAAAGCAAAGCAAAGAAGGGGAAACGCTTTGTCAAGTTCAGTCCGGAGCCTGGCCTGGCCCGCTTTAAAAAAGGCGCCAAACGCAAAGACGGGGTTGATGTGGACGTGGATGAGATCGGTCCGCTCGGGGCCCGCATAGCCTCAGGCGTGCGCGTCATCCGTGGCCATAGGGGCGGCCATAAGAAGAAGAAACGGGAAGATGCGGAGCAGCTGGTCAGTGAAACCAAGGCGATCAAGAAACGCATCAAGGTGCTGGAGACCATCTCCGTCGGCGATCTTGCCCACCGGATGGGGGTCAAGTCCAGTGAGATCATTGCCAAGCTCATCGGCCTTGGCATCATGGCCACGGTCAATCAGGCCCTGGATGTGGATACGGCCATGCTGGTGGCCAGTGATTTCGGTTTCGAGGTTGAGCAGGGCGTAACGGAAGAGCAGTCCATCATCAATCTTGAAGAGTCGGAGAGCGGCGGCGTTGAGCAGCCCCGGCCCCCGGTGGTCACGGTCATGGGCCATGTTGATCACGGCAAGACATCCATCCTTGACGCCATCCGCAATACGGATGTGGCGGCCGGCGAGGCCGGCGGCATCACCCAGCATATCGGCGCCCATTACGTACGTTCACTGAAGGGCGATCTGGTCTTTCTTGACACGCCGGGCCATGCCGCCTTTACCGAAATGCGTTCCCGCGGCGCCCAGGTTACCGATGTGGTGGTGCTGGTGGTTGCCGCGGATGACGGCGTCATGGATCAGACCAAGGAGGCAATCAATCATGCCAAGGCGGCCGGCGTGCCGATTCTTGTTGCCGTTAACAAGATTGATAAACCCGACGCCGATCCGGCCAGGGTGAAGCGGGAACTGGCTGACCTCAATCTGGTGCCGGAGGAATGGGGTGGTGAGACAATTTATTGTGAAACATCGGCCAAAAAGGGTATAGGCATAGATGAACTGGTGGAAAGCATCATCCTGCAGACCGAGATTCTCGAGCTGAAGGCAGACCCGAAGCGACGGGCCAAGGGCTGGGTCATTGAGGCCCAGCTGCACAAAGGCCGCGGTCCGGTGGCCACCGTACTGATCCAGCATGGCACTCTGCGGGTGGGCGATCATTTCGTCGCCGGCATCTATCACGGCAAGGTACGTTCGCTGACCGATGACAAAGGCCGCAAGATCGACGAGGCAGGTCCCTCCATGCCGGTGGAAATCCAGGGCCTGAGCGGGGTGCCCAAGGCCGGTGATGAGTTTGTGGTTGTGCCTGATGAGAAGATGGCTCGCAGTGTCAGCAGCGACCGGCAGTTGAAGAGTCGTGAGACGGAACTGGCCAGCAGCACCAAGATTTCCCTGGAGAATCTCTTTGAGAAGCTGCAGGAAGGGGAAATGAAAGAGCTGCGGGTGGTGCTGCGCGCTGATGTACAGGGCACCCTGGAGGCCTTTGGCAAGGCCATTCAGGAACTCAGCACCGATGAGATCAAGGTGAAGATACTGCATGCCGGCACCGGTACGATCATCGAGTCGGATGTGCTGCTGGCTGCCGCTTCGGATGCCCTGATTATCGGCTTCAATGTGCGGCCGAGCAGCAAGGTTACCGATCTGGCCAAATCCGAAAATGTTGATCTGCGCTTCTATGACGTCATTTACCATGCCCTGGATGATATCAGGAAGGCCATGGTCGGCCTGCTTGAGCCGACCTTTGAGGAAAAGGTCATCGGCAAGGCAGAGGTCCGGGAGACCTTTCATGTTCCCAAGATCGGCACCATTGCCGGCTGTTATGTGACGGATGGCAGAATTGAACGTAACGCCCATGTGCGTCTGCTGCGGGATGGCGTGGTGGTCTTTACCGGCCGGATCTCGTCGCTCAAACGGTTCAAGGATGATGCCAGGGAGGTGCAGGCCGGCTATGAATGCGGGGTGGGCATCGAAAATTACAATGACATCAAGGTGGGTGACCAGCTTGAGGGTTTTATCATGGAGAAGACAGAGGCTGAGCTGTAAGGCTCCGCTGCAGGAAAAGACCATGGTTGCCGCAAAGGAGAGATCGCGCTTCAAATTGCCTGACGGGCTGGCCCCCGCACCCAAGAGGCGGCCGGTCAGGGTGGCGGATGCCATCAGAAATGAGCTGGCCGTACTGCTCCTCTACAAGGTGAAGGACCCTGCCCTGCAGCAGGTCACCATTGTACATGTGGAGGTGAGCAACGATTTGAGTCGCGCGAAGATCTATTATGCCTGCGCCCCGGAAATGGAGGACAAGGTCAGTTCCGGGCTGGAGCGGGCCAGGGGTTTCCTGCGCAGCGCCCTGGCCAGGGTGCTGCAGATGCGGTATGTGCCGGAATTAGTATTTTTCTCTGACCCGTCCATCGAGTATGATGATAAAATGAAAAAAATCTTTCAGGAGATAGCCAGCGAAAATGAAACAGGCTCTGTCTGAAATAATTCCTGTCCTGCGCGGGGCCGGCAACATTCTCATTGCCACGCATGTTTTTCCGGACGCGGACGCCCTGGGAGCCCAGCTTGCCTTGGGCAATATCCTGCGCTCCCTGGGCAAGAAAGTCTATCTCTACAGCGAGGAGCCGGCCCATTACATACTCGAGTTTCTGCCCGGTTCCGACCGGCTCAGTATCGGCCTGCCGGAACTGGATCAGTTTGACTGCGGCGTGGCGCTTGATTGCGGCGATGACATGCGGCTGGGCAAGGTGAAGGATTATCTCCTTAATATTCATCCCTTTGTGGTCATTGATCATCATACCGGCCATAAGAATTTCGGGGATATACGCTGGGTGGATGCCGGCAAATCATCCACCGGCGAGATGGTTTACGAACTGGCCCAGGCCATGGACGCTGATATCGATTATGATACCGCCTATTGTCTTTATTCCGCCATTGTCTCGGATACCGGCTCATTCAAGTATGCATCAACCAGCGCCGACACCCTGCGCATTGCCGGGGAACTGGTTGGCCGCGGGGTCAAGCCTGCCGAGATCTCAGGCAAAATTTTTGATAATTTTACCCGCAACCGCCTGCAGCTCCTCCAGGAGGTGCTGGCCACCCTGACCCTGTATGAGGATGAACAGCTGGCGGTGATTACGGTGACCCGGGAAATGTATGACAAAACCGGCACAACTGCCGCGGACACGGAGCTGTTCATCAATTATCCCCGTTCGCTGGAAATGGTCAAGGTTGCCGCCTTTGTCAAAGAGACGAAAGAGTATGTCGGCGTGAGCCTGCGCTCAAAGGACCAGTTTGATGTGGCGCAGGTGGCCCGACTGTTTGGCGGCGGCGGGCACCGCAATGCCGCGGGCTTCAAGTTGCGCGATAAAAACATTGATCAGGTGCGCAAGGAACTTCTGGCCGAGTTGCATGTCCTGCTGACCACGCCCCAGAACTAGATGCAAGCTGTGCCGCCGGGAGTCCTCCTGATTGATAAGCCTGTTGGCCCTACCTCGTATAAAATGGTACAGTTGGTCAAACGGGCTCTGCAGATAAAGAAGGTGGGTCACACCGGCACCCTGGATCCATTTGCCTCGGGGCTGCTGGTCATCTGCGCCGGCCGTCAGGCCACCCGGCTAATCCCGCAGCTCATGGACGGGGAAAAGGAATACACCGCCACCCTGCGGCTCGGCATAGAGACCGACAGTCAGGATCTGACCGGGGTGGTAGTCGGGCGGCATGAGGTAAGCGGCTTGAGCAGGGCGGCCATTGATGACTGCGTGGCAGGGTTTGCCGGCGAACAGCTGCAGCAGCCGCCCTGTTTTTCTGCTTTGAAATACCAGGGAAAACCCTTGTATTATTATGCGAGAAAGGGCATAAAGGTCGAGAAGGAGCCGAGGCCGGTATTTATCCGGGAGATTGAGACGCTGGCCTGGCAGGATGATCAGCTGCTCATCCGGGTGGTATGCGGCAAGGGCACCTATATCCGCACCCTGGCGGCGGATATCGGCGCCGCGCTGGGCTGCGGTGCTCATCTCGTTGAGCTGCGAAGAACGCGCAACGGTCGTTTTTCCGTACAGGACGCCCTGCCGGGTGACGCCCTGCTGCAGGAACGGCAGGCCGCAAGCGCGCTTTTGTTGGAACATATGCTTCCTGTGGATGATCTCATCGCAGGATTTTTGAATAACGTCTGATATGTTAACGTAACGAATGACTATTATTTTTTGTAGGAGGATATAATCGTGTCGCTGGAACCTGCTCAGAAGCAAGAAATTATCGAGAAATTTGCAACCCACAAAGATGATACCGGATCGCCCGAGGTTCAGGTCGCCCTGCTCAGCGCCCGGATTACCTATCTGACCGAGCATTTTCAAACCCATAAGAAGGACCACCATTCCCGCCGTGGTCTGTTGAAGCTGGTCGGACAGAGAAGAAGGCTGCTGAACTACCTGAAAGGAAAAAACCTGGACAGATACCGTCAGGTCATTAAGGAACTCGGCATCCGCAAGTAGCCGTTGCCGTAAATCAACCTCGCCGTCTGCTTGCCAGAGACGGCCTTGGGCGCCGCCACGAAATGATCGAGAGGTTCTTTCCAGCGGCTCCTGAACTGTTTGTCGATGCCGCGGTAAATGCCGGCCCGACAAGGGTGACAATGCGGCTGTTTCTCTGTCCATGAGGCGGGGAGTGGGCTGCGGCAGCGCCAATATTCTGGAGCAATATCTCGGTGATCCGCCAGGCGGCGGATGCGCGGTATTGCAAATGGTCCAGGATTCATCTGAATCCTGGACTTTTATTATTTTTAACAGGATTACGAATTAGGCCTGAGAAATGAAGGGCCGTGCCCGGGTGTTCCCGGATCAGGCTGGCCGCTGGTCGTCTGTTGCTGCAGGCCATCGATTCCGGGCGCTCAACCTGCTCTTTATTGTTCAGTCGTAGTTCGTAATCCGAAAGGTGAAAGCATGTATAAAAAAGTTGAAGTAGAATTGGGCGGACGTACGCTGACCATTGAAACCGGTAAGATCGCCAAGCAGGCCAATGGCTCGGTGGTTGTTTCCTATGGCGACAGCGTGGTGCTGGTCACGGCAACCGCGGCAAAAGAGGCAAAGGCTGAGGTTGATTTCTTCCCGCTCACCGTGGAATACCAGGAGCGCTTTTATGCGGTGGGGAGAATTCCCGGCAGTTACTTCCGCCGGGAAATCGGCCGGCCCACCGAGAAGGAAACCTTGACCTGCCGTTTTATTGATCGGCCGTTGCGGCCTCTTTTTGCCAAAGGCTATACCAATGAAACGCAGATCATTGCCACGGTGCTGTCAGCCGACAAGGAAAATGATCCGGATATCATGTCCATGGTGGGCGCCTCCGCAGCCTTGACCGTCTCGGATCTCCCCTTTCTCGGCCCCATTGCCGGGGTACGGGTCGGTTATATTGACGGCGAGTACGTGCTCAATCCCTCCAGGGAACAGCTGACCAGCTCCCGCATGGATCTGATCGTGGCCGGCAGCCGCAAAGCGGTGGTCATGGTGGAAGGCGGGACTGACAATCTGTCCGAGGAGGAGGTGCTGTCCGGTATTTATTTCGGCCACCAGGGGCTGCAGCCGCTGCTTGACATGCAGGAGGCCCTGCGCCAGGAGGTGGGCCGCGAGAAAATGCAGACGGCGGTGCCGGAGCTTGATGCTGCGCTGCAGCAGCGGGTCGCCGAGATCGCCGCTGCCGGCATGCAGCAGGTGGTTACCACGGCGGATAAAATGCAGCGGGGTGAGCTCTACGACAAGCTGGAGAAGGAGGTTCTGGCCGAACTGGCAAAGAACGAGGACTTTACCAGCCACCGCGCGGCCAAGGAGCTGCTCCATGACCTGAAAAAAGCCATGATGCGCGATATGATCGTCAAGGAGGGCAAACGCATTGACGGCCGCGGTTTTGCGGATATCCGGCCCATCAACTGCGAAATCGCCATCCTGCCCAGGGCCCATGGCTCCGCCCTGTTTACCCGTGGCGAAACCCAGGCCCTGGTCACCACCACCCTGGGCAGCGGCGAGGATGAACAGCGGGTGGAAACCCTGGGCGGCATGGAAAATCTGCCCTTCATGCTCCACTACAACTTCCCCCCCTTCTGTGTCGGCGAGGTGCGCTTCATGCGCGGCCCCAGCCGCCGGGACATCGGCCACGGCGCCCTGGCCACCCGGGCCATCCAGGCCGTGCTGCCGGAGGTGGGCAAGTTCCCGTATACCATCCGCATCGTCTCCGATGTGATGGAGTCCAACGGTTCCTCCTCCATGGCCACGGTGTGCGGCGGCAGCCTTTCCCTGATGGATGCCGGCGTGCCCGTCAAGCAGGCCGTTTCCGGCATAGCCATGGGACTGATCAAGGACGGGGAGACCGTTGCCGTGCTCTCCGATATTTTAGGTGATGAGGATCATCTCGGCGATATGGATTTCAAGGTGTGCGGCACGGCCGACGGCATCACCGCTCTGCAGATGGATATCAAGATTGAAGGCATCTCCCGGGAGATCATGACCAAGGCTCTGGAGCAGGCCAAAGCCGGCCGGCTGCATATCCTGGGGAAGATGGCCGAGGCCATCAGGGAGCCGCGGGAGACCCTGCCTGAACATGCGCCGAAGATTTTCTCCATACAGATCAACCCGGACAAGATCCGCGATCTTATCGGCCCCGGGGGCAAGATGATCAAGGCCATTACCGCTGAATACGGGGTGAAGATCGATGTAGAGGATTCCGGCAAGGTGATGATTTTCGCCCCTGACGGCATTGTCGGCCAGCAGGTTTATGACCGGGTGCATGAGATCACGGCAGAGGTGGAAATCGGCAAGATTTACAAAGGAACCGTGCAGAAGATTGTCGATTTCGGCGCCTTTGTCGAGATTCTGCCCGGCACCGACGGTCTGGTCCATATCTCGGAACTGGAAGACAAGCGGGTGGAGAAGGTGTCGGATATCCTGCAGGAAGGCGATGTGGTCATGGTCAAGGTTCTCAACGTGGACCAGCGTGGTAAGATCCGCCTGAGCCGCAAGGCTGCCATGGCGGAAATGGCGGAATAAGCGTCCTTGCCATCCATGCATCAGAAAACGGGTTTTGCCAATGGGGTGCGCGTGGTCAGCGAGCATATTCCCCATGCCAGGACGGTCTGTGTCGGCATCTGGGTTGATGTGGGGGCGCGGGACGAGCATGATCTGACCAACGGCTGCTCCCACTTTGTCGAGCATATGCTCTTTAAAGGCACCCCGAGCCGGTCGGCCAGCCAGATTGCCATGGAGCTCGATGTGCTGGGCGGCATGTCCAATGCCTTTACCAGCAAGGACGCCACCTGCTATTATGGCATGGTGCTGGATAGTCAGCTGCCGCGGCTGGTCGACCTGTTAGCCGATTTTTTCCTTAACTCGCTCTTTGCCGACGAGGAGATAGAGCGGGAGCGCCAGGTTATCCTGCAGGAAATCAGCATGGTGGAGGACACCCCTGAGGAACAGGTGCACGAGCTGTTCGAGGGGCTGCTCTGGGGCCACCATCCCCTGGGCAACACCATCCTGGGGCCGCTGGAGGTGGTTTCCCGCATGGACAGGCAGAAGCTGCTTGACCATGTGAAAACATTCTATACCCCGGACCGCCTGGTTTTTGCCGCGGCGGGCAATGTGCAGCACCAGGAGTTCTGTGAACTGCTGGCCGCCTCCTTTGCCTCGCTCAAGCGGCGGGCCGGAAGCGGGTACCGGCGCAGGGAGCCCCAGGAGATGCCGCTGGTCCGCAGGGTGTACACCAAGCACCTGGAGCAGGTCCATGTGACCATGGGCACCTACGCCATGTCCGTCACCTCCGAGGAACGCTACAAGCTGATGCTGCTCAATATCCTGCTGGGCGGCAACATGAGTTCCAGGCTCTTTCAGGAGATCAGGGAAAAACGGGGGCTGGCCTATTCGGTGCACTCCTATGTTGATGCCTATGCCGACAGCGGTTACCTGGGCATTTACCTGGGGGTCAATGCCGATAACGTCAACCAGTCCCTGGCCGTGATCAGAGACGAACTCGATAAGCTGAGTCATGACCCGGTGACGGCTGCCGAACTGGCCAATGCCAAGGATTATGCCACCACCGGTATTTTTCTTGCCGCCGACAACCTGGAACTGCGCATGACTAGGATTGCCAGAAATGAACTCTATTTCGGCCACAATGTGGATTTTGACGAGGTGGTGGCCGGACTGACCAGGGTGACTGCCTCAGAGGTGCAGCAGCTTGCCGCAAGCCTCTTTGCCAGGGGCATGACCAGCGCAGTGCTTGGCCCGGTGGCTGACAAGGATGTGCAGTGGCGCCAGCTGGACGCGCGGGCCGCTTCGTAGCACGCCCTTCCCGATGAACAGACCCCGGCAATACAGCGGAAAAACAGAGGAGATGATGCAGGCGCCGATTACCCTTTCACTGCGCTGGCTCGATGCTGAGCAGAGCGCTGATCTGCCTTTGCCGGCTTACCATTCGGAGCTGGCCGCCGGCATGGATGTGGCCAGCGCGCTGCGTGAACCGCTGCACCTGGCCCCGGGGGAGATCAGTCTGGTGCCCACCGGTTTTGCCGTGGCCATCCCGCCGGGTTTTGAGCTGCAGGTGCGGCCCCGCAGCGGCCTGGCCATCAGGCATGGCATCACGGTGGTCAACAGCCCCGGCACCATCGATGCCGATTACCGTGGCGAGGTGATGGTGGGCTTGATTAATCTCGGCAGGAAAACATTCACCATCAAGCGGGGTGACCGCATTGCCCAGCTGGTGCTGGCCCCGGTCTGCCGGGCCCGGGTGCTGGCGGTGGCGGCCCTGGACGACACCGGGCGGGGCGCCGGCGGTTTCGGCCATTCCGGCATCTGAAGGCCGGCAGAACCGTTTTGCGGGCCAGCCGCCCTCTTTGCTCACCAGGGAATGACGGATGCAGTTTTGCGTACTCGGCAGCGGCAGTAAAGGCAATGCGACCTATGTGGCGGCCCGGGGCAGGGCCCTGCTCATTGACAGCGGCTTTTCCGCGGTGGAGATCGAGCGCAGGCTTGCCGCCATCGGCGTGGAGGCCGTCAGTCTGGCCGCCATTCTGCTCACCCATGCCCACAGCGATCATATCAAGGGGGCCGCAGTGCTGGCCCGCAAATACCGGCTGCCGATCTATGCCAATCAGGGCACCCTGGCCGCGGCTGCCAAAAGTCTCGGCGCGGTGCCCGCCATTTTCGAGTTCCAGACCGGCACCAGCTTTTCTCTCCATGATTTCCACATCCATCCCTTTGCCGTCTGCCACGATTGCGTTGATCCGGTGGGCTTTGTCATTGAAAACGGCTCCTGTTCCCTTGGCTACTGCACCGACACCGGCATGGTGTCGCGGCTGATCCGGCATCGGCTGACCGGCTGCAACGGGCTGGTCATCGAATGCAACCATGATCCCGACCTGCTGAAAAGCGGCCCCTACCCGCTGCACCTGCAGCAGCGGGTCAGATCCAGCCAGGGCCATCTGGCCAATGAGGAGGCGGCCCGCTTTGTCGCCGATCTCCTGCATGACGGCCTGCAGCATGTGGTGCTGGCCCACCTCAGCGAAACCAATAATCACCCTGACCTGGCTTTGGCTGCGGTTGCCGCCGCCCTGCGCTCAGGCAATGAGCTGACGACCGGCATCTCGCTGGCCTGGCAGGACCGGGCCGGGGAACTGATCACTCTGGCGGAATGTGCCGGCCATGGAGCGGATTAAGCCCCGCTACCCGTGGAGGATGGGCGCCACCTCCTTTGTCATCCCGGCCGCTATTGAAGAGAACGTCCGTTACCTGGCGGAGCGGGTCGATGATATCCAGCTGCTGTTTTTCGAATCCCCCAGTCAATGCCGCCTGCCGCAAAAAGTCGATATCAACCTGCTGCAGGGACTTGCGCAGGAGCATGATCTCAGTTATACCGTGCATCTGCCCACGGATATCGCGCCCGGCAGCGACAGCAGAGTGATCCGCCAGCAGGGGGTTGATGAAATTGTCCGCCTGATGGAGGAGCTTGCGCCGCTTAATCCCCTCTGCCACGATCTGCATCTGGCCTGGCCGCCGGAGCTTGCCCGGGAGCGCTGGCTGGCGCATATCAGTGATTTCCTCGACAGGCTCAACAAAGAGCTGGGCCGGGCCGGGGCGGTGGTGGCCATAGAAAATATCGACTACCCTTTCAGCGCTGTGCGGCAACTGGCGCTGGCCCACGGTTTTGCCCTGTGCGCGGATATCGGCCATGGCCTGTTGTCCGGCCAGGAGCCGGGCGAACTTTTTGCCGATATCCCCCGGGCCGCGCATATTCATTATCACGGGGTGCGGGACAACAGGGACCACCAGGCCCTGGGGGGAGAGCAGCAGGCATGTTCCAGGCGCCTTGGCGAGGCGCTGCAGGACCATGGCTTTGCCGGGGTGGTCACCCTGGAGCTGTACCGCAGCGCTGATCTCGAGGTCTCATTACGGCATCTTGCGGAAATCTGGCTGTCCTATCAACAGGTTTAACTTTCTGAGTTGTGATAATGTTGAAATTAAATAAATATTTTCAGTTTGTCCGCAGCTTGTTTCCAGGGAATTCAGAAGCCAGGAGTCAGGAGCCAGAATAAAACGTAATAAAATCGCTCATTCTGATTTCTGTCTTCTGAATTCCCATGACGGAGATCAGAGCAGCAACTATGTTACAAAAATACCGTTATTTCGACAAAATAGATCAAGTCAGCAAGTTGAGGTAAAAGGAATATGGTACTGAGCAGCAGGGATGATCTGAAGGCATTAGTCAAGGAAATTCAGCCGGTTAACCGGCTGGTGATGGAGCAGGCCCAGGCCCGCCTCGACAATCTGACCAAGCCGCGCGGCAGCCTCGGTGAGCTCGAGGTGCTGGCCAGGCGCATCTGCGGCATCCAGGACACGATCAGACCGGCACTGGGCCGCAAGATTATCCTCACCTTTGCCGCAGACCATGGGGTGGCAATGGAAGGGGTGAGCAGCGTGCCCCAGGCCGTCACCCGGCAGATGGTTGCCAATTTTCTGCGGGGCGGCGCCGGGGTCAATGTGCTGGCGCGTCATGTGGGCGCCGAGGTATGGGTCATCGATGTCGGCGTGGCGGCGGAGATCAATGAGGCGGGGCTGATCAGCCGCAAGGTGCGGGCTGGCACGGCGAACCTGGCGCAGGGGCCGGCCATGGAGGTTGCCGAGGCATTGCAGGCCATGGGCGTTGGCGTGGAAACCGCCCGGGCGGCCATCAGCAAGGGGGCCAGGATTCTCGGCACCGGTGAGATGGGCATAGCCAACACCACGCCTTCGGCCGCCCTGTTTGCCGCCCTGCTTGGCGTCAAGGTAGAGGAGATCACCGGCCGCGGCACCGGCATCGATGATGCCACCCTCAATCATAAGATTGCGGTGATCAAGAGAGCGCTGGCGATCAATCAGGCCAGTCTCCAGGACCCCCTGGCAAGCCTGGCCGCCCTGGGGGGCTTTGAGATCGCCGCCATCTGTGGCATGATCCTCGAGTGCGCCCGCAGCCGGGTTGCCGTGGTGGTGGACGGTTTTATCTCCAGCGCCGGGGCCCTGGTGGCCTTGCAGCTTGCGGAAAATGCGGGGGATTATTGTTTTTTCAGTCATATGTCGGCTGAGCAGGGGCACCGCATCTTTTTTGATAAACTTGGCCTTTCTCCTCTCCTCCACCTGAATATGCGGCTGGGCGAAGGAACCGGGGCGGCCCTGGCCATGGGCCTCATCGAGGCCGGGGTGAAAATTATCAACGAGATGGCCACCTTTGCCGAGGCCGGGGTGAGCGCCTGACAGCCTGCCGGGCGGGACAGGGATGACACATGCTGCGAGCCATTGCGGTTGCCATATCTTTTTTGACCGTCATTCCGCTGAAGGTAAGCGGCGTGACCCGGGAAGATGTCGTCAGAAGCGGGGCCTTCTTCCCTTTGGCCGGCTGGCTTATCGGGCTGGCCATGGCCGGTTGCGGCTGGCTGCTGCTGGCGGCAGGGCTTGCTCCTTTTGCCTGCGCCGTACTGCTCGTTGCCTTTGAGGCCTGGCTGACCAGGGGGCTGCATCTTGACGGGGTGGCGGACCTGTTTGACGGCCTGGGCGGCAGCTTTGAGCCGGAAAAAAGACTGGCCATCATGAAAGATTCGGCCACCGGCGCTTTCGGCGTGGTGGGTATTGTGCTGGTCCTGCTGTTGAAAACCGCCGGACTTGCCGCCCTGCTCACGCAGGTGCAGACCTGGCAGGATGTTTCCACTGTTGTGCTGTTGCTCTGTCTGGCCTTTGTGCCGGCTGCGGCCCGCTGGGCCATGCTGACCCTGGCCTGGAAAAGCCGCTATCCCCGGCAAAGCGGCACCGGACAGCTGTTTGTCGGGCAGCTGACCGCACAGGAGATTCTGGTCGGCTTGTTGTTCCTGCTGCCGGTGCTGGCGGGGGGCGCCCATGCTCGTACCTTGCTCGGTATTGCCGCGGTGTGGTACATGACCATGCTGCCGTCCTTCTGGCTGCGTTACCGTGCCCATGAATTGCTGGGCGGGGTCACCGGAGATGTGCTGGGGGCAAGCTGCGAGTTTGGCGAGGCCCTGGGCTGGCTTGCCGTAACCCTTTTCTTTTGAGCAGGCCTTCTTCCGAGGGGGAGCGGGGGGTCAGAGGAGAATTCTGTGGTCGGCCGGATCAGTATTTTCAGGCATGATCGGCAGGGTGATGGTAAAGATGCTGCCCTGCTGAAGCTGGGAATTCACGGAGATCGTGCCGCCGTGCTTTTCGATGATGCCTAAGGAGACGGCAAGTCCCAGTCCTGTTCCGGCAAGTTCCTGTTTGGTGCTGAAAAAGGGTTTGAATATCTTGCGCAGATGATCCGGTTCAATGCCGCAGCCGCTGTCTTCGACGCTGATGGCCACCCGTTTGTCGAGCACTTTTGTGCTGATTTTGATGGTCCCGCCGCCGTTCTGGCAGGCATCGCGGGCGTTGGTCAGGAGATTGAGCAGCACCTGGCAGATCTGGTCTTTCACCACCAGGATCGCCGGCATGCTGGCGGCAAAATCCTTTTCAACCGTGATTTTCCTGTCGTTGAACTCCTTTTTGCACAGCAGCAGCATGTTGTCGATGGTCTGGTGGATGTCAATGGCTGCGTGCACGCCGGTGGACGGCCGGTTGAAATCCCGCAGGTTCTGGATGAGCTTCTTCATCCGGTCACATTCCTGAATGGCCAGCTCAAGCATCCGCTCATTCTGCGGGGAAAGGGTCTCGTGCTGCTGCACCCCGACGAGAATATTGATGATGGCAAAAAGAGGATTGTTGAACTCATGGGCGATGGAGGCGGAGAGCTTGCCGATGGCACTCAGTTTTTCGGCGTGCAGCAGCTGGTGCTGCGTCTGGAAAAGGGCCTCCTCGGCCTTGATGCGGTTGGAAATTTCGTACTGGAGTTCATCGATAAATCTCTTCAGTACGATGGTTCTTTGCTCGACCTTCTGCTCCAGTTCCTCATTGGCTTTGTGCAGGGCATTTTCCGCCTGTTTCTGATCCGTGATGTCACGGGCTATATGCACGGAGCCGAAGAGTTCGCCTTCGCGATTGAACAGCGGTGAGACGGAAATTTCAAAATAAACCCCGAAAAGTTCCATATACTGCACGGTCTTGTGTTCCCGGCGATCAGTGAGCAGCAGGGAATGGGGGCAATAGGAGGGGGGGATGTCGGTGCCGTGCATGACCTGGTGACATTTCAAGCCGACGCATTGTTCAACCGGTTTGCCCACCAGTGCCGCCATGGCCTTGTTAAGCCGGATGATGCGGTGTTCCTTGTCGAGCAGGACAATGGGGTCCGGCACCGCATCAAAGGTCCGCTCCCACTCCTGTTTCGCCCGGCTGATGAGATCTTCCGCCCGTTGTTTATCAAGAATCTCCTGCTGCAGCTTGCGGTTGATGGTGAGAATCTTCTGGGCCAGGGCAAAAAACAGCGAGAAGGTGAGGGTGAAGATGGTACTAAAAATCGCCAGCTCCACCAGCTGGTATTTTCTGGCCAGGCTTTTCTCCTGGATATCCAGTTCATGCAGCCGTTTGGTGTTGATGAAATAGATGCTGTTGCCCGCCTCGCTGATTTTGTCAAACAGCGGTTCCGTATTCTTGAGAAATCGATGCAGCTCCTGCTGGGCCTGGAACAGGTCGCTGTTTTGTCCGGCGGCCTGCTGGAGAAGGTCGCGCCGGTGCAGCAGGTTTTCCAGGATCACCACTTTTTCTTCAATCTCGGCCAGCAGGGGATTGACCTCGAGCAGTTCGATCAGATACCTTTCCTGGTCGGTCTTCAGGTAGGGAATTTCGTCAATCAGTTCATCCTGCTGCGAAGAATGACGGATTGCCTTATGAAACACCCCGCCGCTTTCAATGACCTTGAGGGCAGTGCGTATATCGGCGAGCTCCTGGTGAATGAGGTGCTGGGTAAAATTGCGTTTTTCTTTGCGTGTTTCAGCGAGCAGCTGGTAAAACTGGGCGCTTGCCTTATGCAGGTCGCTGACGATCTGCTCCCCGATAATCCGTCGCGCCCTTTCATTGGCCGCGGTTTTTTCCAGCCGGGTGAGCAGATGGTGGAAATAGAAATGGGTGGACATCAACAGAAAGGCCCCTGACAGCATGACGGCCACCAGGGCAAAAAGGGAGGAGAGGGGATATTGGCGTGATGATTTCACGGCGTTGGCGCAGTTATTTGATTAAAAAAAGACATTGCATGAACAGGGTCTATTCTTGAGGTGAAGCAGGTTCTCTGCCTGAGCTGAATCTCGCTGTCAGAAATGACTGCGCTTGTTGCTGTCCCAGAACTTACTATAGCAATTACAGATTATTTGGGAAACTTTTTTGCGAACCGGGGAGGGAAATCAGAGCAGCAGAGCTGCTCTGATTTCGGAGAGGGGCTTGCCGGCAATTATTGCTGTGCTTTGATGGAGGTGATGATTTCGGAGACGAGCTGGCCATTGGGCGCCTTGGCGTCAGGATGAAGTTTCACCAGTTCCTCCCAGGTCTTGATTGCCCCGTCACGGTCTTTCAGGTCGTAGAACTGCACGACGCCCCGGTTGAATCTGGCCGTGGCATGGTTCTGGTCAAGCGCGATGGCCCGGTCGAAGGCGGCAATCGCCTCGGTGAAGCTGCCATTGCGGCGATACATGACGCCCAGATCGGTCAGCACGTCGGCATTGTCCGGTTTCAGGGCAAGGGATTTGTTGTAGGCCTCAATGGCCTTGCCGGGATTGTCGCTGTCAAAATAATAGTTGCCGAGTTCAATCCATGCCTGGGTGTTGTCCGGATGGGCGATCACCTCTTTTTCCAGGGCCAGGATGGCCTGGGTGATCTGCGGGTCGACAGCCGGGGGCTGGCCTTGCTGCTGAACGGCCTGCTGACTGACAGGGGCCGGGGGCGGACCTGATTTGTAAACGCTGAAAACAATTCCTGCCAGAAAACCGAAGGCAAGAGCTACCAGGACACCGAACCACATTGTTTCTTTTTTTATATAACCGTCAGGGATATTCACGTTGTTTGTCAATGGTCTTACCTCATGCTTGTCGAATGATCAGTTTTGTGAGCGGCGGAAGGGGATCCGCAGGAAAATTTGCCCAGAGCGGAATATGAAAAAACATTATTATCAATGTGAGTAGCGGTCAAGCTGAAAAGTTCAAATAATTGAATCATGCAACAGATCTGCGGTAGAAAAAAATTGATTTGCGTTTGTAGCGGCTGAAGAGGCATGAACGACATTATAACGCGATAACGCCTGCTTGTGATCATGCGGCAGAAAAGGCCTGTAAATGGCATACAACTTGTAGTTCAATCAGGCCATCATTGCCACGATTGGAGGGGGTGTTCAGTTCATTTCCCGGACTGTCAACTCACTGGCCAAGGAGGAGATATGCGTATAGCCGTTGTGTCGAGCGACAAAAAAATGGTGAACGAACGTTTTGGCAAGGCAAAGAGGTTTTTGATCTATGAGCAGACCGGCAACGGCCTGCAATTTGTGGGAGAACGGGTTTCTGAGCCGTTTTTCGCCGATTTTTTTGATCAGGATATGTGCGACTGGATCGCCGATATTATCAAGGACTGCCAGAAAGTGTATATGGCTACCATCAGTAAGGCTGCGGAGCGGGCGATGACCAGCCGCGGCATCACCCCAGTAATCTATCATGGTCCGATAGATAAAATTACCCTTTGAAAAAGAAGATATCCAGGCATAAGGGCGGGCTGCCGCAGTTGACGGATGATGATTTTCTTTTCGGCAGTGATTTTCCGGAAAAGGAGCAGGAGTCCTTTGCCGAGATGTTTGATCCCGCCACTTTTGACCGGGAAGCGCCGGCGCTCATCAACAGCCAGCGGGCGGGCAACCCCGCCAAAAAACTGATCTATCCCCCTCCCCAGCAATATCTGGACCTGCATGGCCTGACCGGGCAGGAGGCGGAGCGCAAGGTGACGAGTTTTCTGCTGACCGCGCGGCAAAAAGGGCTCAGGACCGTGGCCGTCATCACCGGCAAGGGCCTTCATTCAGAGGGGCTGCCGGTACTGCGGGATCTGCTGGAAAGCATGGCCAAGGCCATGAGAGCCGACGGGGAAATCAGAAATTATGTCTGGGAAAACGGGCAGTTGGAGAAAAGCGGGGTCGTTATCCTCTATCTGCAGGAATAGCGCAGCATCTCCCTGATTTCTGCGAGGATTGCCCTGTCCGGATAAAAGGGCGGTTCCGGGCTCTCCGGCAGCGGGATGTAATGGCTGAGGGCAAAGGGGGTGGAGGCGATGTGCAGATTGTAGGCATGGACCAGCAGGGGCTCCAGGTTGACCGCATCGGCTACATTGTAGGCCAACAGGGTTTGCAGGGCCCTGGCATTGCCGCTGCGGGCAAATTCCTGCCAGAGAAGCACGGCCCAGTAGCCGTCCACCCCGTCCAGGTCCAGCCGGTTGATCCCCAGCTGTCTTTCGCATCCTTTCAGCCCGCCCCGGTAACCCAGCCTGGCCAGAATGTAGCGCAGATCAATATGCACCTGATTGAGTCTGGTGCGCAGGCATGATTCAATCACCGGCACATCGAAGTTTTTACCGCTGTAGGTGACAATAACCTCATAATCATCGATATCATCAACGAACTGCTCCAGGTTGCGGCCCTGCACATAGGTGCGGATTGCCCGGCCGTCGTAAAGGGCGATGGTGGTGATTTCACACTGGCCCACCTCCTGGCCGTTGGTCTCGATGTCAAGGTAGGCGGTCCGCTCGCGAAAATGCGGGAAAAGCCGCCAGTGATGCGCGGGCTGCAGCAGTTTTGCGTAAAAGGCGGCAGAGCCGTCCTGCTGTTCAAGGTAGTGGTCCAGATGATAGGTGACCAGCCTGATCTTTGCCTGGCTCAGACTGGCGGGAAAGGGCGGCTGCCATTGATCCCAGGTGTGAATGCCGGCCTGCCAGATCTGTCTTTCGGTTTTTTCTCCTATGCCCGGGATGTGGATGAAGGTGTTAAGCAGCATAGGCGATCAGCGGATGGGGAGAGGTGCATGAGAAAAACCCGGGTTTCTGAGGAAAACCCGGGCCGTTTAACCAGCTTGGCCTGCCCGCCGGGCGCTGGGCCCGGCGGGAGGAAATGAAACACGTGCCGGCAGCAGAGAGGTTGTTGCCTGTTTTCTCCGCTGCCGTCGGCATTTTGCCGGGCCGGTTGCTGAAAAACAGACGGCAGCCGCAGTTTTTCAGCAACCTGGTGAGGCGGCTTACAGCTTGAACAGCATATCGCTGTATACCGGCACCGGCCAGAGATCGCTGGGCATAAGCACCTCCATGGCGTCAATGTCGGCCCGCAGATCGTTGAGACTCGCCCGTACCTTGTCACGGAAGGCGACCGCCTGTTTGTCCACCTTGTCAATGGTCTGGGCCTTGGCGGTCTCGTCTTCGAGTTTCTTGAGTTTCTTGTTTGCCGAAGTGAGCAGACTGCCGATGGTCTCCAGCAGTTCCTTCTGCACGGAGGCGGATTTGCCGGCCGCGGCGACGGAGCTGCCGAGTTCGGTCATGTAGCGGATGGCCGCCGGCATATACAGTCTGCGCACCATCTGCATGGCGGTCTGCGCCTCGATATTGAGCTGTTTTGAGAACTGTTCCGTGTAGATGTCGTAGCGGGAATGCATCTCTTCCTTGCTGAGCACGTTGTACTTGGCGAACAGCTTGAAGGACTTGGGGGTGATAAAGGACTTCAGCGCGTCAACCGTGGTTTTGACATTGGGCAGCCCTCTTTTTTCCGCTTCCTTCTCCCACTCCGGGCTGTAGTTGTTGCCGTTGAAGATGATCTTCTCATGGTGCTTCACGGTGTCCTTGATGATATTGAGGATCTCGGCGTTGACGTCCTTGGCCTTCTCCAGGCGGCCGGCGATTTCATCAAGGGACTCGGCGGCGATGGTGTTCAAGGCCACGTTGGGTCCGGAAATCGACTGGGATGAACCAACCATGCGGAATTCAAATTTGTTGCCGGTAAAGGCAAAGGGCGAGGTGCGGTTGCGGTCGGTGTTGTCCTTGGGCAGTTCGGGCAGTGAGTCGACGCCGATTTTCAGCATTCTGCAGCCCGAATCAGAGCAGATTTTCTCCCCCTTGGCCAGGCCGGTAAGGATCCTGGCCAGTTCTTCGCCGAGGAATACGGAAATAATGGCCGGCGGCGCCTCGTTGGCGCCCAGGCGATGATCGTTGCCGGAACTGCCGCAGGTGGCGCGCATGATGTCGGCATGGGTGTCCACAGCCTTCAGCAGGGCGCAGAGGAAAACGAGAAACTGGGCGTTGTCCTCAGGGGTGGTGCCGGGTTCAAGCAGATTGATGCCGTCATCGGTGGAGAGCGACCAGTTGTTGTGCTTGCCGGATCCGTTGACCCCGGCATAGGGTTTTTCATGCAGCAGGCAGACCATGCCGTGGCGCAGGGCAACCTTCTGCATGGTTTCCATGACCAGCTGGTTGTGATCGGCCGCGATGTTGGTAGTGGCGAATACAGGGGCCATCTCGTACTGGGCCGGGGCCACCTCGTTATGCTTGGTCTTGGAGGTGATGCCCATTTTCCACAGTTCAATGTCAAGATCCTTCATGAAGGCGGAAACACGGTCCTTGATGGAGCCGAAATACTGGTCTTCAAGCTCCTGTCCCTTGGGGGCCGGGGCGCCGAAAAGGGTTCTGCCGCAGGTAAGCAGGTCAAGCCGCTGCAGGTAGTATTCTTTTTCCACCAGGAAATATTCCTGCTCGGAGCCGACGGTGGAGGTGACCCGTCTGGAGGTGGTGTTGCCGAGGGCCTTCAGAACACGCAGGGCCTGGGTTGATACCGCGGACATGGAGCGCAGCAGCGGCGTTTTTTTGTCCAGGGCCTCGCCCTTGTAAGAGCAGAAGGCGGTGGGGATGCACAGGGTGACGTTGCCCGCGGCGTCTTCCTTGAGAAAGGCGGGCGAGGTGCAGTCCCAGGCGGTATAGCCCCGGGCCTCAAAGGTGGCGCGCAGTCCGCCGCTGGGGAAAGAGGAGGCGTCCGGCTCGCCCTGAATGAGCTGTTTGCCGGAGAACTCCATGATCACGCTGCCATCCATGGTCGGCGCGATAAAGGAGTCATGTTTCTCCGCGGTTGAGCCGGTAAGGGGCTGAAACCAGTGGGTATAATGGGTGGCGCCTTTTTCGATGGCCCAGTCCTTCATGGCATTGGCGACCACGGCGGCGATTTCCGGTTTCAACGCAACCCCCATTTTAATCGTTTCCTTCAGATCCTTGTAGGTTTCCTTGGGCAGCCGCTCCTTCATGATTTTTTCGCTGAAGACATTGGAGCCGAAAAGCTCCGGCACGTTGAGGTTGGTACATTCAGGGCAGTTACATTCGATACACATTGTTCTTTTCTCCTTGCATAATGATTGCTGAATTATGACTCCCCTGCAGGGAATATTCATGTTTTCAGAATGGTTGCGCGGCAAGTTCTTCTGTCATGCCTTTGCCTGAGGTCTTGCTCGCATGGTGGCAGTTTTATCACTATCTCCCGCAAATATGCTGACCCGCCCGGCAGCAGGTGAGTAACCGGAGCTTCGCAGGTGCGCAGATTTACACAACTGAACGGGCCTTAATTTTCCATATTCCGCCGCCGGAGGCAAGTTTTTTTATTTGTTACAAATTTGTAATAATCAAGACGTAAATGTATAAATTTTGGTAAACCGTCAGGCGGCGGCATGCAGCAGGCCGTTTTTTATTTCATTCTTGAAGGCCGGATCTTCAATCTTGAGGCCCTGATGATCCAGCACATAAAAGACATCCACCACCTGGTCCGCCTTGGTGCCGATTTTGGCGCGGAAGGTGTTGATGCCGAACTCGGACAGGGTGCGGGTAACATCATAAAGCAGGCCCGGTCTGTTTACCGCGTAGACCTCGATCACCGTGAAATTGTCGGAGGCGTCCGGGTCGATGATCACCTTGGCCGGCTGCCGCTGGCCCATCTGCGCGGTGGCGGCGCGCAGAGCGGAAAGTTTCCGGTGGAGCCGGTGGGTGAGGCCGATGCGGAAATGAATCGCCTTGCCCAGGTCATCCTCCAGGGTCTGCCAGTTCTGGTCTTCAAACTGATTGTCCAGGGTCGATGTCACATGAAGTATATCAACAATCGTGCCATCAAGCCAGGTGTAGATCTGGGCGGCCAGCACTTTCAGATTATGCAGAGCCATCACCCCGCAGATTTTGCTTAAGATGCCGGGCCGGTCCTGGGCCATGATCAGGATCGACCAGTGGCCTTTTTCCTCGCTCGGCTTGACGATCACCTCATGGTTCTGCAATTCTTCATGCAGGCGGATATGGCGGACCACCTCGTCAGGCGAGTTGCCGAGCAGGTAGTCGTCCGGCAGGATTTTCAAGGGAAGGGGAGGGCTGTCGCCGAGCAGGGCGGACACCTGCGTTCTCATCCAGGCGATCTCCTCCCGGGGATCAGGCAGGGTGAGGTCGTCACGGTTTAAGGTGTTGGCTATCTTCAGGTAGAGTTCCAGCAGCAGCGCCGCCTTCCAGTCCGACCAGGCGGAGGGGCCGGTGGCTTTGGCGTCGGCGATGGTCAACAGATACAGCATGGTCAGCCGGTCCGGATCATTGAGCTGTTTGGCGCAGCGGAGAATAAGGGCCTCGTCTTCCAGGTCCCGGCGCTGGGCGATTTCCGCTAAAAAAAGGTGTTCGCGCACCAGAAAGGTGAGGCATTTGATGTCAGCCTCAGGCATGCCCAGCCGTCTGGCGATGTCGCCAGCCAGTTCGGCGCCGTATTCCGAATGGTTCTTCCCGTGCCCTTTGCCGATATCGTGCAGCAGGGCGGCAAGAAAAAGGATGTAGGGTGAAGCCACGGTGATAAAGAGCGCATGCTCAAGGGTGCGGAGTTGATTGACCTCCTCCACCGTCTGCAGCAGGTGGCGGTCCACGGTGAAAACATGATAGATGTCATGCTGGGCCAGGGATTTCAGGTGCAGAAATTCCGGGATAAAGGCGGTAAGCAGGCCGCTTTCCAGCATGTCGGTAAGGGCCGGCAGCGGGTATGGCCCCTGCAGGGTTTCCAGAAAGGCCTTGTTCATCCTTTTGGCATTGCGTGTCTTGTCGTTAATCAGCTGCAGATTGCCGCTGATCAGTTTTTTGGTGCGATGGTGCAGGGGGTTGCCGGTCTGGGCAACGTTGGAGAAAACCCGCATCAGCAGGTGAGGCCGCTTAGCCGCCAGGGCGATATCGCTCAGATGGATGCGCCCCTGGCGCAGGGTGATCCCTTTTTCCAGCTCCTTATCCTGCTGTTTGCCGGTCTGCGCAAGCCCCAGCACCTCGATGGCATGCTCGAAAAAGAGATCCGTGGTCAGCGCCACTGTCTGCAGCTGGGCATGGATGTCGCGCATGAAGCGCTCGACGCCGAGCATGCCCTGCTGGTCTTTGTAGCCGAAGGCCTTGGCCATTTCCTCCTGGTGCTCGAAAAAGAGCTGGTCGTTTTTGCGGCCGCTGAGGTAATGGAGGCGGTTGCGTGTTTTGATCAGGATGTCGCTGGCCTGGACAAAGGCCTGCAGCTCTTCTGTTGATATCAGGCCGGCCCTCTCCAGATCCTGCGGCTTTTTGAGGTTGAAAAGCACCTGGGCGGACCAGAGCATGGCCTGGATGTCGCGGAAGCCGCCGCGACTTTCCTTGATATGCGGTTCCAGCAGAAAGCTATGGTTGCCGAAGCGTTCATGCCGTTTCTGGCGGTGAAAAAGCATGTCCTGCAGAAAGGTTTTGCGCTGGCCTGCCACAAATGTTTTCTCGAAATCCGCCAGCAGGACGGCGAACAGTTCGCCTGAACCGGCAAGGTGGCGGGCGTCAAGCAGGGAGACCAGCAGAAAAAAATCCTTGCCCGCCTGTTCCATGCAGGTGGCGGGTGTTCTGACCCCATGCCCCACCTCAAGCCCGGCATCCCAGAGCGGATAGAATATGGCTTCAGCCACCTCGTTGAGCTCTTTTTCCGCCTCCGGCCGATACAGCAGCATGAGGTCGATATCCGAGTAGGGGAAGAGTTCTTTGCGGCCGTATCCCCCCAGGGCGACCAGGCACATGTTTTCCGGATCCGCGCCGCTTTGCCTGAAATACTCCTGCAGTGCCGCATCCATCAGGCTGGTGTGTTTTTCCACCAGGGCATGTCCGGAGAGCCCCTGGCGCCACAAGGTTTCCAGGGCGTCACGTCTGGCGCGCAGTTCCGTCACCATTTCAGATGGCGTCCTCGCCGGTCTCGCCGGTGCGCACCCGGATGACCTCTTCCACCGGCAGCACGAAGATCTTGCCGTCGCCGATCTTGCCGGTTAAAGCCGCCTTGCGGATGACCTCGACAATTTCGCCGACCTGATCGTTGCTGACGATCAGTTCCAGTTTGACCTTGGGAATGAAGTCGACCACGTATTCAGCCCCCCGGTATATCTCTTTGTGGCCTTTCTGGCGGCCGTAGCCCTTCACTTCAGTGAGGGTCATGCCTTTGACGCCCAGTTGATTGAGGGCGTCTTTCACATCGTCAAGCTTGAAGGGTTTGATGATTGCCTCGATTTTTTTCATGAAGGGCTCCTTGCGAAAATAAAAGTGTTCTTTACGGGTTGTTGTGACAAGTTTCCATTCTACCGTAAAGAGCAGGTTGCTCTAAGTGATTTTTTGGCTGACGCTGCATTACATGTTGTACGCTTTTTCGCTGTGCGCGCCCTGGTCCAGGCCCAGCACCTCGTTTTCATGGCTCACCCGGAGGCCGCCGCTGATGATGTCGATGATTTTCAACAGGATGAGGCTGACCAGAAAGGCGTAGGCGCCGACCACTGCCACGCCGAAGACCTGGGTGGTCAGAAATGCGGCATTGCCGGCAAAAAGACCGTCGGCGCCGCTGGGGTTGACGGTTTTGGTGGCGAAAAGGCCGAGGCAGATAGTGCCGATGATGCCGCCCAGGCCGTGGATGCCGACCACGTCCAGGCTGTCGTCAAAGCCGATCCGGTTTTTCAGGTTGACGGCCAGATAACAGGAAAAGCCGGCAATGATGCCGATAATGATGGCTGAGTTGGGGGTGATAAAGCCGGCGCCCGGGGTAACGGTGGCAAGGCCGGCAATGGCCCCGGAGGCGGCGCCGAGGGTGGTCGGTTTTTTGCGGTGCAGCCATTCCACCAGCAGCCACATGCCCATGCCGGCCATGCCGGCCAGATGGGTGGAGATAAAGGCGGTGGCGGCAATGCCGTTGGCCGCGAGCGCGCTGCCGCCGTTAAAGCCGAACCAGCCGAACCAGAGCAGGCCGGTGCCGAGCAGGGTCATGGGCAGGCTGTGGGGCATGAAGCTTTCCCGGCCGAGCCCCTTGCGGGGGCCGAGCACCAGCACCGAGGCCAGGGCGGCCATGCCGGAGGTGAGATGCACCACCAGTCCGCCGGCAAAATCAAGCACACCCCGGGCGGCAAGCCAGCCGCCGCTGCCCCAGACCCAGTGACAGACCGGATTGTATACCAGGATGGTCCAGGCCAGGCTGAAAATGAGAAAAGGGCCGAAGCGCATGCGTTCGGCAAAGGCGCCGGTGATCAGGGCCGGCGTGATGATGGCGAACATGCACTGGTAGATCATGAAGACGTTCTGGGGGATGGTGGTGGCGTAAACCGCGCTGGGGGCGCTGGTCACCCCGTTAAGGGAGAAAAAGGACAGATCGCCGATAAATCCGCCGATGTCCGGGCCAAAGGCCATGCTGTAGCCGAGGTAAACCCATTCGAGGCTGATGACGGTAATCATGATAAAGGATTGCAGGATGGTGGCGAGAACGTTTTTGCCGCGCACCATGCCCGCGTAGAAAATAGCCAGTCCCGGGGTCATCAGCAGGACAAGTGCTGCGGAAACAAGGATAAAGGCGGTATCGGCTCCGGAGATCATTGTGAAGGTTCCTCCCTGTGAAAATCTCATTATGGGCAAAGATGACGAAAGCGCTTTATCCCGTAAGCAAGCTGTGTGCCAGAAATTCTTCCCCGTATCTCATTGATTTTGTGGCGTAAAAAATGCTTAACATAGTGATGCAGCTAATTCTTATTACATATTTGTGATAAGAATTTCGATTATTTACAAAAATGTATGATTGTGGAGGGGGGGGGTTAATTGAGGATCTGGTAACGGTCAAACATGATGGAGGCAATGGGATTTTGCGGCCACTCCTTGTGCAGCCAGGATTCAAGGTTGCGGATCATCTCCCCTCTGGCCAGCGAATAGCGGCGCAGTTCCTCAGGCGGGCGGTTGGCAAAGAACTGAAAAATGGTATCCCGGACAAAAGCTCGTTTGTCCTCGGGAATATTGGTGCCCGGCTCAAGCAGCAGAATGAGGTTCAGGTCAATTCTGACCAGGAAACCCTCGCTGTTATCCTTGGGCTGCACCGCGATAAAAAAAGAGTGCATGGGCCATTTCTTTCTGTTTTTCATGGGGGCCGGAGCAGGAGGTTCGGTTTGCCGGAGGGTCGGCTGGGGCGCAGGGGCGATGGCTCCGGGCTGTGGCTGGACGGCCGGCACGGAGGTGGCAAGCGGCGCGGCCGGGGCAGAGGGCTGCTTCTCCGCCAGCTGCTGGCTGGTGGAGCGGAAAAAAAGAACAGCGCACAGGGAGAGGATGGCGAGGGCCGCGAGGCTGGGGAAAAGAATTTTCTGATAGCGGGGCCGGGCTTGAAACCAGTCGGCGGCGCGGGCCGGGATGGCCGGGAGGGCGGCTGGCAGCAAAGAGGCCAGCCAGGAGATTTGTGGGCTTTGTTCAGGACGTATCTGCTCTGCGGCGGTGACCGGGGAGGCGGGGGAGACATTTTTGGGTTGCGACGCCTCGCTTTCCAGCAGGGAGGCGAGGTCAATGTCGTCGGCGCCTGGTTTCGCCTCCTGCTCAAAGAAAACCTCGGCCTCATCCTCAGGCGTGAGCATGAAATCCTCTGCCTGAAAAGCAGATTCCCAGTCGCCTCCTAAGTCATCGGCCAGTCCTTCCGGCAGCTCGAAATCGAATGGATCTTTTGAGTCGGATTCTTTTGCCATTTATTCCGCATGGGAAAAACAGGGTTGCCGCGCAAGTGCCTGCTCGGGATTTCGCTGGCTGGCAGTGGATCATCGCCTCTGCAGGGATTACTTGCCGAAGACCTTGTTGATTTTTTCGCCAAGTGTTTCAGCGGTGAAGGGTTTGACGATATACTGGCTTACCTTGGCCTTCACGGCCAGTATGATGTTGTCCTGCTGCGCCTCGGCCGTCACCATGATAAAGGGAATGTGGGCCAGCTTGGCGTCACCCCGCACTTGTTTGAGCAGGTCAAGACCGGTCATTTTTGGCATGTTCCAGTCCGAGATAATCATGTCCACCTTTTCGCTCTTGAGCACATCCAGGGCGGTGGTGCCGTCATCCGCCTCGACAATGTTTTTATAGCCGAGCTGCACCAGGATGTTTTTGACAATCCTCCTCATGGTGGCAAAATCATCAACGACAAGAACTTTTATACTGGTATCTGCCATATCATACCCCTCAGATGAAAAGACGCTCCAATGTTTTTTTAACAGTATCGGCAAGCGGCCGCGGTAAATAAATTCCACGGGATATCACTGAACAAAGTGGCTTCCCGGGAAAAATAATTACCAACAGAATATATGATTTACTAAATTACGCAATGCCCGCATCAACTGGCAAGCGATTTTTTCAGTTTTGTCCGCAGGCGCAGCATGGCCTTGCTGTGCATCTGCGAGATGCGCGATTCGGTATAGCCGAGAACATGCCCTATTTCCTTCATGGTGAGCTCATTATAATAGTACAGGGAAACGGTCAGACGCTCTTTTTCCGGCAGCTCATCAATGGCCCTGGCCACCAGGTCTCTGATCTGGGCGAGATTGATGGCGGAAAACGGATCGGTTTCCGTGCCTGAGAAGGGCTCGGACAGGCTGTCTGACGGATTGCTCTCGGTTTTTTTCTGGCGGAGCAGCTCGATGTCCAGAAAGGTGATGGCTTTGGTCTCGTCCAGCAGTTTATGGAAATTGGGCAGGGTCATCTTTAACTCCTGGGCCATCTCTTCATCGCTTGCCGGCCGTCCCAGTTTTTTTTCCAGTCCCGAGCAGGTATGTTCCAGGTCGGTGATTTTCCGGCGGATGGAGCGGGGAACCCAGTCAAGGGAGCGGAGTTCGTCGAGCATGGCCCCTTTGATGCGGAATTCCGCATAGGTTTTGAACTGGACATTTTTGCTCATATCGAATTTATCAATGGCATCGATGAGCCCGATAATGCCGCAGCTGATCAGGTCGTCAAGGCACACCTGGGAAGGCAGGCGGCTGGCCAGGCGGCTGGCGATGTATTTGATCAGGGGAGTATAGGTCAGGATCAGTTCATTGCGCTTTTCCGGGGAAAGTTCGGAGGAAGGGCTGAAGTAGGCCTTGGTATAATCCTTGAATTTGGTTGACTGCTGCTTGCTCATGTCGCTGGGTGAGTGGGGTCTCTTGCTGAATGATCTTTCCCGTCAAGACGGCTGAGAGTTTCGCTCACTTACTATATTATAAATCAAGCAGCCGTTTCCAGAAAAATTTAATATTTCCATCGCTCTGGACGGGTCTTTCCTCTTCGGCAATAAACCTGGCCAGTTTGTGAAACATGGCGGAGGCCGGACAGTGGGGGGAGAGTTCCGTGACGAGACGCTGGGCCCGCACCGACTGGGGCAGCTTTTTGTCAAAGGGGATGTAGCCCAGATAATCAAGGGAAAGGGTGTCCAGGAAACGGTCGGCGACCAGGGTGAGCTGCCGGAAAACGGCCAGCGCCTCCTTTTCCGAATGGGCCGAGTTGACCAGAATGCGGAATTTTTTGACGTCATGTCTGCTGGAGAGCACCTTGACCATGGCATAGGCGTCGGTGAGGGAGGTGGGTTCCGGCGTCAATACGATCACCCGCTCCTCGGCCGCCAGGGTGAAATAGATGACATTTCTGTTGATGCCCGCGGCGGTGTCGATCAGCAGGATATCGATCTCGTCGCCCAGTTCCGCCATCTCCGCCAGAAAATAGAGTTTCTGCTCCTCGGTCAGGTCGGCGAGTTCGAGGATGCCCGAACTGGCCGGCAGGATAGAGATGCCTCCCGGCCCTTTCACCAGGATCTCCCGGAGGGTTTTTTCGCCCAGAAAGACATGGTGCAGATTATAGCGGGGGGTCAGTCCCAGCAGCACGTCCACATTGGCCAGGTTGAGATCCGCATCCAGCACCACCACCCTTTTGCCCAGTTGCGTCAGGCTGTAGGCCAGATTGACGACAATGTTGGTTTTTCCCACGCCGCCCTTGCCGCTGGTAACACAGATGACCCTGGGAGCGGTGGCTGCTGCCTGGGCAGAACGTCTGCGCGGCTTGTGGTGCTGATCCATGATTTTTTCCAGGGTATGTGCCTGATGCATAGGAGATTTCCTCATGATGAGCAGCCGGCGGCGCAGGAATGTTCATGGCCGAGGGCGGCATTCCATCCCTGTTTGAACAGGGTGGCCAGGAAAGGCTTGGCGGCGACGAAAAAATCTTCCGGCACCCTTTGTCCGGTGGCGAGATAGGAGATGGGGATGTCAACTCCGGCAATCTGCTGGCAGAGGGCGGCGTATGCCCTTGTTTCGTCCAGCTTGGTCAGGATAAGACCGGTCGGGCCCAGCGGGGCGTAGGCGTCGATGATGTGTTTCAGATCCTCTTTCTTGGTGGTGGCGCTTAACACCAGCTGCGGTTCAATGCCGTCAAGGTCGGCGAACCAGCTGGCCAGTTCCTTGATGTGCGCCGCATCATACGGGCTCTTGCCGGCTGTATCAATGATGATGAGATCGCAGTCACGGTGCCGGTCAACCGCCTTGCGCAGTTCAGGCTGGCGGAGCACGATCTCGCAGGGTATCTGCATGATGCGGGCGTAGGTTCTGATCTGGTCGGTGGCGCCGATGCGGTAGCAGTCCATGGACAGCAGGGCCACCTGGCAGTTTTCCCGTAGTTTGTACCAGGCGGCGATCTTGGCCGAGGTGGTGGTCTTGCCTACCCCGGTCGGGCCGGTAAGGGCCAGGATCAGCGGTTTCCCGGCCTTGCCTATGGCCGGCGGCCTGATCTGCAGCTGGTCAATGAGCTGATTGCGCCAGCGGCTGACCTCTTCCGGGTCGGGACGTTTTCTGGGCCTGGGCGCAGGCGCCGGGTCGGGAGCAATGGGCCGGTTCCCGGCAGGCGGTTCAACCCCCTTTTGCCGCAGCAGGCTGGCAAAACGCTGGCGGAGATCATTGACCTCAAAGGCGATTTCCCGGTTGCCCGCCGCCTGCCGGGATGGCGGCGGGGTGGCCGGGGGAGAATCGGCTTTTTTCCGGCGGAAGGCTTCATAGCCGTAGGTCGCCGGCCGGCTGTCCGGCGGAGGAACGCAGCTGCTGGCCGCGGCAACGGTGATGGTTTCCAGATCATAATCCATGGCCGCCACCACCTCGTAACGCTGGTTGGCCGTGCCGGGGTCAAGAATTTTGTTGGCCAGGATAACGGCGTCTTCGCCAAGTTCTTTTTTCACCATGGCAAAGGCTGTTTTGCTGTCCGGTGCTTCGAATCTTTTGATGCGCATGGGTGCAGTCGTTTGTTTGGTTTTGTCGGGTTATCGGGTTGGTTACCGTTTGGTTTTCATATCAACCGTGCCGAGAGACTGGATCTTCGACTGATTGGTCAGTTCATTATGGGACAATACCACCGCCTGGGGCATGAATCTCTCGATGAGCCGGCGCAGATGACGCCGCACCACCGGGGAGGTGATGATGATCGGCTGATAGCCTTCCTGGGAGATTCTCTCCACATTGGCCTGGATTGCCTCGATGATCTTCTGGCCCAGATTCGGGTCCAGGGTGAGAAACGACCCCTGCTCCGTGGACTGCACGGATTCCCGGATCAGATCCTCGATCTGGGTGGTCAGGGTCAGCACGGACAGGGTGCCGGCTTCATCGGTCAGCGTGCTGATGATGGAGCGGGACAATTTCTGCCGCACGTATTCGGTGAGAATTTCCGGATCTTTGCCCATGGGGGCATAGTCGGCCAGGGTCTCGCAGATGGTCAGCAGATTTCTGATGGACACCCGCTCCCGCAGCAGGTTCTGCAGAACCTTCTGGACCTTGCCCAGGGCGAGCAGGCCGGGCACCAGCTCTTCCACCACCTTCGGATGATTTTTCGCCAGATTGTCGAGCAGCTTCTGGGTATCCTGACGGCCCAGCAGCTCGTCGGCGTGGCTGCGCAGCACCTCGGTCAGATGGGTGGCCACCACGGTGGAGGGGTCCACCACCGTATAGCCGGCCAACTGGGCCTCATCCTTTTTGTCGGCGGCAATCCACAGGGCGGGCAGCCTGAAGGCGGGCTCCACCGTGGGGATGCCGTCAATCACCCGCTTGGCCCCCCCGGAGTCCATGGCCAGGAAGTAGCCCATCATCAGCTCGCCCCGGGCAATTTCCACCCCTTTGAGCAGCAGCACATATTCATCGGGTTTAATCTGCAGATTGTCCCGCACATGCAGAGGCGGCACGATCAGACCCATGTCGATGGCAAACTGGCGCCGGATGCCGCGAATGCGTTCCAGCAGATCACCCTCCTGGGATTCATCCACCAGGGGAATCAGCCCGTAACCCACCTCGAGCTCAAGGGTGTCGAGGGGCAGCAGGGCTTCCACCGTTTCGGGAGAACCCAGGGGAGGCGCGGTTTCCTTTCTTCTTTCCGCGGCCATCTCCTCTTCGGTCTGTTCGGCGGCCATGGACTGAAAGGCCAGCCAGGCCAGCCCGCCCATGGCGGTGCCGAGCAGGAGAAAGGGGAGGTGGGGCAGGCCGGGGATCAGGCCGAAAAGCAGGATGATGCCGGCGGAAACGGCCAGGGCCTGGGGCTGTCTGCTGAACTGCTTGACCAGTTCCTTGCCCATGCTGTCTTCGGAAGCGGCGCGGCTGACGATGATACCGGCTGAGGTGGAAATGATCAGGGAGGGTATCTGGGAAACCAGGCCGTCACCGATGGTGAGCAGGGTATAGGTTTCCGCCGCCTGGCCGATGGCCATGCTCTGGAGAAAAATGCCGATGAACAGGCCGCCCATGATGTTGATGACCATGATGACGATGCTGGCAATCGCCTCGCCGCGGACAAACTTGCTGGCGCCGTCCATGGCTCCGTAAAACTCGGACTGCTGGCTGATCTCCGCCCTGCGCTTTTTGGCCGTTTCCTCATTGATGAGGCCGGCGTTGAGGTCGGCGTCAATGGCCATCTGCTTGCCCGGCATGGCATCCAGGGTGAAGCGGGCTGCCACCTCAGCGATACGGCCGGAGCCCTTGGTGATGACGATGAAGTTGATGAGCACCATGATGAGAAAGATGATGAGGCCCACCGTATAGTTGCCGCCTACAACGAAGTTGCCGAAGGACTGGATGACCTTGCCCACGGCGCCGGGTCCTTCATGGCCGTGCAGCAGGATCAGCCGGGTTGAGGCGATATTGAGCGACAGCCGGTAGAGGGTGGTCAGCAGCAGCAGGGAGGGGAAGGCCGAGAACTCCAGGGGGTCCGTGTTGTACATGGACATCAGCAGAATGACCAGACTCATGGTGATGCCGAGCGACAGCAGCAGGTCAAGCATCAGGGTGGGCAGCGGCAGGATCATGACCATGAGGATGCCCACCAGCCCGGCCGCCACCATCAGGCTTGACGGTTCGATGTTGATGGCTCCCAGTCCGAGTCTGTCAGTTTTTTCCGCCATGGGTTACCTGGTGCTCCGGCTTGAGGTTGTCTGTCCGTAATGCATAAGTGATAAACTCCGCCCGCTTTCTCAGGCGCTCTTCTTCTTCAGCCCGTAAACATAGGCCAGGATCTCGGCCACTGCCTGGAAGAGATTCTCCGGGATCTGCTCATTTATTTCAACCGCTTTGTACAGGGCCTGGGCCAGCGGCTTATCTTCAATGATCGGGATGTCATGGGCCCGGGCCACTTCCTTGATTTTGCCGGCAATGACCCCCGCGCCCTTGGCAATCACCGTGGGGGCGGTCATGGTTTCCTTGTCGTAGGTCAGGGCGATGGCCAGGTGGGTCGGGTTGGTGATGATGACATCGGCCCTGGGGACCTCGGTCATCATGCGTTTCCTGGCCATCTGCATCTGGATGGAGCGGATGCGGCCCTTGACATGGGGGTCGCCCTCGGTCATCTTGGCCTCTTCCTTCACCTCCTGCTTGGTCATCTTCATTTTCTTCATGAACTGCCAGCGTTGAAAGGCATAGTCCAAGGCGGCCAGCACGGCGATAATCAGCGCCGCTTTCAGAAAAATCCAGAAGGACACCTCGGCGTAGAAAACCAGGATGGCATAGGCGCCCTGATCCATCAGGGGCAGGAGGCCGTCCATGTTGTTCATGATCTCCCTGAAGGCCACATAGCCGACAATGACCAGCTTGGCGATGGACTTGATGGTGTTGGCCAGGGTCTGGATGGAAAAGATGCGGCCAAATCCTTTGAGCGGATCGATTTTCTCCAGGGTGGGCGTTATTTTTTCCGTGGTGTAGAGAAAGCCGACCTGCGCATAGTTGGCCACGAGTGCGGTGATGAACAGCACCAGCATCAGCGGCCCGGTGAGGATGGCCATATGCTTCATGGTCTCCCAGGTGAGCATCACCATATTGCCCGGGATGATGTTGATGGTGTGCAGATTGGTCAGATAGTGGCGCAGCAGGTTGAGAAAATTCTCCAGCAGATAACCGCTGAGCAGGTAAATGGTCAGCAGGCCCAGCAGCAGCACCGCGGCGGAAGGGATCTCCATGCTTTTGGCCACATCCCCTTTATTGCGGGCGTCCTGGAGCCTTCTGGAGGTAGGTTCCTCGGTTTTTTCCTGGCCGCTGGTTTCTTCAGCCATCTCTTATCCTCCCAGTCCCTGGGCAAGTCTGGGCAGAATTCTTCCCAGCATGTCGAACTGGCTGAGCATAAGGGGAAGAAAATAGACGAGCGACAGGCCGACAAAGATAAAACCCACCCCGATATTGAGCGGCATGCCCACTATGAGAATGGGGATCTGCGGCACGGTTTTGGCGATGATGCCCATGGCGACATGGGAAAAGAAAACCGCGGCCGAGGCCGGGGCCATGATCTTGACCGACATGAGAAACATCTGTCCGGTGCCCTGCATCAGCCCCTCAAAGGTGGCCTGGCTGACATGCAGGGTGCCGGGGGCAACCCAGGTGAAGCTCTCCTGCAGGGTTTTGATAAAGAGATGATGCCCGTCAATGGCCAGAAAGATGAGAATGGCAATGAGGTTCCAGAACTGGCCGACCAGCGAGGTCTGGGTGCCGAACTGGGGGTCGATGACCCCGGCCATGCCGATGCCCATCTGGATGCCCACCATCTGGCCGGCAATCTGGACGGCGTCAAAAATCAGACGGGTGAAAACAGCCAGAATGCCGGCAAAACAGACCTCGCTGAGGACAAAGATGAGAAAGCCGAGGGTGGTGGTCGGCAGCTGGCCGGCATGCACCGGCACGACCGGCAGCAGCACCAGGGCGGTGGCCACCGTCATGAGCATCTTGACCTGGGAGGGGACGTTACGGGATCCGGTGACCGGCATGAAAAAGAGCAGGGGTCCTACTCTGATCATGATTATGACCAGGGCCAGAAATTGATTCAGGGTCCAGTTCAGCAGTTTGGCGTCAACCATCCTTGTCTCCCTGTCATCTGATCAGATTGGGGATGCTGAGAAAGAGTTCGTTGGTGTAATCGGTCATTTTTATCAGCATCCAGGAGGAAAAAAAGAGCAGGGCCAGGGTGACGGCCACGATCTTGGGCACAAAGGTCAGGGTCATTTCCTGGATCTGGGTGGTGGCCTGAAAGATGGAGACCAGCAGGCCCACCGCCATGCCGATCAGCAGCAGCGGGGCGGAAAGCAGCAGGGTGATGGTGATCGCATTCTGACCGAGGGTGACAGCTTCCATGGGTACCATGACTAGACTCCAAAGCTTTTGACCAGCGAACCGACGATGAGATACCAGCCGTCCACCAGCACAAAGAGCAGCAGTTTAAAGGGCAGTGAAACCATGACCGGCGGCAGCATCATCATGCCCATGGAGAGCAGGACGCTGGACACCACCATGTCGATGACCAGAAAGGGCAGAAAGAGAATGAAGCCGATCTGGAAGGCGGTTTTCAGCTCGCTGATGACAAAGGCCGGCACCAGGATGGTGGTGGGGACCTCATCCTTGTTGGCCGGCTTCTGCCATTTGGCGATGCCGAGAAAAAGGGCCAGGTCCTTTTCCCTGGTCTGCTTGAACATGAAGGCCCGCAGGGGTTTGATGCCTTCGCCGAAGGCCTGCTGCAGATCAATCTGCTGACTCATGTAGGGCTTGACCGCCGTATCGTTCATTTCCTTCAGCACCGGGGTCATGATAAAAATGGTGAGAAACAGGGAAAGTCCGATGAGCAGCTGGGGCGGCGGCATCTGCTGGGTGCCCAGGGCGTTGCGCAGAAAGGAAAAGGTGACGACCAGCCTGGTGAAGCAGGTGGTCATCAGCAGGATGGCCGGGGCAATGGACAAAACAGTGAAGATGAGCAGGATTTCGATGAGCACGGAAACCTGTTTCGGGTCATTGGTGTCCGCCAGACCGACCTGCACGGTCGGCAGGGTGACGGCCAGGCAGTCCGGAACTGCCAGGAACAGCGGGAACAGAAAGGGGGTAAGGGTCAGCAGAAATTTTTTCATTGGCCGTCCCTCTTGACCAGCCTGCCGAGCAGGGCGGCGAAAGTCGTCTGCGGCGGGTTCTCCGCCGGGCTCTCCTGTTCCTGGGCTACGCCGGGCTCCAGCCTGGTCAGCATGGTGATCTGCTGGTCGGTAATGCCAAGGGCCAGGGTCTCATTGGCCACCTGCACCACGGCGACATACTTTTTCGGGGCGATCATCCTGGTGTCGATGACGCTGATCAGCCTGCCCTGCCGCAACCCTGGGCGGCTCAGACCGATTTTTCTCAGCCAGACGGCAAGCAGCAGCATGAGCCCCACGGTCAGCAGCAGGGCGCCCATGACCTTCATGATGGTAACGGCCAGGGAGGTGGTCTGGGCCAGATCAAGCACCGGCTCGGTCACCGAACCAGAACCCGCGGCCGGCGCCTCGGCCCCGGCCCGGGCCGGCATGGCGGCAAACGCCATGAACACCAGCCCCGCCCGGTAAAGCCGGGCCGCTGTCTGTGCTGATCTGTGCAGAAGGGAGCCTTTCATCAGTCTTTACTCGGTAAACTCATTCATGTTTTGTCTGGCAGGCATGTGGGTCAGCCCATGTTCTTGATGCGGTCCGCCTGGCTGATGATTTCCGTGATCCGCACGCCGAAGCGGTCATTGACCACAATCACCTCGCCTTTGCCCAGAAGCTTGCGGTTGACATAGATTTCCACCGGTTCGCCGGCCGCCTTTTCCAGTTCCACCACCGATCCCTGCGTCAACTGCAGCATCCTGTCGATGATCATGCTGGTGCGGCCCAGCTCCACCGTGACATCCAGCGGGATATCCAGCAGGAAATCAAGGTTGTGGCTGGAGGCATGCGGAGCGCCGCCACTCTCTTCCAGTTCGTTGAAGCTGGCCGGCCGCGATCCAGCCCCGTTTTTGGCCAGGGAATCCCAGTCGTCGCCGCCGGCCTCGTTAGCCGCTCCGTTTTTCTTCGGCTTCGCCTCTTCCAGGGCGCTGGCCCAAGCATCATCCAAAGATTCATCAGCCATTTTCTGTTTCTCCGTTAATCCCTTTCCTGGTCAAAGACCTTGCGTTTGATTAAAAAGGCTTTGTTGCCCCGGTGAATTCCGGGTGATCCCATATATTTTCTGATGCCGCCGACAAAGGCGGGCAGCATTTCGTCCTTTCTCTTGTCCAGCTGGATGATATCCCCCACCTCCAGGCTGAGAATGTCGCCGGCCGGCAGCACCGTCCTGCCCAGTTCGGCCCGGAAATCAACGGAAACATTCTTGATGTTTTCGGTGAGAATCCGCTTGAGACTGATGTCCTCGTCGCTCTGCTCCCGCTGGAAAGTGGTCATCAGCTTCTGTTTGACCGATTCCAGGTTGGTGACCGGAATGCAGGAGGTGATGCTGCCCACGGCCCGGTCCATATCCACCTCGTAGCGGTTGATGATGACCACGTCTTCCGGTTCGCAGATCTTGGCGAACTGGGGGTTGATTTCGCTGCGGATGTGCTGAACCTTGATGGGCTGCAGGGAGTACCAGGCCTTTTCCAGGTCGCTTAGGATCAGGTTGACGATGCGCTGGATCAGCCGCTGTTCAATGCCGGTGAAATCGCGGCCTTCGATCCTGACGTTTCTGGTGCCGCTGCCGCCCAGGAAGCTTTCCACAAAGGCGAAGACCAGTTTCGGCTCGATGACGAACAGGGCATGACCGCGAAACGGCTCCATCTTGAAAATCTGCAGACTGCTGGGCACCGGCAGGGTGCGGACAAAGGCGCCGAAGCGTTCCAGTTCCATGGGTACCGCGGTGATATCCAGGATGCGCCGCAGCGAGGCGGAGATCGATGAGCGGATGGAACGTAGAAACACGTCATTGATGGCCTCCATGGCCGGCATCTTGACCTGGACGATGCGTTCCTGCCGGCTGAAATCATAGGAAGAGTATTCGAGGGCCTCCTCGACAAGCTGCTCTTCCGGTTCTTCAATGTCGCCCCCTGCAATTCCCTTTAACAGGGCGTCAACTTCGTCTTGGCTGAGGATTTGTTCCATGGAGATCTATAGTTTCAGTTAGGAGCCGTTACGAAATAACCTCTTCATTTTGAGTATTTCGTTACGGCTCCTTATGCCGTCACTGACAACCGGACGGCGATGTTATTTTATTGCAACGGCTTAGTGGCAAAATGCCCGTGCCGTCGCGCAGTTGTTACTGGACCACGAATTCGGAAAAGTAGATGCTTTTGATCTTGTCGGGGCGGGTCACCCGGTTGAATCGTTCGAGCAGTTCATCCCTGATGCGCAGTTTGCCCTCAGGCGTCATCACCTCTTCAAAGGAGAGGCTGGTCAGCATCATGATGACGATATCCCGCAGTTTGGGGGTCACCTTCTGCGCTCTGTCCGCCGCCTCCAGCGTTTCAAGCTCCAGGCTGATTTTCATCTTCAGGTAGCGGTTCCCTTTCGGGTCGGCCAGATTGACCACAAAAGGATCCAGGGTGACAATTTCGCCCACCGTTTCCGGCAGGTCCGCAGGGTTGACCGACGCCTGGGGAATCGGCTCGGGTTTAGGGGCCAGGAACTTGGTGTAGGCGAAAAAGCCGCCGCCGCCTAAAAGGAGGATGGCCACCCCCAGGATAATAAAGAGAATTTTCTTTGACTTCTTGGCGGGTTCCGCCGTCCCTTCCCCGGCCTTGGCCTGCTCATCTGCCATTGTCTTGTCTCCCAAAAGAAAAAATCAACTGGTATACTTGTCTGCCCATGCTCTCTGCGAGTATTATGCCACACTTGCCGGCAATAGTAAATCAAGGGGCAACAGGCTGTTTTCATTGAATTAGCCTGTGAGGCCCCGGCGTGATTTTTTTGATGGAGCCGCCCGCCGCAGCCCCTAATGGTCATTTTTCTGACTCCCCGCAGGGCCTGAAGTCAAAAAAATGAAGGCTTCGCCCAGCAGGCGCAGCAGGGGCGATGACAAAGATGACCTTTTATGGTAAAGGGCAACGATATTTTATGAAACCTAATCTTCGACAATCAAGAGAATCAGGAAAATAACAGGAGTTGAGCAAATGGGTAAAACCGTTACGGAAAAAATACTGGCAGCTCACCTGGTGGAAGGTGAGATGATAAAGGGCAGGGAGATCGGCATCCGCATTGATCAGACCCTGACCCAGGATGCGACTGGGACCATGGCCTACCTGGAGTTTGAATCCATCGGCATCCCGCGGGTGCAGACCGAGTGTTCCGTCTGTTACGTTGACCACAATCTGCTGCAGTCGGATTTCAAGAACGCCGATGACCATCGTTTTCTGCAGTCCATTGCCAGAAAATACGGCCTCTATTTTTCCCCGCCGGGCAACGGCATTTCCCATCAGATCAATCTGGAGCGCTTCGGCAAACCGGGCAAGACCCTGCTCGGCTCGGACAGCCATACCCCCACCGGCGGCGGGCTCGGCATGCTGGCCATCGGCGCCGGCGGCCTCGATGTGGCCATGGCCATGGCCGGCAAGCCTTTTTATCTGGTCATGCCCAGAATTTACGGGGTGAAGCTGACCGGCAAACTGTCTCCCTGGGTGTCGGCCCGCGACGTGCTGCTGGAATTGCTGCGCCGGCTGACCGTCAAGGGCGGGGTGGGCTATATTTTCGAATATTTCGGTCCGGGGGTCAAAGAGCTTTCCGCCACCGACCGGGCCTCGATCACCAATTTCGGGGCCGAGCTCGGGGCCACCACCTCGGTGTTTCCTTCGGACGAGAATACTCTGAAATTCCTCAGAAGCCAGGGCCGGGAAGACTGCTGGGTGGAGATCGTCGCCGATGCCGATGCCCAATATGACGAAATTACGGAAGTTGACCTGTCCACCCTGGAGCCCATGATCGCCTGCCCCTCCTCGCCGGATAACGTGGTGAAGGTGAGCGAGGTGGCCGGCCGGCCGGTTGCCCAGGTGCTGGTCGGCTCCTGCTCCAACTCCTCCCTGCGGGATCTGCTGGTGGTGGCCAAAACCCTGGCAGGCAGGCAGGTGAGCAACGAGGTGAGTTTCGAGATCAACCCCGGCAGCCGCCAGGTGCTGGAGAATCTCACCGCCCTGGGCGAGATGCTGCCCCTCATTCACGCCGGCGCCAGGGTGCACCAGGCCGGCTGTCTCGGCTGTATCGGCATGGGCCAGGCCCCGGCCACCGGCACCATCTCTCTGCGCACCTTTCCGCGCAACTTTCCCGGCCGCAGCGGCACGGTGAGCGATCAGGTCTATCTCTGCAGCCCGGAGGTGGCCGTTGCCTCAGCCATTACCGGCAAAATCACCGATCCCCGCGACCTGGGGGATTATCCGGCCTTTACCCTGCCGGATAAATATCTGCCCGGCGACTCCCGCATCGAGCCGCCGCTGGCCGACGGCAGCGGGGTGACGATCATCCGCGGCCCCAATATCGCCCCCTTCCCGAGCTTCGCCCCCATGCCGGAGACCTGGCAGGGCACGGTGCTGCTCAAGGCCGGCGACAACATCACCACGGACCATATCATGCCGGCCGGGGCCCAGATCCTGCCCCTGCGCAGCAATATTCCGGCGATCAGCGAATTTGTGTTCCGGGCGCTCGACGAGCATTTCAGCCAGCATGCCAGGGAGGCGGGCAGCGGCATGATTGTCGGCGGCGAGAATTACGGACAGGGTTCTTCCCGGGAACACGCGGCCCTGGCCCCCCGCTATCTCGGGGTGGAGGTGAAGCTGGTGAAAAGTTTTGCCCGCATCCATAAGGCCAATCTGATCAACTTCGGCATCCTGCCCCTGACCTTTGCCCATCCCGCTGATTATGACCGGGTCAGGCAGGGCGCTAAAGTGGTCATCCCCGGCCTGCGCCAGGCCCTGGCCAGCGGAGCGCAGGCCATTACCGTGGAGATCGGCGGCCAGGCGGTGCAGGCGGTGCTCGATGTTTCCGAGCGGCACCGCCAGATCCTGCTGGCCGGCGGCCTGCTCAACTGGGCCAAGGGAAATTGAAAAAAAACTGGTAACTATTGAAGCGGCAACGCATCTGCTTTGTCATCGGGCCTGGCCGCATACCATATGCAGGGCGGCCAGGGCTTTCCCGGTGTCTGCGCTTACCGGCGCATCTGCGGCACTGCTCCAATATTGCTGCACCGGGCGAGCGAACGTTTTTCGTCCCAAGCCGGGTAATTACAAAAAATTGTACTTTGGCGCCGCACCTGCTGGGCAAGTAAGAGCATGATGCTGGTTTTTCTGCGGCAGCAACGGGGGACAGGGTCGGTACAAAAAATTGGATTTGGCTTAATGTTGTGATTTTGTTTAATAATTTCATTATACCCAGGGAAAAGGGCGGGGAGTATAAAAAATTGTATTTATTGAGGATGGATTCATTTTTGAGAAAAAATCCTATTCCCTTATGCCACAAGGGATTGAGAAGAAATTTTTTTTTCTGAGCTATTTGGCACGCCAGTTGCTTTTACACCAAAGCAAGATAACAACTCTTATCTCCTTTCTCCAGAAAAAGGCTGGTCCTGTCCCCCCAGGATCGGCCTTTTTCGTTTTGTGGCGCCAGGCATCTTCCCATCCTCCCTGTTTTTTCCGCTGACAAGCCATGGAAATTTCATCACAAGAAGTAGGCATCCTGCGCTGCCCCGCCTATGGCCGGCAGGCGCTTAAGGAGCAGGTGGCCATCATTGCCGCGGCCCTTGGTTTTCACCTGCCGGCCGGCAGCCAGGTACTGCTGAAACCGAACCTGGTGGCCGGGCGAGGCCACAACGGCCTGGCCTGCACCCACCCGGAGTTTGTCGCCGCGGTGGCCGAGTGGTGCCTGGACTGCGGGGCCAGGGTGGCCATCGGCGATTCCCCCGCCTTTGGCCGGGCGCCTGCCGTGATGCGGGCCTGCGGCTTTGCCGAAAGCCTCAGGGGGCTGCCGGTTGCGTTGATTCATTTCGGCACGGCCCGGCAGGTCAGGCTTGCCTGCGGCGAGCGCATCACGCTGGCCGCCGAGGCGCTGGACTGCGATGTGCTGATCAATCTCCCCAAGTGCAAGGCCCATTCCCAGACCTTCATTTCCCTTGCGGTGAAAAATTGTTTCGGCACGGTGAAAGGCCTGGGCAAGGCCCTGCTCCATCAGAAACTGGGAGAGGATGAGCAGGCTTTCTGCCGGCTGCTGGTGGATCTGCTGGCGGTGCTGCCGGCTGGGATCAATTTTATTGATGGGGTGCAGGCCATGCACCGGAAAGGCCCGATGCGCGGGGAGATGTTCCCCCTGGGGGTGATGGCTGGCTCGGTCAATCCCGTGGCCCTGGATACCGCCATGCTGCTCATGCTTGGTGTCGCCCCGGAGCAGAGCATGATCTGGCGGGAGACGGCGAGACAGAGGCTTGCCGGCGCCCGACCGGAGGAGCTTGTCTTCCCGTTGCTGCAGCCGCGGGATATCCCGGCCGATGGCTTTGTCCTGCCGTCGGAATTGCAACCGATCCCGTTTAAGCCCCTGCAGGTTATCAGCAGCCTGGTCAAGCGGGTGCGGCTGCTGTTGCATTCGTAAAAAAAAAGAAGTCCAGGGGGCTGAAGCAGGAGAGGGTCTTTTTACTTTAGCACCTCCCAACGCATCCAAGGAAACCAACATCATGGCCGGCACACGATTCATAGTAGCGGGAAGCTTTATTGACGGCAGCGGCGCCCCTGTGCGCAGGAATGTCTTTCTGGCAGTGAAGGACGGCATGATTAGCGCCATTGGCTCCGCAGCAGACCTTAGCCGCCAGGACAGGTCCGCCATCGATGACTTTTCGCACTGCACCATTTTGCCGGCGCTGGTTGACTGCAGCGTCTTCCTGTCGCGCTCGCCCGCCGTGGACAGCGGAATGGGGTCAGCCGTTGAAGAGGCCGGCCTTGCGCAAAAGGCAGCCATGCTGGCGCGGCATCTCCGTTACTGCCATATACACGGGGTGCTGGGAGTGGCCGAAAACGATGATATAGGCGACCTGCTGGAACGTTATCACGAGGGGAGGTGGCAGGGGAGCATGATTGACCTGCGAACCTCCGCCGGTCTTTGCCGGAGCCGGCAGGATTGCGCAGCCGGCAACCCGGCAGGCGGCGCTTTTCTCAAGATCGCTTATTCCGGCAATATTGAGGACGGGCAAGCCCCGGGGCCTCGGCTCAGCTATGAAGACCTGTGCGGCATTCTGCGGCACAGAGGCGGCAAAAAAGCGGTCGTGGTGGCTAATGGCATGCAACAGGTGGGGGAGGCGCTGGCGGCCGGTTGTGATGCCATTGAACAGGGCTACGCTATGGGCGAGGACAATCTCAGGAAAATGGCGGAGAAGGGCGTGCTGTGGATCCCCGGCATCCTGCGGGCAAAGAATGCATTGGACAGTGCGGGCAGCGGCGGGGATGTGTGCTGCCGATTCTCCCAGCGTTATGTGGCGCCGGGGAAGCCGGTTCCCGGCGCGGAGGCTTTTTGGAAAAAGATGCTCGCCGAACAACTCGCGCAACTGCGTTTTGCCAGAAAAGTGGGGGTGACAACGGCAGTGGGAACAGGGGCCGGCAGTGTTGGCATACTCCATGGCGAGTCGGTGGTCGAGGAGATGAAATTGTTCATCAAGGCCGGCTATTTGCTTGCGGAGACCATCCGCTGCGCCTCGGAAAATGGCGCCAGATTCTTCGGAATGGAGAAGCTGGGAGCGCTTGCTGTCGGGCGGCACGCGATATTTCTGATTGCCAGGGGCACGGTGACGCAGCTGCCAAGAAAACTCTCCTACCTGGAAGGCATCTATGTCAACGGGGTGCCCAGCAGCATCTATCGTAAAAATCCTGTCAAGACGGCGTGACGGATCCCTTTGCCCCGCCGGCAGAAAATTCCCGCCCTGTCTTGGAATTCTGGAGCATGGCCCCATAAGCCGTTGCGCAGAAACAAGTTGAACTTTCAGTCAGGCAAGACGGCATACGGAGCCGTAAAGGCGAGGCAAATCGTACAAGTTATTTTCGCGCGGCAAGGGACTCGGATTACCGGAAATAGCAGGAGGGGGGCGCCCACCTTTTCTCTAGAATACAGACACGTAGAAGAGATATTCCTGGTATCTGAAAATAACGCCATCAGTTGAAATCTCAGCCACTTTGAGATCCGGAGCAAGCATCTGCCCTTCCCGCAATATTTTGCCGTTAATGCTTGCAAAGCGCGCGGCCGGTTTATCTTTGTAAAAGAGGTGCGCACTGATGTGAATGTCCGGCAGTTGCTCTCTTATAGCCTCGGGAAGCTGATCAATGTGCATGGCTTTTTTCGTTGAACCGGCTTCCGGCTCAAGGGGGCTGGAATCTGCCGTTTCGGAAAGACCGGAGCGCTGCGGCTGATCCTGCTCCGGTTTTTCGTCATATTCTTCAGGAGGAGTGGGCGCTGCCGGGGCTACGGACTCGTCGGCAATGGCCACATCTTCGCGGGGAGCGCTCTGGTTCGCCACTTCTGACCCGCTCACCCATGCATCCTCTGCCTGCGCATCTTCCCGCGGTTGCGGGCCTGCTGCTGTTGCCGCTGTTTCTCCAGGAGACATGGGTGCAGCTGCGGCGGGATCCAGCCGGGAGGCAGCATCATCTTCCGCCATACTGGCCACAGTGCTGTTATCCTCTGCGTCGGCAGGTTCGGATTGGCGGGGCTCGCGGCTCGCAGGCGAGAGCCCCGGCGTTGCTTGCGGAGCGCTCTTGTTCGCCACCTCCGGCACGCTCTCCCCGGTATCCTCTGCCTGTGCCTCTTCCCGCGGTTGCGGCCCGGCTGCTGTTTCTCCAGAAGACATGGGTGCAGCTGCGGCGGGATCCTGCCGGGAGGCAGTATCATCTTCCGCCATGCCTGCCACCGTGCCTTCCTCCTCTGCTGCGGCGGGTTCGGATTGGCGGGGCGCGCGGCTCGCAGGCGAGGGTTCCGGCGGTGCTTGCGGAGCGACCGCCTGCTGTCTCTGCTGAACCGTTTCCTGTGACGCCTGATCAGAGCTGGGGACAATGGTCTGCTTTTCCGTGGCCGGCTGATTGCGGAGCATCACAAAAAAGAGGATGAAAATCATATTCACCAGCACAATCGCCGCCAAGGGGATGGGCCACGAGGCTTTTTTCCTTTTTGGCGGGGCAAGTTCGAGCTGGACGGTGTTCAGGTCAGGAACGCGCGTCTGCTGCCGCTGCTTATCCGACTTCTTAAGGGCGTCGAGAATATAGGACATGTTAATTCTCCTCGCTCATGGTGATTAATCTGGGCACTTTGCTGTCATATGCCGAATTAAGATGAATGATTGTCAGTGGGCCGACGATACCGTCCGGGACAAGGTTTCTCTCAAACTGGAACTGCTTTACCTGACTGACCAGAACGTCATCATAGCGGACAGGTGTCTTGTCGCTGGCTGGCCGTTTCTGGATAAGGGCAAGTTTCTTATCCAGCCACTCCACCCTGGCGGCATGATTTTCCGGTTTGATGGCCGCGACATATTCTTCCGGTTTTTCCCACAACAGGCAATATTCGCCTTTCCAGTGTGTTTTTAAATCTTCGATGGAGACACGTTTGTGTTCAGTCCCGAAGGCCAACTCGACGGACTGGCCGTCGAAAGAGAGGATGGTTGCGTAAAAGCGTTCACCATGATTGTCATACAAGGTTAATATCGCAGGGCTATTGATCTCAAGAAGACTGTTGAAGCTGCCTTCTTGATAGAGGTATCGTAAGTTCTGTGCTTCAGCCATGGCATTGGCGGAAGCGAGATCTCTGGGAACATGAGCAATCCCCCAACTGGCTAAAAGTGCCTGGTAGGCCATCACCTTGTTGGCGGCAGGGGGCACACCCTCAGGCCTCGTCAGTGGGGAAAGTGCCAGTGGCGGTGTGTTGTTGGCCGTGGCATCGGTTTCTTCTGCCAGGGCGCCCTCATCAGGGGCAGCACTGTGCTGAGAAACCATCTTGATGTCCTCAGCCGGTGGCGCCTCGCTCAGCTGAGGAACCACCTTGATCTCCTCAGCCAGTGGCTCCTCGCTCAGCCGGGGAACCACCTTGATCTCCTCAGCCAGTGGCTCCTCGCTCAGCCGGGCAACCGCCTTGATCTCCTCAGTCTGTGTTGCCTCCTGCGCCTGCCGGGGAGATGGAAGCGATGCTGTTGCCCTCCGTGCGACGTCTTCCTCCGGTTGGGTAATTTCGACCAGTCGCGCCATCAGGCCCTGCACAGATAAAGGGTCTGGTCTTTGCTTAAGATAGGCTGCCGCCAATACGGAGCCGCCCAAGAGAAGAATAAGTCCTGCTACGATCATCCCTGATTTTTTCCCTCTTTGCGCCGGCCGGTCAGCGGTTTCGCCAAAAACTTCGCGCGCCGCCTTTTTAATGGTCGCGATGTCCACCACGTCCTGATCCTGCACGTACGCTCCAAGCAGCGACCTGTCGCAAATGATATTGAGCAGGCGCGGGGTGCCGTTGGTTAACTTGAAAAGGGTTTTAATGGTTGATTCCGGGAAGATTTTTCTGCGGCCGCCGTTTATTGCCAGTCGGTGGTCAATATAAGAGCCTACTTCGCTTTCGGAAAGCGGGGTAAGGTGATACCTGGCGGTGATCCGTTGCGCGAGCTGGCGCAAACCCGGCTGCTCCAGCATCTTGATAAGTTCCGGCTGGCCCAGCAGGATGATCTGCAGAAGTTTTCGCTTATTGGTTTCCAGGTTGGTAAGCAGGCGGATCTGCTCAAGCACATCGGTGCTGAGATTCTGGGCTTCATCAATAATGAGCACAGCCTTCCTGCCGTTTGCATGGGAATGGAGCAGGAAGCTGTTTAGGTGATCAACATAAAATTTAATACTGTTTTGTTCTTTTTGGTGGTGGATGCCGAATTCATCGCAGATTGTCGCCAGCAGTTCTTCAACCGTGAGTTTGGGATTGAAAATAAAGGCTATGTCCGTATTTTCAGGAACCTGTTCGAGCAGACAGCGGCAGATGGTTGTTTTTCCCGTGCCCACTTCACCGGTGAGCATGACAAAGCCGCCATCAACCCGCATGCCATAGAAAAGATGCGCCAGGGCCTCCTTATGGCGTTCGCTCATATAGAGGCTGTGCGGGTCCGGGGCAATGGAAAAAGGAGCTGCGGTAAAACCAAAATGTTCTTGATACATATGCGCTGTTCAACCAAAGGGGTTTTTATTGGAACTTACTCACTGGTGATGCTGGTTACTTTTAACTCTATTAGAAGATGATAGGGAGATCGACCTGATATTTTTACAACAAGAACCCAAAGAGGATTTACCCCCCTTTGGTCCTGTTTCTTTTTCAGGAACCATTCTGGCCTTGACCATCCAGTAGCTACACTTCGGCATCGCCCAACCCCGTTAAGCCCAATGCGTTTAACGCAGTTCTTCCAGACGCAATAAACAACGATTGAGGCTTGGCGCATTCAGCCTAGCCCTTGTAGGCTCCCAGTCACCCTGAATAAATCGGCTGATCTCCGACGTATAAAGGCGTCCGACCTGTGCGGTTGAACCGGGGTTGGGAACAAGCCCTGCCCTGACGGAAGGATATCGTGATTGACGGGCCAGATTCACCAAGGTCTGCTTTGGATCTGGCTGCAATTCTGGCCTTTGCGGAATCCTTCCAATCGCCACACTAAGAAAACCGGCCAGTCCTTCTCGATCAGCCATTATCCAGCTCTCCAATTCCCTGACCACCACTCGGAAGAGCATTCCCGGATGCCTACGCGGCAGAAAACGACTCACGACCTGCGGCGGGCATGTCAGGCCGGTATCCATAAAATCCAATAGTGTCAGGACAGGAATCGAAGATGACAGCCCATTAAAGTCCTTAACGTGCTTCTTTATCCAGACACAACCTTTTTTACCAAAACAGGTCGTAATCTGGTGTCCGGTTGCTGATGCCAGACGGTGGGTCATTGCTTCATCGGTGGGGCCTTCCACCAAAGCGTAAAGAATCATGTGTAGCTCTTAGAACAGCGATAGTTGGTGTGCCTTGGGTGGGGCGGAACGGGGAAGTAGTACATCCGCCACGGAAAGACCCTGTTTGAGCAGTTTGGTTTCATTTTCGTCGGGTGGCTGAAAGCGTGTTCCATCTTCACCTGGCTCGAGCCGCACCACTTCTTCTCCCCCAATTCCCTTATCCGTAAGCATTTCCTCCGAATGGGTGCTCATAATGATCTGACGCCGGGTCTTTCGCAGTTTCTGTAACCGCTCAAACATCTGCGGTAGATGCCTGACCACTTCACTGTGAAGTGAAAGTTCCGGTTCTTCCAGAAGGAGGGGGCCGTTTCCTTCAAATACCGTCCACAGCAGTCCGAACAAGCGCAACGTGCCGTCCGAAAGCTGGCTTTCATTCTGAAATGCTCCCTGAGCACGCCAGTGATCATAGCGGCCATTGAGATGCGGCACGCCCTGTTTGTCATCCATGACGACTGCAAGCTCTTGAAGATGTGGAACCGCGACTTTCAGGGCACTCGAAATCCTTTTCAACCTGGCATTTCTTGTTTTTTGGGACGTGTTCCACAGGCGCAGAAGAAAATCACGGCCAAAGGGGTCCTCATGGACCTGCACAGGAGAGAACCCTTTTGGGTCGCGCACTACCTGAGGAATGATGTGTTGGTAGGAGATAGTCTTAAAAAAATCGGCGATCTCACGAAATTCCCTGTTGGCGTTCACCTGCTCAAGGTCTGTCTGGGTCAGCCGCACCGGATCATCTTTGTCCTCCTGCCTTGGACGACTCAGGAGGTCAGGCCCTTTTTTTTTCAGGTCTGAGACACTTTCTTTCTTGACAATCGGACGTTGTCTGTTGTCCTGATTGAATACAATACAATACAGCCAGGCATCAGCACCGGAATCGTCGGCGAGGGTCACTGCCACGTCTATATCCGAATAGCGACGGGCCGAAAGACAGCGCAAGGCGGAAACACCGCCGCGCCTGATGACCGCCGCTTCCAGACCGTCATTGGCCAAGTCGCGTAGAAAACGGAAGGCATCCAACAGATTCGATTTACCCGAGGCGTTGGGACCGATCAGAAAAGTCCGCCCAGAAAGGGCGGTAGCGGCGTCGCCGAAGTTTTTCCAGTTTCTGAGCCTGATATTAGTAATATACATCGTTCATTTTCTCCATGGCTGTTATCGAACGAGCAGCACTATACTGCGGTCATTATGTGGGCATGTATTGCGCAACCAGAGGGTCTTGAAATACTTTTTGCCGTTATTCACGAGTCACCATATTTCCACAAGTCATTAACCGGGAAAATATTGATTCGACACGTTACTTGCTGGTCTCGCTACCAATATGGATATCCATTGCAGCACATTTTCCGCTAGGCATGAACAGCTCATGCCTCGGCATACTAAAAATCTCATCCTAAAGCTGCCCCCTCACTGTTCGTGAAAACGACCTTTGAAGGCATGCAGGAGCGGCAGCAAGGCAGGAATATCCTGTTCGATGATGTTCCACAGGATATCGTTGTCAATGCCATTCGCGTTCAGGCATTGACCGCCTCCTGTTCAATGAAAGGACGCAGCTCCGGGCGCAGGGCCTTTTCGGTCACCAGATCAACCGGGCAGCCAAGGGCGTCCTCCAGATAGAACTGCACGCCAAAATATCGCTGTGAGGTGGCTGGTCCATTGAACGACACGACGATATCCACGTCACTGCCAGGGTGGGCTGCGTCCTGTGCCATGGAACCGAACAAGGCCAGCCGGACAACCCCGAAACGTCTTGCCAGTTCGGGTTTTGACCGAGCAAGCACCTGGAGCACCTCCTTTCGATTCATGATTGCACCCTCCTTTCCATTTCTTCTCACCGGAAAGTCTGGCACAAGTTGCGGACTCACATCAATTTTCTGCGGTTAGTGTCTTTTATGCCCTATCTTATAGGGAAAAGCAGCGTCAACACGGTATTCGATGAAGTTCTCTCTCCAAGCAAATAAGCCGAGCCCGGCAAGTTGGGTTATCTTTCTCGGGCAAGCGTGCCTTCGCCTATTTTTGGGGCAAAACCGATTTTTTTCTTCCTGCAATCTGTTGTTAAAACGATACGGATTGAATCCGCAAGAAAAATCAATTTTCTCTTCTTTTATCCATTTTATCCGGCATCGGCATGCCGTAGCTGCTGCCGAATTGCCCTGGCCAAGCTGGAGCAGGGCAACCGGCGCGCCCCCATGGACGTCAACCCGGCCACGGCCCAGATGTATATCGTTAATCCCCTTTCCGGCGGCCAGCTCGCCGGTCTGTTCGCCACCCATCCGCCCATCCGGGAGCGCATTGACCGCCTGCTCTCCCGCCGTACTTGATCACAGGTTGCTAGCCCTGCCGGCACGGAGAAACCGGGGGGCGCGAACCGCCCCTACGGGGATTCCTTCAGCACAATGGCCCGGGAGGTAAAGGAAATGCCCTGCTGCATCTTGGTGCCGATCATCACGGTTTCCACCAGCGGGGCATTGACCGTTTTATCCGCCTGCCAGCGCACCAGGAATTTCGCTCCCAGTCCACCCTTGGTGTCCGACTCCTTCACAATGAACTGGGAGGAGGAGAAAGGGGCGAGGGTCACGGGCTTGTCCAGGAATTTCTTGACCAGCCTGCCATCGGCATCGTAATAGTCGACCTGGATAAAGGTGATGGGAGACCCCTGGTCCGTGTTGCGCAGGCTGAGGATGGCGGTAAGGTAGAATTCATACCCCTCTGCCTTGTCTCCCCCATAGATGTGTGAATAAACCGGGACATAGAGGAGCTGTCCCCTGGAAAGAATGCCCTCGCTGCCGGCCAGGCCCAGGCCTGCCGTGCCCAGGATCAGCATGAAAAGAAGAGCCGCCAGCAGAAGGTGTTGTCGTTTTCTCGGAATTTTCCCCATGGTTTTTCCTAACAGTTATGATATATGCCAGATGAATCGTGAAGATATCTTTACAATCTTTCATGGAAATCTTATCATTTTATTTTCTGAAAATCATTAAGCAATCCCGTAAATGAAGGAGTCTTTCTAAATGTATGATCTTGAAGGTAAGGTTGCCCTGGTAACCGGCAGCTCCCGCGGCATCGGCCGGGCCATTGCCAAACGTTTTGCCGAAAACGGCATCAATCTGGTGGTAAACTATGTCCGCCATAAGCGGGACGCCGAGGAGACGGCGGAAGAGATAGAAAAGGCCGGGGTAAAATGTCTGGTGGTCAAGGCCAACGTGGCCAATGACGAGGATGTGCTGACCATGTTCGAGCGCATCAGGGAGGAGTTCGGCCGGCTCGATATTCTGGTGAGCAATGCCGCCTCCGGGGTGCTGAAGCCGGTCATGGAGCTGAACACCCGCCACTGGAACTGGGCCATGGATATCAATGCCAGGGCCCTGCTTACCCTGGCCCAGCAGGCCGTGCCCCTGATGCCCCAGGGCGGGCGGATACTGGCGGTGTCCAGCCTCGGTTCCGTCAGGGCGGTGGAGAATTACACGGCAGTGGGGGCCTCCAAGGCGGCCCTGGAATCCCTGGTCCGCCATCTGGCCGTGGAGCTTGGCCCGCGCAGGATTACGGTGAATACCATTAGCGCCGGCGCAGTGGATACCGAGGCCCTGAAAAAATTCCCCAACCGCTCGCAGATCCTGGAAACCGCCCTGCAGCGCACCCCGCTGGGCTGCCTGACCACGCCGGAGGATGTGGCGGATCTGGCCTTGTTTCTCTGCAGTGATCATGCGAAAATGATTCATGGCCAGACCCTGGTGGTGGATGGCGGCTATGCTATCAGGGCCTGAGGCGGTTGCGGCGGACCCGCGGCCGGCAGCGCCGCTGCGTGGGCCTGCCGGGGGAAAAACCATGCCCGGCGGTTTTCATACCAGCTGCCCGCTGATCCTGGCCTCGGCTTCACCCAGGCGGCAGCGCTTTCTGCGGGAGCTTGGCCTGGATTTTACGGTGGCGCCGGCCGCGGTGAATGAACAGCACCGTCCCGGCGAGAGCCCGCGGGAGTATGTGCTGCGGCTGGCCGGGGAAAAGGCCCTGGCCGTTGCCGCCAGCCGCCGCGACGCCGCTGTGCTCGCGGCAGATACCATCGTGGTGCTGGCTGGTGAGATTCTCGGCAAGCCTGCTGACCCTGCCCATGCCGAGGCAATGCTTGCCAGCATGTCCGGCAGGTGGCACGAGGTGTGGACCGCCTACTGCCTGTGCCGGCAGGCGGATGACCTGCTGGTCAAGCAGGCGGTGCAGACCCGGGTGCTGTTCAGGCCCCTTACCGCTGAACTCTGCCGGGCCTATGTCCTTACCGGCGAGCCGCTGGACAAGGCGGGCAGCTATGGGTTACAGGGCAGGGGCGGTTTTCTGGTGGAAAGGATCGAGGGCTCCTACAGCAATGTGATCGGCCTGCCGGTGGCTGAGGTGATAACGGATCTGCTCCGTTTCGGCATCATCGCCCCGCATATTTAACGGCAAGCAGCCGCAAAGGTTGGAATGGCGGACAGACATGGATGAAAAGATATTTGATCAGGGCATACGCCTGGCGCTGGAACTGGGGATTCGGCTCAAAATTGAGCTTGAGGGGGTGGATATCCCGCTGGAGAGCACCTTCTGCGGTTTTGTGGACAACTACATCATCATCACCCCGCCGTCCCCCTATCACCAGGTGCAGCATAAGCTGTTTGGCGGCGCGGAGATGGTGGTGCGCTATTTCTACCACGGCACCATCTATGCCTTCCAGACCAAGCTTTTCTCCCTGATTGATCAGCCGGTGCGGCTTCTTTTCATCTATTACCCGAAGCTTATCCAGAAAAGCGAGCTGCGCAGCGAAAAACGCTCTTTCTGCTATATCCCGGCGGTGATCAAGGTGGGCGACAATGAAAACAACGGCACCATTGTCGATATCGCCAAATCAGGCTGCCATTGCCTGGTGCGCGGCAAGAACAACAAAAGGCTCATTTTTTTCAAGCTGGGCGACCAGGTCAAGCTGAACTGCAAGTTCCCGGGGGTCAAGCAGACCCTGGAAATCATCGGGGTGGTGAAAAACCTGCGCACCAGCAAATATGAAGCAAATGTCGGCCTGCAGTTCCACGAACATACCCCGGATGTCACCCAGAAAATAATCAGCTGGTATATTTCCACTATCGAGAAATTTGTCCCGGCCCAGGAGATCAAGCTCGACATCAGTGAGAAAGATTGAGGCATCCTTTTATTTCCCCGCGGCGATCTCGGCGGAAATCACTTTCACCTCCAGATTGTGCAGGTACTTTACCGGCACCCCGGACGTATCCAGCGGCAGCAAAACGCTCTTTGCCGGCTGCAGGGTGGCGGAAACCCGCAGCGGGATCTGCTTGATTGATCCCTGGTCATCAAGATAGCCGGCCGCAAGCACGATATTATAAACCGCCAGCGGGGTCGGGTTGCTCACCCTGATCCTGAGCTGGCCGTCCTCTGTTTTTTCCGGGCGGGCGCTGAGGTATCTGCCGGCATTTTCCGGCAGATCAAGCCTGACAAAAGAGGCAAGGGCCTCTTTGCCGACCTCCGACTTGGAGGATGAGGCTGCCTGGAAAAAATTCTTGGCCTCGCTCAGCTTCCCGGAGGCCAGGGCATAATCCCCCAGTTTCTTGTAGGCCGTGGCCGTGGGCAGGAGGCTGGCGCTTCTGGTCAGATCCTGGCGGGCTCCCTGGAGATCGCCGAGCTTTTCCCTGGTCAGTCCGCGCTGGGCGTAGAAATGAAAGAAGCTGGCATTGCGTTGAATGGCCTGATCATAACTGGCCAGGGCCTTATTGAAGTTCTGGCGGGTGAAAAAGATGTCTCCCCGCAGGCCGTGAAAGAGGGCCTCCCTGGGCTCGCTGGCCAAGGCCTTGTCCACCAGGGCCAGGGCCTTGCCGCTGTCCCCCTTTTGCAGGGCCAGGCCAGCCTCGTCGTAGGCCTGGTAGGCCGGCGCGGTTTGCCGCAGGCGGTTGATCTGCTCGGCGTAGCGCATTTCCCCCAGTTCGCCGCCCGGCGGCAGACTCAGGGCGGTTTTGCGATTTGCCTCAACCCGTTCCCGGGAAGGGGGGTGGCTGGCAAAGAGACCTTCAAGCCAGTTGGCGTCGCGGCCCTCGGAGAGACGGACAAAGGTCTGCTGCAGCTGCACCGCGCTCTGGGGATCGTATCCTGCCCGGGACAGGTAGTGCATGCCGTAGAAGTCGGCTTCCAGTTCGGCCTCGCGGCTGTATTTCTGGGTGATGAGGGCCGCGGCCGCCTGGGCGCCGCCCACTGCCAGCGGCGCATAGTCGTTGCCGGCGGTTGCCAGGGAAGTGGCCAGCAGGGCTCCCTGCAGCAGCATGCCCTTTTCCATGCTTTTCGCGCCATGCCGGGCCGCGGCATGGACGATTTCATGGCTGATGACCGCGGCCAGTTCCGCTTCGTTATTGAGTTCCAGCAGCAGGCCGCGGTTCACCACGATCTTGCCGCCGGGCAGGGCCCAGGCGTTGGGGGTCGAGTTGTTCAGGACCTTGAATTCGTAGGGCAGGGGCCGATCGCTGACCGCGGCCAGTTTCTGGCCGACCGTGTTGACATAGGCCGCCAGCGCCGGGTCGGCCAGGTAGTCGCCGCCCTGCATCTGCCGGGCCGGTTCATACTGCTTGCTGCCGATGGCAATTTCCTGCTCCTGGCCGACCAGGCTCAGTTCCCGCTGGCCGGTGACCGGGTTGATGGCGCAGCCGGCCAACAGGAACCAGGCCAGGCAGAGAAAAAACAGTGCTGGTGCTGTTTTCATTGGTTTTCTCCTCTGGTATCCCCGCAGCTCCGCCTTGCCGGCCGCACGTCGCCTGCCGGCAAGACGTGATGGGTCCATGCGCCAGACAATAAAAAAGGCCGCTGGCAAAGCGGCCTTCGTCTCTTGCAAGGGTGGCGGGCCTTTGCTCAGATGGTCAGATCATCCCGCAGGGTTTTGCGGGGGCCGCCATGGCCGGCCGTGCTCCAGTCGCGGATCGGGGCAATGACGTTCATCGCTTCGGCATTGCCGATTCTGCCCAGACGATCATGGATTGACTGCCAGATGCATTCCACGTCGGGGTGGATTTCGCAGCGGCCATTGACCGAACCGCCGCAGGGGCCGTTCATCAGGCTCTTGGCGCAGCGGGCCACCGGGCAGAGGCCGCCGGTCAGGTGCAGCACGCAGTTGCCGCAGCCGGCGCACTGCTCCTTCCACACCCCCTGCTCGGCGGAGCCGCCGAAGAAGCTGGTGTTCACCGCGGGATAAACCCTGGTGGTCGGGCGGAGATTGGCGATGAAATTGACCCCCACGCCGCAGGCCATGGAGACGATGGCATCGTACTGGCCGTCCCACTCGTCAATGGCATCGATATATTCCTTGTCGCACTGTCTGACCAGGGTGCCTTCGATGGTTTCGATCTGCTTGCCCTGTTTCTGCATGCCCAGCCGGATCAGCGAGGCCAGGATCTCCACCTCGCGCTCACCGCCGGCGGAGCAGACCGTGACGCAGCCCCGGCAGCCGAGGACCAGAACTTTCCTGGCATCGCTTACCATGCCTATTATTTCATCCACAGGTTTTCGTTCGGCGATAATCATTGTGCTTCCCCCTTAAACGGGCACGGGCCTAATTCGGTGATTCTCTTGTTCATGAACCGGGCGGCTTCGACAAATTCCGGGTGGAAGCCTCTTTCCAGGTGAAACATTTCTATTCTTTCCGGTTCCACGGCCAGCTCGGCCAGGGCCTTTTTGATGGCGTCGACCCGCTTGGCCGCCCGCTGGCTGCCTTTGACGTTGTGGCATTTGTCGGCCGGACAGCCGACCACATAGACCCCGTCAGCGCCCTCTTCAAAGGCCTTGAGCAGGGTGCTCACCTGCAGTTTGCCGGTGCAGACCACCCGGTTGAAGGTGACATTTTCCGGCAGGCCGTCTTGTTTCAGGCCCTCTTTTCCCTCGGCAATGGTCTGCTGGGAGGTGTAATGGCAACAGAATGCTTGGATATCAGGAGTAAAAGTCATGCGTTTCTCCACTCGGCTTTAAACGCCGCAGGCGGCGATCAGTTTCTCGTCTTCGGACTCATTGAGCCGGATGGCCTGAGCCGGACATTCAGCAACGCAGATCCCGCAGCCTCTGCAGGTTCTGGCATTGATATCGGCAACCCCCTGCCGGTCAATCTTCGGGATCTCCCACGGGCAGACCCGCACGCAGGTCAGACAGGAGACGCAGAGATCCCGTTCCACCCAGGCGGCCTTGCCCTTTTCCCGCAGGTTTTCCTCGGTAATGATGCCTTCCTGCATGGCCAGCTCCCGCAGGGCGGACATGATATCGGCGAAACGGACATCCTGGGGGCAGACGAAGACGCAGCTGCGGCAGCGTGAGCAGAACCAGAGCACCTCGGAGTTGAGCAGCCGGTCCTTTAATCCCATGCGGACCATGTGAATGATTTTCCGCGGATCAAAATCAGGGATGGCCTGACTCACGGGGCAGATGCCGCTGCAGGCCCCACAGGAAAAACAGCGATTCAGATATTCACCGCCTGGGATATTGGTCACCTCAGCGCTGAAGGCTGAACTGATTTCTTTACTGGTGATTCCCATTGTTAACCTCTTGTTTGTAAGTATAAAAAGGGCATTCTGGCGTGAAATGCGTTTCGATCATAAAAAAATACGAATCGAATGCTAACCAAAAGCAGCAGGTTTGTCAATATGGCTTGAACCGCAAAAGAGAAATAACCTGTTGGTATTATAGGTATTTCTACTGGTGCCTGGCTGGCTGGGAGCGGGTGTGCGCGCAAACGATTAAACGCTGAACAGTGGAACGTTCTTTCTACACCAGCAGGCGGAACTCCCCTTTGCCAAGCAGATCATGCAGATGCAGCATGCCTGCCAGCAGGCCGGCCTTGTTCAGCACGGGCAGGATGGTCACTTCATGGCGCTGCATGATGCTCAGGGCGTCGGCGGCCAGCAGATCCTCTTCTATGGTCTTGGGCGATGGCGTCATCAGCTCCCTGACCTGCAGGCGATCAAGATCCAGGGGTTTGCTGAGGCTGAGCTGGCGGCGCAGGTCGCCGTCGGTGATAATGCCGCAGAGCCTGCGGTTGTCGTCAGCGATGATCACCGCACCCAGATTCTTCTCGTTCAGAATAGTAATGGCTTCCCGCATGGTGGCATCCGGTGTGGTGAGGGGGATCAGCGGGCCGGTGATCATCACCTCCTGCACCCTGGTTTTCAGCCGTTCGCCCAGGCTGCCGCCGGGATGGTTCTTGCGGAAGTCACTGGCCGCGAATTTCTTTTTTTCAATCAGCACCACGGCCAGGGCGTCGCCGAGGGCCAGGGCCGCGGTGGTGCTCGCCGTGGGAGCCAGGCCCAGCGGACAGGCCTCCCGCGGCACCCGGGCCGACAGCACCACGTCGGCAAAGGAGGCCAGGGTGGAATTCTTGTTGCCGGTCAGGGCGATGGTCTTCACCCCCCGCTTTTTGAGGACCGGCAGCAGCATGTTGAGTTCCGTGGTTTCACCGCTGTAGGACAGAGCCAGCACCACATCGTGATGATCGACAATGCCCAGGTCGCCGTGCATCGCCTCCACCGGATGGAGAAAAAAGGACGGAGTCCCGGTGCTGTTCAAGGTGGCGGAGATCTTCTGGCCGATGATGCCTGATTTGCCGATGCCCGTAATGATAATGCGGCTGGGGCAGTTCATGATCAGGGAAACGGCGCGGTCAAAATCGGCGTCAAGCTGCTCGATGACGGCCTGGATGCCGTCCGCTTCAATCTGCAGAACCTCTTTGGCCAGGGTAAGTGACATGATCGGTGTCCATTTTTCCCGGCATCAGCCGAGGGCCAGCTTGTGGAAGGCGGTGTCCGGCTCCACCGGATAAATATTGTTGAAGCAGGCCAGGCAGAATGAGGCGGCGGGCATGCCGGTTGCTTCCACCAGGCCTTCCAGGCTCAGATAGTGCAGGGTGTCCAGATGGAGAAAATCGCGGATCTCGGCAATGGATTTCTTGGCGGCGATCAACTGGTCCTGGGAGGGAAAATCAATGCCGTAATAGCAGGGGTAGCGGGTGGGCGGGCAGCTGACCAGCATGTGCACCTCCTTGACTCCGGAGGCACGCAGGGAGCGGATGCGACTGCGGCCGGTGGTGCCGCGAATAATGGAATCCTCGATGATCACCACCCGTTTTCCCTTGAGAAACGAACGAACCGGGTTCAGTTTAACCCGCACGGAAAAGTCGCGCATGGACTGGGTCGGCTGGATAAAGGTGCGGCCGACATAGTGGTTGCGGATCACCCCCATTTCCAGGGGGATGCCGGAGGCCTGGGAAAAGCCGATGGCCGCATAGTTGCCCGAGTCGGGAAAGGGCATGACAAAGTCAGCCTCGATATTGGTCTCCCTGGCCAGAATCTGGCCCATTCTCTTGCGGCAGGAGTAAACGTTGAGGCCGAAAATATCACTGTCCGGCCGGGCAAAGTAGACATGCTCAAAAATACAGAAGCTGGGCGATCTTTTTTCCTGGGGGAAGAAGGAATCCAGCCCGTTCTGGTCGATGATCAACACCTCGCCCGGTTCCACGTCACGGATATAATGGGCTTCAATCAGGTCAAGGGCGCAGGTTTCCGAGGCAACCACGTAGGCGCCGTTGGAGATTTTGCCGAGACAGAGGGGCCTGAAGCCGTTGGGGTCGCGAATGGCCACCAGTTTGCCATGGGTCAGAATCAGGATGGAGTAGGCGCCCTTGATCTGCTTGAAGGTCTCGGTGATGGCCTCCTTAAAGGGGAGGTGGCTGAAGGAGGCCAGCAGATGGACCACTACTTCGCTGTCCATGGTGGACTGAAAGATGGAGCCTTTATTTTCCAGCTCATCGCGCAACTGCCGGATATTGACCAGATTGCCGTTATGGGCCACGGCGAAAAACTGATCACGGTGGCGGGCGGTGAACGGCTGAGCGTTGAGAATGTTGGAAGCGCCGGTGGTGGAGTAGCGGACATGCCCTACGGAGAGGGTGCCCTGCAAACGCTGCAGATCCTTTTCGCTGAAAACTTCGGAGACGAGCCCCATGGCTTTATGTTCAAAAACCTGGTTGCCGTCCGTGGTGACGATGCCGGCGCTTTCCTGGCCGCGGTGCTGGAGGGCGTAGAGGCCGAAATAGGTCAATTTGGCAGAATCCGGGTGACCGTAAATACCGCAGATTCCGCATTCTTCGCGGGGGCGTAATGAGGCTTTTTGTGATGCCATGTGTTGTCCTCTTGTAAAACCTGATAAAGCACCTTGGTAAATTCCGTCAACTGGCTATGCATGGAGTGGCAGCGACGGTTAGCAGATGCTGTAAAAAAAAGAAGCCATTCTACCATTTTTTTAAAAAAAAGGAATTTTTTTTTGGCGCCCTCTGGGGGCAGGCAGACAGCAAAAAGGTAACAGGGGTATGGGAATTATTCCTGAATGTTTCTATTGACCTCGATCTGGTATTTTTTTAAGTATTTCCAAAGAGTTACTCTACTGATGCCCATAAGGCGGGCAGCTTCGGATTTATTGCCGCCGGCAGCCTTCAGGGCCTTGACCAGGCGTTGCCGTTCGTCTTCCGTTTTGCTCAACTGCGATTTGAGGACCGGAAAATTCAACATTTTCAGTTGCGTGGCAAAATGAGGGGGGAGATGCTCAGGGAGAATTTCGTCGCCTGCGCAGAGGACAAAGGCGTAGTCCATGGCATTGATCAGTTCCCGCACGTTGCCAGGCCAGTTGTATTGAGAAATCAGTTCCAGGGCCTCTTTGCTTATCCTATTGATTTTCTTGCCTGTTTTGATGCTGTTGTTGCCGATGAAAAATTCAACCAGGGCCGGGATGTCATCTTTTCTTTCCCTGAGGGGAGGGAGAGTGATGGGGATGACCCCGATGCGGTAATAAAGGTCCTCCCTGAAGCGCCCTTCCTTGATAAGTTTCGGCAGATTCTTATTGGTGGCGGCAATAATGCGGATCCGCAGGGGAACGGCAGGGTGGTCGACTGCCCCGGGGATTTCATGCTCCTGGAGAACGCGAAGCAGTTTGAGCTGCAGAGCAGGGGGCATATCGCCGATTTCGTCCAGAAAAAGGTCGCCGCCGTTGGCCGCTTCCAGTCGGCTGACCGCCCCTGCAGCGGAGCCAGTAGAGGCTCCTTGTATCTGGCCGAACAGTTCTCTTTCCAGCAGCTCCTCGTTAAGGGCCGCACAGTTGACTTTGACAAAGGGGCCTTCCCGCCTGCCACCGAGCCGGTGCAGGGCGGCGGCGACAAGCTCTTTGCCGGTGCCGCTCTCTCCATAAATGATAACCGGCGCATGAGAATGGGCAGCGCTCCTGGTAAGGTCAAACATCCTGCGCATGACCTCGGAGCTGCCGATCAGTCCCTGAAAGCCGTCTTCATAAGTAATATGCCGCTTGAGGCGGTTGATAATCCTGTCTTTTTCCTCAAGGGAACTCAGGTCGGTCAGATTTTCAACAGCCGCCACCACCGTATCTGTTTCATCGGTCAAGGTTGTCGCGTTCTTCAAGACGGTGACCACCGTTCCATCCTTGCGGCGGAAGCTGCAGCGCAGATTTTTTTCCTCGCCATGTTGGAACAGGCTGCAGTCCCTGGGTCTTCCTCTTCTTTTTGCCCTGTCGCAGCTGTCACATTCCAGAATGTCACAGCTTTTGCCGATAAGTTCGTTTCTCTTGTAGCGTAACAGTTCTTCCAGGGCGTTATTGACATAAAGAATTTTGCCGGACGGGTTAACCAGCATCAGTCCATCGGTCATGGTTTCGATGATTTTGTGACCACTTTTGGCTAAGATTTGTTCCAGCATGATATTTTCGCTCCATTTATTTCCAAGGTATCTGTTATCTCATCTTAGCATATGTAAACGGTTAATGCATGTTTTAAAGCGTGTTTCTTGATGTAAAGAAAAGGGGTGTCCGGCGCTTGACGGCGGCTATGCTTGACAGGCGGGCGAGGGGGAGGAGGGAAGTGTCTGGGGCGGGCGGAGACGGACGGGATCGGGTGGGCAGTTTCCCAGGGTGGCGCAGGGATAATGACAAAACGTTCAGTCAGCCAAAAAAAATAATTTTATTTTTCGCGTTGACTGCTAAGATAGGGCCGGGTTTGTCCAGGCGGCAAATCCGGCTGTTCATGGATGACCTCAAAAAAAGAGGCAATACGAATAAATCAGACAGGAAGGGAGCGATGGCTGAGAATATTGACGAAATTTCAATTAATTATGAAGAGGACGGCGTTTTGCTTGTCAAGGAGCTTGATAAGGTTGTGCTGTCCAAGGGGGCCTGGTCGACCATCATCTTCCGTTATCAGCAATGGGACGGCAAGGCCAATGCTTATGGGCCGGACCGCTATACCATCCGCCGTTACCGCAAGATGAAAGGGGTCTATCAGGCCCAGGGCAAATTTAATATTTCCAGCAAGGAACAGGCGCAGAAAATTGCGGATGCCCTGCTGGGCTGGATCTCCTGAGTTGACTGATTGAGGGGCATGGCTCGTCCTCCGCGGGGGAGGTTTTGCTGAAAAAATCTCACCTGACCTCTGGAATATCTTGATAAAGAGAATTATACTGTAACAGAGATGAGACAGTCCGCGCCGTAAGCGTCGAGCTGCAAAACCAGGCAGGTAATGCTGCCGGCAAGGCGCCAGGCGGAAACGCCCTGGTCTGGGGGGAATAAGCACGACATGAAGTTTGATTTCAAGATCGATTATATCAGCCAGACCGCCGCTCATTTTACCACATTCAGCCTGACGGAACAGAGCCGCCGCATTCTGGAGGCGAATCTGCATGATCTGGCGGACCGGGCCAGGCAAACGCAGGCCGACATCGGCGGCAGGGCATGGGATAAAGCGGTGGCGCGGATGAAGGGCGGTAAGGTGAATACGGTCGGTTAGCCTTGCCGCGGTTACGCGGCTTTTTGCTTGACAGAGCGCCGGGCAAAAATTAATTAAGTAATGCAATTTCAGTCAACAGCGGAAATGGCATACAGGAAGGTTTGGCAATGAAGTTCTGGTGGTCGAAAAAAAAGTGTGCCCATCATGGCGGCCCGCAGTGCAGCAAGGCGCCGTCGTGCAGGGAAAAATGCCGGCTGCTCAGTGACATTACCCCCGGCAGCTGTGTCTGCGTGAAAAGGCACAACTCCTGCGGTGCGGTGCGGCAACGGCTGCTCGATCTGGGCATTACCCCTTTGGCCAGGATTGCGGTGGTCAACCGGGCCCCCCTTGGCGGCGCTATCCAGTTGCGTGTAGGTGAATCGAATCTCGTTTTGAGCAAGTCCGAAGCTGATCAGATTGAAGTTGACCTTGTCATGCCGTAGTTCCTTCCGATTTCCTTCCCACCCCGGCTTTTTTTCTGCGAAAAAACGTTTAGTTTGCATAGGTTGTGTGGTATTCTCTGGCTGAAACTGATAATTGTTGACATCCCTGCGCGCTGTGAAAACGGCAGGAATTTTCCGTAAACGAGTGTTTGCCAGAGTTCGGAGATATTTTTATGACAGGAGTTGCCGCAGAACAGGAACTGTACCGCGCCTGCCGCATTATTTTCGGGCCCGATTTAACGGTATCGCGGGAATTTCTCGAATATATCCAGTCTTCCGGAGTAAAAAGCGCCTTTCGCAAAAAGGCCATGGAAACCCATCCGGACCGCCTGCCCGACCTCGATGAGCTGGCAAGAAAGAGAAGCGCCCGCCTGTTTCTTACTGTGCAGCAGGCCTATGAACAACTGATGCAATACCTTGAGGCCCGTGAAAAGGGCTTTCGTTTTCATGGCCGGGGACCCTCTGCCGCCGCCACCTTCTGCGCGGTCAGACGCAGCCCCTTTCAGGCCAGGCCGCAGAACGGCAAAGCAACTGCGGCGGCAGATAAAGTTGCCGAACCGGCCGGCGGCTGGCAGAAGAAGGGCGGGACAGGGAAATTTTGCCGGCAGGAGGAGGGGCAAAGGCCTTTTTATGCCCAGGATCTCTATCGCGGGCCTATACCTGAGCGGCGGCTGCTCTTCGGGCACTATCTCTACTATGCCGGCCAGGTCAGCTGGCAGAGTGTTATCAAGGCATTATCCTGGCAGAAGGCACAGCGGCCGCGGCTGGGGGAAATCGCCCGGGCCCGGGGCTTGCTCAGCGGTGACGACATTTTCGTCGTGTTAAAGGGCTGTGTCAGCTCGTCGCTGCCCTTTGGCCAGCAGGCCCTGCAGCAGGGATTGCTGACCAGGACCCAGCTTCTCGCCCTGTTGTTTGAACAGCGGCGCCGGCATAAGAAAATCGGTGAGTTTTTCGTTATACAGAATATACTGACCTCCCGTCAGCTGCAGCAGCAGCTTGCCCTTTTTCAGCGCCATAATGCAAGGCTTGCCCGCACGCGTCCCGCCTGGCCAAGATAGTGATTTATAACAATCTCATATATCTTGTCGTTGTCATTTTTATCCTCTCAACCAACAGCATCCCGGATGCGCCGCTGCTGGGCGCAGGTTTCACCTCCCTGATCTTTGTGCTGAAGGCCGCCTTTTTTTTTCTGCTGGTGCGCTTCACCTATGGCGGAAAGCGGGTAACCCAGGCTGCCGACTATTTCTCCGCTGAACTCAAACTCTCCATCCTGGCTATTATTTCTCTGGCCATCGATGTCTATTTTCTCGACTGTCAATATTATTTCGCCCGGCTGCCCGGCACGCACAGCCTGCCGGTGCTGACCAGCCTGGCCGGCATTCTGCTTTTTTTCTTCTATCTCTGTCTGATCTGGTACGGAGCCAGAAAGAGCTACGGCACGGTTTTCGGCCGGCAGCACGCCGGTTTTACCTTTATCAAAACCAATCTGAAAAATAATCTCCCCATTATCCTGCCATGGCTGACCCTGTCACTGCTGGCGGATATCCTGCTGCTGCTGCCCTTTCCCGCCGTTAAGAAATTTTTCCAGTCATCCTGGGGAGAACCGCTTTTTTTCCTCATCTTCTTTATCCTGCTGGCCGTGGCCTTTCCGGAGATCATCAGGCGTCTGTGGGGCTGCCGGCCCATGCCGCCGGGACTGGTGCGCAGCCATATCGAGAACTTCTGCAGCAGACAGGGGTTGAAATATGCCGATATCCTCGTCTGGCCCCTGTTTGAGGGGCTGGTGCTGACCGCCGGCATCATGGGGCTGATCCGGCGTTTTCGCTATATCCTCTTCACCCCTGCCCTGTTGCGGAATCTGACCGTTGAGGAGGTTGACGCGGTAATGGCCCATGAAATCGGCCATGTGAAACGCTACCATCTCCAGCTGTATATCGTCCTGTTGCTGGGTTTCAGTCTCATCGCCCAACTCGGCTCCTATCTTTTCATGTATGTGCTGCTGAAATCCGATCATTTTTACGAACTCAGCGCCCTCCTGGGCAAGAAGACGGATACGGTCCTGATCTTTGTCAGCACCATTGCCCTGCTGCTGCTGCTGATTTTTTATTTCCGCATCGTCTTCGGCTTTTTCATGCGCAATTTTGAGCGGCAGGCAGACCTGCATGCCATGGAAAGCATGGGGAGCAGCCAGGGTATTGTCAATGCCTTGGAAAAGGTGGCCTGGCTCAGCGGCAATATCCGCGAGCTGCCCAGCTGGCATCACTTCGGCATTGCCGAGCGGGTCGATTTCCTCAGCCGCTGCCAGCAGGACCGGGTGCAGATCGGCAGACATCACCGCAAGGTCTATGGGGCGCTGCTGCTCTATATTTTTGTCCTGGCCGGTACGGGCTTCACCCTGTGGAAGATGCCGGATGATCTGCTGCAGCGGGCGCCCCTGGACCATCTGACCAGGCTCTACCAGGAAAAGGCCGGCGAAGAGCCGAATAATGCTCTCTGGTATCAGTTGCTCGGCGACCTGCACCAGGGCAGGAAATTCTATGCCCAGGCAATTGCTTCCTATGAAAAGGGGCTGCAGATTGCCCCGGACCACCCGGAGATCATGAACAATCTCGCCTGGATTCTGCTCACGGCCGAGGATGCACAAATTGCTGATCCGGCCAGAGCGCTCATGCTGGCCAGGAAGGCGGTGGAGGAAAAACCGGCGGGCTATATCTTTGATACCCTGGCCCTGGCCTTTTGGCTGAATGGTTTTACCGAGCGGGCCCGGCAGGCGGAAGAACGAGCGATCGCCCTTGATCCGGAAAACCGGGATTATTATCGGAAACAGCTGGAGAAATTCAGCGCGACCCGGCAGATGAACTGACCATGACTGACCAACAGGGAAACGAGAGAGCGCGCCGCGGCCTGGTCCTGCTGCATACCGGCGACGGCAAGGGAAAATCGACGGCCGCCTTCGGCCAGGCGCTGCGAGCGGCGGGCCAGGGGCTCAAGGTATGCATAATCCAGTTCATCAAGGCCCAGACCGGCACCGGTGAAGCCCGGGCGTTTCAGGCCCTGGCCGGCCAGGTGGAGTTTCATGTCAAGGGCAGCGGCTTCACCTGGCAGCAGAAAAATAAGGACGAAGTGATCCGGGTCGCCAGGCAGGCCTTTGCCTTTGCCCGGGAAAAGATCATGAGCGGCCGTTATGACATGGTGGTGCTGGATGAATTGACCTATCTGCTCTCCTACGGCATGGTGGCCGAGGAAGAGGTGCTTGAGCTGATCAGGCAGCGGCCGGCCAGCCTGCATCTGGTGATCACCGGCCGCGATGCCGGTGAGAAACTGGTGGCGGCCGCGGACCTGGTGTCCGAGGTGCGGATGATCAAGCACCCTTACGCAGCCGGGGTGAAGGCGCAGAAGGGGATTGAATTTTAGCCTGTCTGGCTGTCCCCGCCCCGGCTGATGGCCAGCGGGGTCTGGAAATCGAGGGCGCTCAGATCCCTGCCCGCGATCAGCGCCTCACCAAGCATGACACCAAAGCGGCAGGCCTCTTCCAACTGCTTTTTTTCATGGCCGTACCTGGGGTAATATCTGCCGATGAGTCGCGATCGCTCCGGAGACCTGCCGGCCAGCTTCAAAAACACCCCGATGGTGCGCCAGGGCTCTTTGCTGGGATGGGTAAAGATAATGCGGTTGACTACCGAGGCCCCGTGTTTTTTCAGCAGGGCGGCTAAACCGAACCAGTGCATCCGCCAGTAGCCCCGGCAGGAAATGAGGGTGATTACCCTCTGTCGGGCAAAAAGGGTGCTGCCGTCGCGGTCAAAAAGTGAGAGGATGGGGCCGCTCGGATGATAGGACCAGGTGGGGCCGGCGAGGATGATGAGATCATGGCAGCCCTTGCATTTATCTGATAATGGTGCTATGGGAATGCGCTTTCGGAAAAAGGTGAGCAGCATCATGAGCACGGTTGCCCGGATGGAACCGAAGGGAAAGCGCAGAGGCTTCAGCGGGCGCAGCCTTTCGATGGTTACCGTGACGCCGGCCGATTCCAGCCCGATGGTCAGTCTGGCCAGCAGGTTGCTCGTCTGGCCGCTCAATGAGTAACAGATAATTAATATTTTCTTTGCTGCAGCTGTATCCATGAGGCTTCATTTTACCTCATGAAAAGGAATTTTTCATTATGGAAAAGATTTCGGATGTGATCATCATCGGCGCCGGTATTTCCGGCCTTGCCGCTGCCCATTTCCTCAAAAAATCAGCTCCGGGCCTGGAGGTCATGCTGCTTGAGGCAAGCGGGCGGGCCGGCGGGGCGATCCAGTCCTTTCATCAGGAGGGTTTCCTGGCGGAATGGGGTCCCCACGGTTTTCTGGACAATGCGGAGGAGAGCCGGGAAATTCTGGAGGATACCGGCCTTTACCGTGAGGCGCAGCAGGCGCCGTTAGGGGATTTTCACCGCTATGTCTGCCACCGGGGCAGGCTCGTGCAGATCCCGCAGAGACCGGGCAAGATCCTCTCCACCCCGCTGCTGCCTTTCTGGGGGAAACTGCGGGTGCTGGCTGATCTGTGGATCAAGCCCGATCCCCGGGACCAGTCTTTGGGGCAATGGGCCGGCCGGCGCTTCGGCAGGAGCGTGCTGCCCCTGGTCGATGCGGCGGTGACCGGCAGCTATTCCGGCGATTACAACCTGCTCAGCATTGATTCGGTCATGCCGGGTCTGCGCAGGCTGGAGCAGGAGCATGGCTCGGTCATCCGCGCCCTGCTGCGCAAGATGAAAGAGAAGAAGGGGTCGGTCAGGAAAAGACTGCCGGCCATGAACAATTTCCCCCAGGGACTTGATCGGCTGGTGGAGGTGCTGGAGCAGGGGAAAAATATTGCCTTTGCCAGTCCTGTCACCGCGGTCGGCCGGGAGAACGGCACGTGGCGGATCACCACGGCAAAAGGGGTGTTTTCAGCAAGAAACATCGTGATGGCCCTGCCGGTGAACAGTGCCCTGCAACTCCTGCCGGCCCTCCGCAAGCCGCCGCTTGCCCGGATCCCGGTGTCCAAGATCTGCAACGTGGCGCTGGGTTTTGCCGACAGCGCCAGGGTGCCCTATGGTTTCGGCTATCTGGCGCCGGAACGCGAGCAGCGTTTTACCCTTGGGGTGCTCTTCTCCTCCCATATGTTTCCCAACCGGGCGCCGGCGGGCAAGGTGCTGCTGGAGGCCCTGGTGGGCGGCCGCCGGCATCCTGAACGGCTGGAGCTGGCCGACAAGGATATCATCTCCCTGGTGTGCCAGGATATCCGGCAGCTGATGGAGCTGCCGGAAAAACCGCTGTTTGCCAAAGTGCTGCGTCCGGCCAGCGCCATCCCCCAACTGGAGATGGATCATCCGAAGATGCTTGCCTACCGGGCAGGGCTTGAGCAGGACCATAAGGGCTTGTATATCTGTGGCTTTGGCTGGGACGGGGTGGGTATCAACGACATGGTGAAATCCGCCCGTAAGGCGGCGGTGGCTATCAGTGCTGGCGGCAGAGGCGATGAGGCCGCTGCCGCGGTCAAACCTGTTTATTTCTGATATTTTTACAGAAATTTCTTTTCCAACTTATCTTCCAGAAATTCCACCTGGCGGTGGATGCTGGTGTTGCGGGTCCGCTTATCGGTAATGACCCTGATGGCGTGCACCACGGTTGAATGATCCCGGTTAAAGGCTTTGCCGATATCGGCCAGGGGCATGTCGGTATATTTGCGTGACAGGTACATGGCTATCTGCCTGGGAAAGGCCAGTGACTGTTTGCGGGATTTTGACTGCAGTTCCGCCACGTCAAGCTTGAACTGGCCGGCGATGAAATCCCTGATGACCACTGGTGAAAGCTGCCGGCTGTTGCCGATGATGTTTGCCAGTGTTTCCTTGATCATGGTGAAATCAGGGGTGGCCTGCATCAGGGCGCACTGGGCCTTGAGGCTGATGATGGTGCTCTCCACCTGCCGGATGTCGCCTTTGATGTTTTCCGCCAGGTAGAGGATATGCTCCTCCTTTAAATCCAGGCAGTTGATAACCGCTTTTCGGCGGATTATTTTTACCCTGGTTTCCAGATTGGGCGGGTTGATGGTGGTAATGATGCCGGATGACAGCCTGGAGCGGATGGAGGAATCGATATCCGGGATCTCCCGCGGCCCCATGGAACTGGTGAAAATGATTTTTTTGCCGTTTTCAAGAAGAATATCAAGAGTTTCTGATAGTTCAGCCTGGGTTTTCAGCCTGCCGGCCAAGGTATGGATGTCCTCGATGAGCAGGACATCGCACTGTTTGTGGTATTTGTTTTTGAAATGGCTCATGGTGTTGTTTTTGATGTTTTTCACCATTTCAGCGGTCAGTTGCTGGGCGGTCAGATAATTAAGCCTGGTGGCCGGCTTATGCCCGATGATGTGATTGGCTACGGCGTGGGTGAGGTGGCTTTTGCCCAGCCCTGTTCCTGCTTTCAGATACACGCAGGAGCCGGCGGTCGAATCATTCATGGCAATATCGGAGCAGGCGGAGTGGGCCAGGATATTACAGCTGCCGACAATGAACTCATCAAAGGTGAAGCGGGGGTGCAGCGTTCTGATTGATGACTTCACCTTCGGGATATCCGGCAGCCGCTGCGGTTCCTGCGGGGCGGCAAGAAGTGGCTGGGATACGCTGCCGCCGGACTTGGTCCGGAAAACAATGCGCATGTCACTCCGCCGGAGTGCATGGAGGGCTTCCTGCATGGCGCCAAGATATTTCTCCGTTACCCAGGTGCAGAAGAAAGCATCCGGGCAGGCAACTTCAAGGGTATCGTTGTCATTCTCTTTGGCGGATAATGGGTTGATCCAGAGTGAATATGCGCTTTCCGGGAGTTTATCTGCAAGAATTTCTTTAATATTGTGCCAGAGCATGGATGATCCTGATATGGGTGAAATTTGGAATAGTAATAAGGATTCGCATTAAGATCATATTAAGAGAACGTTTGGATTCTGTTTGCTTGTATTAAAAAAGACCGTCTCCTGTCAAAGACGGTTATCCCCGATTTTAAAAAATAAATGCCCAAGTTATCAACAGTCTTTGTTCCCTTGCGCGGCGCGGAAGCGGAAGCGGAGCGAATCTAACGGGCTAGAAAAACGCGCTTTTTAACCCATGAAGCGAAAGCCCATGAAATCAGGGGCTAGTCACGGGTGCAAGGTGTTTTTTCTGTATTTAATTGATTTCTGAATGTTCATTTTTCTCCTCTTTTCTCGTTTTTCCTGATGAATGCTCGTTTTTCTGCTAACTACCCGAGACTGCATGGGGAAATAATTTCAGGTTTTTTTAGAGCCGTTTGCCCCTAAAAAGAAGCGGTACGGAAAAAGGAAAAATTCCTGTTTGTCCTGTCGTAGAGGCAGTTTGCGGTGTATCATTTACCGTCTCATCGCAACCGGGCTGCCGGGTTGGCTGCTAAGCTGCTCAGTTAAGTGCGTTGATGGTTTGTCCGACGTTGTGGGTGGTTTGACCCGAAAATCCTGTGTCAGCGATGAATAGAAAATGCGGAAATTTTTCCGCCTGAGACTGACGGCTGCCGCTTCCGCGGAGCGGAGACGGGTGCTGGCAGGGAAGAGGGAGCAGCAGGGGTCGAGTCGCGGCCCAGAATAAAATAACTTAAGGCTGTATGCAAAATTGTTTCACTTTCTGCACCAGGCATAATCTGCCTGCGGCAAATCTGCCCGCCGGATTGTTTTTCCTCCCCCTGTTTTTCTCACAGGGTACAATTTTTTAAATTCATTCTCCAAAAGCATACACCTTCTCCGGTCAGGTGCTGCCGGCTTAATTTCTAGGTAATTCTACCACCTTGTGGTGTTTTGCCGTTATTGCTGCAGACCTTCCTTGTAAAAAACTATGTCTCCGATAAGAGACATGAGTGGAACTTCCTATTAAATTTCTATTTTAGTTGTCTGACAGGCAATCTAATTATTTACCCTGCAAATTTAATAAGTTATATTTTGATAATGATGATCAAAAGCGTTTGGCATATATACTGCAAAGACGCAAATTGCTTCCATTGGAAATTGATGGAACAAAAAGGACGCAAAATGATCCTTATATTCGAGTAGTGTAACAATGTGGTGCGCGCCGCAAAATGAAAAATTTCTGCTGACAACAATTCTTATGGAGGTGAAGGCATTGAAGAGCCAGCAGGCGTCAGGATTGAGCGAAGAGATTCCTGGCCCGCTGGTTACTGTAACCCCTTTTTAACGCATGAACTCATCTTATTGTCCAATTTTTAACATTAACACAACGAGGATTTATTAATGTCAAAGAAAAAAATGTCTCTCGTATCGGCCCTGGCCGGTTCGTTCATTCTCATCGCTTCTTCCTGTTATGGTTTCGGCGGTTTAGGCACCCAGGTCAACACAGCATGCGCACCGGCACAGCCCTATATCGGAGATTGTGCTCTCTGTCACACCAGTGACTTCGGCGCAGCCACCCCTGCCAAGACGGCCTATTCAGCAGGCGGCAGCGCGCTGACGGACTTCTTCTGTCCCTCAGGCCCGGTATGTACTGACAGTGATGGCGACACCTTTGCCCTGGAAGGCGGTGACTGCGGTCCGGTTGACTGCAATGACGGCAACGCGGCTGTTAACCCGTCTGCTGCAGAAAACTGCACCGACGGCTTTGATAATGACTGCGACGGCCTGATCGATGCTCAGGATCCGTCCGCTGTCGGCTGCCCGCCGGTATGTACTGACAGTGACGGTGACACCTATGCCGTGGAAGGCGGCGCCTGCGGTCCGCTTGACTGCGATGACAGCAATGCGGCCATCAACCCCGGCGCGGCGGAAGTATGCGGTGACGGTCTTGATAACACCTGTGACGGCGTAATCGATGAAGGCTGCCCCACCGAACCGCTGTGCACCGATAATGACGGCGACACCTTTGCCGTGGAAGGCGGTGAGTGCGGCGCGGTTGACTGTGATGACACCGATTCGGCAGTGAATCCTTCCGCCCAGGAAGATTGTACCGACGGTATCGACAACAACTGTAATGGACTGGTAGATGCCTTGGACAGCGGCGCGGCCAATTGCCCGGCAGTATGCACCGACGTTGACGGCGACGCTTATGCCATCGAAGGCGGCGAGTGCGGTCCGGTTGACTGCAACGATGCTGACGCCACCGTAAATCCCGGTGCGGAAGAAGTCTGCGCAGACAGCGTAGATAATGACTGCGATGCCGAGGTTGACGAGGGTTGCGACCCCGCCTGCCCTGACGCTGACGGCGACGGCTACATGGATGCCGCCTGCGGCGGCAATGACTGCAACGATCTCGACGATGCCATCAACCCCGGCGCCTCCGAAGTATGCGGCAACGGTGTTGACGAAAACTGCAACGGCGCCAGCGACGACACCTGCATCAGCTGCCCGGACGGCGGTGTGCTCTCCATCACCAAAGCCTTCTTCAAGGAGGGTAAACTGGTGGTCGAAGGCCGCTCCCACATCAGGACCCGCATCTCCATCGTGGATGGCGAGACCGGTGACATCCTCCGCGAAAACATCCGGGTAAAGGGTGGCAAGTGGAAGGTCGAAATCGAGAAGCTGCCCCGCGGCTATGAGCCCGAGACGATCAAGGCTGTCAACACCGATGGTTGCGAAGCTGAGAAGGAAGTCACGGTAAAGCGCGAGGATCGTGAAGATCGCGAGAATGACGAGCGCGATGACGATTAATCGCTGATTGGATTCTTTCTCAAGTAATTGAAAAAAGGGGGCGCAAGCCCCCTTTTTTTGTCAGCTGCACGGGGACCCGGCAAGTCACCCCATGCCGGATCTCCGTAACTCCTCCCCCGTCGTCCTTCCTCAACAGGGAAATACCGATCCCTGCTGCCGTAACCCGAGGCACCAGGTTGTCCCCACCTTACTGACTCAGTTCTCTCCCCTCGACATGCTGTGCAGACCGGAAAGTTTTTCCCTATCCTGTCCGTAGTTTGCCGCAGGTGAGAGTCCTTCCGCAAAGCAGACCCAGCGCGGCCTGGCAAAATAAAAAACAGAACAAGCTTGATTAAATTAATCAAATTTGTCATTATGCGACATTGATTGACAGAATAGGGTCCGGCTGTCTTCTCCACGTTTCCAGCCGGAAGGGATGCTGTTGTAAATGGGAAAGAAACGGAGGTGTCTATGTGTTTATGTCAAGCCAGAAAAATTGCGTCCACAGGAGATTCAACAAGTTACAAGTCGTACACCCTGGGTAATTTCCGCAACATCGAGCAGATTTCCCGTCTCAGCGAGGAACAGAAATTTGCCATTGATGTGGTGGCCCGGGTCCTGCCGTTTAAAACGAACAACTATGTGGTCAATGAGTTAATTGATTGGGACAATGTGCCCGATGACCCGGTTTTTCTCCTGAATTTTCCCCAGCAAGGGATGCTTCTGCCCCGCCATTTCGAGCAGATGGCAAAACTGGTCAGAAACAAGGCCGCAAAAAATGAGATTACCGCCTGTGCCAACCGGATCCGCCTGGAGTTGAATCCCCACTCTGCCGGCCAGATGGAGCACAACCGCCCGTTGCTGAACGGCAGGATCCTGTCCGGCATGCAGCATAAGTACAAGGAAACGGTGCTCTGCTTCCCAAGTCAGGGACAGACCTGTCATGCCTATTGTACTTTCTGTTTTCGCTGGCCCCAATTCATCGGGGTGGAAGAGTTGCGTTTCGCCATGCAGGAGGCAGAGCAGCTTGTGCAGTACCTGAAGGTGCATCCTGAGGTGACGGATGTCATCCTGACCGGGGGGGATCCGCTGATCATGCGGACCAGGGCCATCAGTTCTTATCTGCGCAAACTGATCAGCGCTGACCTGCCTCATCTGAAAACAATCCGGATCGGCACCAAAACCCTGTCCTACTGGCCTCAGCGTTATATCAGCGATGCGGATGCGGATGATCTGCTGCTTCTTTTTGATGAAGTGGCGGCAGCGGGGAAACATCTGACCATCATGGCCCATTTTAACGCCCCGCAGGAACTGGAAACCGAACTGGTGCGCAATGCCATCTGCCGTATTCGCTCGACCGGGGCGCAGATCCGTACCCAGTCCCCTCTGCTCAGGCATATCAATGATCAGCCGGAGAGCTGGATTGCCATGTGGAAGCGGCAGGTCAATCTTGGCTGTGTTCCCTACTATATGTTTGTGGTCCGCGATACCGGCGCTCACCATTATTTCGGCGTTCCCCTGGCCAGGGCCTGGAAAATTTTTCGAACAGCCTATAGGCAGGTGAGCGGCATTGCCCGCACAGTGCGTGGACCGAGCATGTCAGCCATGCCGGGCAAGGTGCAGGTGCTGGGCGTCAGCGAGGTGGGCGGGGAAAAGGTATTTGTCCTGCAGATGCTTCAGGGCCGGAATCCGCAATGGGTGGCGCGACCCTTTTTTGCCGCCTTTGACGGGCAGGCAACCTGGCTTGATGAACTGCGCCCGGCTTTTGAGGAAGAAAGCTTCTTTTTTTCTAAAGAACTGGCAGAGCTGCAGGCAGGCGGTCCGGCGGTTTCCGCTCTGCAGTAAGCCCGCGATCAGACGGTTTGCCTCCAGGGCACTGCTGCTGCCCTGGAGAGCTATTTCCCCATAAAACCGTACCTGGCAAAGATTTCCTGTCCCTGCTCTGAGGAGGCCAGTTCCATGAAGCGGCGGGCTATGTCCGGGTAAGGGGAAAAGCTGAGCAGGCCAAGCACGAGTTTTCGGGGCGGGGCAAACTGATCGTCGAGCAGCAGGCCATCCATGTGGGGGCGGTTTTCCTCCCACAGGGAGGTGGCATACCAGTTCAGTACCAGATCCGCATTCTTATCCAGCAGGGCCTTGACCATGCCAGTGGAATCCGCCGTGAGAAACAGCGCATTGTCCAAGGCCGCATGATAAAGACCAGGCGGGGTTAGGATCCGTTCGGTCTCCCTGCCGATGCTGCCGCTCTCCGCTGTACCGAGAACCACCCTGTATTGCCTGCTGGTGAGATTTTTGACGTCAGGGGTGATATGCAGCGGATTGCCTTTCTGGACGATCAGCGCCGCCCGGTTATAGCCTACGGTTACCGTCTCTGTAACCAGTCCTTCAGCGAGGCAGGCCTGCATGTATGATTCCTCGCCGGGAAGAAAAAGGTCGCCAACCCGGTTCACTCTGATACTGTCGAGCAGTGCGCCTGTGCCCTGCCTGGTGATCTTGATGGTGCACTTTTCCTGCTGTTCGATGATTTCCGCGATTTCCTGCATGGGCATGATCATGGTAATGCCGCAATAGATGAGCAGTTCCCGGGGGGACTTGGCCTGGTCCGCATTCCGGCAGCCGCTTAAGACAAAAACAGCCGCCAGCAATAAAAAAAAGGATTTTTTCATAACGGGAAACCCTGATGATGTCCTGTAAAGTATGCTGCTGCAGGTGGCAAACGGCAGATTTCAATGATATATGGCATCAGTCTAAACCGCAATTGAATATTACACGATAAATTTCCGCGTATGAATATTAAGGATGTGATGTCTTGAATTAATAAGGGTTATTATTTGCATAAGGTGTGTGTCGGTATTAATGTGTAAGTAAATAGTGAAATGCCTTGCCGAAAAGGAGATTAACCGACATGCAGAGCCAGAAAATAGAAGAACATTTTATTGCGGAAAAACCCTTTTATCTGCCCCAGAAAAATGAACTGGCCGTGGCCCTGGCCGCATACGCGAATGGCCTGCCGCTGCTGCTCAAGGGCCCCACCGGCAGCGGCAAAACCAGGTTCATGCAGTTTCTGGCCTGGACCATCAAACGGCCGTTGATCACCGTCTCCTGCCATGATGATCTGTCCACCAGTGACCTGGTGGGCCGCTACCTGATCAGGGGCGGTGAAACCATCTGGGCTGACGGGCCCCTGACCCTGGCCGTGCGGCATGGCGCCATCTGCTACCTGGACGAGGTGGTTGAGGCGAGAAAGGATACCACCGTCGTTATCCATCCCCTGGCCGATGACCGGCGCCAGCTGGCCATTGAGAAAAGAGGTGAGCTGCTCACCGCCCCGAAGGAGTTCATGCTGGCCGTCTCCTATAATCCCGGCTACCAGTCCGTGCTGAAGGATATGAAACAGTCCACCCGGCAGCGCTTTGTGGCCCTGGAACTCGATTATCCCGCCCCGGAGCTGGAAACGGAAATCATCCGCCATGAGGCAGGAATTGATACGCCCCTGGCCCGTTCCCTGGTGCGGATCGCCGCCATGACCAGGGGTTTGAAGGACTCGGGCCTGCAGGAGGGGGCCAGCACCCGGCTGCTGGTGCATGCCGGACTCTTGATCAGGGAGGGAATTCCCCCGCGGGAGGCCTGCCACGTGACCATCACCGAGGCTCTGACCGATGATCATGAGCTGGTCGGGGCCATTGACGAGATGGTCAGCTCGGTGGTCTGAGGAGGATGGGCATGGAAAAGGTCGCCACCGCCTTGAGCCTGCAGCGGGTTATCCCTGACAACCAGCTCAACGAATGGGAACACGAGGAACTGATCGAACAGCTGGCCGGCTATGACGAGCAGCTGGCAAAGGCGGTGCTGGAGCAGATCGCCATCATCTGGCCGGTCAGCCATGCGCTTTGTTTTGCCTTTCTGGAGCAGCTGCATAACGGGCTGCTCTGTCTGGAGACCGGACAACTGGCCGAATGGGTGAAGGGGATACTGCATGCCTATGAGGCGGACGGGCTGCGGGCGGCCCGTCTGTACATGGCTGATGTGGAAAATAATTTTCTCTGCCAGCTGCGGGGGGAGAGCGGGCTCACCCTGGCTGAGGCCCGGGGCAGGCTTGCTCCCTATGTGCGGGGCATCTCCGGACGCCCGCTGCAGCTTGAGCCGGCCGCCGCGGCCGCAACCGACACCGCCACCATTTTTCTGCCCCGGGACATCACCTTTTACCGGGAGCCGGCCGCCAACTTCCAGGTTTACAAGCTGCTCACCACCTTTCAATGGGGCTTTATCAGCCAGGACCTTTACTGCCAGCAGCAGGCCCGGTCAGCGGCCATCCATTTTCCCGGCGACAGCAGGCAGCAGCGGGAAGGGGATCATGATGACATCCTGGCCCGATTTTTCAACACCTTTGCCGATCAGCAGCTGGCCCAGGACATCTACCACCTGCTGCAGACCCTGCGCGTCGCCGTTTTTCTGCGGCAGGAGTTTCCCGGTCTGCTGCGCGACATGCAGCCGTTTTTCGGCCGGCTGCTGGCCGACCGTCCGGAGCTGCAGCGGCAGACAGGGATCAGCTACCTGCTGGAAAAGATACGACAGTGGCTGCTCGGGCAGCTCAGCGGGGACAAGGCCGGCGGTCCGGGCGGCCATCCCCTGCTCGCCGCGCTGGTGGAGGCGGTCTGGAGCGGCCGGGCGGACAATGCGGCCATCATCACCGCCACCCGCAGCTTTTATGATGCCTGCTGCCAGGCCGGGCCGGTCTATGAACCGTTGCCGGCGCTGCTTTTCCAGGGAGAGTTCCGGCCCGGGGAGGCGCACCGCGTCCGCCTGGCCAGACGGGAAAACACCAAGCAGAAATTCATCGAGGCCCTGGCCGCCTTGCTGCCGCCCCAGGCCAGTGGCGGCGAACCTCAGGAGGCGGAAGAAAAGGAGGCAAAGCCCCCCGGCGCCAATGTGCTGGAAACTGGCGCCAGCATCACCCCCTTTCGGCACGATAAGGCGGAGCAGGCGGAAGCCCTGCGGCAGCCCGGCGAGGAACCGCGCTTTATCTGCCTCGATGACGAGCATCTCAAGCTGCCCGAGGAGCTGCGGGATCTGGCCCGGGAGATTGAGGAGGATCTGGGCGGGCTGCCAGCATTTTATATTGCCAGCGCCAGCCAGCGGGCGGGCGGGCAGGGGAAAAGTCCGGCCCGGGGGCCGCTGCAGGAAGAAGGGGAGGCGCTGCAGGGCGGCCTGCTTTACGATGAATGGGATTTCCGGCGGCAGGGGTTCCGCAGGAACTGGTGCAGGCTGCACCGCAAGCAGCTGCATGCGGTCACGGGAACCTTTGTCGGCAACACCCTGGAGAAATACCGCGGCCAGATCATGCAGCTTAAGCGCCAATTTGAGATGCTGCGCACCCGGCATCTCTTTGTCGGCCGGCAGCGGGACGGCGAAGATGTGGATCTTGATGCCCTGACCGAGGCCTGTGCTGACGTCAGGGCCGGCCTGGTGCCCTCGGAGCGGCTTTATGTCCGTCTGCAGCGGGACGTTCGGGATATTGCCGCGCTTTTTCTGGTGGATATGTCCTCCTCCACCGAGGGATGGGTGGGCACTGCCCTGAAGGAATCGCTGGTTCTGCTCAGCGAGGCCATGGCTGCCCTGGGTGACCGCTATGCCATTTATGGGTTTTCCGGCATGCGGCGCACCCGCAGCGAGATTTATCACATCAAGGGGTTTGCGGAGTCCTACACGGATGAGATCAGGGGGCGCATTGCCGCCATTGCCCCGGTTGATTATACCCGGATGGGACCGCCGATCCGCCATTTCACCGGGGTGCTCTCCAAGCTGGACGCCAGGGTGCGGCTCCTGATCATTCTGACCGACGGCAAACCCGAGGACTATGATGATTACAAAGGGGAATACGCCATTGAAGACACCCGGCATGCCCTGATCGAGGCCAAGAATGCCGGCATCCATCCGTTCTGCATCACCATCGACCGGCAGGCCCAGGATTACATGGGCCACATGCTGGGCGAGATCAATTATACCTTTATCAACGATGTGCGCAAGCTGCCCATCCGCGTGCCGGAAATTTACCGCCTGCTCACCAGCTGAGCCAGTGTCGGTCCGCGGGACCGGCAGCGCGGATTGCCGGACAGTCTTTATTTTTCCTCAACCAGGTAGTCTTTCAGCTTTTCCAGCAGGGAATCAGGCAGTTCCTCCTTATAGAGGAAGGCCTGGGCCTCCTCCCCGGTGATCTGCTCTTTGATTTCCAGCGGCAGGGAGCGGAGGATCGCCATTCTTTCGGGATCGGGTTTCTGCTTGCGGGGGCCGACTTTCTCCATATTTTTTCTCCGACGGGGACGGGTTAAAAGGTGATGATCCGGTAGCCTTCCTCGATGAACTTACCCATTGACGGATGGCCGGCTATCTGGCCGACCAGGGGCAGGCCCTGCTGTTCCACCGCCTCGGTGACCTGCATCTTGGCAGAGCAGGCCCGGCATACCGCCACGATCAGCTCTTTTTCTTTTGCCTGCTGATAGAGAGGGAACAGCAGATGCCCCTCCCGGCTCATGACGGGGATCAGCTTTACCGCTTCCCCTTCAATGACCATGCTGCCCGCCAGGCCACGCTCATGCAGGTCAAGGGCGTTGAGCAGCACATGGATGAAACAGAGGGGATCAGCGCGGAAGGCAAAGAGCACGATCTTCTCATTGGCAGTGGTCATGGGTAATTTCTCCTGGTGTTTTAAACAATCAGATTGGCAAGGATGAGCCTGCCCCGGTTAAAAGCGGGTCAGCTTATTTCGTCAGGCTTTTTTTATTTACCTGGCTATGGTGCGGATAGACAAGGATTTTGTTGAAAAAACAGCAAGTATCCAGAGGTCTGCGAGCGGGTCATGACAGCCATTGAAGATGGAGATCGGTCAGGTGGAGAGCAGCAGAATGGCGACGCAGGCCAGAATCAGCCCCATGACCTGCTTGAGGGTGAGGGGTTCGCGCAGAAAGATAACGGCCAGAATGACGGTGATCAGCGGGTAGAGGGCGGTCAGGCCGACCACAATGGCGATTTTTCCTTTCTGGGCCGCGGCGAAGAAGAACAGGGTGCCGATCATGCCGGCAATGCCGGTGAGCACGGCGAACAGCATGCCCGTCGGGTGGAACTGCAGCTGGAATCTGATAAAAAAGAGGGTGAGCAGCCCAACCAGCATGGCGCCGCCCACCTCATAGACCAGGGCGCTCTGGGGGGAAATGTATGTTACGGCGATTTTGGGGAAAAATCCCCAAAAGCCGTAGATGATCATCGCCAGTAATGCCGACAGCAGCCAGTTTTCCATTTATTTCTCACCCGCCGGATTAAGGGCCGCCGGTTCCCCGCATAACGCCCCGGCCGTAATTATGCAGATTTTTGGTGGTGTCGGGGGTGTAAATCGTCAGCAGGTTGTCGTCGCCGCGCTGGATGGCTGTCCAGTCAAGGGGGGAATACCACAAGCCGACCTGGGTGCCGTGCTGGTCCAGCATGTACGCGCCATCGTACCTGGTTTTGACCCGGTAGCGGTTGTCAATCCGGCTCATCCAGGCTTTGAGCCGTTCGGGCGTGAGATTGATCGCTTTCCACAGGCTGGGCGCGAGCTGGTATTTTTTTTCAACGGCCATAATGGCAACCGGTTCCGCCTCCGGGCCGATGTAATAATAGTTGTAGTTTTCCAGCACCTGCCCGGACTCGAAGATATCATTGACCGCGAGCCTGAATTCCAGGCGGCCGTATGAACCTGTGCCGCAGGCCGTCATAACCGCGGCCAGGCCGGTAAACAGCAGGAGCAGCAGAATTTTTTTCATGGAAAGTTCCCGTAGATAGTGCATGGGGTCCTCCTCTTCATATCATGGAAAGTTCAGTGCGTAATGGCAAAATCGTTGCAATGGTCTGCCGAGGCAGAGCATCCAAAAAAAATATAAGAATTATTCCGAAAAAAGCCATGGAGGAGAAAAATTGTCTTTGGGCTGCGCCAAGTTATAACCGCTTGACCTTTTGATGCAGCAGGGGCATATAATATAAATATTTTTCAGGATATATATGATCAGTAAAAGACTCGCCGCCGGAGGTGTCAAGGGATTTTGTCAAACCCCCATGCCCGGTCAGGGTCCGGCAGCGATGGGGGCCAGGTCGACCAGGGTTGCGCCCCAGCCGCTGCGGTCCTCATGGGCCAGGCGGAAGGAGATGACCTCGGGCATGCGTTCCAGCATGGCATGCACGGTGCGCAGCATGGTCCCGGTGCCTTTGCCATGGATGATGCGGATCTGCAGGATGTGGCGTTCCCGGCAGACGCGGATATACTCCGGCACCAGGCTCTTCACCTCCCGGGGATTGAAGGTATGCAGATCGAGAATGCCGTCGATCGGCAGTTCAACCGCTTCGATTTCGTCGTCCATGGGAGCGTCTCGCTTGCTGCCATCAGGTTATAGGTTGGTGCGGCCGGAAAATCCTCTTTGCTGCTACCCTAAACCGTTGCAATAAAATAACATCGCTGTCCGGTTGTCAGAGACGGCATTAGGAGCCGTAACGAAATGCTCAAAATGAAAAGGTTATTTTGTAACGGCTCCTAAATAATCAACCGGGTCATGTCAATGATCTGTGATGAGAAAATTAATTGATAATTATTATTACAAATGATACTTTGCCTGGGAATAACATGTGAAACGGCAAAGGAAAGGTTACCATGCAAACAGATGATAGAAAGCAGAAAATACTTTTTTTAGGTTCAAACGTCAAGATCCGCAATCTGCCGATCAAGGAGGTGAGCCTCATTGAAGAGGGCAGCCTGCCGGCCTACGGGTATAATCCCGGCGACTTTGTCGAGCTGCTGGCCGGCAAGATTGCCGTGGAAAACGGGCGGCTGGAGCAGTGCCTGACCTGGCTGGCCTCTTATCTGACCGGCGGCAATCTGAGCCCGCAGATCACCACCATTACCTATGGCGAGCAGAAGGATATTTTTCAGATTTTCAGAAAAAGACAGCGGCCGGAAATCGACAAGGATCATGGCTGGTTCATGGTGCACCAGATCCTGCCCTTTGCCGGCCGGGGCGCGGATGAGAACGCGCTTTCCCTGACCGATGAAAATCGCGAAAAAATGCGCGGCCATGACGGCATCATGGTGGTGGATGACGGCGGCCGGCCCCCCCATATCGCCGCGGAACTGAAAGAACTCAATCCCACGGCCTGGGTCATTGCCATGGGCATCAGCGTGGCCCACTGGCTGGAATGGGCCCGGGAGTTCGGCGAGAATTTCGTGCTTTTCGGCCGATTATCCGATCTGGAAACCACCCGCATGGAAATGGACAGCTCGGTGGTGTGGGAGTCGATTGTCGCCATGTCCCTGCGGGCCCTGCGCTCGCCCGAGGTGGGCATCTGGGATGGGCAGCGCGGACGCTTCCGCTGCCACGTCATGATCGAGATGTTCCCCCACGGCCTGCTTTATGTCAGCCCGCAGAGCGTTTACTTCCGCCACCGGGAAGGCAGCCTGCCGGAAAAGAGTTCCCCCCGCCAGAAGGGCTCGGTGCCGGCCTATGACACCCTGGTCACCTCCATGCTGGCCATGGATTTCATCCGCATGGGGGAGGTGGTGGCCGGCCGCAGCTTCTTCTGCGACTTTTCCAAGCGCACCCTGCTCAACTGGCAGCTGCTCTATGACCACGGCTACTATTTCAATGAGTCTCTGGAGCTGCCCAATCTCGATTTCACCTCCACCTTTCCCAACGGCGCGCCCTGTTCCTTTCTCGACTACAATGACCCCTGCTTCATCGAGCTGCCGGGTTTTTCCCCGGAATTCGACCGGAGTCTCGAGCTGGTCTCCGCCCAGGAGTGGAGCAGGGGCAAGATGGCCGGCCTGCGTTCCTTCTTTCCGCCCTCCGGCTGCGGTTCTTCCCACCATGCGGCCATGCGGGCCGGCGCGGTGCCGCCGGGCTACATGGACATCATCCTTGAGGTGCTGCATTATTTAAAGGAAGAGGTGAGCCGCAAAAGCGGTTTTCAGAATCTGCGCATGTTCAATGTCGGCCATCTGCGCACCACCGATCCGGCGGAAATCGGGCCGGTGCTCACCCTGCAGTCGGTCATGGACTCCTATGTCAGCAAGGAGAGTTTCCAGCGGCCCCTGTGCATCGGCGTGTTCGGCCCGCCCGGCTCCGGCAAGTCCTTTGCGGTGAAGGAGGTGGCCAAGGTGATCGGCCGGAAATTCGACCGCGATCCCTTTGATTTCTTTGAATTCAACCTGACCCAGTTCGCCGAGCCGGATGAGATCAATTCGGCCATTGATCTGGTCCGCGCCTCGGTGGCCAAGGGCAAGGTGCCGATCACCTTCTGGGATGAGTTCGACTGCCGTTACGGCGGCCATGAATTCGGCTACCTGCGCTACTTTCTCCCCTCCATGCAGGACGGGGTGACCTATGTGCACGGCATCCCCTATTATATCGGCCGCTCGATCTTCGTCTTTGCCGGCGGGGTCAAGACCAGCTGGCTGGCCATGGAGGAGATGCTGAGCAAGGCCACCCCCCAGGAGCTGCAGATGACCAAGACCCTGAAGATTCCCGACTTCATGAGCCGCCTGCGGGTGGTGCTCGATATTGACGGCATTGAAATCCCGGAGGAGCTGCTGCGCGATTCGGCCTCCCCGGAAGAGCTGGAGGAACTGCGCCGCATCCTGCTGAAAAGGGCCTTTATCATAGCCCACCAGATGGATACCCACTGGAAAAAGGCGGCGCGCAAAACCTCGGGGCTGCTGCTGCGCCTGCTCATTGCCAACTACAAATTCGGGGCGCGCTCCATCGAGGCGGTCATCGAGGCGAGCCGGGCCGCCGACCGGCTGGTCTACGGCCTGCCGGAACTGATCGGCCCCTCCGGCGCCCGCATCCATGCCGACTGGCGGGTGGACCTGGAAAGACGCCTCGATCAGGTCAGAAAAAACCAGGGTCTGCGCTCCGTCTGGTAGCCTGGCAGGGAATCAGTCAGACACCCGGAGCAATGCATCCGCTTTTCCTGAAAAAATTGTGTTGATGAATCGGCGCAGATAAGGTATAAAAACCACTTCTTCAAACATAGCACCCGTAGCTCAGCTGGATAGAGTGCCGGACTACGAATCCGTAGGTCGCAGGTTCGAATCCTGCCGGGTGCGCCAGAAATTCAAGCCCTTAGCTCAAGCGAGTTAGGGGCTTTTTTATTGGGGATAACTCAGGGACAACCAGGGCCCGGATGAAGATGAGACAGGTGAGATGGAAAGGGGCTCGATGTGCGTTGGCCGGCGCCTATAACAATTATGCCATTGCAGATGCTGCAATGGCATATGAGAGAGGAGGCTGGCCGGCAGTCAGATCAGCTCATGGACGTGCCGTGCCGCAGGGGCATCTGCGGCATGAAGCCTATCACAGATTATGGGCATTATCGAAAGAATCCGCTTTTTCCCTGGTCAGCAGGTTTGCCAGAAGATAGTGGCCGCAGCTGACAAATTCCCTTGTCTTGCAGAACGTCTCCACATAATATTGCAGGGGGATGAAGACTCCCCCCAGCCTTCTCATGCATTGCGAATTGCATTCAATCCAGAAGGGGCAACTTGATCCTTTTTTCTTGGAGAAATTGGCCATAATGTCGTTCTCCCACTCATAAGCGTGCATGAAGGTGCGCGGTACGGTTAGTGTTTGTGCGTCTCATGCAGGCAAAAGAAGCACGATGATAATTCTATGACGCAAAAAATATCCGGATGGTTCCCGAAATAGTTTTGCCTGGCGGAAAAAAAGTGATAGGACAGGATAAGACGCCGTGAACGGCTTCAAGCTGCATGTTTTTTGCTGTGCCGATTGATGCTGATTCGGGTTTTTCCGCAAATGGCAGAAAGCTGGAATAGGTAACGGTGGCAGAGAACAAGTCAAGAATAGATCAGGCGGTTTCCTGGATCTTTACCCTGTGCAGAATAGCGGTTGGCCTGCTGGTGAGCAAAACGGGATTTGATCTGGCCCGCGGCCAGGGGTCATTTGCGTATTATGGGTCTGACCGCATCATGACCGGGGTGTTCATCATGGCTATCGGCATCTATTTTGTCTTCTCCGGCATCCGGCGGCAATTTTTTGCAGACGAAGAAGGCCGCTGAACAGGCGCGGCGGTCGCGTGCTGTCTGTCTGCTTGTCAGGATTTTCCACAGAGCCGGCGCGGCAGGGCAATGCAACTCTCAGCGTGGCGCCCGGGGCCGGGTTCGCTGACGATGCTCAGTCCCCGGGCAGGCGGGTTTTTCCTTTTGCTGCCGCTTCGGTGATTTCCGCGATGAGTTGCGCTCTTTTGTCGGCGGAGATGTATGGTATCTGGCGCACTTCAAGAAGCTGGTCGGTAAATTTTTTTTTCCTGGCCGCGGCCTCGTTGATGAGGGCAATCAGCCGGTCTGTATCAAATGGCTTCACCACGTAGTCGAAAGCCCCGAGTTTTATGGCCTCTGTGGCGCTGTTGACCGTTGAGTAACCGGTCAGCATGATGACCTGCTCGAAAGGATGCCTCTTTTTGATTTCCTCAAGGGTCTCAATGCCTCCCATGCCCGGCATTTTTAAATCGAGCACCGTCACATCGATATCAGGATGCTGCTCAAGCAGGTTCAAGGCATCCCTGCCGTTTGAGCAACAGGTAATGTTATATCCCCGCATAGCCAGACGTTCGGCCATTACTTCAACAAATTCCGCTTCATCGTCAACCAGAAGTATATGCGTCGCAGCCATGGCAACCCCGCCAGGATATTCCCTCTTGCCGTGCAATGCGGCAGGTTCGGGTATTTTTTATCATTTCCCTTGCTTTATTTGTCAGTTATTGAACAAACTGCCTGGAGGCGATCTGTCTTCATGGATGTTTTACCTCGACACGCAACGCCCCGTTCCGCACGTACTTGTCGCTGTCGGTAAGATGGGTAAAATACCCCAGGCATCTTTGGGTACTTTGGATAGCATGCATTCACAGAAAAATCAAATGTAAATCACTTTAACATTTAATGTGTCCGATGAAGAGGTATTCCCATGGATCGTGTTTTCTTTTCCCTTGGCTCGTTTTTGGCTGCCCTTGCTGTTGCGGCAGGCGCATACGCTGCGCATGGGTCTTCTCTGTTGACTGCCGGGCAGGCAGACTGGCTTGCCAAGGCTGCGCGTTATCAGATGTATCACGCCTTCGCTCTGCTTGCCGTGGCCGGGGCAATCAGCCGCTGGCCGCACAGTCCCGCCTGCTGCAGGTGGCTGGCTGGCTTTTTCTGGCGGGAATTCTGCTGTTTTGCGGCAGTCTTTATCTGCTGGCCTTCACCGGCATGCATAGCGGCTATGTCACGCCAGCCGGAGGCCTGGCCTTTATCCTGGGCTGGCTGCTGCTGGCCGCCGCAGTCTGGATGAAAAGACCATAAGGGCAGTCTGGCAAGAAATTCCGTCCTTATGGTCAGTCAGCCGTGGCCCGTTTTTTCCGGCGGTCTATCTGGTCGGTTCAGTGGTATTGTATGTGTAGGAGGTGACAACGCCTTCGTCGTTAAAGCGTACCACCAGATCCTGGGTGCTCGTTCCACCAAAAAGACCATAGCGGTACTTGCCGTAGGTCCAGGTCCTGGTGCCGTCTTCTATGCCGGTCCGCCAGGGAGAGCCGAACATGGACCGGATATCGGTCTGGGTTGTTTCCCCGATTTTTATGCGAGGGACCTGATAGGAGGGGAAATCGCGGCCAACGGTGGCGCAGCCCGTAAAAAGGGAAGCGGACAGCAGGGCCATGCCCAGGATGAGGTGGGGAAAGAACATCCGGCGCTTTACCGGTGAGGAGGCGGCAGGGGTGATGTTGTCACGCATATTCGTAGTCCTTGGTGGATTGTTAAGAGAGTCCAGTGTTTCGCCCGCCGCGCCCGGCCGGGCCAGCGGGGCTGATTTTGACCGGTTGCCTGTATTGTAGTTGTTTCTGTGTCATTTTCCATAACTATTTGATATTGAGCGTAAAATTTCCAGGCTGGCCCCGTGGCGAGCTGGCTTGGATCGATTGGGTTGCCTTGAAATTATTACATAAATTGTCATGCCGGCCATCTTTTTTATCCATGCCGGCTGTTTTCATTTCTTCTTTTGCCAGCAAAAAATGAGGCAAAACAAGCTTGATTTAAAGTAAATGATAATTAATATTATAAAAACGGGGCGTTGAAGGCAGCATATATTCATTGATTTATAAGCGGCCACATGGCAATTTCATTTTTTAAGATATGTACAGCCTGCGGCAAGAAGTGGGTGAATCAGGCTCTTTTTCTGGTTGATCCGGCCATCAGCCTGGTGGGCTACCAGGTTGCCTTTGAGGCCCGGGAAGCAGGCTATCTGCTTTTCAATCATAACTGCGGCACCACGCTTGCCGTAGCGGTGCACCACTTTTATGATTTACCGCATAGCCTTGTTGACCTGCACTGCCATGAAAAATTAAGCCCGGAACACTGCCTCAATGAGGATGGCGAGCAGGATTGCCAGGCTGGTTGCGAATGCAGCCAGGTAAAAAAAATTATGAAAATCATCAAATTGTGGCCGAAGAAGTGACGGCCGGACCAGGCTCGGAGAGGGACCTGTCCGCCGCAAGACGAGCCGCAGGTTGCCTGCCATGAAAAAAGCTGATTTTGTTATCATTCTGCTTGTCCTCTTTCTTATTGCGGCAGCCGTGTGGACCATTATCTTCGGTGGCGCCCGCAGCCGGCATGGGGTGGGAATGTATCGGCCGCAGCCGCTGGTCCGGATGTCGGCCTGAGCGCAACGGATAAGGTGATTACCTGCGCGTAAACTGTAAACAGGCAGCCGTCATTGCCTTCCCCGCCCGCGATTCTTATCCCCTGCCACATTTGCCCCTCCTCATAATTTTCCCAGGCAGCATGGCCGGAATTGATGGCCCCTTTCCCTGCCGCTGCAGGCAAAGATAAGTTTTCGCTTAAAAGATGAAATGAATTGCCGGCTGGTGTATACTCGCCCGCGAGAAGTGACAGGGAATAAACGATGATGGAGTTACTGGAAAAGGAGTCTGCCATGTTTGATTTTGTCTTTCACAATCCGACGAAGATCGTCTTTGGCCGCCGGCAGGAGGAAACCATCGGCGAGGAGTTGAAAAATGCCGGGATGCGCAGGGTGCTGTTTATCTATGGCCGGAACTCGATTAAACGTTCCGGCCTGTTTGACCGGATAACGGCAAGCCTCGACAGAAGCGGCATCAGCTATGTGGAATACGGCGGGGTGGTGTCCAACCCGGTACTCTCGCATACCAGGCAGGGGGTGGAACTGGCCAGGCGGGAAGGGGTGGAGGCCGTGCTGGCGGTGGGCGGCGGGTCGGTGCTTGATGAGGGCAAGGCCATTGCCGTGGGCGCCCTGGCGGATGATGATGTCTGGAACTATTTTACCGGCAAGGAGGTTGCCGGGGCCCTGCCCGTCTTTACGGTGCTGACCCTGGCCGCCACCGGCAGCGAAATGAATGGCAATGCCGTGGTCACCAACGAGGAGACCCGGCAGAAATATAATATCGGTTCTCCCCATGTCTATCCCAGGGTATCCATTCTCAACCCGGAGTTGACCATCTCCGTGCCCCGCGACTACTCGGCCTATGGCGCGGTTGACGCCATTGCCCATGTGATTGAAGGGTATTTCACCAGGCAGGCCGGTTCCCACCTGCAGGACCGGCTGGTTGAGGGCATCATCAAGACGGTGATTGAGACCAGCAATGTGATCATGCGGGAGCCTGATAATTACCCGGCCCGGGCGGAATTCATGTGGGCCGCCACCCTGGCGCTGAACGGCTTGACCACCGCCGGGCTCAGGGAGTATAGTTTTCCTAATCATATGATAGAGCATTCTCTCAGCGCCATCTACAACATCGCCCATGGGGCCGGGCTGGCCATCGTCATGCCCGCCTGGATGAAGTGGTATTCGGCCAGGGCGCCGGAGCGCTTTGCCCGCTTTGCCCGGGAGGTCTTCGGCAGGGAGGGGGCGGCGGCGGGCATCAGCGCCCTGGAAGAGTGGTTTGCCGCCATTGACGCCCCGGTCCGGTTAGGTGAGGTCAATATTCCGGCCGGGGATATTGACATGATCGCGGCAAATGCCGCGGCACTGGCCAGCAAGTGGGGCATCGGCGATCTCTACCGCCGGGAAGTGATTGCCGAAATCCTGCAGCTGGCGGTTTGATATCCAGCCTGCCCAGGTACGGCATGCGGCATGCCAGGCTGTTAGGCTGAAAGCGGGAGGCTGCTGAAAGACCCCTTGGAGAATTTTCTTGTCGAACATGGCCTGCCGGCGCTGTTCCTGCTCAGCTTTCTGGCAGCCACCGTCATCCCGCTCGGTTCGGAATGGCTGGTGGTGACGCTCATCCTGCAGAGCTATCAGCCGGAATATGTGGTGGCCGTGGCCACGGCGGGAAATTATCTCGGCGCCTGCACCACCTATCTGGTCGGTCTGTGGGGTGCTGTTTTCCTGATTACCAGGGTCATGCGCATTGACCAGGCTACGCTGGCCAGGGCCCGGCTGCTTTATCGCCGCTACGGTTCCTGGTCTCTGCTTTTTTCGTGGCTGCCGCTCATCGGCGATCCCCTCTGCCTGATGGGCGGGGCATTGCGCATCAATTTCATCCTGTTTTCCCTGCTGGTGGTGGCCGGCAAGCTGGTCCGTTACGCAGCGGTAGCGGCGCTGACCGCCGCGGCCATGCCCTGATTGCTGCGGATGAAGCAGGCGTAAAGGCAGGGTGGGCCGCCGGCAGCGCAATCAAGATATAACCCTGCCTGACAGGCAGTCCTTAGCGGAGATTTTTCCTGATGCAAGGGAAACCAACTTATGAACAGTTAGAGGTGCGGGTCCGGCAGCTGGAGCAGCAGGCCAGGGCGCGGCAGGAAACCATCCTGGCCCTGGAGGAATCGGTGGAGCGTTACAGCGATCTGGTTGATAATGCCAGCGATCTCATTCACAGTGTCACCCCGGCCGGGGCCTTCCTGTACGTCAACCGGGCCTGGCGCGAGGCCCTGGGCTACAGCGAGGAGGAGATCAAGGACCTCAGGTTGATGGACATTGTCGATGAGTCATACCGGGAGAGATGCAGCCACCTCTTCAAATGTCTGCTGGACGGCCAGCCGCTTGATCGCAACGAAACCATCTTCGTCGGCCGGGACGGCAGAAAAATAGTAGTTGAGGGCAGCTGCCGGACCAGGTTCGAGGATGGCAGGCCGGTGGCCATGACCGGCATCTTCAGGGATATCAGCGAGCGGTCCCGCAGTGAGGCGGCCCTGCGCGAGAGCGAACGGCGCTACCGGGATCTCTTTGAAAATGCCCATGATCTGATCCAGATCGTGCTGCCGGACGGACGCCTGCAATACGTGAACAAGGCCTGGCGGCAGACCTTCGGCTACAGTGAGGAGGAGATCGACGGGCTGTCCATTTTTGATCTCATTTCCCCTGAATGTCATGCCCATTGCCGGCAGACCTTCCAGCGCATCATCACGGAAGAGAGTGTGCAGTATATTGACACGGTTTTTGTCTCCAAGGAGGGCAGAAAGATCATTATCGAGGGCAATGCCTGCGGCAAATTCAAGGACGGCAAGCCGGTTTCCACCCAGTGCATCTTCCGGGATGTCACGGAAAAGAAGAAGATGGAAGAGGAACTGCTCAAGGCCCAGAAGCTGGAATCCGTCGGGGTGTTTGCCGGCGGCATTGCCCATGATTTCAACAACCTGCTCACCGCCATCCTGGGCAATATCTCGCTGGCGAAAATGTATCTCAACCGTCAGGACGAGGTCTACCACCGCCTGGAAATGACGGAAAAGGCCTGCCTGCAGGCCAGAACCCTCACCCAGCAACTGCTCACCTTTTCCAAGGGGGGCGCACCGATAAAGAAAACCACCACCATCGCCGAACTGATCAAGGACTCCACCAGTTTTGTCCTGCGGGGCTCGCCGGTGAAGTGCGTGTATGAACTGGCTGAAGATCTGTGGCCCCTGGAAGTGGATGAGGGACAGCTCAGCCAGGTGGCCCAGAATCTGGTCATCAATGCCACCCAGGCCATGTCTGGCGGCGGCATTCTGACCATCCGGGCACGAAATGTTGCGGTTTCCCCCAATAATCTGCTGACCCTGCCGCCGGGCAGATATGTGGAGCTGGCCTTTCAGGACGAGGGGGCCGGCATACCCCCGGAGCATCTCGCCAAGATCTTTGATCCCTATTTTTCCAGCAAGCGGACCGGCAGCGGGCTCGGTCTGACCATCGCCTATTCGATCATCAGGAAACATGACGGCATCATCACCGTTGATTCGGAGCCCGGCAGAGGATCAACCTTCACCATCTACCTGCCGGCCACGGACAAGACGGTTCCTGTCCGGCAGGAGCAGGCGGAATCCAGCCCCACCAGCCATGGCCGGATTCTCATCATGGATGATGAGGAGATCGTCCGCGAGATAGCCATTGAGATGCTGGGCTACCTCGGATGTGAAACCGCGGCGGCCCGGGACGGCAGTGAGGCGATCGCGCTGTATGTCCAGGCCAGGGAGGAGGGCAGGCCCTTTGATGCCGTGCTGATGGACCTCACCATTGCCGGCGGCATGGGCGGCAAGGAGGCGATCGGCAAACTGCGGGCCATTGATCCCGAGGTCAAGGCCGTGGTGTCAAGCGGCTACGCCAATGATCCGATCATGGCCAATTACCAGGATTACGGCTTCTGCGGGGTGGTGCCCAAACCCTACAAGATCCATGAACTGAGCGCGACCTTCGGCAGGATTCTCAATGGGGCCAAGGGCAGGTCTGCCAGCTGAACAAAAGGACGGGGAAATGTGTGAATTCTGCACCAAACATGGAGATGGCAAAATCTGGTTCAAGAATGCCGCCAATTATGCCAATGATCTGCTGGCGGATCTGCGCCGGCGGGCCTACATCAAGGACTTTTTTCTGTCCACCATCGATGCCGGGGTGTCTACCCTGGGTCGCCTGGAGGTGCTCTACCGGAAGAAAAAGGCCCTGCCGCCCCGGCTGGTCAAGCAGATGGTGGCCAGGGCCAGGGAGGAGCATTTCGGTCAGGTGGTGACCATGGAGGATATCCGGGAGATCGTCGGCCGGGCCGCCACCGTGGTCCGCCTGCCCTGCGCCTGCCGCTGGGCGGCCCTGAAGAAGGAGAACCGCTGCTGTTACAGCGTCAGCTACACCCCGGAGTGCTGGTACACTGATCTTGACATGGGCTATTTCGGGCTGGCCCAGGCCCAAGGGCTGGAAGCCCTGACCCCGGCAGAGGCCATCACCCAGATGGAGGAGCTGGAAAAAACCGGCGCGGTGCACACCATCTGGACCATGATGACTCCTTTTATCGGGGCCATCTGCAACTGCCAGCCCGGCGATTGCCTTGGCCTGCGCACCCTGGCCCTTGACGTGGAAACCATGTTCCGGGGGGAGCGGGTGGCCACGGTGGACGAGGAGCTGTGCAACGGCTGCGGCAGCTGTGCCGACGCCTGCCAGTTCTCGGCCATCACCAGCCGTCAGGCGGCTGGCGGCTTTACGGCGGAGGTCAACCATGAGCAGTGTTTCGGCTGCGGGCTCTGCCGCAATGTCTGCCCGGCCGGGGCGCTCACCATGGTCAGCCGCTGAGTGAATGCCGGGAAAAAGAGAATCAAGTAGACAGGAGACAGGAGACAGAATGATTGATTGATTTCATTACATTTGTTCTGCCTCCTGCCTCCTGGTCAATACCGGTCATCCGCATTGAAGTAGTCGAAAATGATCCGGCCCGCCTCTTCCGCCGTATCAACGAACTGGAAGATATCCAGGTCTTCCCGGGCGATCACCCCTTCCTCCGCCAGAAAATCGAAATTGATCAGTTTTTCCCAGAACTGCCGGCCAAAGAGGAGCACCGGCAGCGGTTTGATTTTTCTGGTCTGGATCAGGGTCAGGGTCTCAAAGAGTTCATCCAGGGTGCCGAAGCCTCCCGGAAAGGCGACCAGGGCCTGGGCCCGCATGAGAAAATGCATTTTGCGGATGGAAAAGTAATGAAACTGGAAGCTCAGATCCGGGGTGATATAGGGGTTGGGGGCCTGCTCATGGGGCAGGACGATATTGAACCCCATGGTCTTGGCGCCTGTCTCAAAGGCGCCGCGGTTGGCCGCCTCCATGATGCCCGGCCCGCCGCCGGTTATCACCACCAGTTTGCAGCCGGTGCGGGCGTGGCAGATCTCCGAGAGAATTCTGCCGAGCTTTCTGGCCTCTTCGTAATAATGTGACTTGGCGACAATCCGCCTGGCCGTGGCCACCCGCTGCTGGAAAAGCATATTGGCCGGATCGTCTGCCGCCATATTTTCCGCCTCCGTCAGTCTTTCCCGGGCGGTTTCCTCATCAGGTACCCGGCCGCCGCCAAAGACCACCACCGTGGCCTTGATGCCGTGTTCCTGCTGGAGAATCTCCGGCTTCATCAGTTCAAGCTGCAGCCGCACGGGCCGCAGTTCGTCGCGCATGAGAAAGTCGGTATCCGTATAGGAGAGTCGGTAGCTGGCAGAGGCTGTCTGCGGGCTGGGAGGGGTGTAGAGGCTAGACGTCTGGGCGTCTTCCTGGGCGCTGGGAAAGGGGTAGAAAGGTTGGGCTGGCATGAGGTCGTTTCCGTTGCTTGATTATCTGTTCACCTGCTGATTATTGAAATGGCCAGTCTGGTTTTGTTGTTTCTGCCGCGCCTCACTGGATCAGCCGCCGGCGCAGCAGGATGACGGACAGCCAGCAGGCAAGCAGGGTCAGCAGCAGCGAGCCAATGATCTTGAGCAGCCAGGGCTCCTGGAACTGGCCGTAGCAGAGCATGCGGGAGAGGCTGACGATGGGGGTGAGCGGCAGCAGTTCGAAAAAGATCCTGGCCCGGGGCGCAATGGTCTGCAGCGGAAAGAAGATGCCGGAAAAGAGAAAAAGCGGGGTCAGGATCAGCGAAATAAAATAATTGAAGAATTCATAGTTGCTGGCCATTGAGGTCATGATCAGCCCGCAGGCGGCAAAAAAGAGGCCCGACATGAACAGCACGGGCAGCAGGGCCAGGGTCCAGACCGAAGGCCATACTCCGAACAGGGGCAGCATGGCCAGCATGATGATGGCCGACAGCAGCCCCTTGCTGGCGCCCCAGCAGATCTCACCCAGAGCGATATCGGTGATGCCCAGCGGGGTCATGAGAATGGCCTCGTAGGTTTTCTGCAGGGAAAGCCGGGTATAGGAGCCGTAGGTGGTTTCAAAGGCGGCGCTGTACATCACCGAGGAGGTGACCAGGCCGGGCGCCAGAAACTGCAGGTAGGTGAGGCCGTCGATGGTCTGCATCTGCTGGCCCAGCCCGAAGCCCATGGCCAGCAGAAAGAGCAGAGGCTGGCCCAGATTGCCGATCAGGGTGGCCATGATGTGCTTACGCCACACCCGGCTGTTGCGCAGCCACAGAGTCCGGAAACGCAGGTAATTCATGATTCCCTTAATGATCTGCCGGTGAGTTGAATGAAAAGGTCTTCCAGGCTGGCCGGCCGCCGCAGCCAGCTGCGGGAGTTTTTCAGCAGGGATTCCAGCCGGCTGCAATCCTCCTGGGTGTAAACGTAGAGCCGGTCGTTGACTCGTTCCATGGCGGCATTGCACTGTTTGAAGGATTTTTCCAGGGCGTTGAGTTCCGCTGCCGTACCCTCAATGACAAAGACTTCGGTGCCCACCAGTTCCTTGATCAGCTGCGAGGGGGCGCCCTGGGCCACGATGCTGCCGTGGTCAAGGATGAGCACCCGGTTGCTCAGGTGTTCCACCTCGTCCAGATAATGGCTGGTGAGCAGCATGGTGGTGCCCTGCTGCTGCAGGATTTCCAGGCGCTCCCAGATGAGATGCCTGGCCTGGGGATCAAGCCCCACGGTAGGTTCGTCCAGGATGAGCAGGCGCGGTTCGTTGATCAGGGCCCTGGCCAGCAGCAGCCGGCGGCGCTGGCCGCCGGAGAGGTGCTCGATGATCTCTTGCCTCCTGTTGGCCAGGGCGAAAAAGTCCAGGAGCTCGGCGGTCCTGGCCCGGGCCGTCCTGCCGGCGATATTGAAATAGCTGGCATAGGTCAGCAGGTTCTCTTCCACCGTGAGGTCCGGGTCCAGGCTGTCCGCCTGGGGCACCACGCCGATGAGGCGTTTGGCCGCCTGCTGCTGCCTGGGGATGTCCAACTGCATGACCTGCATGGCGCCGCCGCTTTTTGCCACCAGGCCGAGCAGCATGTTGATGGTGGTGGTCTTGCCTGCGCCGTTCGGACCCAGGAAACCGAGGCATTCCCCCTGGCGGACGGCGAAACTGATATTGTCCACCGCGCAGCGGCTGCCGAAGAATTTGCTGAGGCCGCTGACCTGGACAATGATGTCGTCGCCGGCTGCCGGGGCAGCGGTTTGCGTGGGGGAGGGGACCGGGGTCATGATGCGCTACTATACTAAAGTGCAGCCGGCTTTGCCACTGCTCCTGCATGGTTTTTGCCCCTTTTATCGCTTGCCCCCGCCGAGTTTCCATATTAACCAGTTGAATTAAGGGGTAAAATTTGCGGAGAAAGTAATTTCCTGTCCGCGGGAATTGTGTTAACCTGTTGCTGCAGCATCCTGCTGGTAAACGAGCAGGGTCTGGCGGCATAAAGACGGTAACCCGGCGGCAGGAAAAGTGAAAAGTGAGGAGAAAAAAGTGAAAAGAAAAACCTGCACACCCAAACTCATCCTGCCTTCCCCCTCCTCACTTTTACCAAGAGGTTGAGCATGCCCGGCAACTGCTCTCCTGTCAGCCTTCCGTTAGCCACCCGGCTCACCAGATTGCTGGCCCGGCTGGTACTCTATGCCGTCCTCTGGAGTGTGCTGGCCGGCCTTGACGGGCGGAGCTGGATCATCGGTCTGCCGGCTGTCTCCGCCGCCGCCTGCTGCAGTCTGTTTTTTGCTCCCCAGCGTCTCTGCCCGCTCAGTCCCCTGGGGCTGCTCCGTTTTATCCCCTTTTTTCTCAACCTGTCTTTCTGGGGCGGCTGCGATGTCATGCGCCGCGCCCTGTCGCCTGTCATGCCCTTGAATCCAGGCCTGGTGCGCTATCAGGTCAGTCTGCCCGAGGCGCCCCAGCAGGTTCTGCTGCTTAACTGCATCAGTCTGCTGCCCGGCACCATCAGCGCGGATTTTTCCGGGCAGTGCCTCACCATCCATACTATTGACCGGGATATGCCGGTCTGGTCCACCGTGCATCTGCTGGAAAGAAGGGTGGCCGCCGTCTTCGGCCTCCGCCTGGCCGGAGGCGCACCATGAGCTGGCAGTACTCCAGCGCGGCACTTTTTCTGCTGCTGGCCATTGTGGCGGGCCTTGGCCGCATTCTCCGCGGCCCGACCGCCGCGGACAGCATGCTGGCGGCACAGCTCTTCGGCACCTGCGGCGTGGCCATTCTGCTGCTGCTGGCCAGGGGGCTGGAGTGGGAGGTTCTGCAGGACATCGCCCTGGTCTTTGCCCTGCTGGCGGCCTTGGCCGCGGTGGCCTTTGCCCTGCGCACCTGGGGCGGCACGGAGCGGTAAGTGAAAGGAAACCCGGAAATTTTCCGGATCGCCCGGCGCGCCGCGCCTGCCGGGAATGACCATAACGGCATGTTCGCCTAAGGGGGAAGGGATGGGCTTATTGCATAATCTCGGCACGGTCTGCATCCTGCTCGGTATCCCGTTTTTTATCTCCGGCACCATCGGCCTGCTGCGTTTCCCGGATATCTATACCCGCCTGCATGCCCTGACCAAGGCGGATAATGTCGGCCTTGGCTTTGTGGTGCTGGGGCTCTCCCTGCAGGCCGACGGCTGGCATACGGTGGCCAGGCTGCTGCTCATCTGGCTGCTGGTGCTGATCGCCAGCTCCGCCTCCTGCCATCTGGTGGCCCGGGCCGCCCTGCGGAAGAAGATCGAGCCCTGGAGCAGGCCATGATGGACGCCATGGGAATTTTTGATATGGTGCTGGCCCTTGCCCTGCCGTGGCTGGGCTGGCGTCTGCTGGCCAGCCCGGATCTGTTCCGGGCCATGGTGCTGTTCATCTCGCTCGGGCTGCTGATGGCGCTGACCTGGGTGCGGCTGCAGGCCCCTGATGTGGCCCTGGCCGAGGCGGCCATCGGCGCAGGGCTCACCGGCGCCCTTTTTCTGTCGGCCCTGCGCCGGCTGGAGCGGCTGAGTGAAGCCGAGCGGCGGCTTGCCTTTGCCGGCAAACGGGAGGAGGAAGACGAGATCCCGCCGGAAAGGCACAGACGGGCCAAACCCGTTGCCTATGGCCTGGCCCTGCTGCTGCTGGCTGTTTTTGTCCTGCTGCTGGCCTGGTCGCTGGCGCAGACCCCGGCAGGAGGCGGACTGGGGCCGGCAGTGGGGGAGCAGCTGGGACAGAGCGGGGTGCGGAGCGAGGTGACCGCGGTGCTGCTTAATTTCCGCGGTTACGATACCCTGCTGGAGGTGATGGTCCTCTTTCTTGCCGCCCTGGGGGTCTGGTCCCTGACCAGGGTCCGGCTGCCGCTGCAGGATGAGGAGCCCGGCCCGGTGCTGGCCACCCTGGTGCGGTTGCTGGCGCCCCTGATGATCATGGTGGCCGGCTATCTGGTCTGGATCGGCGGCAGCAGGGCCGGGGGCGCCTTCCAGGGCGGTGCCGTGCTGGCTGCGGCCGGGGTGCTGCTGCTGCTGGCCAATGTGACGGTGGTGCGACAAATCCCCGCGGCCCTGCTGCGCTGGGGGCTGGCGCTCGGTCCGTTGCTCTTTCTGCTGACCGCTGTGGTCTGCGTGGCGGCGGGCGGCAACCTGCTCGAGTATCCGCCGCAGCGCGCCGGGGCCTGGATTCTGCTCATCGAATCGGCCAGCGCCGTCTCCATCGGCGTGACCCTGGCGGCTCTCTATGCCGGAGGCCGGCCCCCGGAGCCGCCGGCGCAGGACAGGGGGGGTGAACAAGGACCCGGCCGCGACGCTGATGCTGATGCAGGAGGGCGCCAGTGAACACCCTCCTGTTCTATGATTTTTCCGGGCTGGCGCTGCTTGCCATCGGGCTGCACGGCCTGATCCGTTCCTCCCATCCGCTGCGCAAGATTCTCGCGGCAAATCTGATGACGAGCGGCGTTTTCCTGATCATGATCAGCGGGGCCCGCGGCACGGGCCAGACGATGATCGATCCGGTACCCCATGCCATGGTGCTGACCGGCATCGTGGTCTCGGTCAGCACCACGGCCGTGGCCCTGGTGCTGGTTTGTCTGGTGCAGGAGACCACCAACCGGGCCCTGCTGTGGCAGAAAAGAAAAAGAGAGAAGTGGGGGCGGACGGATGGCTGATGCCGCGTTCTGGGCCATATGTCTGGTTGTGGCGCCGCTTTTTTTCGCCATCAGCAGTTTTGTCAGAGGCGGCCTGGCGCACGTTTTCGGCCCCCTGGCCGCCTGGCTCAATGCCCTGGCCGTGCTGGGCCTGACCGTCTCCTTTGCCCGTTCCGGTCCGCTGCGCTACGCCATCGGCGGCTGGCAGCTGCCGCTGGGCATTAATTTCCGGATCGACGGGCTCTGCGTGCTGATGCTGGCCATGACCGCCGTGACCGGGCTGGCGGTCAGCATGTATGCCCTGGGCTATTTTTCCCTGCGCATCGGCTCGGCCAGGCAGATGAGCCGGCATGAACAGCAGCGGCTCTTTTTCTGGCCCCTGTGGCTGCTGCTGTGGGCCGGCCTGAACGGACTGTACCTCTCCAGTGATCTGTTCAACATCTACGTGACCCTGGAGATCACCGGACTTGCCGCCGTGTCGCTCACCGCGCTGTCGGGCAAGCCGGCGGCCCGGCTGGCGGCCCTGCGTTATCTGCTGGTCAGTCTGCTCGGTTCCTGCAGTTACCTCCTGGGCGTGGCCCTGCTCTATCGCTGCTACGGCATCCTGGATATGGCGGCCCTGAGCCGTCTGGTCAGCCCCGGTCCACTGCTGTGGTGTGGTCTGGCCCTGTTGACCGCCGGCCTGCTGCTGAAAACGGCGCTGTTTCCCCTGCATTTCTGGCTGCCGCCGGCCCACGCCAATGCCCTGGCCCCGGTGAGCGCCATTCTCTCCGGGCTGGTGGTCAAGGCCTCGTTTTATCTCCTGCTGCGGCTGTGGGGCGAGGTCTTCGCCCAGGTGCTGCCGCCCGCGGCTTACGTTCTGCTCGGCGCGCTGGGCTGCGGCGCCGTGCTGTGGGGCGCGGCCCAGGCCCTGCTGCAGAAGAGACTGAAGATGCTGATCGCCTATTCCACCGTGGCGCAGCTGGGTTATCTGTTTATTGCCCTGCCGCTTATCCGGCTTGATCCCGGCCCGGCGGCCCGGCAGGCGGTGGTTCTGCTCATCCTGTCCCATGCCTGCGCCAAATCAGCCATGTTCATGGCCGCCGGCTCCATCTTCCTCAAGGCCGGCCATGACCGGATCGCTGACCTGGCCGGCATCAAGGAGGTGCTGCCGGTCTCCTCCTTTGCCTTTGTGCTGGCCGGGGTCAGCCTGATGGGCTTTCCGCCCAGCGGCGGATTTGTCGGCAAATGGCTGCTGCTCGGCGTATCCCTGGCCGGCGGACAGTGGTGGTGGGGGATGATGCTGGTCACCGGCAGCCTGCTGGCCGCCGGCTATGTCTACCGGGTCGCCTCCCGTCTGCTGGTCTTCAAGGCGCCTTTTTTCTCCAGGCGCCAGGCCATCCCGCCGGTGATGGAGTGGTCCGCCGTGCTGCTGGCGGTGCTGGCCATGCTCCTCGGCCTGCTGGCCGGCTCTCCCCTGGAGCTGCTGGCGGCCGGCAACCAGGTTTTCTCGCCTGCCGGCCTGGAGGTGCTTCGGTGAACTGGGGCGGTCTGCTGCTGGTCATGATTCTGCTCAGCTCCCTGGTGCCGGGACTGATCATCTTTGCCCTGCCGGAGAAAAGCAACCGGCCGCGCACCGTTCTCAACCTGGGCGGCGCCCTGTTCAAGCTGCTGCTCATCCTGCTGATGAATGTCGGCATCTACCAGGGCCGCCATTTTACCGTGCGCTGGCAGCTGTTGCCCGGCCTTGAACTGCTGCTCAATTCCGATCCCCTGGCCGCCCTGTTTTCCACCCTGTCCACCGTGCTGTGGCTGCTGACCACCCTCTATGCCGTCGGCTACCTGGAGCAGTCGCCCAACAGGCGGCAGTTTTTCGGCTACTTCAGCATCTGCGTCACCGTTACCGTGGGCATCGCCCTGGCCGGCAATCTGCTCACTTTTCTGCTGTTTTACGAGCTGCTGACCCTGACCACCTATCCCCTGGTCACCCACCGTGGCACCAGGGAGGCCCTGGCCGCCGGCCGGGTTTACCTGGTCTACACCCTGTCCGGCGGGGCGGTGCTGCTGGTGGCCGTGGCCTGGCTGCAGGTTCTGGCCGGGCCGGTGGAGTTCGGCGGGCCGCCGGTGGCGGCATCGCTCGGCGCAGCGCATGAGGGGCAGCTCATGGCGCTTTTTTTCCTGTTCATCGCCGGCCTGGGGGTGAAGGCGGCCCTGGTGCCGCTGCACGGCTGGCTGCCCCGGGCCATGGTGGCCCCGGCCCCGGTCAGCGCCCTGCTCCACGCCGTGGCCGTGGTCAAGGCCGGCGTCTTCGGCATCGTCCGCCTGGTGCACGATGTGTACGGCACCCAGTTTGCCGCGGGTCTCAACCTGCTGGCGCCGCTCACCATCCTGGCTTCCCTGTCGATTATCTATGGCTCACTGTGCGCCCTGCGGGAGGATGATCTCAAAAAAAGGCTGGCCTATTCCACGGTCAGCCAGCTTTCCTATATCGTCCTGGGGGTCAGCGTGGCCGGGCCGCTGGCGGCCATCGGCGGGCTGGTCCACCTGGTCCATCAGGGGCTGATGAAGATCACCCTGTTTTTCTGCGCCGGCAATCTGGCGGAAACCCTGGGGGTGCATCGCATCAGCGAAATGCGCGGCATTGCCCGCCGCATGCCGGTGACCATGGCGGCCTTCAGCGTCGGGGCACTGGGCATGATCGGCTTTCCCCCCATGGCCGGTTTTGTCAGCAAGTGGTATCTGGGCATGGGGGCGCTGGCTGCGGACCGGCTGTGGGTGGTGGCGGTGCTGGTGGTCAGCACCCTGCTCAATGCCGCCTATTTTCTGCCCATCCTGATCAAGGCCTGGTTCACGCCGCCGGATTGCTCCTGGAGCGAACAGGGAGGGAGAGGCCGGGTGGAAACCCGCTGGATGCTGCTGGCGCCGCCCCTGCTGACCGCCCTGCTGGTCATTGCCGTGGGGCTGTTGGCCAACGCCCAGATCAGTCCCCTGGCCTGGGTGAAACTGATCGTCGGCCTGGAGTACGGGCCATGACCGCCCAGCAGGTGCTTCCCGCCCTGCAGGTGCTGCTGCTCTCCCTGGGGCCTGGACTGCCCCTGGTCATTGCCCTGGCCCTGCTGCCGCCGTCCTGGCGGCGGCCGGCCTGCCGCCTGGCTCCCTGGGCTCCGCTGCCTGCCCTGCTGGCCTCGCTGCACGGGCCGTCGTCCATCGCCGTCGAGGTGCCCTGGTTTTTCATGGGCAGCCTGATCGGCCTGGACCATATTGGCCGGATCTTTCTCCTGTTCACCTCCCTGCTCTGGCTGCTGGCCGGCATCTTCGGCCGCCATTACCTGGCGGAGGATGACAGGCGCTATCGCTTCTGGGGCTACTTCCTCTTTACCATGAGCGGCAACTTCGGGCTCATCCTGTCCCAGGGCGTGCTGGGCTTTTATCTCTTTTTTTCCCTGATGAGTTTTGCCGCCTACGGGCTGATTGTCCATCACGGCACAGAGGAGGCGATGCGGGCCGGCCGCGTTTACCTGGTGCTGACCGTAATCGGCGAGGTGCTGCTCTTTGTCGCCATGCTGCTGATCAGCAGGGATGGCGGCGGGGCCCTCGCCTTTACCGCGCTGCAGACCAGCCGCGCCAGTAATCTGCTGATGCTGCTGCTTTTCCTCGGCTTCGGTATCAAGGCCGGCGCTCTGCCCCTGCATGGCTGGCTGCCCCTGGCCCATCCGGTGGCGCCGGCGCCGGCCAGCGCCGTGCTGAGCGGGGCCATGATCAAGGCCGGCCTGCTGGGCTGGCTGCGCTTCCTGCCCCCGGACCAGGTTGCCGCACCCTGCTGGGGCGGGTTTTTTCTGCTGGCCGGCTTTGCCGCCGCCCTCTACGGGGTGGCGGTCGGCCTGACCCAGGTCAAGGCCAAGACCGTGCTGGCCTATTCGAGCATCAGTCAGATGGGCCTGATGACGGTCATTGTCGGCTGCGGTCTGCTGGCGCCGGAGCAGTGGCCCCGGGCCACCGTCGCGGTGTCGCTTTTCGCCGTGCACCATGGCCTGGCCAAGGGAAGCCTCTTTCTCGGCGTCGGGCTGGCAAAGAAAACATGGAGTGGCGGCAAACCGCCGTGGTGGCTGCGGGCCGGACTGTGGCTGCCCGCCCTGGCCCTGGCCGGCCTGCCTCTGACCAGCGGAGCCATCGCCAAATACGGCATGAAGGAGACGATCGCCGCTGTCCCGGAGCCGTGGCGCGGCCTGGCCCATTTTCTCCTGCCCCTGTGCGGCCTGGCCACCATGCTGCTGCTCTGCCATGCCATCAGCCTGGTCCGGCCGGCCGCCGCCGGATCGCGGAAAAAACCGGAACCGGGGATGGCTTTCGCCTGGGTGGCAAATCTGCTTGCCGTGGCAGCGCTCCTCTGGCTGTGGCCCGGCCGACCGCTGCCGGCGGGCCAGGCCACTGCCCCTGCCGCCCTGTGGAGCGGCTTGTGGCCGGCCGGGCTTGGCCTGCTTGTTGCCTTGGTGTTTAAGCGCCGGGGCAGGGGGAGGAGTCAGGAGAAGGCGTGGGTGCCGGCCGGTGATCTGCTCGTGGCGGTCCAATGGCTGGGGGATACGGTGAGACGGCATGCCTGGCATCGGTTGCGCGCGGAAAGCGGGCCGGGCGCAGGGCTTGCCGCTGGTCCGGGGCGTGAATGCTGGCTGGGCCGCAGCCAGGCCCGGCTTAAAAAGGGGGAAAAGGTTCTGCAGCGCTGGGCCGTGGTGGGCGCCATCTTTCTGGGGGTGATCATCTCCCTGGTCTGTCTCTTTAGCGGGGGGAGTTTCCGGCAATAAAGCCCGGCTGCTGCCAGGCGGCGGACGAGATGTTCGCCGCCAACATGCCGCCCGGCCTTCCGGCCTCAGGGACTCGGAAATTACTCATATCCCTGGATCGCGCCCGGCGGGATGCGTGATGGTAAATTAAATTGGTATTTTCCCCTCAGGGAGCGAAACAGGCAGGGCCGCTCAGCTGACGTCCTCAGCCGGTTCCGCCCCCTGCTCCTCATTGATCGGCAGCGGCTGGCCGTCCTCGTCTTCCTCTGCGGGGATATATTCCTGGTCAGGCTCCTGTGGCAGGTTCTGGTCATCCTCCGGTTCCGGGACATACTCTTCGCTCTGCCCCTGGGGCAGGTTCTGGTCATCGCCCGGCTCCGGCACATACTCTTCTTCCGGCTCCTGGGGCAGGTACTGCTCACCCCCGGGTTCCGGGACATACTCTTCGCCTGGCTCCTGTGGCAGGTTCTGGTCATCTTCCGCTTCCGGGACATACTCTTCGCCTGGCCCCTGAGGCAGGTTCTGGTCGTCTTCCGCTTCCGGGACATACTCTTCACCCGGCCCCTGTGGCAGGTTCTGGTCACCCTCCGTTTCCGGGGCATACTCTTCGCCTGGTCCCTGGGGTTCTTCCGCTTCCTCCCGGAGCTGTTCCTCCAGCTGACTGCCGGGGAGTTCGACCGCTTCCGCCTCAGGTTCAGCCTCGGCAAGCTGGGCCAGCGCAAAGGCAGGAGAAAATTGTGTCCGCGGATAAAAGCAGATGGTTGCGATCAACAGGATAAAGGCTACGGTGATTTTCTCTTTCATGGGCATCCTCGCTGCGGAAATAGGGTAGAGCGCCTGTTCATTTTGCGAATAATTATGTAATTATCCAGCTTGCGACGAAAAACGTTCGATCGCCCCGGTGTTGTAACTGTTCAGTAGTGCCGCAGATGCGCCGGTAAGCGCAGACACCGAGAGGGGCCTGGCCGCTATACATGGGGTATGCGGCCAGGCCGAGGACAAAGCAGATGCGGTGCTGCTGGATTGTTACCAAATTATAATCTTTATGTTTTGCATGCACCATGCAAATCTTTTATAATCTCCGGGTCATTGGGGTCGGAGCCGGGTGAAAACCAACAGCAGGAAGTTGTCGGCTGTCTGCGCGCTTCTGCCGCGGATATTGCAGTTCTGTGCAGAAAATAGTCATCAAAGGAGCCGAGATGGAGCAGATGCAGGAGCAGACCTTCAAGCAGTGCCCCAGCTGCCGGAGAACATGGGTTGATTATCTGGATTTCCTGGCAGACCCCTGCCTGCAGCTCATCGGCTATCAGGCGCTTTTCGAAAAGCTCAGTGACGGCCTGTTTCTTTTCAACCATTCCTGCGGCACCACCCTGTCCATCGCCGTGCAGGCCCTGCAGCATCTCCATGACGGCCCGGTTTTCCCCGAAAGGGTCATCGGCAGTGAAAACTGCCCCGGCCTCTGTCTCCTCAAACATGAAACCGGCCCGTGTCCGGCGGCATGCGAAGGCGCCCATGTGCGGTCCATCATGCAGATCATCAAGCAATGGCGCAAAGCGGCAAGCCCCTGCTGAAGGGGGGCCGGGCGTCAGGCGCGTTAATCAAAGTCAGTTTTCAGCTGGTCGAAACTGAACTGAAAGAACAGACAGTCTACCTCGCTTTCAAAATAGATCTTATAGGGCAGGGTCTTCAGGATATGCAGCATGGACTCGTTTATTTTGAGCACCTCGCCGGTAAAGCCCGCCACCCCCTTTTCCCGCGCCACATCAATGAGCTTGGCCAGAATGAAACGGGTGAGTCCCTGGTTGCGGTACTCCCTGGTCACGGTGAAGGCGACTTCCGCCTGATTGAGGGAGCGGTCAAGATAATAGGAGCCGATTGAGACAATCTTCTGCTGCTCCGCCGTGCCGACCAGGCCGACCAGCACGAAAACCGATTCATAGTCCACGTTGACGGTTGCCTGGGTCTCCTGATGGGGAAAGGTGCTTTTCGGCGAGAAGAAGCGCAGCTTGCGGTCGTTCTGATCAAGCTCATAGTAGAGTTCCTGCAGCATCCGCTCATCCGTCGGTTTGACCGGCCGGAAAAAGACAGGTGTCTGGTTGCGGGCCGTGAAGTGCCATTCGAATTTCTCCGGATAAACCACCACCACCCCGTCCTGGGTCTGGGGCAGCATCTGGTCCGTGTAGGCGATATGCAGTCTTTTCGCCTGCTCCAGCAGCTCCATGCGGAATCGCGGATGGGCGATGCCGATCATCTGCATTACCCTTTCCCTGATGCTTTTGCCGTGCAGATAGGCCACCCCCCACTCGGTGACCACATAATGCACGTCGCTTCTCGGCACCACCACCCCTGATCCCGGTTCCAGGGTGGCGACGATGCGTGATTTTTCCCCGTCTTTGGTCAAGCTGGGCAGGCAGATGATCGGTTTGCCCCCTTCAGAGAGGGCGGCGCCCCTGGTGAAATCCAGCTGCCCGCCCACCCCGCTGTAGAAATGCGCGCCGATGCTGTCCGAGTTGATCTGGCCGGTCAGGCAGACGGACAGGGCGGCGTTGATGGAAACCATCTTGGTGTTGGCGGCGATATTGGTCAGATTATTGATGTGCGAGGCGGGGTGGAACTCGATGAAGGGGTTGTCGTGCACGTAGTCATACAATCTTCTGGTGCCCATGACAAAGGAGGTCATCACATGGGGGTGGATATTTTTCTGGCAGTTGACCGTGCCGGCCTCGATGAGGTCAATGACCGAATCGGAGAGGACCTCACTGAAGATGGCCAGATCACTTTTATCCCCCAGGTGGCGGAGCACGGCGTTGGGAATGGCGCCGATGCCAAACTGCAGGGTGGAACCGTTTTCGATGAGCCGGGCGCAGTACCTGCTGATTTTTTCCGTCACCTCATCCGGCGGCGGGTATTGGAATTCCAGGAGCGGCGCCGTGTGCTCCACATGGTAATCGATATCGGCGAAGCGGACAAAGGAGTCGCCGCTGGTCCGCGGCATGCAGGGATTGATCTGGGCGATGACGATCTTGGCGCATTCAAAGACGGTGCGGTTGATATCCACGTTGATGCCGAGCGAGCAGAAACCGAATTTGTCCGGAGGTCTTACCTGCAGCAGGGCCACGTCGATCCGCAGCCGGCCTGACTTGACCAGCTTGGGGATATCTGACAGGGAGACGGGGATATAATCGGCCTTGCCCTCGTTGACCGCCTGCCGGATCGTCTTGCCGACAAACAGGGCCTGGTGCCGGAACGGGGAGGGCTCATCACTGGCAAAGAACTTGTTGTCGGACAGGGTGAGAAAATGGAGGATTTCGCAATCGGTGAAGTGATGCTTGTGGGAAACCAGCTGGCTGGTCAGGATGGTCGGCTCGCTGCAGCCGGTGCCGATAAATATCCGGGAGCCGGGCTGAATGATTTTCGTGAGGTCTTCCGGGGAGATTTTTTTGCTCATGCTGATCCGGTGCTATGAAATTTTTAAATTTCAGCTGGTTGCTGAAAATCCCTGGTGAAACACGACGGCGCCTTGCGGTATTTTTTCAGTAAACGGCAGGGCGAGAAAAACCTCCTGTGGAATACCTTCATGAATTATCTCAGGGATATTTCGAAAGCCGAACCGGTGATAATATTCTGGAGGACCGACAAGAACGCATCCGTTGCTGCCCAAGGCTTTCAGGCTGGATAGCCCTTCCTGCATAAGCGCTTTGCCGATGCCCTGCCGTTTATATGCCGGCAGCACGCTGATGGGGCCGAGCCCATGCCAGTTTAAGCTGCCGTCGGAGATTGTCGCCGGCGAGAAGGCGATATGGCCCACCACCTGCCCGTCAAGCTCGGCGACCAGCGAAAGTGTGAGCGCCACGGCACTCCGCAGTGCCTTGACGATGAACTGTTCGGTTTGCTGACTGAATGGATGATTTTCGAAGGCAGCGATGGTGACGGCGTCTATTGCCTCAATATCGGCTGGTGTTTCAAGTCTGATGATCATTTGGCTTCTCAATTTTCACAGGCTGTTTTTGTGGTGGTGCACACCGGTCATTATCAGTAATGAGGGCCGAGTGTTGTAGCCTTGACCAATAAAGTTATAATTTTATGGACGTCTCCACTCTCTCCTGTTACCCTCTTTATTACCCTCTTTTAAGGGATGTTACCCTTTCTTTTGCCATTTAGCCCCCGGTCCCCGGCCCAGGCACTCGACGCTCTTTCCTTTCTGCGCACTGAGAACGCGGCGCAGCATTTCCCGGCTGACGCCCGGACAGGCTTGTTCAAGTTGGGCCACGGTAAACTCCGGCGGCAGGCGTTGCAGGGCGGCCAGGATCATCTCGGTTTTGGAGCCTCTGGGCGCCTGGACATCGCCGACCCGTTCAGCAAACTCCTGATACGCGGTTCTCAAAATGGAGAGGATGAAATTAATGTACGGCCAGGGATCGTTTTTACCCTCGTGCCAGCCTTGCGAACTTTGCTCCAGGGTTTCGTAATAGCGGTCCTTGTGCTGCTCGATCAAACGCTCCAGGCTGATGTAGCGGCCGACCTCAAAGCCCTGTTGCTGGCACTGCAGGAGGAGCAGCAACCTGGAGACACGGCCGTTGCCGTCACGAAAAGGATGAATACAGAGAAAATCGAGGTTAAAGGCCGCCATGCCGATCAGGGGGTGAATCCAGCGTTCTTCCAGGCAACGGCCCCAGTCAGAGATCAGTCCGGTCATGTATCTGGGTGTCTCCAGCGCCGGCACAGTCCGGAAACGTACCCGCTCCCTGCCATCAGGATAGCGTTCGGTTATGTCCCCATCCTTGGTTTTGTAACAGCCAGCGTCCCAGATCTGGCCGCGCGTCAGGCGATGCAATTGGCAAATCGTCTCTTCCGAGAGGTCAAGGTCTGCCGCGTTATTATGAATATGGCAGAGCGCCTCGCGATAGCCGCGAACCTCTTCTTCATCCCGATCCCGGAACAGGGGTTTGGGAGAGGCCAGCAGGTTATGGATGCGCCGGGGGGCGACCTCCACCCCTTCAAGCCGGTTGCTGGAGACCGAACTTTCGATCAGGGCATGTTCCCGCAATGCCTTCAGCCGTTGTGGCGCTTGGCGGGTGTAGAGTTCCTGCTTGCCGCGAAACTCGCCCAGATCGGCGAGATACCAGCTTGTGCTGCCGGGGACAGCCTGATTTCCTTCGCTAAATAATGACAGGGTGCTCATTTTATTGTTCTTTCCGATCACAGTCTAACAAGTTAATCTCTGGTTTCTTGATATCTACACAAAGTCTGAAATGTTGACAACGTAATTGAGCCAGGTAATTTATTTCTGCCCTGACAGCATTCCATTTGCGGCTTGCTGACAACAACGCGAATGGCAAGCCTTTCGTTTCAGCATTCGAAAAGTTGCAACGCTTGAACGTTGCAACGCCTGTTCCCCGGTACTGCGGAATTGCTTTCCCGAGTCGGGCCTGATAGAATATGCGGCAGTGGCAACTGATTATCCATAACCAATAATAATCGGTTTGCTGCCCATTTCGCCTGGCGCAGGGCGTAGGGGCACCCCTTGTGGGCGCCCTCATCCCCGGCGGGCACCGAAGTGGACATCACGGGTGTCCTGAACTACCCGGACAGCGGCAGACAATGGGCAGCCCCATCCGCGGCACTCACAAGGGGTGCCCCTGCATCGCAACCCCCGAAGGAGGATTTTATGGACAGGCGGCAGTTCATCAAGGATGTTTTCCTCTGGTCAGCCGGGGCCACCCTGGCTGTGCCCCAATTCCGCATCATCCCCAGCGCCCTGGCGGCCGAAAGGCCCCAGCCGCTGCTGTCCGTGGCCAAGGGCGCGGACTATGCGGCCCTGGTCTCCCGGGTGCTGGCCCCCTTGGGCGGCATGGGCCGGTTCGTCAAAGCCGGCGACAAGGTGGTGATCAAACCCAACATGGGCTGGGACCGCAAACCTGAGCAGGCGGCCAACACCAATCCCCTGGTGGTCATGGCCCTGGCCAGGGAGGCCCTGCAGGCCGGGGCGGGCAAGGTGCTGATTTTTGACCGCTCCTGCAACGAGGCCCGGCGCTGCTATGCCAACAGCGGCATCCAGGCAGCCCTGGCCGGCCTCGATGACCGGCGGCTGAAAATCGACCACATGGACAAGCGCAAGTTCGTGCCGGTGGAGATTGCCAGGGGAAAATCGCTGACCAGCTGGGAGATCTATAAGGACGCCCTGGCGGCCGACTGCTACATCAACGTGCCGGTGGCCAAGCACCACGGCCTGAGCCGGCTGACCCTGGGACTCAAGAACAGCATGGGGGTGATCGGCGGCAACCGGGGCGAAATGCATCATGATCTCGGCCAGAAGCTGGCTGATCTGGCCACGGTGGTCAGGCCGAAGCTCACGGTGATCGATGCCACCCGCATCCTGCTGCGCAACGGCCCCCAGGGCGGCGATCTCAAGGACGTGAAACAGCTGGACACCCTGATCGCCTCAGCCGACCCGGTGGCGGCGGACGCCTATGCCACCACTCTTTTTGATCTGCAGCCGGCGGATATCGATTCCACCGTGGCCGCCTATAAAATGGGCCTGGGCGAGATGGACCTGGCCAAAATCAAGGTATTGACCGTCTGAGCCGCCCATGGTCCGTAAGCGCAAAATCCCGGGTTATCTGTGGCGCCGGCTGAGCCAGTTGCTGTTTTTCGTCCTTTTTCTCTTTCTGTTCATCAAGACGGACTATACCGGCTCCGACGAGCTGGAGTATGCCGTTAATATTCTCTTTCGCATTGATCCGCTGCTGGCCCTGGCCGCCATCTTCGCCGGCAAGACCATTGTTGCCCTCATGCTGCCGGCGCTCTTTACCCTCGTTTTTACCCTGGTTTTCGGTCGCTCTTTCTGTGGCTGGATCTGCCCCATGGGCGCTCTGGTGGATGGCGCGGCTGCCGTCATCCGGCCCCCGCAGGGAACGGTGGGCAAAGACCTGCGCCCGGTCAAATATTACCTGCTCATTTTCATCCTGGTGGCAGCTCTGCTGGGCCTGCCCCTGGCCGGTTATCTTGACCCCTTTTCCCTGCTGGTGCGCGCCTTTTCCTTTGCCGTCTATCCAGCCTTTGATTTTGCCGTCTCCTCTTTTTTCACCTTCACTTACCTGCACGCCCCGGACTGGGTCAATGCCGTCAGCGAGCCGGTGTATGATTTTTTGAAAAATACGGTGCTGCCCTTCAGCCACCGGGTCTATGGGCTGGGCCTCCTGTCCCTGCTGCTTCTTGCCCTGGTCCTCTTGCTGAACCATTGGCAGCGCAGGTTCTTCTGCCGCAATCTCTGCCCCCTGGGCGGCCTGCTGGCCCTGGTTTCCCGTTTTTCCTGGCTCGCGGCCCGGGGCGGAGACGAGCAATGCGGCAAATGCCGGCAATGCCGCACCATCTGCCGCATGGGCGCCATCGCTGAGGACCGGCGGATCTCGCCGGCTGACTGCAATCTCTGTCTCGACTGTGTCGCCCTCTGCCCCCGCCAGAAAATTCACCTCTCCTTCCAGCGTCCGCAGCCGGCTGCCGGTTCCTACGGCATAACCCGCCGGGCCTTTGCCGGCACGGTGGCCACGGGTGCGCTGCTGCCGCTTTTCCTGCCGGGCAGACTCCTGGCCCGCCGGCCGGACCCGCTGCTGATCAGGCCGCCCGGCGCCCTGGCCGAGGACGAGTTTCTCGGCCGCTGCGTGCGCTGCGGCGAGTGCATGAAGGTGTGCATCGGCAATGCCCTGCAGCCCGCCTTGCTCGAAGCCGGCATTGAGGGGATGTTCACCCCCCTGGTGCGCAGCCGCATTGGCTACTGCGAGTATAACTGCACCCTGTGCGGCCAGGTCTGCCCCACCGGGGCTATCACAAAACTGGCTCTGCCCGCCAAGCACGCCACCGTCATCGGCCGGGCTTTTTTTGACAAGAATCTCTGTCTGCCCTATGCCAAGGGCATCCCGTGCATTGTCTGCGAGGAGCATTGCCCGACCCCGGACAAGGCCATCAAGTTCCGCCCGCAGCAGGTGGTCAATAGCAGGGGTGAGACGGTGACCGTGCTGCAGCCCTTTGTGCTTGATGAACTGTGCATCGGCTGCGGCATCTGTGAAAACAAGTGTCCCTTGCCCGGCCTGGCGGCGGTGCGGCTAACCGGCGAAGGGGCGGCCCGCCAGGCAGGACAGACGTTGCCCGGCTGGTAGACATTTTCTACGACAAAGGGGTTCGTCGTTGACAGGGACCGCCAATTTGTCTATGTTTTTTCAGGTTCGTCTCTGAATTGATACAGAGGAAAATTACCTGTCATCTTGATGCATTAAGCTTCCCATGGACAAGAAAGAGATCAAAAAAATTCTGGTGGTGGATAACAATCCGGTCATCCTGCGGCTGATGAGTCATCTGCTGGAGGAGATGGGATGCGAGGTCTATACCGCGGTTGACGGCCTGGACGCCCTGGAGGTTCTCAGCCGCCTGCTGCCTGATGTGATCTTTGTCGATCTGGTGATGCCCAAGATCAATGGGGAGAAGTTGTGCCGCATTGTGCGCAGTCTGCCGGGCATGGAAGGGGTTTTTCTGGTCATTTTCTCGGCCATCGCCGCCGAGGAACAGGTCGATGTCAAGAAAATCGGGGCGGATGCCTGTATTGCCAAAGGGCCGTTCAAGGAGATCAGGGAGCATGTGAAAAAGGTGCTCGGTCTGGCTGCCAGCAAACGGAAAACTCTGCCGGAAGGGGAGATTATCGGTTCGGAGAGCATCTTTGAACGGGAGATCACCAAAGAGCTGCTTTCCAGCAAGAAACATTTTGAGCTTGCCTTGAACCGCATTTCCGACGCCTTTTTCGAACTGACCCCGGAGGGCAAGGTGGTCTATGCCAATGAGGCTGCCTGCAAACTGCTTGAGCTGGCCGAGGAAAAAGTGCTCTCCCTGCGATTCGCGAATTTTTTTGCGGCAGAGCAACGGCCCGTGATCGAAAAACTGCTCCTGCAGGCTGGCGCCGAGCAGGTCACCGCGGGGGAGGAGCAGCCGCTTTTTATCCGCGATCTGCAGGTTCAGCTGAACATCGTGACGGTCACCGATCTGGACCAGCGCTTCATCATGGTCATCATCCATGATATCACCGAGCGCAAACGGACGGAGAAGCAACTGGTCAAGCAGCAGGCGGATCTGGAAAAACTGGTGGCGGAACGGACCCTGGCCCTCAGCGAGGCCAATACCAAACTGCAGCGGGATATAGTGGAGCGCCAGAGACTCTACGACCAGCGCGAGGAGCTGATCCATGAACTGGAAAACGCCCTGGCCAAGGTGAAGACCCTGAGCGGCTTTCTGCCCATCTGCTCGTCCTGCAAGAAGATCCGCGATGACAAGGGCTACTGGCAGCAGCTGGAAGCCTATCTCGGCAAGCACTCCGGCACGGAGTTCAGCCACAGCATCTGCCCGGAATGCGCGAAAAAGCTCTACCCCGAACTGCAGGATAAAGAATAGTCATCCCGCGGGCGGACAAGCCGATCCCGGCAGATTAAGGCAGCTGTTGTCCGTAATTATCCTTTTGTTTGTAAGAGCGGGCCTTGCCCGCGCTACCTGATGAGCCTTTTCCCGTTTCGATATCAGAGTTCTGACGTTACCAGGCGGTGACAAATCATTGCCAAGACATGCCCCCTTTTGTTACCATCAGAAGTGCCATGCAGCTCAAAACCAAATTCATCATCGCCATCTCCGCGGTGGTTATCATCTCCTACGGCATAACCTTTTACCGCACCTCCTCCTTCCAGGAAGAGCTGGTGAAGGCCCAGGCCGCCAGCCAGGCCCGCATGCTCTACAAACAGCTGCGCCTGACCAGGCAGTGGGTGGCGGATCACAACGGTCTCTTTCTCATGAAACGGGAGGGGGTGGCGGTCAGCCCCTTTCTGCCGGATGCCGAGATTGTCACCGCCGGCGGAGAAAAGCTGGTCAAGCGCAATCCGGCCATGGTAACCCGGGAGCTGTCCCTCTATGCGGCCCGGGAAGGCATGGGCCAGTTCGCCGTGACCAGCCTGCATCCGGTCAATCCGGCCAATGCCCCGGATGATTTTGAGCGGCGCAGTCTGCTCCGCTTCAAGGAGGGCGTGCAGGAGATGATGGAGATCCAGGACCGCGAAGGCCAGAAGCGGCTGCGCTACATCGCCCCCCTGGTGGTCGAGCCCTCCTGCCTGGAGTGCCATGTGGAGCAGGGTTACCAGGTGGGCGATATCCGCGGCGGCCTCAGTGTGACCATCCCCATGGGCTGGGTCTACGCGGACATCAGAAAAAACAATCACATGCTGCTGTTTATCGCGGTGGCGACCATCTGCGTGGTGTCGATTTTTCTCTTCTGGCTGGTGGATAAACTGGTGGTGCACCGGCTGCGGGACCTGGCCGGGGTGATGGACCGCTATCCGGACCATATCGCCACGGACGAATTGGCCGGCCTGCCGACCGAAAGGGATGAGATCGGCAAACTCACCAAAAAATTCAAGGATCTCTGCCAGCGCCTCACCATTTCCCAGCAGGAGCTGAACCGCACCCGGGAGCAGGTTTTCCAGAGTGAGAAGCAGGCGGCCCTGGGCCGGCTGGTGGCCGGGGTGGGCCACGAGATCAACAATCCCCTGGCCGGCATGCTCAACTGCGTGAAAAGCATGCAGGAGAGCCCGGATGATCTGGAGCAGAACCGGCGCTACCTGCCCCTGCTGGCCAAAGGGCTGGACCGCATCCGCCATACGGTGCGGCAGCTGCTCAACTTCGGCCGCCGGGAGCCGCTGCGGCCCCAGCAGGTGGATGTGGACGGTCTGGTCGGAGAGTGTTTCGAGCTGCTCGGCTATGGCCTGAAAAATATTGAGCTGATCCTGGATCTGCGCCTCTCCCGGCCCTGCTGCGTCGATGCGGAGGCCATGAAGCAGGTGGTGATGAATATCGGCATCAACGCCATCCATGCCATGCCGAACGGCGGCACCCTGACCGTGTCCAGCCGGGAGAGCGACGGCCGGATCATCCTGCGCTTTGCCGACACCGGGATGGGCATTGCTCCGGAAAACCTGCAGAAAATCTTTGATCCCTTCTTTACCACCAAGGAGGTGGGGGAGGGCACCGGGCTTGGCCTGTCCGTCACCTTTGCCCTGGTGAAACGCATGGGCGGGCAGATCGGAGTGACAAGTGAACAGGGCAGGGGCGCCTGTTTTACCGTTGAACTGCCGGCGGAACAGAGCTGCGGGAAGAATGGGGGAACAACATCATGACATCGGGAAATGAACTGCCGGGCGCCCGCATTCTGCTGGCTGAAGACGATGAGATCATGCGTATCACCCTGGGTGACCGGCTGCTCAAGAACGGCTGGCAGGTTGATGAGGCGGAGGACGGCAGAAAGGCCCTGCAACTGATCGAAAAGAACACGTATCAGGTGGTGCTGTCCGATATCCGCATGCCGGGGCTGGACGGGGAGAGGCTGCTGGAGGAGATCAAGCGTCTCTCCTCTGCCACGGATGTCATTCTGATGACCGCCTATGGCGGCACGGAGGATGCCGTGGCCTGTCTGAAAAAGGGGGCGGCGGATTATATTCTGAAGCCATTTGACATGGATGACCTGACCATCCGCATCCGGCGTCTGCTGGAAATCCAGGCCATCAGGGTGCGCTGCGTCACCCTGGAGGAGGACAGCCGGGACCGGCGGGCGCCGATTATCGGCAGCTCCCGGGTCATGCAGGAGATGCTCAGGCTGGTCGGCCAGGTGGCTCTGTCCGATGCCACGGTGCTGGTGTCCGGTGAAAGCGGCACCGGCAAGGAACTGGTGGCCGCCGCCATCCACCATGGCAGCCGACGGGCGGGCCAGCCTTATATCCGCATCAACTGCGCGGCCATCCCCGAGGGGCTGATGGAATCGGAGCTTTTCGGCCATGAGCGGGGGGCCTTTACCGGCGCCATGGCCCGCAAGATGGGCAAGTTTGAACTGGCCGACCGCGGCACCATCCTGCTCGACGAGATAGGCGACATGCCCCTTGACCTGCAGGCCAAGCTGCTGCGGGTGCTGCAGGAGCAAGAGATTGAACGGGTGGGCGGCACCAGAAGCATCCCCATCAATGTCCGGGTCATCTGCGCCACGGCCAGGAATCTGGCCGACGAGGCGAAAAGGGGGACATTCCGGGAGGATCTCTTTTACCGCCTGCAGGTCATTCCCATCGAGGTGCCGCCGCTGCGGGCGCGCAAGGAGGACATTGTTGAGCTGAGCCGCTATTTTCTCGCCCGGTTCAGCCAGGACCGGGGCATGTCGCTGCAGCTCTCCGACGAGGCCCTGACCACCCTGCAGGCCTATGATTTCCCCGGCAATGTCCGGGAGCTGAAAAATATCATCGAGCGGGTTTCCGTGCTGGCCACCTCGCCGGTGATCCAGCCCTGGAACCTGCCGCCGGATATCAGCGGGGCCGGCAAGCCGGACACGGACGACACCATGCAGCTGGCCGCGGCCGTAGCCACGGCGGAAAAAACGTGCATTGTCCGGGCCCTGCGCCGCACCAGCGGCAATAAAACCGAAGCGGCCCAGCTGCTGGGCATCAGCCGCAAGAACCTGTGGGAAAAGCTCAAACTGTACGGGCTGTAAAACCGCGGCCCGGCCTGACCGACTGGCCGCCAGCCGCTGGATGCCGACCCTTTTGGCGGCAGGCCGCGGACCAAGCCGTGATCCGTCCGTTTTTCCCCGGCAAATAGAGCGGTTTGCCTTGATTATTGAGCTGATTCTCACTATGGTGGGGAAAACGCCGCTCTGCGGCCGGGCTGGGATAAACGGGCATGGCAGGTGCTGAAAATGGAACGAGCGGATTACCGGGGCGACTGTTGAAAGGGCTACAAGGACGCAAGGTTGCGTCTGCGGGAGGCCACGACGGGCATGCGTTTCAGCTTTATCTGCACCCCGGCCCAGGCTGCCGGGATGGAGCGGGTGATCGTACATGCCGACGGGCGGGTCATCTCCCGGCACAAAACCCTGGACGGCATTATTTTCGAGGTGGAAAAGACCTGACTTTCCCCGCCCCTGCTACTGGATCTTCAAGGTCTCCTCGTCACCGTACAGGTGGCGGAAACCGTGGATCTCTTCCAGTTCGGTCATTTTCTGGATGGCCTCTTCCCTGGTGATGCCCAGGGATGCGGCGATGTCGTCAATATGATAGCAGGGCTCGCCGTCCGGGGTGAATCCCGTTGGTTTCAGATCAGGATAGCAGGCGCTGGTGGCTGTGTGGGAGGCCTCACCGAGCAGTTGCCTGATCTCAGGGGGGCCGAACAGCAGCAGCCATTCAACGGCTTCCGACCAGATTTTGCCGTCAATGGTCTTGTTTTCCAGCACGGCCATGGCCATTTCCACTGTCCAGGTTTTTTTGAAGTTATCCATTGCTTTTCCCTGCGCAGAGTTGTTTTGTTGCCTTAAAGTGGAACATTATTGATTGTAATCATCTCCCTGTGATAAATCAACAGAGGAGAAGGTCCTCTTCGCACATGCATTCCTGCTTTTCACCCTCTTCACACAAGGTTTTTGAAATGAAATCAGCTTGCCACCCTGCTCTTTTTTTTCTGTCGCTGCTTTTTTTTCTCTCCCTGGTTTCCCTGTTTGCCGTGAAATCAGCATCTGCCGCCGGGCTGCGGTTTGATCTCAGCGTCTCCTTTGATCCGGCCGCCCATGTTCTGCGCGGCACGGCCCGCTTCAACCCGGCTCCGGGCGAGCCGCTCACTCTGCAGACCGGGGGCCTGGAGATCGCCGGGGTAACGGCAGACGGCGAAAAGCAGGAGGTGCGCATCGGCGAGGATGGACTGCTGCCCTTTGAGGCAGGCCCGCAAACGGTGGAGATTGCTTTCAGCAAAAAAATCGAGCCGGGAACCTCGTCCAGTTCCATGATCGACAGCCAGGGCATCGTGCTGCTTGATCTCTGGTACCCTGTGCCGCTGCAGTCTGCCCTGGTCAGTCTCACCGCTGAAATTCCCGCTGACTTCTCAGCGATTTCCGAAGCGGATGACATTAGCTGGCAGCAGGCGGACGGCAGAAAAAAGGTGTCGTTTACCTTTGCCCAGCCGCGGACCTTTGTCCATTTCATCGCCGGACCCTACCAGGTGCAGGAGGAAGTGACGGCCGGCGGCACGGTGGTGGCCACCTATTTCTTCCCGGAAGACCAGGAGTTCGCCCAGGTTTACGGGGCAAAGACCAGGGACTATCTGGCCCGTTATGAGAAGCTCATCGGCCCCTATCCCTATAAGCGCTACTCGGTGGTGGAAAACCGGCTGCCCACCGGCTTTGCCATGCCCACCTTCACCCTGCTCGGCCAGAGCGTGGTGCGCCTGCCCTTTATCAGCGAAACCTCCCTGGGCCATGAGGTGCTGCACTCCTGGTTCGGCAATGCCGTGGGGGTGGATTATCAGCAGGGCAACTGGTGCGAGGGGCTGACCACCTATCTGGCGGATCAGGCCTATGCCGCGGACAAGGGTGAGGAGGTGGACTTCCGCAAAGGCCAGCTGATCAAATACCAGAGCCTGGTGCGGGCCGACAACACCATGACCGCGGCCGAATTCAAGGATGCCGGCGACCATGGCACGGCCAGCCAGGCGAGCCGGGCAGTAGGCTACAACAAGGTGAGCATGATCTTTCACATGCTGCGCAAAAAGGTGGGCGATGAGGTCTTTTACGCCGCCCTGCGCGATTTTTACCAGGCCAATAAATTCCGCCAGGCCTCGTGGCACGATATCAAAGAGAGCTTCAGCCAGGCGGCGGCTGCCGATCTCACCCCCTTTTTTGATCAGTGGCTGACCCGGCCGGATGTGCCGGCGCTCAGCGTGCAGAAGCTGAAACTTGATATCAAGGACGGTACGCCGGAACTGACCTTTGATCTGGTCCAGCAGAACAACCCGCCCTATCAGTTCACCGTGCCGGTGCAGGTCAACACCGGCAGGGAGATGGTCAGGCAGGACGTTGCGGTAAACGGGGCCAGAACCCAGGTTTCCTTCGCCCTTGACACCCTGCCGCCCACCATGGAGATTGATCCTGATTATGATCTCATGCGCCGGCTGGTGCCGGACGAGCTGCCGGCGGTCTGGTCCCGCTTCCTGGGCGGGGCGGAGAAGCTTGCCGTGCTGGCTGACGGCGGCGAAGAGATTTATGCCCCGCTGCGGCCCGTGCTGGAAGAGATGAATTGTGCCGTGGTCACGGAGAGCGAACTTAATAAGCAGGACCTGCGGCTGAAAACCCTGCTGTTTCTGGGCACCGGCTCCAGGGCCAGCCTGGGCCTTTTTGCCAGACCGGCCTTGCCGGCCACCGGTTTTACCCTGGAGGTGCGGGAGAACCCCCTGGCGTCGGGTCTGGTTGCCGTGCTCATGCAGGCCGAGAGCCGGGAGCAGGTGGCGGCGGCGGCCCGCAAGCTGAGCCACTACGGCAAGTATGGCTATCTGCATTTCGAGGATGGCCGGAACACGGAAAAGAGGGTGCCTGAATCCGACTACGGTATCGGCTATTTTATCGATCAGCCGCCCCGGGGCGCCGCCGTGGCAAAGAGCCTGGATTTTGAGGCCATCATGGACCAGGTGGCGGACAGCCGGGTGATTTATGTGGGGGAGACCCATGTGAATCAGGCGGATCACCTGCTGCAGTTCCGGGTGCTGCAGGCCATCCACCAGCGCCATCCGGAGACCGCCGTGGGCATGGAGATGTTTAACCGCAGCAGCCAGGCGGCCCTTGACGCCTATGTCAAGGGCGAGATTGACGAGCGGCAGTTTCTCAAGGATGCCCACTACTTCAAGAACTGGGGCTACGACTACCGCCATTACCGGGATATCCTGCAGTATGCCCGGCTGCACCAGCTCCCGGTCATTGCCCTGAACCTTGACAAGGACATTGTCAGTAATACCTTCCGCAATGGCGGCATTGCCGGACTCGCCCCGGAAATCCAGCAGACCCTGCCGCAGGAGCGCGATCTCTCCATGCCGGGCTACCGCCAGCGGCTGGTCCAGGTTTTCCAGAGTCACAGCGGGCCGCATTTCAATGAAAATGACCAGAAAATGGCCAATTTCGTCGAGTCCCAGGCCCTGTGGGACGAAACCATGTCCCAGGCCATTGCCGATTATCTCACCGCCCATCCCCAGGCCAGAATGATCATCATTGCCGGTTCCGGCCATGTGGTGAAGGAAAATGCCATCCCCCCCAGGGTGGCCAGGCGGATTCCCATAGAGCAGACCGTGATGGTCAACGTGCAGCCGGGCAGCCTGACCACCGATGAGGCGGATTACATCTTCTTCTCGGGGCAGGTGAATCTGCCGCCGGCCCCCATGCTGGGGGTCATGCTGGCTGAAAAGGGGGGCAACCCGGTCATCGAGGGCTTTTCTCCCAACAGCGGGGCGGAGGCGGCCGGCATGAAGAAAGGCGATGTGGTCCTGGCCCTGGACGGTCAGGAGGTGCACACCGTGGATGACATCAAGATCAGCCTGCTCTACAAGGAGCATGGCAGCAAGGTCAGGGTCAAGGCCCTCAGGCCGGTCTTTCTGCTGCCCGATGCGCTGCTTGATTTCGAGGTGCAGCTGTAACAGACGTTCCAGGGTTCCAGCGTTTCAACGTTTGAACGTTTCAGCGTTTCTTCGTCCTTGCCGTGGGCCGGGCGGCCAGGGGATCATCCGGCCAGTGGTGTTTCGGGTATCTGCCCTTGAGCTCCTTCTTGACCTCCGGATAGGCGCGCTGCCAGAAACCGGCCAGATCGGCGGTGACCTGGATGGGCCGGCCGGCCGGCGACAGCAGATGCAGCAGCAGCCTGATCCGGCCGTGGCAGATGCTCGGCGTCTCCTGCAGGCCGAACATCTCCTGCAGGCGCACGGCCAGCACCGGCTGCTCGCCTGGCCGGTAATCGATGCGGATGCGGGAGCCGCTGGGCACCTCCAGCCGGTCCGGCGCGGCCCGCTCAAGCTCCTGCCGCTGCTGATAGCTCAGCATGGCGTTGAAGATGGCGGCAAGATTCAGCTGTTTGAGCTGGTCCCGCCGGGTGATGCCCCCGAGATACGGGGTGAGCCAGCCCAGATCCGCCAGCAGATGGTCGTCTGCCAGGCAGGGCCAGTTGCCTTCCGGCTGCCACTGCCCCAGGCAGTTGATGCGGGCCTGCAGCCGGCGGGCCTCCTCACTCCACGGCAGTGATTCCAGCCCCATCCGGCGGATGCCGTTGGCCATGGCCTGCAGGATCTTCTCTTCATCCGCCTTGGGCAGATTCTGCTCAACAATCACCAGCCTGCCCAGATATTCCCGCTTAAGCGCCGTCACCCGCTGCTGCCCGTCATCCCAGCCGACCTGCTGCTGCCAGTGAAAGAGTTGCGGCTGCAGGTTCCTCAGTTCCGCCGGATCGACCGGCGCGGCCAGATAGATGCGCCCCTCGCTGCGGCCGGCGTCCAGCTGGGCCGCCACCAGATAGCGGCTGGCTGCCAGGGGATCGCCGGGCGGCAGCAAGGCGCCACGGCCCCCGGCCAGCTGGTAACGCTCCCGCTGACCCGGCCTCTGCACGGCGATGCGGTCCGGATAGGCAAAGGCCAGCACCACCCCCGCCATCTCCTCGTCATACCCCTTCTCCCCGCAGCCAAGCAGCTGCCGCCACTGGCCGGCCAGCTGCGCAGCCCTCTGGCAGGCCTGCACCTCGCCGCCCCGCTCCTTGACCCCTGCCGGACCGCGGCGGCGCAACAGGGTGAGCAGGTGCAGGCGCTGGTGCAGATCGGCGCTGACCGTCATGGCATTCTGTCCCACCACGTCCCGTTCAGACACCAGGGCCGCCACATCGCAGGCCAGGGCCCCCTGGCCCAGTTCCTTCGCCTTGACCAGCATGTGGGCCAGGCGGGGATGGAGCGGCAGACTGGCAAGCTGTCTGCCCTCCGCGGTGATGCGGCCGGCCTGATCCAGGGCGGCAAGCGCCATGAGCAGCTCCCGGGCCGCGCTATAGGCGGCCTCGGGCGGCGGGTCGAGCCAGCGCAGCTCCCCTGGCCCGCTCACCCCCCACAGGGCCAGCTCCAGGGCCAGGGGGGCCAGGTCAACGGCGCTGATCTCCGGCGGGTGGAAGGGCGTCAGCCCGTGGTGCAGGTGTCTGGTCCACAGGCGCAGGCAATGGCCCGGCCCCAGCCGGCCGGCCCGGCCGGCCCGCTGGCGGGCCGCGGCCCGGGATACCCGCACCGTTTCCAGCCTGCTCATGCCGCTGGCCGGTTGAAAACGCGGCAGCCGGGACCAGCCGCTGTCCACCACGGTCTCGATGCCCTCGATGGTGAGGCTGGTCTCGGCAATAGAGGTGGCGAGGATCACCCGGCGCCGGCCGGCCTGGTCAGGCAGGATGGCCTGGTCCTGCTCCTGCTGGCTGAGGTTGCCGTACAGGGGCAGAATCAGGGTGTTATCCTTGATCCCTTCAGCCAGCAGCTCCCGGGCCTCCCTGATTTCGCCGGCGCCGGGCAGAAAGGCCAGGATATCGCCGCGGCGCTCGGCCAGCACCCGCCTGATGCCCTGGGCCGTGACCGCGGCGATCCTGCCGGCCGGTTCCTGCTCCAGATATTCGGTGGTCACCGGAAAACTTGCGCCATGGCCGGTGATGAGCGGCGCCTGGCCGAGCAGCTCCGCCACCGGCCCGGCATCCAGGGTGGCGGACATGACCAGCAGACGCAGGTCCTCGCGCAGCTGGCGGATATCCAGGCACAGGGCCAGGGCCAGATCGGCATGGATGGAGCGTTCGTGGAATTCGTCAAAGATGACCAACCCCACCCCGGCAAGCTCCGGGTCACCCTGGAGGCGGCGGGTCAGTATCCCCTCGGTGAGCACCTCGATGCGGGTGGCGGCGCTGATGCAGCGGTCCAGGCGGATCTGATAGCCCACGGTCTGACCGATGGGCTGGCCGAGCAGCCGGCTCATGCGCGCTGCGGCGGCCCGGGCCGCCAGCCGCCGGGGCTCCAGCATGAGGATTTTTTTGCCGATAAGCCACGCTTCGTCCAGCAGGGCCAGGGGCACGCCGGTGGTTTTGCCGGAGCCGGGCGGCGCGGCGAGCACGGCCGAGCCCCTGGCCAGGGCCAGGCGCAGTTCCGGCAGGGTCGGGGCGATGGCGAGCGAAGCGATGGAGTTGAGCATAAAAGTTAGGGTCAGGCGCAGAGGGTCAGGTCGTAGATCTGCCGGCGGGTCCTGGCCGAGGCCTTCAGCACGCCCACCGGATCGACATAATCGTAGACCCGGGGCTCCTTGCCCAGGGCGGGGCGCAGGATGCGGCCGATGACCTGGGTGAGGCGGCCCTCGAACTTGATCGGCGTGCAGAGAAAGAGGCTGGTCAGCCCCGGACAGTCAAAGCCCTCGCCGATGAGCTGGATGGTGGCCACCAGCACCCGCACCTCGCCCTGCTGCACCCGGCGGACGATGTCGCTGCGCTCCTCGCCCCCCACCCGGCCGGTGAGCAGCAGGGGCTGCAGCCCACGCTCCGCCAGCAACCGGCAGAGGGTCTCGCAGTGGGAGATGCGGTCTGAGACCACCAGGGCCGTGCCCGCCTTGGTTTGCACCTCGCTGCAGATATCGGCCGCGATCAGCTCGTTGCGGCCGGGGTTGGCGGTCAGGGCGCTCAGCAGGTCCTGGTAGTTTCTGCGGTAGGCGAAGGTGAAGGAGGTGGGCCGGAAGAGGACGCAGGGCTTCATCACCGCGCCGTGGCGGTCAAGGTCCTTTTGCGCCACCCGGTGCACCGGGTCGCCGATATACCAGTGGATCAGCTCGGTCAGCCCGTCCCGGCGCATGGGGGTGGCGGTCAGGCCCAGCATGTAGCGACAGTCGAATTCCTTGATGATGTCGGTGAACATGGAACTCGGCGTGCGGTGGCATTCATCGACGATGATGTGGCCGAAGCGGGCCGGCAGCTCGGACAGATGTTTTTTCACGGTGTGGATGAGGCCCACGGTGACCTCCTGCACGCCATAGGCGCCGTCGCCGATCAGCCCCGGCTCCAGGCCGAGAAAGTGGCGGAGGCGTTCCTGCCACTGGTAGAGCAGCTCCTTGGTGTGGATCAGGATCAGGGCCGGCTGTCGGCGGCCGGCGATGATGGCGGCCGCCATCACGGTCTTGCCGCTGCCGGTGGCTGCCTCCAGCACCCCGAACTCGCGGGACAGCATGGCGCTGCAGGCCTTGTCCTGATAAGGCCGCAGGCTGCCGGCAAAGGCCAGCTCAATTGGCGCCAGCTGCCGCCGCCGGTCAATGATCTCCACCTCAAGGCCCGCCTGGCGGCAGAGCAGCACCGCCTGGTTGCCGAAGCCCCGGGGAAAGAGGATATCCTGGCCGTCCAGGCTGTAGAAATGCAGCTCCTTTTTGAGATTCTTGCCGATCCAGCGCGCATAGCGAACCGCGTCGCGGTATTTGGGATTCACCAGGGTGAGTTTTTTCCTGAGTGCGGCAAGCAGCTCCGGCGGCGCGCCGGAAAGTCGACAGTCATGGGAGACGGTGAGCGTTAATCGATTCATGATCAGATCAATCTAGCGCCGCCGGCTGCCGGAGTCAAGCAGACAGCAGAGGGGTTGCGCAATTGAGCAGCAAGGCGGCCTTTTTTAGTGATTATCCCCCTTCCTGATGCATTGCGCCGTCAATAAAGCGGAATTATGCAAAAAAAGTAGAAGAAAATCTGTAAAATTACAGATAGGTAATATAAGATGTTAAAAGCAGTTTCCCGTTAGGAGGAAGATGGCATTTTTCCGGGGTGTCTGAATACAGGAGGCGGGCATGGAAAGAAAACTGGAAGATTTTTTCAGTCAGCATCTTCTCCAGAAAGGCAAATTGAATGAGGGACAGCTGCAGGAGCTGATCAACACCGTTGAATCGGAGTATCAGTCCTGGTTCCTGTCCACCATTATCCAGGAAATTGAAGAAATCATGTCGATTGACCCGAGTCTCTCCTTCCGGGAGATTCTTGAGGTTGCCGCCGAGCGCATCGTGCATAATCTTGCCGCCGATGCCGCTACCATCCGCCTCTTTGATCCCGACTCCCTGCGGCTGACCTCCTTCGGCGCCTATGGGGTGGCGGATTATGACCGGCTGTCCACCATCCCCGTGAAAAACACCATCTCCGGCCTGGTGGTGCAGGAGCAGCGCTGCATCGCCGTACCCAGCATTCTCAAGGACCCGCTTTACCAGAACAAGGATGTCGTCAAATCCTGGGGCTTCAATTCCCTGCTGGCCGTTCCCCTGGTCATGCCCATGTCCAAGCCGTCGGGCAAGGATCTGCTCGGCTCCCTGCAGATCTATTACAAGGAGGATGACCGCCGTTTTGACCGGCTGGAGATCATTCACGCCGAGCTGCTCTCCCGGCGCATCGGCTTTGTGCTGGCCAAAAAGAAGATCCTGGACCTGGAGGAACTGAACCGCCGCAAGGAGACCATTTTCAACAAGATCTTCGTCAAGCTGAGCCGGCGGGAAGGCATCAAGCTGAAAGACCTTTTTGTGCTGTTGATTCCCGAGCTCAAACAGATGAGCGAAATCCAGAGCTGCTCGCTCTTCACCGTTTCCGATGACCAGCAGTTCATCAACCTGGAGGTGGCCTATCCCCAGGACGGCTGTTACCATGATGCGGGCCACAGTTTTACCGTGGCCCACCACCCCTATTTCCAGGCCGCCATCAACTGGACCAAACAGACCTGCGACACCGAGCATGAGCGGATCACCCAATCCTACCTGCTGATCAAGGACCCGGCCCACAGCTCGCTGATGAGCAGCCAGCTGCGCAAATTCACCACGGAACATCATATCCACTCCATTCTGCTGGTGCCGCTCAGCGTGGAGGGCAAGGTGCGGCATCTGCTGGCCTTTAACGCCACCAAGCAGAAACATTTATTCTCGGATGATGAAATTGAGCTGCTGACCTTTTTCGGCAAGGAGATCATGAAGGCCTCCAAGCTGGAATTCTTTGGAGACGTCCTGCACGATATCAAGAACCCGGCCATTGCCGTGGCCGGCTTTGCCAACCGGGCCCGCAAGCTGTTGGAATGCAGTGATCTTGAGCCGGTGCGGGATAAATTAAGAAATTACCTGGATATCATGGCCTCCGAGGCGGCCCGCATGCAGGATCTGGCCCAGGCCATGACCGGTGAGGGCCGGGAGAGCGTGGTCGATCTCTCGGCCGTTGCCGCGGTGCGCTACAGAATCATCGAGGAGGTGGTGCACGAATCAAAGCTGACCAGGGTTACGCTCCTGCCGCCGAACCTGGAACTTGGTCTGCAGGTTTCCTGCTCCCGCTTCGGGCTGGAACGGGTGATCGATAATCTGCTGGGCAATGCCGTGCGCGCCGTAGCCGAGCAGAGCAACGGCCAGCTGGCGATCTCTTCCGGCCACAGCGACGGCATGGCCCGGCTGGTTATTGAAAATTCCGGCACCATCCCGCCTGAACGGCTGGAAAAGATGCGGCGGGGCGCGGTCAAGGGCCGCGGGCTCAACATCATCAACCGTTTTGTCCACACCAACCACGGTAATATCGAAATTGAGGTAAAAGGCGGCAAGACCCGTTTCATCATTCTGCTGCCCCTGGCCTCTCCTGCCGCAAAAAAGCCATCATCCCACTGATAGATAATTTTTTTTGGAACAACTCAGTTGGATAGACTGTAGGTGTTTAGGCTGTGAGTAACTAAAAAAATACCAAATAAAGCACACTTCGCACCCTTATTTCCCATCGCTTTTTGCTGGCAGACTACAGTCTGATGGTCTGACTAGCCTTATCAGTTAATTTTTTTTGACTTAAGTCAAGGACAAGCACGGTTGACTTTCGGTAGGCTTGTGGTCAGGAATCATTTTGTGGGGAGAATCAATCAACTAATGAGAAAAGGAGGAAAATGATGAAGAGGAAACTTCTGCTTGCGGCAATAGCGATCAATATGCTGTCCCTGCCGGCACTGAGCGCGGCTGATGAATGCATCGACTGCCACACGAAAATCTCACCCGGTCAGGTGGCGGACTTTAATGTGAGTAAACATGCCGAGAGCGGCGAGGTGACCTGCAGAACCTGTCATGGCGAGCGGCACAAAAGCGCCGACGACTATCAGCTGGCCCGGCTGCCGGATGAGAAGGTGTGCGCCGAGTGCCATGAACAGCAGTTCAACCAGTTTGCCGACGGCAAGCACAATTTCGGCTGGACCTCGCTCAATGCCATCCCCGCCACCCACATGGCCCCGGATGAGCTGATCGAGGGCGGCCGCGGCTGCGGCGGCTGTCACAACATGGGCATCAAGAGCGAAGAACAGAAAAAGGAGTTGCGGGATAAAGGCTACCGGTATCAGAACAATTCCTGCGATGAATGCCATACCCGCCACGCCTTCTCCAAAAAAGAGGCGCTGAACCCGCACGCCTGCCAGCAGTGCCACATGGGCTATGACCATCCCCAGTGGGAGATGTGGTCCAGCTCCAAGCACGGCGAGCGTTATTTCGCCAAGATTGAGGGCTCGCTGCCCGCAGGCGCCGTGGCGCCTACCTGCCAGGAGTGTCACATGCCGGACGGCAACCATGCCAACCATACCGCCTGGGGCTTTCTCGGCGTCAGACTGCCGCTGCCCGAGGACAAGCAGGCGGCGGCGGACCGGGTCACCATCCTCAAGGCCCTGGGGGTGCTTAATCCCGAGACCGGCGAGCCCACTCCGGTCTTTGATGCGGTCAAGGCGGTGAAGATGGCCAGACTTGACCAGGAGTCATGGCAGAAGGAGCGTGATAAGATGATCGCCGTCTGCTCCAAATGCCATTCGGAAAAATACGCCCGGGAGCAGCTCGGCATGGGCGACGCCATTCTGCAGAAATCCGACCGGCTGATGGCTGACGCCATCGAGACCGTGGCCGCCCTCTACAAGGAGGGCATCATCAAAAAACCGGCAGGCTATCCGCATAACTATCCGTTCCTGCTCACCTTCATGCATACCAACGGCGCCAACTGGAACGAGAACCTGGACGGTCTTTCCTACATCGACCAGGTGCTGGTGCAGATGTACATGAAGCACCGCATGAGGGCCTACCAGGCCTTTTTTCACGTCAACCCGGATTACGCCTACTGGTACGGCTGGAACGAGATGACCAAGGATCTCGGCGAAATCAAGGAACTGGCGAAAACCATGCGGGCCAATCACGCCCCGGGGAAATAGACAAATTCAGTCCCTTAAAATCAAAGACCGGGAGACAGATTTAATTTTTTCTCCCACCGGAGGGGACAGAATTTTTTTCGCAGTTTGTTTGTTTTGCGAAAATCATTCTGTCCCCGGCTTCAAGGCTAAGGGAAAAATAAAATCAGTCCCCTATGGCGCGAAGACGGGATGCGGCGTTATGGTAAATTGGTATTCCCGAGTTCCTTAGTCCCTTAAAATCAAGCACAGGCCCGGAACCCGGCAGGAGAAATTTCTGTGATCTCCGTGTGTTCCGTGGTGAACAAAGATTGGTTGCGATACCACCGATATGAGGCAGGACAGCAATGAGTGACGTAAATGACAGCGACCCCGGCTCAATCGAAATCGCCGAGCAGGATATCCTGGCGGCCATGAAAGACATCCAGGGCTATATCGACATTACCCCCGGCGATTTCAGGGAAGTCTTTCAGGTGGCCTTTCGCCATGCCGTCCAGCGGATCAAGGATTCCGTGCAGGCCGGGGACATCATGACCAGCCCCGTGCACTGTGTCGGGCTGGAGATGGATCTGCGGCAAACCGCCGCCTTCATGGCTGACCAGCGGATTTCCGGGGCTCCGGTGGTGGACGCCGCGGGCCGCATTGCCGGCATGGTGTCGGAGAAGGATTTCCTCTCCAGAATGGGACTCGGGCCATCGGCTTCCTTCATGCAGATCATCGCCCGCTGTTTAAGCAACAAGGGCTGTATGGTGACTTCCCTGCGCAATCACGCCGTCCGCGATATCATGACCGCACCGGCGATAACCGCCGGGCCGGAGATCACCATGGGCGAGATTTCGGCCCTGTTCATCGGCAGGCGGATCAATCGTCTGCCGATTGTGGATGCCGGGGGGGTAATTATCGGCATCGTCACCCGCACGGATCTCGTGCGCTCTTACCATGCAACCCGTTAGAGGTCGACCGCCATGCTGTTTCTGCAAAAAATGAAGGGTACCGGCCAGAGCCCGCCGCGGGTGAGCCTGGCCGAGGTCTGCTGGTCCTGGATCGGCAGTTTCCTGGGGATCGCCGCGGTGGCGCTGCTCCATTACAAGCTGGTGGACCGCAGCGGGCTGCTCATGCTCATCGGCTCGTTTGGCGCCTCGGCCGTGCTCATCTACGGGGCCATCCGCAGTCCCCTGGCCCAGCCGCGCAACCTGCTCGGCGGCCATATCCTCTCCGCCTTCATCGGCGTCACCGCCTGCCAGCTGCTCGGCGGCCACCTCTGGCTGGCGGCCGCCCTGGCGGTTTCCACCTCCATTGCCCTGATGCATCTCACCAGAACCCTGCATCCGCCGGGAGGCGCCACGGCGCTGATCGCCGTGATCGGCGGGGAGAGTGTGCACAAACTCGGCTATCTCTATGTCGTCATGCCCGCCGCCCTGGGAGCAGGCGTCATGCTCGCCGTGGCGCTTGTCGTCAACAATATCCCCAAAACCAGGAAGTACCCGGAATTCTGGCTGTAGGGCGGGATGCAACCGCGTCATTGCGTCAGTCGCCGCATATTCCCGTCTTTCGCCCGGCAAACCCCGGCGGTCCGTGATTGCCGGGCACGGATCGTATCCCCGCCCTTTTTTGCGTACCGCCCCTCCGCGCCTCAATGCGTTAAAGCGGCGAGGCCCTTGCCCCGTATTGCATTCCCAGTGGTTCAGCTCCGCTCCACAACGGCCAGGCCGGTGGATATCGGCTTGCCGCCCGTGCCTTGATAAATGATCGAGGCACGGGATGTTTTTTTATGGTGGCCGGACGAACCGTACGTTAATGTTTCCTCCGTCATGTTCCCGAACCGAAGCCCTGACTGCTGACGCGCGGTTTGCTTTTGCCGAAGCGCTGGCAGGCAACGCCGCCCGTTTGCAGATGCTGATAACCACTGAAACTGGCCGAGGACATGGCGGCCACCGGCCGCAAAAAGGAGGCCCAGGCGCTTCTGCAGGATTACTGCAAGGTGCGCTGCAACCGCCATGTCGCCTTCCGCAAAGAGGTGCGGCAGGCGGTGGGGGGATCGGCCATCCTGCGCGGCATGGCAGCCGGGTTATAAGCGTTCAAACGTTCAAGCGTTTAAGCGTTCAAACGTTGAGCGGCTGAACATGCCGAAAAGTGAGGTGAGAATGCAGCTTCCTCTTTTTCAATGGGATCTTATCGCCGTGGGCAAAGGCTGCAGCAGTCTTGCCAGGTTTGATTTCGACGAGGCGCGCAGCCATTTTTCCTGGGTGCTGGCGACCCTGCCGGAGCATGCAGAGGCCTTGCGCGGCATGCGGGATCTGCAGTTCTGGGAGGAGGTTTTTCATGAAATCACGGGGCTGGAAGCGGAAGCCGCCGCCCCGTTGCTGTGGGACAGGATCAGCGGATTCCCTTTCCGCAATGACGAAGGCCAGCAGACATTGCGGCTGAACCTGGTCAGGCGGCTGCTGGCATTGCTGGAAAGCAGGCCGGCATTGTACGTCCCGCCCGATCTGTGCAGCGGCTGTCTGCATCTGCTGCTTGGTGAGTACAGGGCGGCGGAAAACGATCTCCGGCTGGTGATCGAAGGCTGCCCGGAAAACGGCCGCCTGCACGGCTATCTTGCCGATGCCCTGTGGATGCAGGGCCGGGCGGAAACGGCCGGCGCGGCCTATGCCAGGGCCCTGCTGCTTGCCCCGCATGAGGTTGCAGTAGAAACCATGTGCAACCAGCCGCTGGCTGCTATCATCCGGGAATACGGGCCGGCCCTGGCGCCGGTTCATGGCTTTCTGCAGGGAATTCTCCCCCTGGTTGAGCTGGAAACTCCGCCGGTGACCAGGGAGGCCGGGGTGTACGAACTGCTGCGCCAGGCTGAGCAGGCCAGGCGCCTCGGCCATCACCAGGCCATGGTTACGGCCCGCCGTGATCTGAAAAATCTGGCCCCCGATGTCCTGCGGGATTACCTGGACTGGCTGGAGGGGTGAACGTTCCAGCCTTCAAACGCTGATCTCTGGAACACTTTTTTGCATAAAAAATCTGGTCGGACGCTATTTGTCAGACCACTTCCTGTATGCAGCAAGGTAGGTCGGGTTAGGCGGCTGTTTGCCGTAACCCGACAACCCAACCCGACAATCCCGCAGTCAACAACCAATATCAAAAAAATCAGGTGAAAAAATGAGCAAAAAAGAAGATGAGATGCCGAAGCTGACGCCGACCAATACCAAGAAGGAGATTCTTGAGGCGTACAATCAACTGGTTGAGAAACTGGAGGGCCGCGCGGTCGAGGAGCTGCGGCCGGAGAAGGAAAAGGAGGAAAGGCGGGCCAGGGAAGTGACCGTGGTGGCCGAGGAACTTGCCGCGGTCAAGGTGAGCGAGGCCATCGGCGGGATCAAGACCGATATCACCGCGGCCCTGACCGATATCGCCGCCCGCATCGAGGAGCAGACCGACCGTTTCCGCAAGGTCAAGGAGGCGGTGGCGGTCAAGGAGAGGGAACTGGCCGAAATCTTTGAGATGGAAAAATCCGCCTATGCCCTGGCCGCCCTGGTCGAGGCGCAGAAGCAGAAACGGGCCGCCTTTGAGGAAGAGATGGCCGCCCGCCGCGCGGAACTGGAGGCGGGGATCAAACGCGACCGCGCCGCCTGGGAGCAGGAGCAGGCCGAAGCAAGGGCCAGGGCCAAGGAGCAGCAGGAGCAGCTTGAAAAGGCCCGCCGCCGCGAGCAGGAGGAGTATGACTATCTGCTCAAGCGGGACCGGGAACAGAAGACCAATGCCCTGCAGGACGAGATCAACCGTCTGGAAAAGGAGCTGCAGCAGAAGAGGGGTGAGTTTGACAAGAAAGTGGCGGACAAAGAGGCCAGCCTGAAGGAGCGCGAGGCGGCGGTGGCCCAGCAGGAAAAACGCATCGTGGCCCTGGATATCCAGGTGGAGAAGTTCCCCAGGGAACTGGAGGAGGGCATCAAGCGGGCGGTCAGGGAGACCACTGAGCGGCTGACCGCCGAGGCCGCCAAAAATGAGGAACTGCTGCGGAAAACCTTTGAGGGTGAAAAAAACGTGCTCACCACCAGGATTGCCGGCCTGGAGCAGGTTGCCGCGGACCAGAAGAAACAGCTTGATTTGCTTGCCGCCCAGCTTGACAAGGCCTACGGCAAGGTGCAGGACATCGCCGTCAAGGCGGTCTCCAGTCCGCGGGAACGCTATTACCCCGAGTCTTCGCCAAAAGTCACCGGTCAGAATGAGGCAAAGTAAAAAACGTTCCAGTGTTCAAACGCTGAAACGGTGCAACGCTGGAACGTTTGCACGCTCAAAACGCTGGAACGTGCCCCCTTACCAGGCAGCGCGCACGGGATACTGGGTAATCAGGGGATCAGGCGTGAGCAGCACCAGGGAATGCTCGATTGCCTGGCAGATCAGTATCAGATCAAAAGGGTCTTTGTGATGATGCGGAAGCTTGGCCAGATGAAAGACGGCCTGCTCGGCGATGGGCAGCGGCTCGATGAAGTGCTGCGACCGCTGTTTCGGCAGGAAACGGGCCGGGTCTTCGGGCAGCCGGAGTTTGCCGAGCGACCATTTGACGCTGATCTCCCAGCAGGAAGCGGCGCTGAGAAAAACCTCATTGCCGGGATCGGCGAACGCCTCTCTGGCGGTCGTGGAAAGCTCGCCGCTGCCGCTAATGATCCAGAGAAAGGAGCAGGTGTCAAGCAGGATGTTCATTCACTTGCGTCCGAAAACGCCTTGATGATGTCATCGGGCAACGGCTCGAAAAAACCCTGGTCAATGGTGAAGGCGGGATATTCCCTGGCGGCCAGGCCGATGGGCCGTTTTTCCCGCAACGGTTCCCTGACCGGCCGGATTTCCGCCACCGGTTTGTTCCGCTTGCAGAGAACAACAGTCTCGCCCCTGGCGACCTTCTCCAGCGCGCTGGAGAAATGGGTCTTTGCTTCATTGATGTTCATGGTGATCATGATTTAATACTAGATCATGAACATGACCATGTCAATGACCATATTATTCCTGCGGAAATGGGAAAAAATTGTGACAGAGTAAGAGTGGCGCTTTGTTAAATGAGCCAGTTTTCGACGGTCAATCCGGGTACACGGGAAAATTCACCCTCATTATGGGTTACCATGATGAGATCGAGGGCTCTGGCATGGGCGCGATAAGCAAGGCGTTATGGCCGATGGGCTGGCCGATGTGATGCAGATGGGTGTGGATTTCCGCGTAATGGTGGTCAACCGGTTCTTCCAGAGACAAAATTGTCATGGCGGATAAAATTTTTTCCAGTTGAAGGGTAAGTCTTGTTGAGCCTTTTTTTGCAGCCCCAAAACGGAGTTCACAAGCGACAACTATGCTGGTGCATACTGTATCTTCACCCACAGTGGCGATCCTGCGCGTAACGATTCCTGATGGCGTTTTGACAAGATGAGACAGAATGTTCGTATCGAGCAGATATCTGGACTGGCCCATATCAAAACACCACATCACCATCATTTACGGGAGGGTCTTCCACATCAGGAAACTCTTCATCGAGAGGACTTAATGTGGCAAGCAGCGCCAGCAGAGACGGCTTCTTTACGGCCTCAACTACGAGGCGGTCCCCTTCCTTGCGGATCACGGCTTCATTGCCCGGCAGTTCAAGATCACGAGGTATGCGGAGGGCCTGATTTGCGCCGTTTCTGAACAGACGAATATGCCGATCGGTTTGCATGACAACCCCCTTTAACAAAGCATATGCTTGAACATGTGCTACCATATCGGATCAGTAATGCAAATGGTTAAATGTTGCCGGGATGGGCGAAATTGGTAATCGGGCAAGGGGAATCTCTCCCTCCACCTCTCGCAACAACCGCCGTCACAGCACGATCAATATGGCCCCGCGCGGCGGCGGTTTTCCGGGGCAGAACTGCCCCGCCTCATTGAAGCTGAATCTTTTTTCTTCTCACTTGTTTTCGGTGGCCGGTAACCGCAAGAGAGAGTAAGGTGGCCAATGGTCAGGCTATCTGCGGAGGACTGTTTTCGGAAAATCATGTCTACCGGATGAAAAGGAGGGGGAGATGTCCGACCGGCTGAAATACGAGCGGTTCTGCTGGTTTCATGGCCGGATCAAGGCCGGTTGCCACCCCAATGCGGCACGGTTGGCCGAGGAGTATGAGATCTCGCGCCGCACCGCCCAGCGGGATATCGATTTCATGCGGGATCACCTGGGTGCGCCGCTGGCATTTGACCGCCGCCGGCGCGGTTATTTCTACACCGATGATTCCTTTGAACTGCCGGGCTACTGGTTCAGCGAAACCAATATCCTGGCCCTTGCCCTGGCCATCCGCCTGGCCTCCACCATCCCCGACCACAGCTTCAAGGACGATCTGTGCCGGCTGATCGGCCGGGTCCTCGGCGTGGTCGGCAAAAAGAAGGAATCCTGCCTCGAAGAGGTCGGCGAGCGGGTCTCCGTCAAGAATATCGAGTACTCCCAGGTGGATGACTGGTGTTTCCGCCAGGCGGTCCAGGCCCTGTTCGACGATTCGTCCCTGCGCATTACTTATCGCTCACCTCACTCCGGCAAAACATCCACCCGCCATGTCCGGCCCCTGCATCTCATGCATTACATGGGCAGCTGGCATCTGCTGGCCTGGTGCGCTGCAAGCGGCGCTATCCGGGACTTTGCCCTGTCGCGCATCCGAACCATGGCCCCCTCCGCCGAGCGCATTGACCTGCCTGCCGATCTGCCGTCGCTCAAGGAATATACCCGCCGCCATTTCGGCATCATGCAGGGCGCGGACCCGGTTGAGGCCGTGCTGCGCTTTTCCCCGCAGGCCGCGGCCTGGGTGGGCGAGCAGATCTGGCACCCGGAGCAGCAGACAACGTCGGAAGCCGACGGCAGCCTGCTGCTGCGCTTTTCCGTGGCCGATTTCCGGGAACTGGTGAAAAAGATATTAAGCCACGGGGCCGAGGTGCGGGTGGTTGCCCCGCCGGAGCTGCGGGAACTGGTGAGCGACGAGATCAAAAAAATGACGAAAATTTACGAGGTATGACATCGGTTGACACAGTGAGGGTGGTAGGATGGGGAAGTGGCGGTGTCAGCGTGGGAGCGTTCCAACGCTTGAACGTTTGATCGCTGGAAACGCTGAAACGCTTGCACGCTTGCACATTCCCCGCAGGAGGCAAACCGATGAACCGCCGAAATTTCTTGAAAATCGCCCTGGCCGGCCGAAAACTCGGCTACCTCCCGCGTTGCATCAACAAGATCC
>QZKJ01000007.1 GCA_003605035.1 Desulfurivibrio sp.
CGCCTCTGACAATGCACTCAAGGATGTTTAATCACCCCCACATAAAAGGGGCATTGGGTACCTGTTTGCTATTGACAAATAACAACCATATCAGGCACTTTGCCTGTAACAGGACAAAATCCCTGATGGTGGCATAACCTATTGAAATTGCGTCACGACATCAGGAGTTCTGAAGTTAAGGTCCATGTCTAACATGGAAAAAAGCTGGATACAAGGGGGATTTGCTGTTTTCCGGCAGATTCTCTGGTCCGGAGAGCAGAGGCGCGGCAACCTGCTGCACGTTTCTGTCGCAGCTATCAGCGGTTGCTCTCAGGGCATATTGGCGAACTCTCAGTGCTCGATGCTGGCGCCGGCTCCCCTGGGGAAGCGGATGTTTTCCACCATGTCCTGCACCTCGCTGGGCGGCGGAGCGGTAATAGAGGAGACAAGCAGGGTCACCATGAAATTGATGAGCATGCCGACGGTGCCGATCCCTTCAGCGCTGATGCCGAGGAGCCAGGCCGTGCCGCCCAGGAACTTGATATTGACAATATAGTAAATGGTAAAGGAAATACCGGCGATCATCCCGCAGATTGCCCCTTCACGATTTGCCCTTTTGCAGAAAATGCCGAGAACCACAACCGGGAAGAACGATGAAGCGGCCAGACCGAAGGCAAAGGCGACCACCTGGGCCACAAAGCCCGGGGGATTGATGCCGAAGTAGCCGGCCACGCACACGGCCAGGCCGATCATGATCCGGCCAACCATCAATCTCTGTTTCTCGGAGGCGTTGCGGTTGATGAGCCGGTAGTAGAGATCATGGGAGATGGATGAGGAGATGACCAGCAGCAGACCGGAAGCGGTTGACAGGGCAGCGGCAAAAGCACCGGCAGCAACCAGGGCGATAACCCAGGGAGGGAGATTGGCGATTTCCGGGTTTGCCAGCACCATGATATCGTTATCAATGTACAGCTCGTTCTTGTTGTCGGTGGGGCTGTTGGCCAGGAGTTCCTGGCCGTAGGAGCCTTTTTCCCCGGTAAAGGATGGTTTGTCAATGAAGGGCTCACCAGGGAAATATTCAATAATGCCGTTCTGGTTTTTGTCCGCCCAGGCAATCAGGCCTGTTTTTTCCCAGTTTTTAAACCAGGAAGGAGCTTTGGAATATTCGATGCCGCTGATGGAGTTGAGCATGTTGTAGCGGGCAAAGGAGGCGATCGCCGGGGCAGTGGTATAGAGCAGGGCGATAAAAAACAGGGCGTAGCCGGCGCTGAGGCGGGCGGCGCGCACACTCGGCACCGTGTAGAAGCGGATGATGACATGGGGCAGGCCCGCGGTGCCGACCATCAGCGCCATGGTGATGCAGAAAACGTCCAGCATGGGTTTGCTGTCCTCGCCGAAGGCCTTGGTATATTCAGAAAAACCCAGATCGGTGTTTAACTGGTTGAGGACATCCAGCAGATATTTGCCGGCATCGGCGCCTTCAGCAATGGTGGAGCCAAAGCCGAGATGCGGCAGGAAATTGCCGGTAATTTTGAAGGAAATGGCGAAAGCGGGGATAAGATAGGCAATAATCAGCACCAGGTACTGGGCCACCTGGGTATAGGTGATGCCCTTCATGCCGCCCAGGGCGGAGTAGAAGAAAACGATGGCCATGCCGATGAGAACACCGGTGTTGACGTCCACTTCAAGAAAACGGCTGAAAATGATGCCGACGCCGCGCATCTGGCCGGCCACATAGGTAAACGACACAAAGATGGCGCAGATAAGGGCGACAAAACGGGCAATGCCCGAATAGTAGCGGTCGCCGACAAAGTCCGGCACAGTGAATTTGCCGAATTTCCGTAAGTAGGGCGCCAGCAGCAGGGCCAGCAGCACATAGCCGCCGGTCCAGCCGAGCACATAGATCGACCCTGTATACCCCATGAAGGAGATCATGCCGGCCATGGAAATGAAAGAGGCCGCGCTCATCCAGTCGGCAGCTGTTGCCATGCCGTTGGCCAGCGGTGAAACCCCGCCGCCGGCAACATAAAATCCGCTGGTTGTCTTGACCCTGGTGAGCCAGGCTATGCTGAGATAAAGGAAGAAGCTGATGCCAACCAGCAGGTAAGTCCATGTCAGAATTGACATTCTCATTTCTCCTGTATGGATTCTTCAGAAGTATTCAGCAGCTGCCTTTTGCGCGGACCGGTGGGAATGAGGTCTCGAACAGCCTATTTCTCGGAGAATATTGCCATGTTGCCTTGACTGGACCCTTTATTCGTGAACGTCAAACTCCTCGTCAACTTTCTTCATGATAAGGTAGTAAATGAAGATAAGGGCCACAAAGACATAGATGGCGCCCTGCTGGGCAAACCAGAAGCCAAGCGGAAAGCCGGCAATTTTAATGGCATTCAACTGCTCGACAAAGAGGATCCCGCAACCGTAGGAAACAGTTGCCCAGATGGCAAGCAGGACCACCATCAGTGCAAGATTTATTTTCCAGTACTGTTTTAAATCTTTTTTCATTCATTCACCCCGTTGTCATTTTTTGCTGTACAACTGTGAACCTGAGATGAGCGGCAAGACAAAACAGAAGAGGCCGCCTGACGCTCTGTTATCAAGCTCAATTCCCGAGAAATCAAGACAATAACATTCCGTGCGGCACAAGTTGCGGTGATACGAGCTTTTCCGCAAAAAATCAATAGGTAGATTTACTGGGTTGTTCTGGCTGAAAATGAAACACCTGAGAAAATGCATGTCAGTATTCATAGTTATATGAAAATGCCGCTGGAGGGCAAAGTGATTTTTTTGCTGCTGCGAAGATTTATTTGTGTAAGATGCTGTAAGAAAATGATGATGGAAGGGAAATGCCCGACCTGACAAGGAACTGACGAGATCAGGCCGGTCTTTCAGACCAGATGGAATTGTTTCCAGGAATGGATTTCCCGTTGCAGCTGAAAATTGCCGTAGAGCCTGAGAGCCGTGGCCGCTTCGCTGAGCGATTTCCCGGAGATCTTCAGGCGATGGAGTCTGGCCAGCGGCAGGGATCTGGCCATCTGCATGCTTTTGATGGCAGCCATTGACAGGGGGATCAAGCCGGTATCACTGGTCCGGCAGCGGGAACAGATGATGCCGCTTTGCGCCGGGCTGAAATAATAGGCAGGGGCGGCGGGATCCAGCGTGCCGCAAACCAGGCAATGTTCCAGCATAAGCCCCATGCCAAGAAGATCGAGCATCTTGATCTGAAAAAAAATCACGGTTTCCGCCAGGCTGTCCCTGGTTGCCAGTTGGTGGAGACACCAGCAGAGCAGCTGGAAAAGAGGTTCGTCGCTGTCGTTTTCCCTGGTCCACTGGTCAACTAATTCGCAGACCAGCATGGCGGCGGTGTAACAATGATAATTTTCACGCAGCGGGGGGAAGGGGTTGACCAGACTGGCGTTGTCGATCCGGCCCAGGCTGGAAAACCGGCCGGGGACAATGGTGATATCCAGCAGGGAAAAGAATTCGAGCTTGTTGACAAATCGTTTTTTGCTTCGTTTGGCGCCCTTGGCGATGGCCTTCAGTTTGCCGAAATGCTGGGTGTAGCAGATGACAATCTTATCTGATTCGCCATAGTCCGTGACCTTCAGGACTATGGCGCGGGATTGCAGAAAAGACATTACCGGGCAGGCGGCGGTGTATCCTGTTTTTCCCCACTGGCCGGGAAGGGGTTTGCCGGGGAGGGTTCTCCAGCCTGGGGAGACAGTGCCGGCGGCAGGGCCTGCTCATTGGTGGTATAGGAAGAGGCCGGCGGGTTCTGACCGCCGGTGGCGTCCGCCGGCTGCCCGGCAGCGGGGGAGGTTGTCGAAGGGTACGCTCCCCCTCCTGCCGGGGCAGGATACTGGGTCTGGGCTGGGGGAGTGGTCTGCACAGCTTCAAATTTCTCATTGATCTGTGATGACAGATTGCCGGAGCCCAGGGAGAAAGATGAGTGACGGTAGGAGGGCGATTCCGAATAGAGAAAAAGGTAATAGCCGAGGGCGATCAGCGCGAACAGAATAAGCAGAAAGACGATTTTGCGCAGGCTGAGAAAAGATGAAGATTCCGCCAGTTTTTCATTGTAGAAGACATCATGATTTCGGATATTTTCTTCCTCGGACTGGGCCATTTCCCGCTCATAACGTTCGAGCACTTCCTGCTGGTCAAGACCGAGAAATTTGGCATAGAGCTTGATAAATCCCCTGGAAAACACCTCGGCCGGCATTTTGCTGCGGTCATTGTTTTCAATAGCCTGCAGGGTGCCGAGGTTGATGCAGGTCTGCTCCGCGACCTCCTCCAGGCTGAACTGTTTTTTCAGCCGTTCACGCTGCAGATAGCTGCCCAGAGAGTGTGCGGAATCGATATCGGCCGGGTCGTTGATTTTGGGCCGGTTAGTGGGGGAATCTTGTGCCATCGGGCTGTAATCCTTTTGCAGGGAATAATGAGACTTTTTGGAGACCACCATCCTGTCGAATGATAGTGAGAGATCAGAGGAGTTCTTTTACATAAGAATTTTCACGTAATTCCTTGACCCAGTATTCAAATTTCTTCTTCAGTTCCTGATCGTAAAGAGTTGCCCTGATTTCTTCCCTGACATTTTCCAGGGGGGCCTGGGCAATGACGCCGTCGCTGCTCTGGGACAGGAGCTTGAAGAACTGGAATCCCACCGGGGTTTCGATAACGGGGCTTACTTCGCCGGGATGCAGGTCTTTGATAGCCTGCCACATGTAGTCCGCCAGTTCATTTTTCTTGAAAGTGCCGATATCGCCCCCATCCACCCCGGAAGGCAGGTCTGAATAATTTTTCGCGATTTCGTTGAAGTTCTCGCCGGCCATGACCATTTCGCGCAGCTGCTCCGCCCGTTTCAACGCCTCTTCCTTTGAAGCGGAACGGCCCGTCTCGGCCCAGCCGCTGCCAAACTGCAGGATGTGGTACCCTTCCTCGGCGTTGCCCTGCAGGTATTTTTCCCGGTAGTAAGCCTCGATCTGCTCATTGGTGATCACCACCTTGGAGCGGATTTCGAAGCTGAGCAGTCTGGAGCGGAGAATCTGATCACGCAGCGAGGTGCGATATTTTTCCTCGGATACCCCCATGGTTGCCAGCTGTTCCCGGAACTGTTCCACGGTGAGGTTGTTCTGTTCCATGATCCGGTCAATGGCGGCATCGAGATCCGCATCGGAAACCTCGATCTGCCGCTTGGCCGCCCGCTGGAGCAGCAGTCTGTGGTCAATCATGCTGCGCAGCAGCTCCAGGCGCGCTTTACTGATGGCGGCATCCACCTCCTCCGGCGGGGCTTCCGCCCTGATTCTGGCAAAGGCCGGGGCCGCTTCTTCCTCAAGCTCGGAGAGGGTGATGACATCATCGTTTACCACGGCGACAACCCGGTCGACAAGCTCTCCGGCAAGGACAGCAGTAGAGACCGCGAGGCCTGCGAGCAGGAAAAAAAGCGCAGCGGTTAAACGGACCTCGCCGGATATCATCGGGAAAACTATTTTTTTAAACATGGGAACCAATCAGTGCAGGATGTCTCCGCCATGATGCGGATGGTGAAACACAACGTCAAGTTCTAATATTTACGATACTAAGCGAGGGCCTGCAAGACTTTTTTAATTTCCGCGAAAAGAGAATCATTGCTTGCCGTCTGCGCGGGGACCACGAGCTTGCCGTCCGGGGTAAAGCGCGTCCTGTTTTTGCTTTTGCTGACAATGGCCAGAATCTTTTCCGGCTGCACCGGGGTCTGGTTGAGAAAGGTAAAGACCAGACCGCCCGCTCCCCGTTCAAGTTTGCAGATTTTCAACTGGCGCAGGGAAAACTTGATGGTGATGACGCGCAGCAGGTTCGCCGTTTCCTCCGGGATTTCACCATACCTGTCATGCAGCTCATCCTGCAGGTCTTCCAGTTCAAGCTCGTCTCTGATACTGGTGATTTTCCGGTAGGCGATATAGCGCTGATCACTGTCGGCTATGTAATGATCGGGAATAAAGGCGGAGATGCCCAGATTGATTTCAGGCTCCACCTCAATCTCTTCCAGGGAGAGTTCCCCGTCCCTGCCCCTTCTCTTCAGATCTTCAACCGTCTTCTGCAGCAGATCAAGGTAGAGATCATAGCCCACCGCGGCGATATTGCCGCTCTGGGATTTGCCGAGAATGCTGCCGCCCCCTCTGATCTGCAGATCGCTCATGGCCAGTTTGAAGCCGCCGCCCAGTTCATTGTAATCCATCAGGGCGCGCAGTCGCTGCCGGGCGTCCCTGGACAGACCGTCCAGGGAGGGGACCAGCAGATAGGCATAGGCCTGCTCGCTGCTGCGGCCCACCCTGCCGCGCAGCTGGTATATTTCAGCCAGACCGAAGCGGTCGGCGCGGGTGATGATGATGGTGTTGGCATTGGGGATGTCAAGGCCCGATTCAATAATGGTGGTGCAGACCAGCACATCCACTTCCTTTTTGACAAAGCGGACCATGATATCTTCGAGCTGCCTGCCCGGCATCTGGCCATGGGCCACGGCGATTTTTGCCTGGGGCACCAGCTTCTGCACGCGCAGGGCGGTTTCGTGGATGGACTGCACCCGGTTGTGGACAATGAAAACCTGGCCCTTGCGCTGCAGTTCCTTGATGACCGCCTCCTTGATGACCAGGTCGTCATGCTTGGCCACAAAGGTCTTGACCGCCCGCCGCTGACTGGGCGGGGAACTGATGACGGAGAGATCCCTGATGCCGAGCAGGGAGAGCTGCAGGGTGCGGGGGATAGGGGTGGCGGTCAGGGTCAGCACATCCACGCTGCTTTTCAGCTTCTTGATCCTTTCCTTATGAGCCACGCCGAAGCGGTGCTCCTCGTCGATGATCAAGAGCCCGATCCGTTTGAAAACCACATCCCTGGAGAGAATGCGGTGGGTGCCGATCACCATGTCAACCCTGCCCTCCGCCAGATCCTTGACTACCTGCTTCTGCTCCCGGTCGCTGCGGAAGCGGTTCAGGCACTCAACCTGGACCGGAAAGCCGGCGAAGCGTTCCCTGAAGGACTCAAGGTGCTGTTCGGCCAGCACGGTGGTGGGGACCAGCATGGCCACCTGAAAGCCATCCTCAATCACCTTGAAGGCGGCGCGCACGGCCACCTCGGTCTTGCCGTAGCCGACATCGCCGCAGACCAGCCGGTCCATGGACTGTTCGGAGGAGAGATCGCTGATGACGTCGTTGATCGCCTTGAGCTGACCGGAGGTTTCCTCAAAAGGGAACGATTCTTCAAGCTCATTAAACAGCGGATCAGGCCGGCTGAAGGCATGTCCTGTGGCCAGCTTGCGTCTGGCATAGATATCGAGCAGTTCCTGGGCCACCTTCCAGACCGCTTCGGTCACCTTCTGCTTGGTTTTTATCCAGAGTTTGCCGCCGAGTTTGTTGACCTTCGGTTCCTTGTCCGAAATGCCCTGGTACTTGCTGATGGTGTTTAAACGGTCGACCGGCACGTAGAGCTTGTCGTTGCCCTCATAGGTGATCTGCAGGTAATCGTTGGCCACCCCGTTGAGTGACATATTGATGATGCCGTTGAAGACGCCGATGCCGTGATCAACATGCACCACAAAATCATCCGGGTGCAGTTCGTCAAAACGGACGCTTTCCGCCGGCCGGCCATGTTTTTTCCTTTTTCTGGAGCCGAGCCGTTTTTCGCCGAACAGCTCATTTTCCGACAGGACATGCAGACCTTCCAGCGGCAGATCAAAGCCGGCGCTTAATGGGGAGGTAACCAGGGTTACATAAGCCGCCCCGGCCTGCTCCAGCCGCAGCGGCGCATTTTGTTGCCGCAGGTCCAGGTCGTAATGGGAAAGCATCTCAGCCAGATGCAGGGCATGTCTTTCCGTCCGGCAGGCCAGCACGACCTTGTCGCCGTTCTGCTGCCATTCGCTGATCTGCTTGACCAGCGGGGCGATAAAGCCCTCTTTTTGGCGGGACAGCTCCAGCTGCTGCTTGAGCAGCAGATGGTTGCCGGTCTGGATGGCCAGCGTCTGCTCCCGGGCTGGCTGCAGAGAGGCAAAATCGTGCAGATGGATCTGGCTGAAAAGATGAAGCCTGCCGGCCAGTTCCGTTTCCGCCAGAAAGAGGGAATCCGGCGACAGGGCGGGGGTACTGGCGCTGGACGCCTCCTGATAATTTCTGCTGATCCGTTCCCAGATCAGCTGGATGGACTGGGAAGACTCCTCCGGCGCATAGGAAAAGACCAGGGTATTTTCAGGCAGAATATCCGTGGGGGCGGAGAGTTTTTCGTAAAAAAGCGGCAGGAAAAACTCAATGCCGGGAAACGGGGTGCGATTCCTGATCTTTTCCCTGATGGTGTTTTGCTGCTGGTGATCCCAGTTGCGCTGTTTCCCCTCCAGGTCAAAGGCGGCCAGAATTTTCCGGCAGTCAGGGCTGGCCGGATCCGGGAACAGGGTGTCGCTGACCGGCAGGAAAATCGCCTCGTCAACTTCTTTAATCGAGCGCTGGGTTATCGGGTCGAAGTAGCGGATCGATTCAACGGTTTCCCCGAAAAAATCCAGCCTGACCGGGGCGTCAATGGCTGCCTCACCTGCGGCAAAGGGGGGCGGATAGAGATCGACAATGCCGCCGCGCACGGCAAACTCGCCGCTATTCTGCACCAGGGAAACCTGCTCATAGCCTTTGCTGACCAGAGATTGCACCAGGACGCGCTGATCCGTCTCCTCACCCCGGATGACCAGGTCGGCCAGCTTATCAAGGATGTTTACCGGCAGGATGCGGCGCAGCAAGGCCTCACTGGAGGATAGCAGGATGAACGGGCCCTGGTTGGCCAGCACCCGGTAAAGGGTGGCCAGCCGGGCAGCGGTGGTGGAGCTGTCCGGGGAAAGAGGGGTGTAGGGCGGGATCTCATAACCCGGATAACAGAGCACGGGCAGGGAGGAGAAAAGGTTCAGGTCCTGTTCCATGCCGGCCAGCATGGACTCCGAGGGGACGATGAAGAGCACGGACCGGCCGGTTCCTGCGGCGGTCCGGGCGGCCAGCATGGCGGCAGCCGAAGGCCTCAGGCCGGTGAGGTGCAGGGTTTCTTTAAGGTTTTCCTGAAGGATGGTGAATAATTGCTGCATAATAAAAACGCCATGGCAGCTTTCACTGCCATGGCGGGAGGTCATTGAGGTGAATCAGCCTGCTTTCCTGGGCACTGGAAAGCGACGAGGGTTAGAACTGACTAGAACTGCCCTCCGATGCTGAAATCCCAGAGGCTCTGGTCTTCATCATCCTTGGGATCAATGTTATACCCCCATTCCAGCCGCAGGGGACCCATGGGTGACAGCCAGCGGAAGCCGAAGCCGACGCTGGAGCGAAGTTCCTCCCCCAGATCCTCCGAGTCACGAACGACATTGCCGATATCATAGAAGACCAGGCCATTGAGGCCGATATCCTTGACCAGGGGGAAGATATACTCGAAGTTGGCGTAGGCCATCTTCTCGCCGCCTATTTTTTCACCGGTTCGCGGGTCACGCGGGCTGATGCCGTAATTTTCAAAACCGCGCATGCTGCTCAGACCGCCCAGATAAAATTTTTCGTAAACAGGCAGCTTGCCGCCCTCATCCTCGGTGACATAGCCGGCGGCGCCCCGGACATGGACCACCGTATCCCAGCGATAGGGGAAATACCAGCTGGTCGTTCCTTCATATTTGGTAAAGGCGCTGTCGCCGCCCAGCACGGAACCGGCTTTCTCAACGGACACGGAATTCAGCGACCCCTTGGTGGGATTATAGCGGCGGTTTCTGCTGTCGCGGGAAAGGCCCAGGGTCACCGAGTGGGTGATGTTGATGTCCATGGAGTCCTTGATGTACTGCGAGGCATTGGGGCTGACCTCGGAGAGTTCCGAGTCGTCATAACCCCAGCTGCCCCACACCGTCCATCTCTCCCAGATGGGGTAGCCGAGCCGGATCGCCGTGCCGATGGACTGTTTGTCATAGTCGTCGTAATCCCGCGTCCAGTGGTACACGTCAAAGCCGAAGGAGAGCTTGGAGTCATTGAGATGGGGTTCGGTAAAGCTGAAATTGTAATGGGTTGTTTTGCCGCCGACGTTGGCCTGCAGGGTCACCGCCTGGCCGCGGCCGAGAAAGTTGTGCTGAGTGATGTCCGACATGAACAGCAGACCATCGGCGGAGCTGAAGCCGGCGCCGATGCTGAAGGTGCCGGTGGATTTCTCCTTCAGGTCCACGATGACATCCATCAGGTTGTCTTCCTCGGTCGGTTCAGGGGTAATATTGACGTCCTCGAAGAAATCGAGCTGCTGCAGCCGCTCGGTGCTCTTTTTCAGGGCGGTTGCGTCATAAATGCTGTCCTCGTCAACGGAGATGGCCCGGCGGATGACCTTGTCCCTGGTTTTGGTGTTTCCCTTGATAATGACCCGGTTGATGTGGACCAGATCTCCTTTGCTGATGGCGATGTTGAGATCAACCCGTTTTTCTTCGCTGTTCTTGGTGATCTGCGGATCTACCTCGGCAAAGGCGTAGCCTTTTGAGGCGTAGTAATCGGAAATTTTCAGCACATCATCGCGCAGCACCTGGCGATTGAAATATTTTTCCTCGCCGATAGCGGTCATCTCCACAAAGGTCGCTTTATTCTCAATCAGCTCACCGGTGATATCGAGGACGCCCACCTTGTAGCGGTCGCCTTCGGTGATGTTGAAGGTCACGTACAGCCATTCGCCTTTTTTCTCCACTACGGGGTCGCCCACCTGGACATCGACGAAGCCGTGATTCTGGTAAAAGGCGCCGATGCGGGAGGCGTCCTGCTGTAAAATATCTCTTTTCAGCAGGCCGGAATCGGTGAACCAGGAGAACCAGCCTTTGGTTGAGGTTGAAAGAATCTTTTCAATTTCATCGTTGGTAAAGGTGTTGTTGCCGTGGATGATGATTTCCTTGACGTATATTTTATCCCCTTCCTTGATCTCGAACAGGATATTGACCCGGTCCTTGTCAGGGTAAGTGAGTTTGGTGGTGACTTCGGTGTCGTAGTATCCTTTTTCCTTGTAGAGCTTGCGGATATTTTCCGCGGAGGTCAAGACCTCCTGGGGATTGATGATGGTGTTTGCCGTGACGGTGATGACCTCTTTGACGTCGTCAGCCTCGAGATTTTTTTCGCCGGTGATGGTGACGCTGGCGATAACCTCTTTTTCCTTCACGGAAAAGGTCACCACCTTGCCTTCCTCGGTGTTGTCCACGTTGATCTGGACATCGTCAAAATAACCCATCTTGTAAATACTCTTCAGGTCATCCCTGAGCTGCGCCTGGTTATAGCGGTCGCCGGCCCGGTTCTTGATATGCTTGAGGATGGCGCCGGAGTCGATGCGGGTGTTGCCGCTGATTTCTATCTTGGCAATGCGGTAAAGCCGGCCGGTGTAGGAAAGCACCTTACCCACCAGGGTGTCGAGGACGATGGCCAGTTCCTCGACGCTTTCCGCCTGCTGATAGAAGGAACGGGAGGATGTGGCGTCCAGCAGATCGACAATCTGGATGTCGACGCTTAATTTTCTGCCGAGCTGGGTGATGCTGCCGAAGACGACATACTCGAAAGTGCCCTCCGGGAGCAGCGGCCGGATTTTTTCCGGCGGCGGCGGGAAGAGCGCGCCATAATCAATCTGCGCCGTCACCTGGGCGCGATCCAGAAATTTCTGCCCGCGGCCGGTCACGTTGGCAGAGAGGATCTGGTCGCTCCTGGCGGCGAGCTGCCCGGGATCGCCGCTGGTGTTGATTTTAAACGGCAGAAAAACAGTGTTGGCCGTGGTCTCACCTTCAGGAACGGCATCCGCGGCGTGGCCGCCGGAGGAAAAAGGCAGCAGGAAGGCAAGAATAAAAAACGGGATAAGCAGGCGCAGGGATAAACGGGTTATATGCATAGCAAGTCTTCGCAATAGAGTAGGGAATAAAAGAAGAAAGCCTCTTCGTCAGGATAGGGGAAAACTGCCGCAGCGGCCGCCTTTTTGCCGATCCTGTTTCATTTACATAACGTAAAAGTATAACTATTGAAAGTTAATAAATAATAAAGAGAGTTGCCATTAAAAAATTAATACGATGCGGCAGCCGCATCATTTTCCGGCAAAATGCCAACAGCAGGACCAGGTGCCGGCCGCTTTTCCTTTCCGGCCGCAAGTTCGTTTCAGGCCACGAGTCCTCCGTGATCAGCCGCGACCAGCCTGCCGTTGAGCAAGGTCAGACAGCGGTCCATCTGGTTGGCCAGGGCGTAATTATGGGTGACCATCACCGTGGTCAGTCCGAAATCATGATTCATGTCCCGGATCAGATGAAATACCTTTTCCCCCGTCTTGGGGTCAAGATTGCCGGTCGGTTCATCGGCCAGCAGCAGGGCGGGTTTCATGATAATGGCCCTGGCAATGGCCACCCGCTGCTGTTCCCCGCCGGACAATTCGCCGATCCGGTGTTCCAGCCGGTGGCCGAGACCTACCTTCTTGAGCAGTTCGCTTGCCTCGTCATACAGTTGTTCTTTTTTCCTGCCGGCGATCAGACCCGGGATGATGGTGTTTTCCAACGCGGAAAATTCCGGGAGCAGATGGTGAAACTGGAAAACAAAGCCGATGGACTGATTGCGGAAATGGGCCAGGCTGGCGTCGTCGCGTTTGAAGATATCTTCGTTCCTGTAAGTCAGGATGCCCTGGTCCGGTCTGTCCAGGGTGCCGAGAATATGGAGAAGCGTCGATTTGCCGGTGCCGGAAACCCCGGTGATGGCCACCATCTCGCCCCGCAGGAGGTCCAGGTCGAGATCCTGGAGCACCTGCACCCTGTCCGGGCCCTGGCCATAGGACTTGGTCAGTCCCCTGGCTGAAAAATCAAGTGTTCTGCTGCTGGTGTCTCTCATGGGTTTAATAACGCAGGGCCTCGGCCGGCTCAACGCGCGAGGCCTGCCACGACGGATAAATGGTGGCGAGGAAGGTGATCAGCACTGCGGCCAGGGCGACAGCGGTCACATCAAAGGGCAGGACCTTCACCGGCAGGGTGGACATGGGATAGACATCGCTGGGCAGCTTGATGAACTGGTAACGGCTGAGAATTTTGCAGAGGCCGAGCCCGCCGGCCACGCCGATGGCCGTGCCGGTGCAGCCGATAATCAAGCCCTCATAAACAAAAATGCGGAGGATGCTGCCGGATCTGGCCCCCATGGATTTGAGGATGGCGATGTCCTTGGTCTTTTCCATGACCACCATGGTGAGCGTGCTGATGATGTTGAAGGCCGCCACCAGCACGATCAGGGTAAGGATGATGAACATGGCCGTTTTCTCCAGTTTCAGGGCGGAAAAGAGATTCTGGTTCATGCGCATCCAGTCCTTGGCCACAAAGCCGGGGCCCAGCATCTCCTCAATCCTGGTGGCAATGTTTTCGGCCTGATAGATGTCGTTGACATTGATTTCAATGCCATGCACGGCATCCCCCATGCCGAGAAACTGCTGGGCGGTTTTCAGGGAAATATAGGCCAGGGAGGAATCATACTCATACATGCCTGTGTCAAAAATTCCCGTAATTTCACAGGTTTTTATTTTGGGAATCACCCCCATCGGGGTCAGCGGCCCGGAAGGCGACAGTAGCCGCACCCGGTCGCCCATTGCCAGTCTGAGCTGCCGGGCCAGATGTTTGCCGATGATGATGCCCGGCGGGCTGCCGGGCTGCTTTTCGGAGCGGGACAGGCCGCTGATGTTGCCTTCGGTCAGCTGGCTTGACAGGGAAAGCACCGAGGTTGCGCTGGCCGGGTCAATGCCGCGCAGGACGATGCCGGTGCCGTTATTGCCGTTGGTGATCATGGTCTGGGAATAGATATAGGGGGTGACCGACTTGACCCCCGGCGTCTGCGCAATGGAGTCGATCAGGGCAGGGTAGTCATCGATGCTGCCGCCCAGCTTCTGCACGACAATATGGGAGTTTACCCCGAGAATCTTGTTGCGCAGCTCGGAGGTGAATCCCGCCATGACAGCCAGCACCACGATGAGGGCCATCACCCCCACGGCGACCCCGGCCACGGAAATAAAGGTAATCAGCGAAATAAATCCCTGCTTCCGTTTGGCCTTCAGGTAGCGGAAACAGATAAATGTTTCAAAACGCACGTTGTTATCCTTTTTCAGGCCGCAGATGGGGAAAGAGAATGACGTCGCGGATGGAGGGCGCATCGGTGAGCAGCATGACCAGCCGGTCTATGCCGATGCCTTCCCCCGCCGCCGGCGGCATGCCGTATTCCAGGGCCCGGACAAAATCCCGGTCAAGTTCCGGGAAGATTTCCTCGTCATCACCCCGCTCGGCAATCTGTTTTTCCAGGCGCTGCCGCTGGTCGATGGGATCATTTAATTCGCTGAAGGCATTGGCAATTTCCCGGCCGGTGATGAAGAGTTCGAAACGGTCGGTCACCTCCGGGTTATCCTTGTTCCTCCTGGCCAGCGGGGAGATCTCGGTCGGGTATTCGGTGATAAAGGTCGGGTTGGTGAGCTTTTCCTCCACCAGCAGTTCAAAAAGTTCGGTTTTGGCCTTGCCCGGCCCTGCCGTGGCCTCCAGCTCAATACCCCTGTCCCTGGCCAGCTGCATGATTTTTTCCGGATCACTCAGGATGGCCTGCTCGATGCCGGCGACCTCCCGCAAGGCCTGTTCCATGGTATATCTTTGCCAGGGCGGGGACAGATCGATCTCCTCACCCTGGTAGGTGATCTGCATGGAGCCGGTGACCTCGGCGGCAATCCAGGAAATCATCTCCTCGGTCAGGTCCATCAGGTCGTGGTAGGTGGCATAGGACTGGTAGAATTCCAGCATGGTGAATTCCGGGTTGTGCCGGGTGGACAGGCCTTCGTTTCTGAAATTGCGGTTGATCTCAAAGACCTTTTCAAAGCCGCCCACCAGCAGGCGTTTCAGATAGAGTTCCGGGGCGATGCGCAGATAGAGATCCATGTCCAGGGCATTATGGTGGGTCTTGAAGGGTTTTGCCGTGGCGCCGCCGGCAATGGGCTGCATCATCGGGGTTTCCACCTCCATGAAGCCGCGGTTGACCAGAAAGTCGCGGACCAGCCTGATAATCTCCACCCGCTTGCGGAAGGTGTCCCGCACCTCGGGATTGACGATGAGATCAACATAGCGCTGGCGGTAGCGGGTCTCCACATCGGTCAGGCCATGGAATTTTTCCGGCAGCGGCCGCAGGGATTTGGTGATGGGCTGGAAGGAGATGGCCTGCAGGGTCGGTTCGCCGGTCTTGGTGCGGAACAGCGAGCCTTTGAAGCCGGCAATATCACCGATGTCCAGCTTTTTGAAAATGGCATAGACCTCCTCTCCCACCACGTCCTGTTTGATATAGATCTGCAGACGGCCGGTCTCATCCTGGATGTGCAGGAAGGTCGCCTTGCCGAATTTGCGCATGGCGACGATCCTGCCGGCCAGCGACATGCTGCCGCCCGGCAGGGGGGCGGCAGGATCGGGATTTTCCGGCAGGACATCCTTTACCTGATGGGTCGGTTTGAAATTGTTGGCATAGAGCTCAACGCCCAGTTCGACCAGTTCCTCGGCCTTGCTCCTTCTCTGTTTCAGTATCTGGTTCAGTTCATCCATCTTTCCGCCTCGCACCACAGTTTTGCCTGGTGCGTTGTTTGATTCGCATGGTATAATCCGCCTGTTTTTCAGGCCAGGATCTACAAATATTTTTCCCGTAATCTTTCCGAGAGCCCCCGGGTCAACTCGAGAACCCGTACCGCCAGCTCCGCGGTCAGGGCGCCGGTGCCGCAGCTGGGGGTAATCAGACTCCGGCGCAGCAGGGCCGGCAGATCCCAGTCATGATTAACGAGCTGCGCAGCCTGCTCTTCCCAGCGGGCAACCAGGGAATCCGTGCTTTCCGCGAGGATCTGCTCCTTTTCCGAAGTGGGAACAAGTCCCCAGGCAATAATGCCGCCGCTGGCCAGAAAGGCGTAGATCTCGTTTTTAAACGATACCAGGCGGTCGAAAAAGCCATAGGCGTCAAAATTCAGGATGTCGAAATCAAGGGAAAGCAGCAGGGCCCAGTCGGTGTTGGCGCAGACGTGAATGCCGGCCAGGCCCCCGGCCTGATGAATCGCCGCGATCATCTCGTGCTGGTCTGCGGAAATGTCCTCTCTGGAAACGCTGATAAATGATGAGGAGCCCAAACCCGCCAGGGCCGGCTCATCGATGAAGACAATGACCGGCTTGCCCGCCTTTTGCAGGAAAATTACCTGCCAGGCTGCTTTCATGGCCAGCCCCTTGGTGATCATCTCCCGGAGCAGCGGATCATAATAACCGGCCCGGTTATGCTGGTCGGCCAGGCCGGTGAGCAGGGTGAAGGGGCCGGTAATCTGCCCCTTCAGGGCCAGGACGTCCTCCCGGTTTGTCACCTTTTCCAGCAGCCTGTACAGGCCAGCGGCATGGGAAGGGCTGACGGTGAAACGGGAAGCGGCCAGTTTGGCGAAATCTTCGGCCACCTCGAGGTATTCCTCAAAAAAAGCGAGCTGTTCCGCTTCGAAAAGCTCGGAGCCGGTGTTGAAGAAAACCTTGTCACCCTCTGCGGCAAGGCAGGGCAGCCCTTCGTTGAACTGCAGCAGCATCCCCTCCAGGCGGTTGCCTGGCAACTGGGGCCAGAGGGGGATATGCGGGGTGTGCTGGAACACCAGTTCCAGCGCCTCATCGTGACTGGTCAAGGGGATGCTGCCGATTAACGTGGCATGTCCGTCAGCTGCAAATGAGGAGCCGGCTTTGCTGTTATGCTGGAGGGGCATTGTTCTATCCTTAAAATCGAATTTGCCTGCAGGATGGTGATTGAGTCGAAGTCATAAAAAGACGTTCAACTTACTCTCAAAAGGGTCAAAGTGCAAAGCGAAAAATAAAAAGATAGCGCCTCGCCTGTTCTGTCTTATATTATTATAAAAGTTTTACCGGTCTTGACTGTATTGCTAAAGTTGTTTATTTTTCCTCCACGCGAGAGTGGCGGAATTGGTAGACGCACTAGACTTAGGATCTAGCGCCTTAGTGTGTGGGGGTTCAAATCCCCCCTCTCGCACCAGGTCGGAGTTTGCGTAATAAGGTTGAGGCAAAGGGCAAATTTGTTCGGCACCTTTGCCTTTTGTGTTTTTTAATCATATCTGCTGCAAATACAATTTTCATATGAGAAAGGAAGGTACCTATGCAGGTCAGCGTTGAAGATGTAAGCCCCCTCACCAAAACCCTGAGGATTGTGGTTCCGGAAGACATTGTCTCAAGAAAAATCGAAGATGCCTATAAGGACTTGAAGGCCGAGGTGTCGATCAAGGGTTTCAGAAAGGGCAAGGTGCCGCGGAAAGTCCTGGAAAAAGGATACGGCGCAAAGATCAGAATGGAAGTTGGAGAGAAACTGGTGCAGGATACCTACTTTGACGCCCTGGAAAAGACGGATTGTAAACCGGTGGTACATCCTGAAATCAAAAGCCACACCTTTGCCGATGACGGCACCTTTGTCTACGAAGCCGAAATCGACGTAAAGCCGCAGTTCGAGCTTGGCCAGTATAAGGGTATTGAAGTGGAGATGCCTGAAGTCGTCGTGACCGATGCCGCGGTTGACGCGGAGATCGAAAACCTGCGCAAGGAATTGGCGCCGCTGCGCAATGTGGATGAGCGGGGCGTTGTTGCCGGTGACCTGGTGCTTGTCGATTTCCAGGGCTTTGATGAGCATGGTGAAGCACTCAAGCAGGTGAAAGCGGACAATTATTCCGTTGAAGTCGGTTCCGGCCGCAACGGCAAGGATTTCGAGGACGCCTGTCTGGGTTTGAAAAAAGGCGAGGAGGCCCGCCGTCCGGTGGAATTTCCTCCGTCTTTTCCCAATCCCGTGCTGGCCGGCAAAAAAGTGGAATTCCAGATCAAGGTACAGGAAATCAAGGAGCGCGTCCTGGCCGAGGTCAATGATGAATTCGCCCAGGATGTGGGCGAGGAGTTCACCACCCTTGACGCCTTGAAGGAGCATCTGCGTAAAAAAATAGAGAAAAAGAGAAGCGATGCCCAGCAGGGTGACCTGACCGACAAGATTATGATGAAGGTTCTGGCCAACCATGATTTCGAGGTACCGAACAAGCTGGTGGCCTATGAGGTGAATGAGCAGATCAAGCAGCTGGAGGATCACCTGCAGAAACAGGGCCTCACTCTCGAATCCGCCGGCCTGAGCCAGGAAAAGCTGGTGAATGAGTATAAAGAAGCGGCGGTCAAAAGGGTGCGCGGTGATTTCATTCTCAAGAAAATTGCCGAAACGGAAGAGATCAAACTGAGCGATGAAGATATCAGCAAGGGTTTTGACAGGATTGCCACCCAGTATGGCATGCCGATTGACGAGGTGAAAAAATATTTCCGCAGCCGCAACGAGCTGTTGCCTTTCATGAATGAACTTCTCAGTGAAAAAATCCTTGAGTTCTTACGCGAAAATGCCGTTGTTAAGAAAGTGCCGGCGCAGACTGCCGGCAGCGAATCAGCACAAGCAGGAGCCACCGAATGAATTTGATCCCGGTAGTTGTCGAGCAGAGCCCGCGAGGTGAGCGGGCCTATGATATATACTCCCGTCTGCTGAAGGAAAGAATTATTTTCCTCGGCGGGGCGGTGAACGATGATGTGGCCAATGTTATCATTGCCCAGTTGCTCTTTCTCGAAGCCGAAGACCCTGACAAGGATATTACTTTTTATATCAACTCGCCGGGCGGCGTCGTTACGGCAGGGCTGGCAATTTATGATACAATGCAGTATATTAAATCAGATATCGCCACACTCTGCATGGGGCAGGCGGCAAGCATGGGCGCTTTTCTCCTGGCCGCAGGGGCCAAGGGGAAAAGGTATGCCCTGCCGAATTCGCGGATTCTGATCCATCAGCCCATGGGCGGCTACCAGGGTCAGGCCTCGGATATCGATATTCATGCCCGTGAAATTCTGCGTATGCGGGAAGACCTGAACAGGCTTCTTGCCCAGCATACCGGCCAGGCCCTGGAAAAAATCCGCAATGATACCGAACGAGACTACTTCATGAGCGCCTCGGAGGCCAGGGAATACGGTCTGATTGACAAAGTTCTGGAAAAACGGGAAAACGTTGACGAGGAGGTATAATTATGGCTGATGACCATAATGATATTGATGTGATCTGTTCCTTTTGCGGGAAAAGCCAGGACGAGGTCAGAAAACTTATTGCCGGGCCCAATGTCTACATCTGCGATGAGTGCATCGATCTGTGCAATGAGATAGTCAGTGAAGACCGGCTCCACGATCTCGAGGAGCAGGGCGAGGGGGCGGTGCTCAAACCCCGGGAGATCAAGGCCTATCTTGATCAGTACGTCATCGGTCAGGACCTGGCCAAACGCATCCTGTCGGTTGCAGTGCATAATCATTACAAGCGGGTGGAGTCCAAATATACCAACAAGGAGGGTGATGTCGAGCTGCAGAAAAGCAACATCATCCTCATCGGTCCGACCGGCAGCGGCAAGACCCTGCTGGCCCAGACCCTGGCCAGGATACTCAATGTTCCCTTTGCCATTGCCGATGCGACCACCTTGACTGAAGCCGGTTACGTGGGCGAGGATGTGGAAAACATTCTGGTGAATCTGCTGCAGGCGGCAGACCATGACATCGAAAGGGCGAGCCGGGGCATTGTTTATATCGACGAGATCGATAAGATCGCCAGGAAATCCGACAGTGCCTCCATCACCAGGGATGTCTCCGGTGAAGGCGTCCAGCAGGCCCTGCTGAAAATCATTGAAGGTACCGTGGCCAGCGTGCCGCCCAAAGGCGGCAGAAAGCACCCCCAGCAGGACTATGTGCGGATTGATACCTCGAATATCCTGTTTATCTGCGGCGGCGCCTTTGTCGGCCTGGAAAAGGTCATTACCAGACGGACCGGCACCAAGTCCATTGGTTTCGGCGCCAAGGTGATCGGCAAAACCACCAAGAAGATGGGCGAGGTGCTGGCCACCGTCCAGCCCGAGGATCTGTTGCAGTTCGGCCTGATTCCGGAATTGGTCGGTCGTCTGCCGGTTATCGCCACCATGGAAGAGCTGGAGGAAGAGGATCTGGTCAGAATCCTGCGCGAGCCGAAAAACGCCCTGACCAAACAGTACGAGAAGCTGTTTGAATTTGAGAATATCCGCCTTCGTTTCACCGAGGGCGCCCTGAACGCCATTGCCAAAGAGGCGATGAAACGCAAATCCGGGGCCAGAGGGTTGCGCTCGGTCATGGAAAAGGCCATGCTGGATATCATGTTTGAACTTCCCTCCGAGTTGAATGTGAAAGAGTGCGTTATCAGCGAGCAGGTGATCCTGAACGGGGACTACCCCGTTGTCCTTTATGAGAATGAAACCAAAAAAAGCGCTTGAGAAAGTGTAGCAGATTGTTGAAAATAGAAGAGAGCACCCCAGGGGGCATAAACTTTGTGTAACAGGGTTTATGCCCTGCTGGCAAAAAAACTTCTCACTGACCCCGGAAAACATCTGTAAAGCTCTCCGCGAGCGAATCGTCTGCGACGAGAAAATGGCTTCGGTCCCTTGCCGTAACGAACAATGTAAGCCGAATTTGACCCTGTATCATTAACAGCAGTTGTTCAGCTACGCGGCAGCGGCGGGCCTCACCTGCATCAGCCCGCAACCTGCCGGCTTGTCGGAATGTATCGTTTGTCAACCCCTAATATTCTCTCTTAACCTTAAAAATAGAACTGCCTTTATGTCTGACACCGAAACCAATATCTATCCCATGATGCCCTTGCGGGATATCGTTTTGTTCCCCTTTATGGTGGCCCCCCTCGTCGTGGGACGCAGCAAATCCATCAAGGCCCTTGAACAGGCGATGTCCAATCGTACCAGCATTTTTTTGAGCACGCAGAAGGATGCCACCGTTGACGACCCTGATGAGAACGGCGTCCATAAGATAGGTACGGTTGCCTCGGTGCTGCAGCTGTTGCGCCTGCCGGACGGAACCATCAAGGCGCTGGTCGAAGGAAAACAGCGGGGCAGAATCATTTCCTTTCTGCCGGGCCATGATTATTTCACCGTGGAGGTTGAAGAATTTCATGAGGCCAGGCAGTCTGATAACCTCACGGTGGCTTACATCCGGGAGATTTTAACCTCTTTCCGGCAGTATGCCAAACATAACAAAAAGATACCGAACGAGGTCATCAAATCCCTGGCAAAGATCGAAAATCCGGTCAAATTTATTGATTTTCTGGCCGGACACCTACCGGTCAATACGGAGGAAAAACAGCAGATCTTAAGCACCATTGGCCTGCTGGAACGGATGGAGCTGGTGCTGAGCCTCATTCATAAAGAGAGTGAGATTGCTTCCCTGGAGGAGAAGATCCGCGACCAGGTGAAGAAGAAGATGGAAAAAACCCAGAAGGATTATTACCTGGCTGAACAGATGCGCATCATCCAGAAGGAGATGGCTGGCGGCAAGGATGATGTCAGCTCCGAGCTCACCGAGCTTGAGCAGCAGATCGAAAAGAAGAAGATGACCAAGGCTGCCAAGGACAAGGCCAGACAGGAGTTTAAGAAGCTGAAGATGATGCCTCCCATGTCCGCCGAGGCAACCGTGGTCCGCAACTATATTGATACCATTCTCAGCCTGCCCTGGCTGGAGAAGAGCCGGGCCAGGATTGATATCAAAAAGGCGGAGCAGATTCTCAATGAGGATCATTTCGGACTGGGTAAGCCAAAGGAACGGATATTGGAATACCTGGCCGTGCAGGTGCAGGTCAAGAAAATCAAAGGGCCGATCCTCTGCCTGGTCGGTCCGCCCGGTGTGGGCAAAACCTCGCTGAGCAAGTCAGTGGCCCGGGCCATGGGCCGGGAGTTTGTCCGCATTTCCCTGGGCGGGGTGCGGGACGAGGCGGAGATCAGAGGGCACCGCAGGACTTACATCGGCGCCCTGCCCGGCAAGATCATCCATTCCCTGCAGAAGATCAAGGTGAATAATCCGGTGTTCTGTCTTGATGAGATCGACAAGATGAGCATGGATTTCCGGGGCGATCCATCCTCCGCCCTGCTTGAGGTGCTTGACCCGGAGCAGAATAACACCTTTAACGATCATTATCTTGATCTTGATTATGATCTATCCGATGTGTTTTTCATCACCACCGCCAATAACCTGCATTCAATACCCGCGCCGCTGCAGGACAGGATGGAGGTGATCAAGCTTGACGGGTATACGGAAGAGGATAAGCTGTATATCGCCAAGGGCTTTCTCATTCCGAAACAGCTCAGAGAAAACGGCTTTGCTGAAACGGATATCACTTTTAATGACGGCGCCATTCTGGAGATTATCCGCCGCTTTACCAGAGAAGCGGGGGTCAGAAATCTGGAGAGAAGCATTGCCAGCATCTGCCGGAAGATCGCCCGGGACCGCCTGATCGCCAAAAAGAAAAAGAATTATCATATCACCGCCCAGTCCATCGCCAAGTACCTCGGCGTGCCCAGATACCGCTATGGCCAGGCGGAAGAAAAAGATGAGGTCGGTCTGTCCATCGGACTTGCCTGGACCGAGGTGGGCGGCGAACTCCTGCAGATTGAAACAGCGCTGATGCCGGGCAGCGGCAAGCTGACCATCACCGGCAAGCTGGGTGACGTGATGCAGGAATCCGCTCAGGCTGCGCTCAGTTATGTGCGGACCAGGGCTGACCGTCTCGGCTTAAGCGCCGATTTTTATCAGAAACTTGATATCCATGTGCATGTTCCTGAGGGGGCGATCCCCAAGGATGGACCTTCGGCCGGCATCACCATGGCAACGTCCATGGTGTCGGCCCTGCTGAAAAAACCCGTGCGCAAAGATATTGCCATGACCGGAGAAATTACCCTGCGTGGCAGTGTCCTGCCCATCGGCGGACTGACGGAAAAACTGCTTGCCGCTAAAAGGGGCAATATCAAACATGTGCTGATTCCCAGTTTGAACGAGAGGAATCTCAAGGAAATTCCGCCCAAAATTCTGAAAAGCCTCAGCATTGAACTTGTCGACCATATGGACAAGGTGCTGGAAAAGGCCATCGTTGTCAAGGAAGGTGAAACCCTTTTCAAGACAGAAGCGCCTGACAGTTTGTGTCCGGCATTGCCGCCGCTGGCAACAGGAAATAACGTGTCTCCCCATTGACCTCTTTTGCTCGTTTTTGTTGGGATTTTCCTTTGCATTTTTCCCGTTGTTTTTTTGGGGTTACCCCGGTATTTTCTCTTGACTATATAGGGTGTAATTGTTAAATAGACGCATCATTTGCACGGGCGGTTAGCTCAGCTGGGAGAGCATCGGCCTTACAAGCCGAGGGTCACAGGTTCGATCCCTGTACCGCCCACCAAGATATATGGGGTCGTAGTTCAGTTGGTTAGAACGCCTGCCTGTCACGCAGGAGGCCGCCGGTTCGAGTCCGGTCGGCCCCGCCATAAATAAGAAGGGATTGCGTCTAAGGCGTAATCCCTTTTTTTGTTTGTCTGTTGCCCTGCATCCTCAAAAACGTCACAGCCATTGCGACCTGCTTTGTCTCGGTTCCCTCCGGTTTTTGTCTCTGGCTGATTCCTGCCGGGAGTGCTATGATGATTGGCATAATTGCGCAGAGACAAATTCCCCAGGCCTCCGCGAAAATTATTCGTTTTTGGTGAAATCAGGTAATGCAGGTGGTGTAAGGGTTTCCCTCACAAAATGCATGCTGGCAGAGGAGTAGATGCTTATTGTTTCAAAATAGAGTTTGGCTGCCGGGGGTGAGGTTTCAGAGATGAAATACGTGAAAAGAATATTTGTCCCGTTTATTTTAATGGCAATCGTGATGACGCTCTATCAGGTCATCAAGTTTTATCTCCTGCAGGGACATTACACCATCTGGGAGTCACATGTCATGACCATTGTCTTTTCCTCCCTGCTGGCCACCTGTGTTTCCCTGGCGCTGTCCAACTGGACGGAAAGGATCGAGAAAAGAAGAGTGGAGGTTGAATTGCGGGAGGCAAGACTGCGTACCCTCCAGGCAACCATGCACACCGTGCAGCATATTGTCAATAATTTCCTCAATTGCGTGATGCTGATCAGATTTGAGGCTGAAGAGGAAGGAGCCATCTCCAAAGAGGCCTTGGAAAAACTGGAGGCGAATATCCAGGAAGTGAGCAGGCAGTTGGTCGAGATCGGCGAACTGGATGATCCGGGTAATTCGGAAGAGTTCAGTAAATTTTTTCCGCCAAAACAGTGAAGGTGAAGTTGTTGTAAAAAAATAATATCGTCGCACCACTCCATTTATTTTACTGAATTTCCATGAAAGTTTCCTTTTTTGCTCCGCAGACCGGGCAGATGTCCGGTGGCTGCGACCTGCCAACAAAGCCGCAGAATTGACAGACATGGTAGCGATCATCCTCGGCAACCCTGATATCCTGCACATCATACGCATAGAAGGTGGTGAGTCTTCTTTCCGCATCAAAGAGCTGGCTGAGCGCGTTGGCAACGGTAGTCAGCCCTAAGGCCTTGGCCTGCTTGATCTCTTCAGTGTATCGCGCCAGAATCTCTTGAATTTCCTTGGTAAATACCGTGGCAAGATAGTTTTCTGTGGGATCAATCTTGCCCCGTATCATATTCAATATACGGCGGGCTTGAGCCGCTTCAGACTCGGAGAGCGCCCTGAGGAGGTGGGCTGTCCGGGGTTTGTCTTCCTTCAGCGCTTTGAGGGAGTATATTTTTTTCCGCGCCGCCGCTCTGGAAAGTAAGGCATACGTCTGCAGAAGATTTTTGTCATTTTCTTCCATGATGGTTTTGCCCCTTACGCCCGGTTATCCTGGGGAAAATGGTGAGCACAGCTTGATGCAGAAATGAAAAGGCCTTGACAAGAATACAGGGTAATCAACTCTGACACAACAGGCTTGTTTGTTAATCGGGGAAAATGGCGTATCTGTTGTGTCAGAGGCTGGTTATTTCCGCTCGATTATTCCGGCAGGCCGGCAAGCGCCCGCAGGGCCGGTTCATAATCAGGTTCCTGGGTGATTTCCGGAACCTGTTGCGTGTAGGCGATTTTTCCTGACTTGTCAATGATCACCACGGCCCGGGCAAGCAGCCCCTTGATCGGACCGGTGCTGATCGTCACCCCGTAATTTCTGCCGAAATCCGCTGCCCGAAAAACCGAGAGAGGGATAACGTTTTTCAACCCCTCGGCTTCACAGAACCGGTTGTGGGCAAAGGGCAGGTCTGCTGAGATGCAGAGGACCACGCTGTTTTTTGCTTCCCCGGCCTCCTTGTTGAAGCGCCGCACGGAGGCGGCGCAGACGGAGGTGTCAATGCTGGGGAAGATGTTCAGCACAACTTTTTTCCCACTGAAATCCTGGAGGGTGCAATCCGACAGATCGGTTTTGGTCAGTGAAAAAGCAGGAGCTTGCGTCCCGATGGCGGGCAGTTCGCCAATGGTTTCCAGGGGGGTTCCTTGCAAAGTGATATGGGCCATAGCTTTCTCCTCATCAAGTGAATGATTGTCTGTCTGGTGTCAGCAGACATGATGTCCATTTTTGCCGTTGTCCCTTGTTGGAAATGGCAAAAACATTTCAGGCGGGTATGGTTAGGTGAGAATATACCCAAAAAGAGTGACAGCGCTGAGCATTTTCAGCTGCATATGCCACAGGAACTGCGGTGGATAGAAAATAACTTACTATAATTATCTGTTATACTCCAGCGAAGACAGGCAGGTGTCTCTTTTTTTATCAGCTGGCGGCAAGTGAGGTCTGCCGGGCTTAAGTCGGTGGCTGCTGATCGCCGGGCGGCGCCGCGGGGTCACTGTCTTCCTCAACACGATCAAGATGCAGATCCGCCCAGGATGCCGGATCAGACAGGGGTTCCAGATGGGTGAAGACCGTGACGTTGGGCAGGGCCCGGCGAATATCCGCTTCGATCTTTTCAACCAGCCGGTGGCCCTGGTCAATGGTCCAGGCGCCGGGGGTAAGAACATGGAAGGAAACAAACTTTCTTGAACCTGACTGGCGGGTGCGCAGGGCGTGATAATCAATGCCCGAGCGGGTATATTTTTCAAGGGTGGTCCGGACAATTTCCAGGTCTTCAGGAGGTATTGCCGTGTCCATCAGGCCATGCACCGATTTGCCCACGATCTGCATGCCGGTCCGGACGATATTGGCCGCCACGATGATGGCGACCAGGGGATCCAGCCGATCCCAGCCGGTTAATTTCACCGCTCCCACGCCGAGCAGTACCCCGGCTGAGGTCCAGACGTCCGTCAACAGGTGGTGGGCATTGGCTTCCAGGGTAATGGAGTGATAAACTTTACCGGCCCGCAGCAGAATGAAGGCTACAAAGAGGTTGACCAAAGCGGCGGCCACTGACACCGCCAGGCCCAGTCCTATCTGTTCCAGGGGTTTCGGGGTGATCAATCGCTGGGTCGCGGCAACGGCAATGCTGACCGCGGCAAGAAGGATCAAGGTTCCTTCAACGCCGCTGGCAAAGTATTCGGCTTTGGTGTGGCCGTAGGCATGATTGTCATCAGCCGGCAGGGCGGCAATCCGCAACATGGCCAGGGCCATCAGCGCGCCGGCCAGGTTGACCAGGGATTCAAGAGCGTCGGACAGCAGGCCGACTGACCCGGTCACCAGATACGCCACGGTTTTCAAGGCCATGGTAAACAGTGCCGCGCCGATGGACAGCCAGGCAAAGCTGGTTAATGAGCAATCCTTTTTCTTCATCTGTTTTGTGTCGTTCAATGGGCTGCCATTATCAGTGCAACACGGCCCCATGGGCGGCCGGCCACAAAACCCGGCAGGTCAAATCTCAATCATCTTACAGGCAAAGAGGCAATCCATAAAGGGCTTTTATCAGTCGGGATGGAAACGGACAGGGGAGGCAGCTTACTGAAACTCAAGGCGTTTTCTGCCCTGAGATGGCCTTGATGGGCAGCCTGACGGTGAAGGTGGTCCCTTCGTTTACTTTACTTTCAACGGAAATCATGCCCTGGTGGCTTTGAATGGTTTTCAGGGCAAAGGTGAGCCCGAAGCCGGGGCCATAGGTTTTGGAGGTGAAAAAGGGATCATAGATGTTTTTCAGTTTATCTTTTTCAATGCCTTTCCCGGTATCCGACACCTGGATTTCAAAATAACCCTCCGTAACACTGGTGGAGATTTTCAACTCCCGTTTTTCGCCAAGCATGGCTTCAATGGAATTTTCGATCAGGTTGGAGATGGCCATGGTGATATTTTCCTGGTCTGCATGGATCATGGGCGGATTTTCCATGAAGTGCATGATCAGGGTGATATTCTTTTTTTCAATCTCATGCTTGTAAATGCTCACGGCATTCATGGTGATCTCGTTGAGGTCGGATGGTTCGGTATAGCAGAGGGTGGCGCCTTTCAGGGCAATGAGTTCGTGCACCATCCTTTCCAGCACCTCAACGTTTTTGAGGACGATGTCAATATATTTGCGATTCTGGGTTCCTTCCGGCAGATTGTCTCTGAGCCGCCGTCCGAAACCGCCGATGGCCACCAGCGGATTGCGCACCTCGTGGGAAACCTCGTCGACAAAATGATCCAGAGCGTCAAACTTTTCCTTTTCCGCCAGTTTTTTGCTTTCAATCTTCTGGGACAGCAGGGTTCTGACCCTGGCCATCAGCTCCTTGAAATCAAAGGGTTTGGTGATATAATCATCCGCGCCGATATCAAGCCCCTTGACCTTGTCCGGCACCTGGCTTTTGGCGCTGAGCATCAGAATGGGGATCTGCTTGAGGGACTCGTCCTGTTTGATTCTCTTACATACCTCATAGCCGTCAATTTTCGGCATCATGACATCAAGAACGATCAGATCAGGCACATATTCGCCGACTTTTTTCAGGCCCTCTTCACCGTCATAGGCTTCAGCTGTATCGTACCCCTCGCTGCGCAATCTTTTGCGCAGCAGCTCCACGGTATCGAGGTTGTCGTCAACTATTAAGATCTTCGTCATTTTGGTCATGAATAAAGAGAAAAGGGCTACTGGAAATATTGTTTAATCTGCTGACTGAATTCTCTGATATTGATCGGTTTGGTGATATAACCCTTACAGCCCGCGGCCAATGCCTTTTCACAGTCTCCTTTCATGGCGTGGGCCGTCAGGGCGACAATGGGGATATCCTGGTATTCCTCCATGGCCTTTACTCTTCTGGTCACCTCGTAGCCGTCAATTTTCGGCATGGAGATATCCATCAGCACCAGATCCGGCTTTTCGGTCATGATTTTATTGAGCGCATCTTCGCCGTCATATGCTTCCAGCAGCTGGTAGTTTTTCTTACCCAGGATTTTCATTACCAGTTCACGGCTGTCCTGGTTGTCGTCAACCACCAGGATCTTCTTTTTCTCTCGACTGTCCGGTTGATCTGCTTGCATATCGTTCCTCAGAGGTAGCCGAAGTTACCGCTCTGTCCCGCTTATGGGAGGACAATAACCTGGCGCAGGATCTACATCTTTTTAATAGTATTTTTTAAGATTTCCAGCAAGTCATCTTCCGCCAGCACGGCTTTATTGAAGGTGGCCCTGATCCGTCCGTCAAGTTCTTTGATTTTTTCCTCGCTCAGATCGCTGTCGGTGATGAGAATGAGGGGGATATTTCTTGCCGATTCATTTGTTTTGATATAATCGATGACATCCGCGCCGCTCTCATCCGGCTTGATCATCAGATTGAGAACGATCAGGTCCGGCTGGTTTTCATGGATGGCCTGTATTGCTCCTGTACTATTGGAGGCCTTGGTTATCTTGTAGCCGCTTTCATTGAGAACGCGGCCCAGGGTATGCAATGTGCCCGGTTCATTGTCAACCAGCAGAATGTTTTTGATGCTGGTCAGTTTCTCCAGGTTTTTCAGCTTATGCAGCAGGATTTTCTTATCAATAGGTTTGACCATGTATTCGGTCGCCCCCAGGGAAAATCCTATTTTCTTTTCATCGACAATGGACAGGATGATCACCGGAATATCCTGTACCAGCGGATCTTTTTTCAATTCCTGCAGCACCTCCCAGCCGTCTTTGCCGGGCATCATGATATCCAGGGTAATAGCCACGGGTTTGATCTCCCGTGCCTTGTCCACCGCTCCCTCGCCGGTATAGTGACCGATGACGTTATAATCCTCCCCGATATTTTTCCTGATCAGTTCAATAACATCCGGGTTATCGTCAATCACGAGAATGGTTTTTTTGATGCGGTCAGTTGCGTCACCTGCCAGATCCTCGTCTTTCACCTTCCGGGCCGTAAATTCGCCGACCACGAGGTTTTCGATAATTTCGCAGGCCTTGCAGTACTCCACCTTCTCGGGATATTTGGCCACCTCGACCCCCTTGCAGTGAACTCCGCAGATCAGCCAGCAGCGTCTTTCGGTGTTGCCGTATGCCGGGCAGCTTGTCTGCCCGCAATGGGCATATTCCCAGCATTTGACCCGTTTGCCGAGATAAAAAGGCTCTTTCAGAAAGAGATCGATGGGCTTCTCAAAGTAGGCAGACAGTTTTTCCGCCATGGCCAGCTCGATGATCGGCTCGGTGGATTTTTCCATGATCTTCTTCTGGGCCGGCAGGGTAAAGAAGAATCGGCTTCCCTTGCCGAAATCACTCTCCACCCAGATCACCCCTTTGTGCAGCACCACCAGACCTCTGGCGATACTGAGACCAAGCCCGGTGCCTTCATAGGGCCGACTGGCCGAGACGTTTATCTGGGTGAATTTGTCGAAAAGCTTGGCCATATCATCTTTTTTTATGCCGATGCCGGTGTCTTCCACGCATATCTCGACAAACAGGGGAGGCTCACCCGGGGCTATGCCCAGGGTGGAAGGCCTGGCGTGAATGGTGATGCCGCCGTGGTCGGTAAATTTAACGGCATTGCCCACCAGATTGGTGAAGATCTGCTTCACCTTGTCCTTATCGATGAACACCGGGGGGAGATCATCGGCGAAATCAAAATGCAGGTAGAGCCCCTTGGCGTCAAGCGTCGGCTGGAAGAAGGTGCTGATGGTGTCCCGCATGGTGGTGAAATCGGCTTCCTGGATGTCGAGTTCGATCTTCCCTGATTCGATTTTCGACATGTCGAGGATGTCATTGATCAGCTGCAGCAGATGCTTGGCATTGTTCTCCACCTTGATCAGGCTCTTTTCCTGTTCCTCGTTTATCTCCCCGTCAATGCGGTCCAGCAGCAGCTGGGTATAGCCGATAATGGAGTTCATCGGCGTTCTCAGCTCATGGGACATGTTGGCCAGGAAGGCGGATTTCAGCCGGTCCAGTTCCCGCAGGTCGCGGATGGCCCGCTCCAGCATGAGGGTTCTTTCCCGCAGCATGACGGTGCGGTGCGCCACTTCCTGTTCCAGTCCCTTGCTGAGAGAGGAGATCTTTTCGTACATTTTTTCCAGATTATCCAGCATCTGGTTGGTATGGCAGGCGATTTTGTCCATCACCTCATTGCTGTCATGGAAATCGGCCCGCACCTGCAGATGGCCGTCCGAGGCCTGTTTCAGGATGGCGAGCAGATTTTCGGCCCGCAACTCCAGGTATTTCCGCTGCTCTTCCTCTCTTTCGGAGATGCTCTGGATATACCGCAGCCTTTCCGCCTCAAGCACATCACTGATATCCCTGAATATCTGCACCGCTCCCGTGATGTTGCCCTGGGCATCCTTCAGGGCGCTGGCGCTGGCCATGACCGGGATGAGGGCGCCTTCCTTGTTGGTGATGATGATCCTGATATCTTCAACCGGCTCGCCGGAGACCAGACATCTCTTGATGGGGCAGGTGGCGTCACAGGTCTCATTCTCGCAGCAGATATCGCTGTTTAAGATATCCCTGCAGGTCAGTTTCCCCTCGGTTTCCTCTTTGCCGTAACCGGTCAGGCGGGCGCAGGCGCCGTTCATAAAGGTCACCGCCATGCTGGTGTCGACAATGATCAGCGGATCGGCAATGGCCTCCTTGAGGCTGTTGGCGTATTCAATCTTGTCCTTGATGCTTTTCACCATGCTGTTGAAGCTGCCGGCCAGGATGCCGATGGAGCCCGGGGAATGCACCGGAGCGGAGACGGAGAGATTCCCCCTGGCCAGTTCCTCCGCCTTGGCGGCCAGCACGGTAATCGGTCTGGTAACCAGTCTGGCCAGCAGAAAGTAGATGATGGTAATCAGCAGGCCGACACCGATGAGGCTGATGATAATGGTATGATTACGCAGGGTGGCGATGGCCAGATAGGTGGCGTCGGTGGACTGCCTGGTCAGCAGTCCGCCGAGCACCTTGCGGGTGGCGCCGTGACAGTGGTGGCATTCCTCGTCATTATAGATGCTGTGGATGGTGACCAGGTAATTGACGCCATCCTGCTCCTCTTCAAAATAGCTGATGCGCGGCGGGATGGCGGTTTCCAGCAGGTTTCTCAGGGCAGCCAGGGTGGCCCGGTTGCCGGTGAAGGTCGACACATCGGCGCCGATGCGTTCTTTATTGGTGGCAAAAACGATGCGCTGGTTGAAATCGCAGATGACGATTTCCGTGTTCTCCAGTTCATCGCCGATATCAAAAAGCTGTTTTTCAATGGACGGGCTGTCGCCCACCGCCATCGGATGTTTAATGCCCCCATAAGCCAGTGATTTCATGTCCTGGCCGTAGGTGGTCATCCTTTCCCTGATGTGCTCCCGTTGATTGGTAATGCTGAAATAGATGACCCCGGCCATGACGATGGTGACGCCGATGGTCAGCAGGGTCTGCAGATGGAGGAACTTTTTGATCATGCCGCTGGGGCCGCTCATGTCAATGGCCTCCGCCGTGAATGAGCGGCCTGAACTGGAAGGCCTGGATCATCTCGCTGGTGTGGCATTGATCACAGATCTTGATGGTCGGATGGCCAATGATCGACGAAGATTTGGTGTCCTCCAGGTGAATCGAGCCCGGCCCGTGACAGACCTCGCAGCCGGCGTTTTTTAACAGAGGAGTTTTTTCAACGCTGATAAAGCCGCCGGGTTTGCCATAGCCGGTAGTGTGGCAGGCATAACATTTCATGCGGTCCAGGTCGGTCAGGCCTTTCTGCAATCTTTCAATACTTCTGTAGGAGTTGCTCTTCTTGGCATAGGTAGTGAAATTGGCATACTCCTTCTCATGACACGGTTTGCAGGCGAGCGAACCCACATAAATCGGGAATACGGGATTTTCTTCAGCGGCGGGGCATGGTGACAGGGTCACCATGGAGTACAGCAGATAAATGGTCAGTAACAGAAATGTCTTTTTGTTCAGATTAACAGCGGAGGGGGAATCCATGCCCGTTCTCCATGCTATCTCATCCTTTATCCCAATGACATCCGGTACACTGGGTTATCCCGGGCTTTAACCTCAATTTGTTCTGGCGTTGCGACCCTTCAGCCGAGGCGGGGAATTTGATAACCCCCTCATCGTGCGGATTGTGGCAGGTGGCGCAGACCACCTTGCCGTCAAACAGGGGCAACTCCACCCCGATCCTTTGCACCGATGTTTCCAGCGCTTTCAAAATTTTTTCCGAAGGCTTTACCAGATGACGGCCGCCGGCCGGATGATTATCACTGAAGCCGGGATGACATCCGATACAGTACTCATTGGGGTCTTTGACAATGAATATAACATTTTTCGGACCGAAAAGATAGATATCCGGCAGAGATGCATGACATAAAAGGCACGTTTCTTTTTTGATATGCCCATGTTCGTCCATCTGCAGATGGGGATTCAGACGCCGGTAGGTCTCCTGCAGATGACAGAGGAAACAGAATTCATTGCGGGAAAGACCGCTTCGGCGCAGGAAGTTGGGATTTTCCTTGCCGACCGAATCGATATGCAGGGCGCTTTCCTGCAAAGAGGACTGGTGGCAGGTCTCACAGGTGAGTTTACCATCCTGCAGCGGCATGTCAGTGGGCAGCTTCACCTGTTTTGATGGGGTAAGACCCACGGGGTGAATATCCGCCCTGGCAAACTCCGACTTGTGACAGCGGTTGCAGAGCTCGTTGAGGTCGCCGCTGCCGAGGAGATTGGGATTTCCTTTGGAGGGGGTGCCCTTGTGGCAGGAAATGCACATCAGGTTTTTCCAGTGCGGATTGATATTCCGGGAAATTGCCGCAAGCTCCAGGTACTCTTTGGTGATCAGATGGTTTTCTTCAGCTTTGCCGTGATGGGTATGGCAGCTTAAACAGTACATCTGGCCCGGACGGAGGTTGCTTGCCGGGTCTATCAGTTCCTGGACAAGAGGATCCGGCAGGGGGTCGAGATCCTTGTAATGGTTTTTTCTGAGCGACCAGTGGCAGAAGATGCAGACGGCATCGATTTCATCATGCGCCATTTTGCCTTTGTTCTTTCTTTTCTCGGGGCTGGCGGTATGGCAGAAGATACATGCGGTGGTTTCCGTGGTGTGCGGGGAAATGCCGGTAAAATGTTCCTTATGGCAGGTTGAGCATAAACTGTTGCGGATGGTCTGGTGCGTCGTATTGTCGCCTCTGAGCAGATAAGGGGTAAACTGTTCCTGGTGGATGTAATGGCAGGTCAGGCAGACAATTTTGCCCTGGTAGATGCCGGCGCCCAGAGGCAGGGTGTATTTATCCAGTCCGGTGAACTGGTTGATCGGCTCAATCCCCAGCGGGTGAAGATTGGCGCCAGGGTGACATCCCTCACAGAGTTTGATGCTGTCGTTGCCGGTAAACAGTTCCTTGGCTGCTTTGCCGTCCGGGCCCATGACATGGCATTTGTCGCAGGCCATGGCATGGGGATTGTCGATGGTTTCAAGGGGGGCGGAGGGTATGGCCGAGCCCCCATCAGGATGGTGCAGTCCGCTGCCGGGCGGTGCGGAAAGTGGTTCAGCTGCAATTGCCAGCGAAAAACAGGAAATGAGTGTTGCTGCCAGAAAAAAGAGTGATGCGCTGCAGAAACGGCCCATTATTTTACCCCATCATTCTCATTATACTCGCCGGCTGGTTGTCTTTGAGAATTAGACTTTTCAATTTCGTCGGCAGAAGGCATCGAAATCCCCAGGATACTCTTTTTCTCGTTGGCGTTATGATAGAATCGATACAGTAACAGGGTTTTTATGCCATGGCACGCATAACATAATTCATTTCTGGCGCCCTTTCTGAGAAAACTGTTGACGATGATGCCCTCGGTGTTCTTGCCGGGCCCGGCAGCTTCCTCGCTGGCATACCAGATATGGGGATCATGGCAGGTTGAACAGGTAATCTCTCCGGAAGTCGATTTGCCACCTTCCAGGGTGTATAATGGGATGGGATCAGGCGTCGGCCCGATGGACAGCAGGATATTGCGGTACGATTTGTGATAGCCGAAATAAAACTGTCGCGGATGGATGCCGGAATCAAGGACCTTGTCCTTGCCGGCCCTGTTCTTGTCGTGGCAGCCATTACAGGCTTTCTCGATGAAGTCCTGCCCGGTATCCGCCAGGGGGTAATTCCACAGCAGCGTCTTCTCCGGGGCATTATGCACGGCATGGCATGGGGTGCAGACTGACTCTTCCCTGGCCATTTTACCGCTGGTATTGAGTGAAGTGGGGGCCACCACCCGCAGGTCATGATCGGTTCCGGCCACAAAACTTTTGCGCAGATGGCATTTGGCGCACAGCGTCGGTTGTTCCAGGTTGGCGCTTCTGAGGAAGCTGCTGTCCGCCCCGCCCTCCACGTTGTCGCCCTTGCCCTTCTGGTTGAGCCGGGAATTCCATTTGTGCGGATCGTGGCAGGTGTGGCATTCCATCACCGAGGTGCCGTCAGATAATTTACGCAGCGGCAGGGTCAGGTTGAGGGGGTCTTCTATCTTGACATTGACCGGATGGGTGTTCTGGCCTACCATCTTTTTTTCAGCCGGTTTTTTCTTGGCATGACAGTCCAGGCAGAGAGAAGAGGGGGAGGTCGGTTTCTTGTCGAATTTGCGCGCCCAGAGATAGGGACCGCTGGCCTGGTGCGGCACGTGGCATGGTGAACAGACGCCTGCCTGGCCGGCCGTCTGTTTGGTGATGTTGCTCTCTTTAGGGGCGGTGACGGTGAGGTCGTGATCCGTGCCTTCCACATAATACTGCTCCATATGGCAGGAAGCGCAGAGGGCGCTGTCCGAGCCGGAGCGTTTGCGCAGAAAACTGGTGAGAGACGTTCCTTCATCATTAATGCCCGTACCCTTCCTGCCGCTCGCGGCATCCCAGCGATGGGGGTCGTGACAGGTATGGCACTCCATGACCGCCGTGCCGTCCGTTTTTGTATACAGCGGCAGGGTTTTCGGATCTTTCAATTGATCCGCCTTCATGGCAACGTCCACCGGGTGGGTGAACCTGCCCACGATCTTTTTGGCCGCGGTTCCCTTGTCGTTGTGACAGGTGAGACAGAGTTTGGACGGTGAAGAGAGCGAGGCCGGATCTTTTACTTTCCTGGCCCAGAGATACGGCCCGGTTGCCTTATGCGGAATATGGCAGGCGGAACAGACGCCGGCCTCTTTTATGGGCTGTTTGAGCACATTGATCTCATCCTTTGCCGTAATGCTGAGGTCGTGATCCGTGTTGTCCACCAGATACTGGGCCTTGTGACAGGTTGCGCAGAGGGGATCCCGCTGGCCGGCCAGGGCCTTGGTGCCCGGGGCGTGCTGGTGCACCTTGTGGCAGGTGAAACAGTAGACGGTGTTATCCGGGCCGCCGTCAAGCTTCACCTGGCTGGCCGGATCAAGCCGGTATTTGACATAGAGCGGATGGTTGGCTTTCTGCCAGTCGGCAATGGAAGATCTGTCGGTTTTGTCGGCATGACAGAGCTGACAGAGGGATTCCTTGTTCTTCACCAGGGCCTTGTTGCCCTTTTCATACTGATGCACCTTATGGCAGGAAAGACACTCGAGAGAGTTCTGCGGTCCCAGCTGAATCTTAACCCCGCCGACGTTGGGATTCTGTTTAAACTCCACGAGCAGGGGGTGGTTGACCTGTTTGTCCAGCGGGGCATTGGGGGCGTCGTACTCTTTCTGGTGGCAGAGCGTGCAGAGGGTGGACTGCTTCTTTACCTCGAAAAGAAGATTTCGTTCAACACTGCCATGGGCGGTATGGCAGCTTTCGCAGATGACGAAGTTGGTATCCGTGGCGGATGGCACCGCGCCTACTGCATATAACTCCTGGGGAATGGGATTCTTGCCGCTGTGGGTCGGATGATTGACATCCTTGACCGCCTGGGCGGCATGGCACATCTCGCACATGATGGAATCTTTATTGGAGATGCGCAGAAAAATGGTGCGTTCTATGCTGGTATCCGTGGGAACGGAATGGGCGGAGTGACAGGTGGCGCAGACAATCTTGCCATCCTGGGAAAGGGGGAAGAGCTTCGGAATGACGACCTTGTCGGAAGGCAGAATATCGGTTTTATGTCTGTCCAGAATCCATACCTTCCTGCGTGAGTCATCGGTTGAGCCGTCATGGCAGCTGAAGCAGATCATTTCATGACCGGCGACATCCTCTTTTTCATATTCCACCAGGGCCGTACCATGGCCTTCGATGAAATGCTCTATCCATCTGAAGTGACAGATGGCGCATTCACGGGAGGAATTCTGGGTCAGATTGCCGGCTGCCTGCACAGCCGGGGCAGGGGGCAGAAAAAACAGGCCGGCCAGCAGCAGGACAAATGATAAGGGTGTTAGTGGACGCATTGATTTCACTGGCTCTGTTTTTCCAGAATCAGGACGCGGTTGTTGTACATTTCAACGACATACAGACGGTTGCCGGCAGCAGCCATCCCCACCGGTGTTTTGAATTTCGTCACCTTGCCATGCCCGTCCCCGACCACGCCGATAAAAGCTCCTTCCCGTTTAAATGCCTGAATGACACCGAGATAACTGTCTGAGACGAACACCTCGTTCTTTTCGTTTACCACCACGCCCTTGGGTCGGAAAAACTGTCCGGGTTCAATTCCCCATTCACCGATGAATCGGGCGTATTCGCCATTGGTCTCCAGCACCTGTACTCGGGTATTGATGGCTTCCACGATATAGACTCTGCCTGACTGGTCAATATCCATCAGGAAGGGGAAGCGGAACTCCTCGGGATTGCGGCCCATGGTACCCGTTGCCCAGAGCAGCTGACCGGAACGGTTAAGCGCGACCACCCGGTGGTTATCATTGTCCACCACAATATAGGTGTTGTCCGGCCCGAAATTGACATCGGTCGGATCACTGGGTTTGCCGCCGGCAGGGGCGGGCACGGCAATGAACCGGGGATTTTTATCCTGCGCCGGGAAGAGGGCCAGCCGGTGATGGCCCGAGTCCGCCACAATCACATCACCTGCCGGGGTAACATCAATACCCAGAGGTTGTTTGAGAACTCCCGGCCCACCCAGGCTGAACAACGACTCCCCTGTGGGGGAATAGACCCTGACCGTGTCCGCCGTGCCGTCTAAAATGAATATCCTGCCACTCTGATCAACGGCAACATCACTGGGAAGCTTCATTGATCCTGAGATCGACAGGACAGGTTGGTAGTGGATGATAGGGGGGTTGCCATCCTGAGCCAGGATGGCAACCGGAAAATTGAGTAATGCGAGAAGGAGGAAGGATACCAGCCAGCACCCTGCCTTGATTCTGCTTGATTGTCCTTCACCGTCCATATTGCCGGCTATAGCTGTTCGAATGCTTGACTGATCCGCATCAGCTAAGCCGGCAATGTGGCAATGACTATCAACAGAATGTTCGCTCAAACAAGGGTGCATGGTCCTAATCAAAAATGATCTTATTCAGTGGAACGGTTCTCCATCTTCAACTCGTCCATTTTCTGCTTTTTCATCAGATCGGGATCGAACATGGTCGGCAGATAGAACTGCATGTATCTATTAATCATATCAGCAACCTCCGTCCGATACAGACTCTCGGCGCGTTTCGACGGATAACCAACGCGGGCCAGGTCGATATAGGGCTGTTTGCTGCTGTGGCATTCCGTACACTGCACCGGTTTCTTCGCCATGCTCTTATGGATGATGACCTTTGCCTTGCCCTGCTCCTCAGGGGTCAGGATATCCTTCTGGGCAAGGAAGGATTTGATGAAATTGGGATCTTCAGCCACATCCATGCGGCGGATTTCACTGGTGCCGCCCGAGGTGTCTGAAACAAGCACCGGAATAAGTCTTGCCCCGTAAACACCGTTGTTGCCATCAATTTTGTCAATCCGTTGATCGGTCATGTTGTCAAACCAGACATAGTTGAATTTGCCGGCGACATTTTCCTCGCGGATATGGCAGACCTCACAGGCCATGAAATAACTGTGCATGTTGAGGAAGGAACGGATGTCAGGCGCCTTGCTGTGGGGCAGGGTGCCATGACAGGTAACGCAGAACTGGACATTGGCAATCTTCAGGTGAATGCTGTCGTCTATATTGTGGAAATGACCGCGGTACTTCGTCTCCTGGGTACGTACCAGCTTGTCAAAGCCATTGCTCGGTGCTGTGGTGGCCTTGGCGGTATAGGTCGTCGGAAAATAGAGCAGCTTGCCCAGCATAAACATCACGCCGATAAAGAAGAGAATGGAACAGTAGGTAAGAAATTCGAAAATCACCGAGCCGGCGGTCTTATGGCCGCCGTGTCCATGGTGCTCGTGTTCGTCCACCGGAGCGAGTTTGCCTTCCGCCACCAGACGATTGTACATGGCGCCATGTTCGATTTTCAGGTGATGGTTGGACATCTTGCCGTCTATCCACACCCTGCTCATGGGGAACTGGCCGGGCTTGAAGTGCACCTGGTAAAAGTGCCAGACGATAATGGCCATGGTGGCCAGGCAGGCCTCCATGCCATGGATGAGAATCGAAAGATCCAGCACGAACTTGCTCCAGTATACTTCCGACCAGAGGAAGATGCCGGTCACGGAGATGATGATGGTGCCCGCCACCAGGGCCAGGTATTCCGCCTTTTCCCGATAATCGAAACGCTCGAATTCAGGGGGTTCCGGCCGTTGCCCGAAATAGTAGGCAAGATTATGGATGGCGTCCGTGGCGTCCTTCAGGGTGGGGATCATGTCGAACATGAAGGACCGCCCCGGTTTGGTGAAAATAAGGTAGCGGACGTGATCGAGGGCGCCGACCATCATGATTACCCCGGCAATCCTGTGCACCAGTCCGCGGTATTCGAATATGAGATTGCCATAGGGCCCCAGTTTGAGAATCCAGGCCTCGGGCATCTTGAGCATGTACCCGGTTATTACCAGGATGAAAAAGGTTACAAAGGTTATGATATGCTGAAGGCGCTCTGAGGCGTTCAGCCTTTCAATTTCTTTGGGGAGGTTGTCGTTGTTATGCATCGTCTCACCATTTTTGCCAATTATTTTATCGGAGTCCATAGCTGTCAGGCCAGATGATTATTTATGTCTGCTTCTGTTTATGAGTATTCTTGTGAAATCGAATATCTGGTGGATCAACATACCTCCGATCACCACGGTGATCAAAAGGGTGTAGACATATTTTACAATCATGTAGACTTTCCGATGGAAAAGCTCCTGATCAGTCAGTTTCGAGACGTCCGCATCTTCGGCGGTGATGGCGCTCAGGTCGCGGAAACGCCTTTCCTGTTTCAGGCCTTCGATATCCTGCAGGGTTGCTTCACCCTCGACATAGGCGGTGATTGATTTCTCGAATCCGGTGCCGGTGGGATGAATCTGACCCGTGGCAAACTGCTCGGTGGCCTTGGGATGGCATTCCTGGGTGCCTTCCATATTGGCGCAGGTGCGCTGCAGATTGTTTTTGTGAACCGGTGAAGCGGGATCAATGCCGGCTTTCATGGAGTGAACCGTATAGCCTACAGGAGCGTGGCAGCTGAGGCAGTCGGGCATGTTCGGGTCGCCATAGAGGACGCCCTTCCAGTGGAAGGTATCCTTATAGTTGGAGGTGGCGATCAGCCCGTGACGGGCCATCTTCTTTTCATCCTTATGGCACTCAAGGCAGAGCTTGACTGTCTGCACGGCTGTTTTTGAGCGGTGCATCCGGTGGGCGAAGTGCTGGTAGAAACGGTTGGACCACTCTTTGTTCTCGTGGCAGCCCAGACAGCGCCGCAGGGCATCCTGGGAAATGCCGGCCTGCATGGTGGTGAGGTCGGTGACGGGCTGATAGACCGCGTTCACATGGCAGTCGGTGCAGCGGGGCAGATCCTCTGTGCATTTTTTCGTCATCTCCGGGGTGTACAGACCATGGATGCTGACGTTGAACTCGGCATAGATGCCGCCGTGGGAGAATTCTTTGTCCGTGGATGGTTCCTTGATATGGCACTTGGTTGAACAATCCACCTTCTTGGCATCAGTATGCGGGATGACGTCAAGATTCAGATGGCAGTTTCGGCACAGAACCTTGCCATGCACTGAATTGGTGTAGATGTTCTGATTGACATAGAACAGGCGCGACTGGCCGGTCTGGGTGTCAATCCTGGCCAGACCCGGGTACTTATGGCATACGCTGCATGCCTCCTCATCCGCCTTCGGTGCTTCCGCCTTCGGTGTCTGCGCGTAAATGAAGGATGGAGCATTCAGTGTTGAAACCATCCAAATCATTAGAAAGAGGCAGACACATCTGCTTAAATGATTTTTCATTATCCCTCCCTCATCTGGTGTTACGGTTGTCTAAAAATCGCTGAAATTCATAAAAAAAAGTGACTTTCAGGACCTTTTCACCATGCGGTGGGTAAATCCTGAAGTGACTCACTGTTCAACATGAATTCCGCGGTATTTTAGAAATTATGAGTTTGCTGTTTTAATAAAAAAATCGCCTCAAAAAAAAAATCAATTCTCTCTTCTTTCATTCAGAATGAAGAGGTTATCTCTCTTTATTGCTCATGTTATAGTACATGCTCTGCTAAAAATTGAAAGCATAATTAACCAAGATTTTTATTATTTTAAAAAAATAAGAAAAAAATTGGTTATTCATTTTCTCTCAAAAAATATAACATAATCTGTAAAAAAATGAATGCTCAATTTTTGCTCGCGCCAGTATAACTACTTAGCAATAAATTTGCGGTGTGGTAAATTGTCGCAGAAAGCTGAATCTTATTATTTTTTGGCAATTGGCGACGATGGTGGAATGGTTTTTTCCCGCGCGTTGGCTGATTTTCCCGCTTAATTTTTTCACTATCTCAAGGATTTATGATGTAGCTGGTTCAGCGCGGGTCCGACAGCGGGAGAGGAGAGGGGGCAGCGGGTGAATTTGAAATAATTATCTTGCCTTAATTCAGATAACTAATTGATTGAGTTTGGTGTTGGCCGGGAGGAAACTTCTGACAAAAGCTATGGAGTGACGAGAGGGGGTGACCCGTTTTTGTGCCTGGCGGTCTGTTTGGATTCCGCCCCAACGGTTGCCTTGAATCCGGCAACCAGGTCCAGCAGTTCCGAGGTGATGGTCGCCTGCCGTTTTATCCTGTAGGCGCCCCGCAGTTCTTCAATATGTTCAGCGATGTTTTTTTCGGCATTCTGCAGGGAGCGCAGGCGGCTGGCCTGCTCACTGGCCAGGGATTCGGCCTGGCTGCGGAAAAGACTGGCAAACAGATACTGGCGGAGCAGGCCGGAAAAAAGCTGGTCGGCCGGCGCCCGGAAATCGGGCAGGGATCTGCCCGGCCACTGCTTTTTGCGGAGTGCGCGCAGATGCTCGTTGGCAATCGGCAGTAAAACCTGCTGGTCCGGTCTTGCCCCGGCCGATTTTTCATATCTGTTCAGGAAAATATCCACCCGGGCGATGCCGTGTTGCTTGAGCCAGCCCTCCACACTGAGCAGCAGCTGGTAGACCGTGGCGTTGATGCCGTTGACCGAGCCGGGCACCCAGAACTGTTGATCAATGGCAAAGCCGGCGGCCTCGAGCCGGGCTGCCATCCGTGCGCCGATAACCAGCAGTTTGACGGAGGAGAAATCGGGGGCCGCCATAGCGGCCAGCTGCTGTCTGACATAATCGGCCAGCCGTTCATTGAATCTGCCGCAGAGACCCTGATCCGAGCCGAAGATGATCAGCCCTCGGGGCAGCCGCTCTGCGGCGGCGGCACCCCCGGGCAAGGTGGTTTCCTTGAGCACCGTCTGCAGGCCCAGCTCGATGACCTCGACAAAGGTGTCCAGCGAGGCAAGGGCCCGTTCATACTGACGAATATTGACGGCCGACAGGGTTTTCATGCTTTTGACAATCCCCTGCAGCTTGGCGGTGGTGCTTATTCTTTTGTCCAGGGTCTGCAGGGTATCCATGGGCCTTTATTCCCTGGTGCCGGCAAGGGCGGCAATGGCCTGCCGGCAGCAGTTCTGCATCATGGTTTTGTCTTTGTCAGACAGTTTGTTTCCCTGCTGGATCCTCTGGCAGATATGAGGAAGATCAATGAAGATCTTCTCCCTGATTTTCTGCTCGGCCACCTTGATCTCCCTGATGGCAACGGAGTCAAGCAGACCCTCGGTGAGGGCCAGCATGACCGCCACCTGTTCATAATCCTTCAGGGGTGAGTAGCGGCGCTGCCCCAGGATTTCCCTGACCCGCTTGCCCCGCTCCAGGGCTTTCCTGGTATTGTCGTCAAGTCTGGTGGCGAAACGGGCAAAGGTTTCCAGTTCCTCGAACTGGGCATAGGACAGACGCATCTGGCCGACAAGATCCCGGTAGGCGTCCTTCTGCGCCTTGCCGCCAACCCTGGAAACGGATTTGCCCACATCCACCGCCGGCAGGGTGCCCCTGGAGAAGAGATCAGGCGAAAGGTAGATCTGGCCGTCCGTGATGGAAATGATATTGGTCGGAATATAGGCGGAGAGGTTCTGCGCCTCGGTTTCCACAATGGGCAGGGCGGTCAGGCTGCCGCCGCCCAGATTCTCCCGCAGATGGGTTGCTCTTTCCAGCAGCCGGGAATGGATGTAAAAGATATCGCCCGGATAGGCCTCCCTGCCGGGGGATCGCTCCAACAGCAGAGAGATCTCGCGATAGGCGCGGGCATGCCGGGTGAGATCATCATAAACGATCAGCACATCTCTGCCCTTTGCCATGAAATATTCGCCGATGCTGGTGGCGGCGTAAGGGGTGATGAACTGCAGCCCCGGGGCATCCTGACCGCTGGAGGCGACCACCACCGTATAGGGCAGCGCGCCTTGTTCCGCCAGTTCATGGAGCACCTTGGCCACCGCTGATTCCCTTTGCCCGATGGCGGCATAGATGCAGATGACGTCCCTGCCCCTCTGGTTGGCGATGGCATCCAGGGCGATGGCGGTTTTGCCGGTCTGGCGGTCGCCGAGTATCAGCTCGCGCTGCCCCTTGCCGATGGGAATCAGGGCGTCAATGACCTTGATGCCTGTTTCCAGAGGACTCGCAACCGGCAGGCGATCCATGATGGCCGGGGCCGGGCGTTCGAGAGCGCTTCGTATCTGAGACGGGATGGTTCCCTTCTCGTCAAGGGGTTTGCCGGTGGCGTCGATCACCCGGCCGAGCAATGCCTCTCCCACCGGCACGTCGGCCACCCGGCCGAGCCGTTTTATTTCATGGCCGGCCTTGAGGGAATAGCCGGTGCCCAGCAGCATGATGCCGACCTTGTCAGGATCGAGACTGGCAACGATGCCGAGGGTGCCGTCTTCGGCCTGCACCAGTTCTTCGGAGGTGACGCTGCCCAGGCCGCTGGCATAGGCAACCGGTCCGGTGACCGACATGATCCGGCCGACATCCTCGGCCTGCAGGGAAAATTCCTGGGAATCCAGGGTACGTTCCAGGGCGTTGCGGGTTTTTTCCAGCGATGCTTTCAGCATGATATCAGACCAGCTCAGGTGAATGTTTCCCTCTCCAGGTTTGCCGCCAGTTCCTTTTCAAAACGAGCAAGATAGCAGCCTGCGTCCCACTGGATTTTCTTGCCGGCAATCTCGATATGGATGCCGGCCAGCAGGGACTCGTCCACCACAAAAAGGCTGCGCTGATGTTCTCCCCACAGAAAAGCAAGACGTCTGTCAATTTCCTCCTGCAGCGCGGCAGAGAGGGCAAAGGCGCTGGTGACGATGGCCTGGTCCCCGGTTGCGGCAATGTGGCGGCTGATCTGTTCGTTGTCCTGTGGAGAGAGTTTGCCGAGTTCAGAGAGAAAAACGGTCAGCACCCTTTTTTCAAGGTCATCGCCGGCCAGATCGCGCAGGGTGTTGCGGGCCAGCTTATGAAAGCCTCTGGCCATGGACAGGCTCGTTTCCTTTAAAAAAGATTCCTTTTCCCTGGCAAGGGCGGCGAGCCACTGGGACCTGTTCTGCTCAATCTCCCGGCGCACCGAGTCAATCAGTTCGTCGCGGAACTGGTCCGCTTCCTTGGTTGCCCGCTGCATTTCAGCGGCAGCGGAGGATTGCAGCCGCTGCTGCAGGTCGAGAAATTTCTCCCTTTCCTGCTCCGCCAGGGCCGCCTTTTCTTCCGCATCCCGCAAACGCGCGGCGATCTTTGCTTCCCGGGCAGCCATGACGTTCAATACGGGTTGATACAGTACTTTCTTCAGCAGCCAGACCAGAATGAGGAAATTGATGATCTGGGCGCAGAGGGTAAACCAGTCGATGACCATTGGTTAACCCGCGGCATGCTTGATGGCGTAATCCCAGAAGGGATTGGCAAAGATCAGGATGATGGCGATGACCAGTGCGTAGATGCCGGTGGATTCAATCATGGCCATGGCGACAAAAAGAGTGCGGGTTATTGCTGCGGCTTCATCCGGCTGCTGCGCGATGGAGCGCAGGGCCGCCGCCGCGGCCATTCCTTCGCCGATGGCCGGACCGAGGGCGCCGATGCCCATGCAGAGGCCGGCTGCCAGAACCGACGTCATTCCGATTAATTCTATTGCACCCATATTTCCCCCTTTCGTGTGTTTGACGGGCTTGTTATGAAATTTTCAGAGAAGTTCATTCTGTTTGGCGTTTGTCAGGATGATCGGGTTCTTCATTTTTCAACACTGAGGCGATGTAGATCATGGCCAGCAGCGCAAAGATATATGCCTGGATCGTGCCGGTCAGCATGCCCAGGGCACTCATGACCACCGGTAAAAAGAGCGGCACGATGAGCAGCAGGACAGCGCCGATTATCGAGCCGCTCAACACGTTGCCGTATAAACGGACAGCCAGGGCCAGGGTGCGGGACAGGTCGCCGATGATGTTGAACGGCAGCATGAACAGGGTTGGTTCGATATATTGCCGGAGATAACTGCCGAGACTTCTGGTGGACAGGCCATAGACCGGCACGGCGATAAAAACACAGAGAGCCAGGGCGGAGGTGGTGGAAAGAGAGGCGGTTGGCGGGTGATAATAAGGGACCACCGCCAGCAGATTGGAGAGCAGGATGAAGAGGAAGAGGGTGCCGACAAAGGGCAGGAAAGGTTCGGGCCTCTGCCTGGTGATGTCGGCGATTTGCCCGGCAATGCCGCTGACCAGGATCTCCAGCAGATTCTGCCAGCGGCTGATGTTCACCTCGCTGGACAGATTTCTGGTGATCAGACGGGAGCCGGCCACCAGCAGCGCCATCTCAAACCAGGTGAAGAGCAGGGTGGCGTTAAGCTGACCCCAGCCCCACTCAATGATGACAAACTGGTCGGGTGAAAATTTCATGGCATCAGTTCACATGAGATTTGGCGGCAGAAGATGGTTGCCGCAATCGGCGGATCATCACCTGCCGGGCGATCAAAAACCCGACAAGCAGCAGGATCAGTCGCCGCCAGTCATCCTGCATGCAGTAAAAAAAAACCGCTATGGCCAGGGACAGGCGGATGAGAAAGCTGACGAGCAGTTTGGCGCCGAAATTATCCGTGTCGCCATATCTGCTTAAGGTCAGCCATAACCCCTGGAAATAAAGAATGCCCACCGCAAAACCGACAACAGGCATGGCGGCAAGCATGATCATCCGCTCAATCTGCACCTGATCCTCCTCATGGGCCGTTACGAAATAATCTCTTCATTTTGAGCATTTCGTTACGGTTCCTTATGCCGTCTCTGCCAAGAAGGACGGCGATGTTATTTTATTGCAACGGCTCAGCGGCTTCCTCCGCTTTCTTTTTTTACCCAGCCCCAGGCCGCTACAGCGCCGAGAAATAAACCGCCGAACAGGCCGGTGAGGGTCCAGGAAATCCGGTTGTCAAGCAGGTGCAGCCCGTCAAGCCAGCGGCCGATGAAGGTACCGATGACCGTTGGCACGGCAACGGTCCAGCCGATGGTGCCGAACATGCCGAGTCCGAAAAAGATCGGTTTTTGTCTTTCCTGGCGGGCCTGTTGCCTTTTCTGGTATTTTTTTTCAACAATTTCCGGCAGATGTTCTTTATGCGGCTTCTGTTCCCTGGGCATGATGGCTAGCTTTTTTTCAGTTCCGCAAAACGGCGGAGCATGGAATGTTCCAGGCCGGCAAGGGCGGTCCTGGCTTTTTTCTCAAGGTCATCGATCTGGTGAAACTCCGTGGCAACGATAGTGACCAGCGAGCTGAAATCCTTCCCCTGTATGCAGTTGCGGGTGGAGATGTTCACCCTGCCGCCCTGTTTGACCAGTGAGCCATGATCAACGGCAAAGTAGCGGGCGCCGCCGCCGTGATCTTCCACGGTGAGGACCCCCGGCACGAGAACAGCAATATAGTCGACATGGCGGGGCAGCAGGGTGAAATACCCTTCAAGCCCTTCGGCAATGATCTTGCTGACCGTGTCAGCCTGCCAGTAAATTCTGGTGGGCAGATAGATGCCGAGCGAAATCGAGTTCATATCCGCTTACCGGCCGCTGCCATAGGCTTGCTGCGCCTGATTTTTGACCATGGTTTCCTTGTTTTGGCCCGCTGTAGCATGGCCGAACCTGGTGAGATCAACCTCATCAATGGCGCCGATCATATACAGGGCCTGTTCCGGAACCTCAAGAAATTCGCCGTTTAAGATACGCTCACACCCTTCGATGGTTTTTTCCAGGGGCACCAGTTTGCCCTGCAGGCCGGTGAACTGGGTGGTAGTGAAAAAGGGCTGGGAGAAAAAACGTTCCAGGCGTCTGGCCGTGGCCACCGTGCGCCGGTCCGCCTCGGAAAGCTCTTCCAGGCCGAGCATGGCGATGATGTCCTTCAGATCCTCATACTCGGACAGTACCCGTCGTACCGCCTGCACTGCCTCATAGTGTCTGGTGGAGATGATATCCGGGGTCACCATGTTCGAATTGGAGGCAAGGGGGTCCACGGCCGGATAAAATCCCTGGCTGGCCCTTTTCCTGGAGAGCACAACCGAGGCGGACAGATGGGAGAAGGTATGGGAGGCGGCCGGATCGGTGAAATCGTCGGCCGGCACGTAGACCGCCTGCACCGAGGTGATGGAGCCGCTGGTAGTGGAGCAGATCCGCTCTTCCAGTTCAGCCAGCTCCGTGGCCAGGGTGGGCTGGTAGCCGACGTGCGAGGGGATGCGGCCCATCAGGCCGGACACCTCGGAGCCGGCCTGGATGAAACGGAAGATATTGTCGATCAGCAGCAGCACGTCCTGTCTTCTGGTGTCACGGAAGAATTCTGCCAGCGTCAGGGCGGCGTGGCCGACTTTAAAGCGCGCGCCTGACGGTTCATTCATCTGGCCGAAAACCATGGCCGTTTTTTTCAGCACGCCGGCATGCTCCATTTCCCGGTACAGCTCTTCCGCCTCCCGGCAGCGCTCGCCGATGCCGCAGAAAAGACTGACGCCCTCATAGAGTCCGACCATATTATTGATCATTTCCGTGATCAGCACGGTCTTGCCGACCCCGGCCCCGCCGAACAGGCCGGTTTTGCCGCCTTTTTCCAGCGGCGACAGCATGTCAATGATTTTGATGCCCGTGGTAAAGATTTCCTGCTTGACCGTATGGCGGGATAAAGGGACGGCCGCGGCATAGATCGGCCGTTTCTCCATGTCCTCGGGCAACGGGCCGCCCAGGTCGACCGGTTTGCCGAACACGTTGAGCATGCGTCCCAGCAGCTTGTCGCTCACCGGCATCATCAGGGGAAGACCGTCGGAGAAAACGGCATCACCCCTGGCCAGTCCGGCGGTGGGAGTCAGCGCTATGGCCCGCACGGTGCTTTCGTTGAGGTGGGAGGCAACCTCCAGCACAATGGTGTCATCGCGGCCGGTGGTAAGTCTGGTATGCACATTGGGCAGTTCGGCGTCAAAACTGGCGTCCACCACACTGCCTCGTATGGTGGTGATGACTCCCTGGTAATGGGTTGGAACGGTTTCCGGCATCAGTTTATCATAAGGGGATGGTTGCTTGACGATATCAGAGTATGAAACATGAACAGGGATGAGTCAAGCACAACTTCAGCGACCCGTGGCCGGCCGGAAATGCGGCATTGGCGGGAAAGACAGGCAAAGGCCTTGCCGGCAGGGAAAAGACAGGACCGTGATTGAATTTTTTTTGCCCGGCGGATACCGGTTGCGCGGCAGGACGGTCTTTTCGCCGGCCGCCGGGGACGGTTAGCGGCGTTCTTCGGCCTGCCTGAGCAGCACCTCCGTTATCTCATCGGCGGGCAGCGGCTTCATGAAATAATGGCCCTGCATGAGATCGCAGCGATGCTCCTTCAGGAAGCTGTACTGCTCCGCGGTCTCCACCCCTTTGGCGGTGACCAGCAGGTCCATGTTGTGCGCCAGGGAGATGATGGCCTTGATGATTGTTTCATCGTGGACGCTGCGGCCGATATTGGCCACAAAGGAGAGGTCGATTTCCAGTTTGTCGATGGGCAGGCGTTGCAGATATTTCAAAGACGAGTAGCCGGTGCCGAAATCATCGATGGCAATCCGCACCCCCAGGTGATGGATTTTATTGAGCAGGGTAACGGTGGATTCCGGATCATTCATGACCGCGCTTTCCGTGAGTTCAATTTCCAGCTGATTCGGGGCAAGCCCGGTGGTTGTCAGGATCGTGTCAATGGCTTCCCACAGGTTTTTATTGCGCAGCTGTTTCATGGACACCTTCACCGCCACAATCATGGCAAACGAGGGGCCGAATCTCCGGTGCCACATGGTGTTGGTGTTACAGGCCGTGCGCAGCGTCCATTCGCCGAGCGGACCGATGAGTCCGCATTTTTCAGCGATGGGAATGAAAATGCCCGGGCTGACCAGCCCCATGGTCGGGTGATGCCATCGCACCAAGGCCTGCAGCCGGACAATTCTGCCGCTGCTGATCTCAACCTGGGGCTGGTAGTGGATGGTCAGTTCCTCATTCTGCAGACTGCTGCGCAGGTCCTTTTCCAGCCGCATCCGATCCAGCGCCAGTCGCTGCATCTCGGGCTCAAAGAACTTGTAGTTGTTTTTGCCGTCCTCCTTGGCGTGATACATGGCAATGTCGGCCGCCTTGCCGATGTCCTCCACCGTGTTGCCGCTTAAGGGGTAGACGGCGATGCCGATGCTGAAGGTGGTGCTCAGTTCATGACCGGCCAATTGGTGGGGAACCGCCAGCTTCTCCAGGATTTTCTGGGCCACCAGGGCGGCATTTTCCGGGTTTTCGATTTCAACAAGCACTATGGCAAACTCATCCCCGCCCAGCCTGGCGACCAGATCTTCCTTGCGCACGCATTTCCTGACCCGGTCGGCCACGCTTTTGAGCAGCAGATCTCCCACGTCATGGCCCTTGGTGTCATTGATCTGCTTGAAATTGTCCAGGTCCATGAAGAGAACGGCCATCTGCAGGCTGTGCCGCATGGAGCGGTCAAGTTCCATATCAAGAAATTCCTGATACACCCGGCGATTGGCCAGACCGGTCAGGGGATCGTGATGGGCGAGTTCCCGGAGTCTTCTCTCCATGGCTTTGCGTTTGGAAATATCCTGCAGGAGCATGACGCCGCCGGTGCCGGCGCAGTTGCCGCCATGCACCGTGGCGCAGGTGTATTCAACCGGAAACTTTTCGTTGTTGAACCTCCGGAATGTGGCGTCTTCGTCCCGGTGCTGACCACAGTTTCGGAGGACGTTGTAAACCGGCGACTCTTCCCAGGTCAGGGCGGGGATGTCCTCGTGGCACATGAAGCGCTTGATGTGGCAGCCGACCAGTTCCTTTTCCATGGAGGCGAGGATCTTTTCCGCCGCCGGATTGGCATAGGTGATGACCCCTTTGGCGTCAAGCCCGATAATTCCCTCGCCGGCATGGTACAGCAGGAGCTCATTCTGCTGATAAAGGGCATGCAGATTTTCATTGGCCTTTTTCAATTGCAGCTGCATCCGCATCAGCTCCTCGTTTCTTTCCACCGCATTTTCATAGGTGGAAACGAGCAGATCAACGATCTGGGTCAGGTCCGAGGTGATGAAGTGCGACTTGCCGGCGAAAAAGATACAGATGCCGTTTTCGCTGGTTGTTTCGCGGCGCATCTCCTGGTTGACCAGGATATGCCTGATGCGGGAGAGAAGAAATTTTTCCTCGTAGGGCTTGGTGACAAAGCTGTCAGCGCTGCAGGCCAGCGCGTTGATCACCTCCTCGGGATTTGACAGGGAGGTGAGCAGAATCACCGGCACATCCTTCAAGGCATCATCCGCCTTGATATTGCTGCATAGCTCATAGCCATCCATCTCCGGCATGACAATATCGCTGATGATGACAGCCGGTTTCTCTCTGCGGGCGCTTTCCAGTCCCTGCCTGCCGTTGTGGGCGCAAGTCACCTTGAAGCCGTTTTTTTCCAGGAGAAACTGCAGCTGCACTGCCTGGGTGAGACTGTCTTCGACGATTAAAATATGGGTATCTTGCGAAAGTGGCATGTTGTATCCTATGCAGTTACACGTTGTGTCACTTTGTTGAGCAGCCTGGCTATTTCCACCGGCGGCAGAACATAGCAGGCTGCCTGCAGTTTTACCGCCTCACCCGGCATGCCGTTGACCACCGCGCTTGCCTCGTCCTGGGCGATGGTAAGAGCGCTTTTTTTCCGTAGAGACTTCAGTTCAGCGGCGCCGTCCCTGCCCATGCCGGTGAGCAGCACGCCGATGCCATACATGCCGTATTGTTCAGCCACCGAACGGAACAGAAACGAGATAGCCGGCCGCAGCCCGTTTTCCGGGAAGGCTGTTTTGTCGATGATGATTCTTCCCTTGGCCACCCCCATCTGCACCGCCGCCGGAGCAAGGTAGACATGGCCGGCCAGCAGCCGTTCATCATGCTCGGCGATCTTCACCGGTAAGGGAATGCTCTTTTCCAGCCAGGAAGCCATTCCCTCAACAAAGCCGGTGGCGATATGCTGCACAATAACAATGGGTATGGGGAAATTTCTGGGCAGCCCCTCCAGAATCACCTTGATGGCAGGCGGCCCCCCGGTTGAGGCGCCCATGGCCAGCAGCTGGGGCACAACCTTCATCTCCCCCAGGGAAACAGGTGCCAGGTTGCTTTTTTTCATCTGCTGCCAGGGTTTCCGGCACACCACCCGGATCTCGGCCATGGCTTTGACGGTCTGCACGAACTGGCTGGCCAGCCGTTTGAAATCAGGATGCCCCGGACCGGGGGGTTTGGGGATGGCGGTCACCGCCCCGGCCTCAATTGCCTGAAAGGAATGGGCTATCTCGCCCGGCTGCCACATGTTGCTGCAGATGATGATGGGCACCGGATGGATTTCCAGAATCCGCATGGTTGCCTCATAGCCGTTCATTTTCGGCATATTGATGTCCATCACCACGATATCCGGCTGCAGCAGGGTCATCAGCCGGATTGCCTGTTCGCCGTCCTGGGCCCTGCCCACTACGCTGAGTTCATCATCCGCATCGATGAGCGCGGAGATGAATGCCGCGGTGGTGGCTGAATCGTCAACAAGGAGAACGCGAATCATATCAGTTTCTCTATCACCTGCAGGAGATTGCTCTGGTCAAAATTGCTCTTGACAATATAGGCATTTGCTCCTACCTGGATGCCCCGTTCCCGGTCCTGGTCGGTGGCGAGGCTGGTGCAGAGAATCAAGGGGATATTGGCCAGGGTCTCATCGGCCCTGATTTTTTCCGTCAGTTCAAATCCGTTCATGCGAGGCATTTCCACATCTGATAAAACGAGATCAATATCGTTTGTTTTGAGTTTCGTGTAGCCGTCGAGACCATCAACCGCGGTGGTAACCACATAGCCTGATGCCTCCAGAATACTTTTCAGCAGGGTGCGCGAGGTGATGGAATCTTCCACCACCAGGATTGACTTCGGTTTCTGTTCCTCCTGCTTTGTCCGCGGCCCGGCAAATCTCTCTCCGGCGGTGCCTACGGCGGATTTGAGCAGATCATGGACATTGAGAATGGGCACCACCCGGCCTGTGCCGAGAATGGTGGCGCCGGCGATATTTTTTACCCGGAGGAGCTGTTTGCCCAGCTCTTTGAACAGCACCTCCTGCTCAGCCAGCACCTCGTCAACCTCAAAGCCAATTCGTCTCTTGGAGGTGCCAAGCACCATCACCTGGATTTTATTTGATTCCTTGCGGATGCCCGGTTTTTTCAGCTGCAGGGTGTCGGCCAGCGCCACCAGGGACAGGGGCTCCCCGTCATAGGTGATGGTGGCCTTGTTCTCCACGGTCCGGATGGAGCCGACATTCACATGCAGCACCGCGACCAGGTGCGAACTGGGGGCCAGAAAGGGCTGTCCGGCAACCTGCACCAGGGTGCCCCGGAAGGTTGCCAGGGACAGGGGAAGGTAGACGGTGAATGAGGAGCCTTTTTTCGGGATGCTGGCAAAATCAAGCTGGCCGCCCAGTTTTTCCACCCGCTCCAGAAAAATGGCCATGCCGAGCCCCCGGCCGGAAATCTGGGAAAGGCTGGAGGCGGTTGACATGCCTGAGTGAAAAATAAGGCCCTGGGCCTCTTTTTCCGTCAGCCTTGCCGCATCCTCGACAGAGATCAGGCCTCTTTTCACTGCCGAGTTGCGCACCATGTCCGGATCAATGCCGTTACCGTCATCGCCCAGGGTTATCTCCACCTTGCCCCCCTCGACCTGATCGATATGCAGGAAGATGCGGCCCCGTTCCGGCTTGTTCAGCATCCGGCGTTCCTCGGGTTTTTCCACGCCGTGATCCACGCAGTTGCGCAGCAGATGCACCAGCGGATCCTTGAGCTCCTCCAGGATACGCCGGTCGATTTCCACCTCCGCGCCTTTCAGATCCAGATCAATTTCCTTGCCCTGACTTCTGCCCAGTTCTCTTACCATGCGGGGAAAGGGGGCAAAGAGCGTGGTGCAGGGCAGCATGATGACCCGTTTCATATCCTCCAGAAAATAGGTGATCTTCCTGTCGAGAAAACGCTGGTTCAGCTCAGCGGTTTTCGTCAGCACGCGGATGTCCTTGTGCATCGAAGTGATGAATTCCTTGTTCCAGTCGAGAAATTTCTGGATTTCCTCACTCCTGGTATCGCCCTGTTCCTTCTCGACTGCCAGCTCTTTCCGGTATCGCCTGAGCAGGGAATCCTTGCGCAGCCATTTCTTATGCCAGCTTTCAAAGCTTTGACAGAGCTTTTTCAGTTCATTCACTTCCTGGGAAATACTCAGTTTTACGGCGATCATCTCTTCGGCTTTCAGAAGCAGCTTGTCCAGCCGGTCGGTGGAAATCCTCACGCTGCTGCCTAAATGGGGATTTTCCACCGCGGGTTTCGGTTTCTGCGGTGCTTTGTCAGGAGTTGGATGGTCTGGTACTTGGTCAGGAGCGGGAGGGGCAGCCTGCTCAGGCCTGGCGTCGGCATGCGCCGCTGCTTCCGGCGCCTGTTTGTCCGGCTGCTCGTGCAGCAGGGCGCTCATGGTATCCATGATCTGCCTGGCGGCATTATTGAGTGCCTGCGGGGCGGGCACGGAGGCCCTTGTCTTGCCCGGTCCTTTCTGCCCTTTGTGCAGATCTTCGAGCTGCTGCAGAACCGCGGAGAGCTCATCCTTATCCGCGCTCTGCTGCTCGGTTGCCAGGATTTTTTCAATAAAGCTCACCACCTCATGCATGGTGTCAAAAACAGTGGTGGATGGGGTAATTTCTCCCCGTTTCATGGCGCCGAAGACGCCTTCCATGGTCTGGCTGATCGCCTCGATTTCCGTGAGATTGACGGCGCGGGCGGCCCCTTTCAGGCTGTGCGCCTCCCGGTAGATCACCTCAAGGATTTCCTGACACTGTTGGCCGTCATCAGTTTTTTCCAGCTCCATGAGCCGGGTGGAAAGGGATGCAAGCCGCTCCCCTGATTCCATCTTGAATGCTTCCCTGAGTCTTCTGAGCAGTTCTTGTTCGTCCATATGCTTTCAGTCCGGTAGGCTGCGGATGGCAGGTTTATCGGCGGTCATACCGTAAACCGTTCCGCAATCATTTTGAGACTGCGGGCAAGCTCATCAAGATCATGGGTGGCGTTTTCCAGCTGTTTGGTGCTGTCGACGTTCTGGGCCGTGGCGTCCTTGATGTTTTCCATGGCCAGCACCAGCTGATCCATGCCGACCAGCTGCTGATGGCTGGAGGCGTTGATCTGGCCGACGGTCTGGGAGGATTCGGCCATGGTGTTTTCAAGGGTGGCAATGGTCTCGCCGGCCTCAGCGGTCAGATTCATCCCCGCCTTCACCGCCTTGCTGCCCCGTTCCGTGGCCATTACCGCGGCACTGGTTGCCTTCTGGATGTCATTGAGAATGGACCTCACCTGACTGGTTGCCTCTTTGGACTGTTCCGCCAGGCTTTTCACTTCCTGGGCGACCACGGCGAATCCCTTGCCGTACTCCCCGGCCTTGGCCGCCTCGATGGCGGCGTTGACGGACAGCAGATTGGACTGGTCGGTGATATCGTTTACCGCGCCGATGATTTCGCCGATATTCTGGGTCTGTTCACTGAGGCGGATGATGCTGTCAGCCACATACTCCATTTCCTCATTAATCTTTTTCATGCCTTCCACCGCCTCTTCGGAGGCCCGCTTGCCGGCCGTCGATATCTGGCTGGCCTGGCTGGCCTGCTCGGCCACCTGCTTGGCCTTGGTGTCGGAGAGCTGCACCGTATGTCGCACCTCTTCCAGGGTGCTGCCCACCTCGACAATGGTGGTCGAAGTTTCCGTGGAGCTGGTGGCGAGCTGGGCCACCGACGAGGAAATTTCCGTGATGGAGGAGGCCAGGCGGTTGGTGCCTTCCCGGATCTGCTCCACCTGGCCGCGCAGGGTGTCCACCATGTGATAGGTGGCATTCATCAGCATGCCCACCTCATCCTGCCGGGTGGTCCGCTCAACGGAGACGGTCAGATCACCTTTTGAAACGCGGGAGAATATGTCTGACATGTGGGCCAGCGGTTTGACGATGGTCTTGGCAATGTAAAAACCGACCAGGCTGGAAAGGGTAACCAGGCCCAGGGCCAGCCAGGCGGTTTTGATGGCCAGCTGTTTGATGGGGGCAAAGGCTTCGGCCTTGGAGATTTCCGAGACGATGACCCAGTCAAAATTTGCCCCCAGCTGTTCGTTGAGGCCCAGATGACTGAAGCTGTTCAAGACATCTGTGCCTCGATAATTGGTAATGACCGTCTCGCCGTAATCATGCTGCAGGCCTCTGTTGACCGCCTCGGTTTTCACCATCTGCTGCAGAATCGTCGGATTGTCGGTCAGGCGGGAGTCGGAACGCATGAGATGATCCTGGCCTACCAGATAGGTTTCACCGGTATTGCCCATGCCGGTTTTTTCCTGCATGATCTGATTGATCTGCTCGGTGTTGAGCTGCAGGGCAAGAACCGCGGATAATGCTCCGGATTCATTAAAGACCGGCGTGCCGATGAAGATGGCGGCTTTGTTATTCAGCGGGGCATAGCGGGAAAAATCAACCAGCACGGTCTTTTTCTCGTTGATGACCCGGGACCAGAGTTCCCCGAGGCCCGAGTCATGCAGGGGACCAACCTTGAGATTGGTGCCGAGATCGCCCTTGCGCAATACCGTATACATGACATGTCCATGGGCGGTACAGATGAAATACATGTCCGAGTAGCTGTAGGCGTTGAGATATTTACGGAAGTAGGGATCGATTTCCGTATAGATCTGTTTGTATTCCTCTGTGCTGATGTCATAATCCCCGGTGGGGTCACCGCCGCCCGCGTCATGGTATTTCCTGAGCTTATCAAAAGAAGTAGTGATATCGACTGACTGGGCCAGGATATTCAGATCGTTGCTTCTGCTCTGCAGATAATCCAGAATCTGCTTTCGCTTGATCTCATTGACCGCGGAAAGCTGCCTGAAGTAGTTTTTTTCCAGACAAATCTTGGAATAAGTGAAGGTCGTGGCAGCGACAACGCCGATGGCAAACATTGCCCCGGTGATATAAAAGAATATCATCTGCCGCATCAGGTTCACTTTGATCATCTGTCTCATACTTGCTTTTCCTCCTGATATTGAGGGGCCGTTACCTTAGCTTGCCCGCATTCCGTAAGGCCCCTTATGCCGTTCACAGTGTTGGGATGTTCAGTTATTTTTACAAGGTCTTTTTCCGCAGTGCTCAGCACGCTTTTCATGGCTTTTGCCGGGATTTCCGGATGGCAGCCTCTCTAAAGGCCTGTTCAGACGACTTCTTCATTGACAATCAGCCGGGTATCGGCCAGCAGTTTTGCTCCATCGAGGATCACCAGGCGCTCCCTGCTTACCCCTTTCAGGAAATCGGCCCTGATGCCGGTAAGGGTGGGAAGCGTGGGCATGATCTCTTTTTTGGCAATGGTATCGATGCCGATAATCGCATCGGCCAGGATGCCGAATTCCATATTCTTTGACTGCAGGATAATCACACTGGTGCTGTCGGTTAATTCCTGGCTTTGCATCTCAAAAAAGATGCGCAGATCGATCACGGAAACGATCTGGCCCCGGACATTGATGATGCCCTGCACAAAGGACGGGACGCCCGGTATCGGGGTGAGGCCCCGCAGAGGGTAGACTTCCAGGATAAGATCAAGCTCCAGCCCGTAGATTTCCCCTCCCAGCTGGAATTCGACAATTTTCAGGACATCGTTTTCCCGCTCCATGTCCTGCAACGGTCTGGCCAGTTCCCTGGCCCGTTTCCGGAGGATGTCAAGTTGATCGTTCATGTCCGTCAGTCACCTATCCGTGCCAGCATTGACTGGGCAGTTTCCCGCAAGCGGCCGACCGTCAGTCCGTCGGAACCGGCAAGCACCTCATCAGCCGGGAGCGAACTCAGCAGCGAGAGGGTATTTTTGAGATATTTTCTTGCCTCTGCCTGATCGGTTACCAGGCTGGCCAACTGAAAGTGGGCCAGCACAAAGTCGTGCTCGAGATAGAGAGATTGCTTGAGCAGTCTTATCGCCTGCAGCTTTTCCCCCTGTTCCTGGCAGACCGTGGCGAGGAAATAGTAATAGCCGGTATTGAGCCTGTCCAGGGCGATTACCTGTTCGCCAAGGTTTCTGGCTTCGGTCAGATTGCCCTGATTGGCATGCGTTTTGGCCAACAGGGCCAGCGCCTTGGTTTTGAAACAACAGATATTCTGCAGCTCGTTGCTCTCCAACAGTTCCAACAGTTCCAGCAGTTTTATTCTGGCATCTTCATAGCATCTGTCCTGAAAGAGTTTATCGGCTGCCTGATACTGAGCCATGAGAGAATCGTTCTTGCCCGCTTCAGCCGGATCTTTCTTCTCAGGCTCAGCCGCCGGCCGAGGCTGTTGGCCTTGTTCAGGCTGAGTCAGCGCCGCGGGAGCCGGTCTCTGGTTTTGCTGCGGCCTGAACGTCCTGCCGGAAGACGGCGGGAAATATTTCCCGGGCCGGTCGGTAGGCAGGGCGGCGCCCTGTTTGCGGAATACATGCACCCCATCCACCAGTTCGCCATTGAGCCCGGGATGGGTGATGAAACCTATCTCGCTTGCGGAAAGCAGCAGCCAGCCGTTCGGGTGCAGCGCCATAAAGAGACGATTGATGACGCGTTGCCGCAGTTTGGCGGGAAAGTACATGAGAACATTGCGGCAGAAGATGATATCAACACCCTGGGTATGATTCAGGCCGGAAGGATAATTGTTGCCCGCCAGATTGAGCTGGAGGAAGGTCACAGTTTTTTTCAGGGAGGGGGCGATGCTGTAGCAGTTGTCATTTTTTTTGTTGAAGTACTTGCTCACCAGCCAGGAGTTCATGTTGCGGAAAGACCATTTGCTGTAGTCGCCCTGCTGGGCCTTGGCAATGAAGTTTTTGTTGATGTCCGTGGCCAGGATGGTTACCTCCCATTCCTCCAGAGTCGGGATCTGGGCCACGGTCATGGCCATGGAATAGGGCTCTTCACCGGAAGAACAGGCCGCGCTCCACAGGGTTAATTGCCGGGCATTTCCCTTTTGGGCGGCCATTCTTTCAGGAATGATGGCCTGCCTCAGGAGGTTCCATACCTCCTGATCCCGGAAAAAGAAGGTTTCGCCAATGGTCAGATAGCAGGTCAGCAGATCTTCACGCCTCTGCTGATGGGGCAGATCAAGCAGCCATTGCACCGTGGCTCTGGCGTCGCCAAGGTTCAGATCACGACCCATGATCATGATCTTGCGCTGCAGTTCCGGCCAGCGGTTTTCCGGAAAATAGAGACCAATGCTTTTCCTGATCACCTCGTTAAGCAGTACCATCAGGGCACGTGGAATCTCGGTCTCTGTCTGTGAAAGAGCGTTATTCATGATCTGCAGCGACTTTTTCCATACAGATGAATTCCTGATCGTTAAAAAAACGGGCCATATCAACAATAATCACGCTGCTGTTATTGAACCTCCCCACCCCCTCAATATAGCGCTGCAGACCTGGATGGATCTCTTCCGCCTCATGGAATTTCAGATGATCAAACTGGACGATGCCTTCCACGCCGTTCACGATAAAACTGACCAGCGCCCCGGCCTTGAAGAGGATGATCCGGTCATCGACTTCCATGGCGCGTTCCGGCAGGTGCCATTTTTTTCTGATATTGACCACCGGCAGGACGCGGCCCTCCACATTCAACAGGCCGATAATGGTTTCAGGGCCTTCGGGCAGAGGGATAACGGCCGCGGCGCGAATAATCTTTTCCACGTGCGAAACAGCAACTCCATACAGCTGGTCGTCAATCTTGAAAATGCAATAACAACTGATCTGATCCATGGTTTTACTGAGAAAATTCTGGTTTTGGCCGGCAGCCCGTTACCAGAGTGAGAGGTTTTGCCGCGACAACATCCCTGCCGATAGTGTCAAGTCTGATTGGTACAATATCCATCAGGCAGCCGGGGAATTCCCCCTGGACCATGAAGTTTTCTGCCGCGAAGAAGCGCATCAGGCGATTGCTGGCAGCAGCAGAGGTTGTGATATCAGGGAGGGGAGCAGGCATCAACTTGGAAACCGCTGGTGATGGAAGAGGTTCTTCTGTTGGGATTGGCTGGCAGCGGCAGGATTTTTCCCTGGTCTGCCCTGGATGACCCCGGCATGCAGGCAGAGATGATCGCCTGCCAGGGGAACTTTATAATTCCCCTGGATTTCTGGCGCCTGCCCAGGGGCAGGCTGCATAAAATATCCGACATGACTCATATTATTTCCCCCAGCATGAAAGGTAGGAATCTTTTGTTGGCAAGCGTTGCAGGTATTACTACGGACTACTTAATTTACGCATTTAAAAAAAAATATGTCAATCACTGATGGAACATATTTGTAACGATACTAAGATAATAGCACCTTTTTTTTGTTAATTGCCGGGCAATGACAATCCGCGACAGCATATCCTGCTGAAAACAGGCGGAATATTCCTCCTGTTTTGCAGCGGGATGGCTCCATTTTCTGCAAAGCGGGGATGGCGGCGGGGGCAGTTATCGTGTGCCGCCCGCCGGTATGCTCAGATTGAAATTACCTTGCGGCATCGGGAGAGGCGGATCGACCGTTGATGCGCCGCGGCATGGGAAGAGAGGGCTTTCTGATTGAACGGTTGCCTGCCAGACGACGTGCCCTGGGTGGGGAAGCGATGCGGATTTCTTTCCCGTTATCGGGTGGTTTTGCTGTGAGCGGCGGCATCGGCGGATGGCGGCAGATATTTCGCCAGCATCTGCCAGGCAGCCTGGGAGTTCCAGTTCCTGGGGCCGATGATCTTCTCCCGTAAGATTCCCTGGGAATCGATAATAAAGGTCTCCGGCACCCCGGTAATGCCAAACTGTTTGGCTGCCCTGGCCTCGGGATCCGTGAGAATCGGGAAGGTGAGACCCATCTTGCCCGCGAGCATCCGGGCAAGCTCCGGATTATCATTGCTTAAGATGGTCAGCATCTGGAACCTGCCCCGGTCCATGCCCCGGTGGAGCGCTTCCATGGAAGGCAATTCCTCCTGGCAGGGAGGGCACCAGGTCGCCCAGAAATTAATAAAAACCAGCTTGCCGCGCAGGTCGGCAAGCCGCCACCGTTGACCCTGGATATCGGTCAAGGTGATATCAGGGGCAAGACTGTTGACGGTGGCTTTTGCCGGATATTTTTCTTTTTCCTGTCCGCAGCCCGCCACCAGCATAGTGATCAGTACAAGCAGAACAGCGGAAAGGAAGGCGGATGCATATTTCATTTTCCAGCTCATGGTCGGCAACTTCCTTGCGGGTAAATTTTATCTCCGGACTTTTTCAGCATTATACTACGCCGCCTGCGCAAGAAAAATAAGTAAAATCTCGGGAAAATCGATCCGGCCGCGGATTTGCGCCCGGTAATTTTCGAAAAACCGGAAAAGAGGCGTCGCGGCTGATTATGCCTGATCACTGTATCATAATGGAAAGTTCTATAATAACAAATAATTATAATTTTTCACAACTTTTTTTCACAATTTTTTTTTCTGTAAGCTTCCTGTAAGATTTTACCTGTCATATTCAATGATCTCTAAGACCGTATAATGCTGACCCGTATGCCAGGGAAAGGACAGTATTCTGCTCGGTCACAAAGGATTGTAAAAGGTTTCAGCGAAAAGGGAAACGGAGATTCCCGGGAAACGGGGTGAAATGCTGAAACAGAATGAAAAGGATCCTCAATTTACAAGTTCAACATATTGGCAAGGAGGTGGAAACAGGATGGGGGCGTCCCGGTAATAAAAGGAAATAAGCCTGACGATACATTCGTGTCAAAAGATGATGAAATGAAAAGGAGAAAATGAATGATGAGAAAAGATACATTGAAAACATCCGTGTTTGCCGTTGCTTCCAGCGGTCTGCTGTTCCTGTCGGTTGCATCATTTGATGCAGCGGCTGAACCGCCGATCGAACCTGATGAAGAGGAGTCAAATTTTCTTTCCGTACCGGCCATTTTCGCCGAAGGCTATGGCTTGTCCGGCTTGCAGATCGTTGAAGAGCATGACACCGGTTTGCCGGAAGGTTCTGACCCCGACACCTGGGGGCTACCATATTGCTCTGAGGGGGGGGCGACGCAGTACTATCTTCAGGGGAGCTATCTTGAGGAGGGCGACCCCACCAGCTGGCAAGCACAATGGGCTGTCGCCGCTGCCTCAGAGAAGGTGTCCGTGACAGTGGACTGGTCCAAGGAGGTTATTGAGAAAGAATGGAACGACAAGTCAGTCATTCCGGTAAGTGTTACTTTGTATACGGGGAACGAGGGGAACTTGAAGGGATATGAAATGAAAGATTTTATCCTGGATACTGATACTGCTGAATGTGTTTTTGACCCGGAAGTAGAAGAGGACAGTGATGACGTAAAATGGGGAACTACCCCCGAAGCTTATGGCGATTATTACGACAGGGCGACTGTTTTTACCGTGGGGGCCAAGCTTACCATTCAGAAATATGAAGAGAAAGTAAACGGGGATGGAACAGTTGAACTCGTCCCATTTGTTGATGAGGACGGTGAGCCAGTAATCGTTCTCGGTGACGATTATGGCGAGGTCACCGCGAGCTTTGATAATCTGGGAAAACCTGAATGGCTCGCACCTGCCATTGATGTTGAGGGCAGGATAACCTATCTGTTCAACTGGAATCTGGCGGCAAAGCAGTTTGGTCCTAATGTGGATAGATCAGGGTGGTACCGTCTGACTTTCAGTATCGTTAATCCGGTAACATACACACTCTCTAATGGATATAGTGTCGAAGATAGAGGTACTTACGAAAATATCAGTACTAATGTAATCCTTGCCGGGGTTGATGCATCAGATACCGGTGAAGACGTTGTATATGAACCGACGGTTGATATTACCAATCAGTCGACATCAGTGGATATTCATATTAGCAATGTCATGGGGGAATAAAAGGCACTGAATGACAGATGTTGTAAGTTTTTTAATTCTTAAATGCCTTGCTGGTTCAGCCGGCGGCAAAATGAGCAGGATAATGATGAAAATGAGGAGCAAAATGATGAAAAGGTCAAGAGAGACTGCTTCACAATTATCAGGGTTTGTTGCGTTTGCTTTAGCTGGCGCCTTAGCGCTGCCGGCGATGTCTTTTGCCGGAGGCGGCTTCATGGGGGGACAGGGAGACATTGTCGACGAGGTGTCCTCTGCGACCGTCGTCGAAGAGGTTTCCACGGATGCAACGGAGGTGCCCGTTGACGTAGAGACCGATGGCCCTCTGAATGACAATATGTCGAGTCAGGGCAAGCTGTTTGGCGATCTTTACAAGATTCTCAGGTACCAAGGCAGTGAAGAATCCAAGCTGATACCTCAAGTCGATGGGAATGGTGATCCGGTTCTGGACCTCATTAGCGGAAAACAGTTACTCGTGGCGAGTGAAGAGCCGCCGGTGGGCGGGGAGCCGGTGCCCTCCGCCGGCTACGGCTATTATGTCAAGGAGGTATTGGTTGGGGATGTAGTTACCTATGAGGTGGCAACCTCACCCTATCCGAGCCAGTGTGTGCAACCGGTGGCCGATTACAGCAAGTGGGGGGATATCTGGGGGGATCCGACAAAACAGAATGCCCTGCCGCTCATCATCACGTACGATGCCACATGGGGAAGATCCGAATGCGCTGTCGGTGAGTTGACAGCGGTCGCGGCCAACTCTGATGGCACACTCAAATTAACCGTCGATGAATGGTTCATCGAGCCGGACGGGTCATGGGATGGCGTTATATACTGTGATGGCATCAAGTGGACCGACCTGATCGACGAGGTGAGTTTCGGTCGTCTCAACCTGAGCCGGTCGCCGGAAGCGGTTCTGCAGGCAGCCTTTGACGAGGCTATCAACTCGATCAACAATGCCGACAAGGTAGAGATCGACGCTGCAGGACGCCTGTTGCTGACCACGGCCATCTATGAGGAATTTGACACGGGTCTGACCTGTGAGGCTAAACTGATCGAGACAGTGACAAAAGCCATCGATTCTCCCCTGGAGAACCTGGCCTTATATGTCAAGCTGATGCAGGACGGCCATCTGGTAACCCCTGGAGATGAGCGGGCGCCGATCGACCGGTCCCTTAACGGCGGCATTCCTTTGTGGAAGATGCTGGAACTGGAGGACGGCCCATCCACTGCTCTGAGGCCCACCATCAACATCACCAAGATGAGAGAGTGGGGGCTCAATGACCTGGTGGATGTCACTGAGGTCGACTACTACACCTACTATCAATGTTATGGCGTCGACGGCGTTGATGAAGATGTCGAGGAGGATGAAGTCGAATGCCTCTGCGTGAACCAAGATGGCGATTCCGTAACATGTCCTGATGTTGTCAGTCGAGAACTTAAGGCTGTCGCCGTCGCTTGTCCGGTGGACAAAGTGTGCGAGGGGCCTTTCTCCGGCATCACGACTGATGACGGAACGATCACACCTGTGGGTGTGCACTTTGGTTTTGCCGCCTCGTTTCTGGCCGCGGCGGCGGACAAAACCGGAGATATCGGGGTGGACATGGTGGTGTACCTGAATTCGATCCTCGGCATCAACAAGGTCATCGGCTACAGCGCCTATGATCTGGATGGCAACCCGGCTGCCACCGCTATCAACTACGCAGAAAACCCGGTCTACTTTGACTATGGCGTGATATCGGGGGAATCCGACTATGCGCGGGATGAAGTATTCAAAGATCCAATTCGGGGACAAGTGAGGACGCAGGGAGGCGTGGAGGACCATCCTCGTCCTGAATATGACGGCCAGGTTACGGTGCTTAAGTCAACCAGTGATGGCGTCTGGGCTGAAACCCCGTGTCCGATTATCGGCGATGACAGTGTCTCCTTTGACAATATCGGATTGGGCGATAACGGGTTTCCAAACGGAACTGTGGCCGCCAATGATATCTTGGGGTTCTCCCAGATGGCGGACGACGATCTGAGCGTGATTAAATTCATTCATACCTACCAGATACCAGGGTTGAAATAAGCGGCACGCACTTGGCGCGGACTCGTTCTATTTTGCAGCCGCCGGCCCGGGATTAATCCCGGGCCGGTGTTGCTTACTCCTTGAAGTGTCCATGATTTTGTTCAATTACAGGCTCGATCATCTCAACACCGGGCATCAGGTTTTTCCTCCCTCAATACAAGCACTATGCAGTAATCTCTTAACCAATCAGCTTTTTCCTGTCTGACGGATGTAATGCTTGAATTCCGCCCGGTTATGTTGTTTATTGAGCACTGAATCGTCCGGATGTCTGCCTGTCATGCTGTCCGGCGCTTATTTTTCTTTACTCTTACGTCGACAATGCTGCGCAACCGTTACAGGAGGTAACCAATGGCTCTGCACCCGCGTGCTGGTAAACCCGCTGCACCTGAAGATTTATGCAATATCCCCCGGCTGATTGCCGCCTATTATCAGTATGCGCCGGATGTCAGTCAGGATGAGCAGAAGGTCAGCTTCGGCACCTCGGGACACCGGGGCAGCTCCCTGAAGAAGAGTTTCAACGAGCAGCATATCCTGGCGGTCTCCCAGGCCATTGTCGAGTATCGTCTCAACCAGGGCATCAGCGGTCCGATCTTTGTCGGCATGGACACCCATGGCCTGTCCGAGCCCGCCTTTGCCACCGCGTTGCAGGTCTTTATCGCCAACGGGCTGGAGGTTCGCTACCAGCAGGGCAGGGGGTACACCCCCACGCCGGTGGTGTCCCATGCCATCCTCGGCTGGAACAAACAGCATCCCGCCAATCAGGCCGACGGGGTGGTGATCACCCCCTCCCACAATCCCCCGGAGGATGGCGGCTTCAAGTACAATCCCCCCCATGGCGGCCCGGCGGACAGCGATGCCACCAAGGTGATCGAGCAACGCGCCAATGAGTTGCTTGCCGTAGGCCTGCAGGGGGTGCGCTTCCTGCCGCTGACCGAGGCCTTTGCCTCTGCCCGGGCCGTGGCCCATGATTTTGTCCGGCCCTATGTGGATGATCTGCAGGAGGTTATCGACATGGAGGCCATCCGCAAGGCCGGCATCAGGATCGGAGTTGACCCCCTGGGCGGCTCCGGCATCGCCTTCTGGCCGGCGATTGCCGAAAGATACGGCCTGGATATCGAGGTGGTGAATAACCGGGTTGATCCGACCTTTTCCTTCATGACCCTGGACAAGGATGGCAAGATCCGCATGGATTGCTCATCACCCTACGCCATGGCCTCGCTCATCGCCCTCAAGGACCGTTTCGACATCGCGGTGAGCAACGACCCGGATTACGACCGGCACGGCATTGTCACCCGGGAGTCCGGCCTGCTCAACCCCAATCACTACCTGGCCGTGGCCATCAATTATCTTTTTACCCATCGACCCGGCTGGGGTGCGGAACTGGCCGTGGGCAAGACTCTGGTGTCAAGCTCAATGATTGACCGGGTGGCCGCCGGCATCAAGCGGCGATTGTCGGAGGTGCCGGTGGGCTTCAAATGGTTTGTCCAGGGGCTGTTTAAGGGCGAATACGGCTTCGGCGGCGAGGAAAGCGCGGGGGCCTCCTTTCTGCGCAGGGACGGCAGCGTCTGGACCACGGACAAGGACGGCATCATCATGGCGCTGCTGGCGGCCGAGATCACCGCGGTCACCGGCAAAGACCCCGGCCTGCATTACCGGGAACTCGTGCGGCAGTTCGGTGCCCCGCTCTATGAGCGGATTGAGGCGCCGGCCAATACGGAGCAGAAAAAGGTGCTGGCCACTCTTTCCCCCGAGGATGTGGAGGCCAGGACCCTGGCCGGCGAAGCGGTGCTGGCCAGGCTGACCCATGCCCCGGGCAACGGGGCCGCCATCGGCGGACTCAAGGTCGTCACCGAAAACGGCTGGTTTGCCGCCAGACCTTCGGGCACCGAGGATGTCTACAAGATTTACACGGAAAGCTTCAAGGGTGAGGCCCACCTGAAATTGATCCAGCAGGAGGCCAGGGAGATTGTCGCCGCCTCTTTTGCCAAAGCCGGCTTATAAGGCGTCCGGGCCGGCGCCACAAGCGGCAGGCCGCCGCCTAAATGGAGCAGGCAAGCTCCAGCCGTATCGAGGCGCCTGACATCGCCACCCGCAGACGCGGGTGCTGCAGGGTCTGGAAGAGGGGACGGCCGAAATAGAAAAGTTCCTGCTGCAGACTGAGGCGCAAGGCGGAGACGGCCTGGTCGCGCAGCAGCAGGTCCAGCTGCATGAGGTCGGTAAGTGCCGCAAGTGTTGTTTCAGCAGGCCTTGGCGAGGAGAGTTGCTCCAGCAGCGGCAGCGCCCTGGCGTAGGAGCATTGCTGCTCGTGGCTCCTGATCCGGTCCGCGACAAGATCCTGATCCGCCACCAGATCGAAACGGCCCAGGCAATCCTTGCCGCTGGCCGCCTCAATTCCCCTGGTGTCCCAGCATTGCAGCAGCCGGCACTCCAGTGGCCGGTCTGCATGGATAGTGCAGGCGGACTGGCCGGCATCATAAAAGAGACACTCCCAGCTGGCGCCCTTGCCGGCAATCTTGATCATTTCCCGGCTGGCCGGCTCAACCTTTCCGGTAAAGGGGTTGAAGGAAGGCTCCCCCTTTCTGATGGTCACCAGATTTTCGTGAGAAAGGATGCCTTTCCGCACCAGGGGCAGATCTTCCGGATGCAGAATCGGCCCGCCGTTCTTACAGCAGGTGCCGCATCTCTGGCAGTGTTGTTGTAATTGCATAAGGTAATGATTATAAATTTATTTATGGAATTTTCCAACAGGTTGTTTTATTTTGATTCATTTTCGTCGAACCGCAGCAGAAATTTTTTCGCGATCGTTCAGGAATTCTGGCTATTGCTTAAAGTGCGTTACACCCATATGAGGGAAGGGGCATAAGCTGGTATGGATAGTTGTGATAAATCCCGGGAAGAACTGGCCGGGGATGTGGCCGAATTACGCAGGAGAATCGCGCAGCTAGAGCAGGCGGCGGGCGCGGGCAAAAGAGAAAACGGTCTGGACCGGCATCTCGATCATTTCCGTCTCTGGCAGGAAACCTTTGATGTGGTTGACGATATGATCTATATCGTTGACCGCGAATTTACAATCGTCCGGGCCAATAAAGCCGCCTGCGACAGTGCCGCCTCGCCGGAATTGCTGGGCAAAAAATGTTTCCAGTATTTCCATAACCTCACTAATCCCGCCAATCACTGCCCCGCCTGCAAGGTGTTTCATTCCGGCAAGCCCTTTCATGTCGAACGCCAGGATCCAGCCCGGCAGAACAGGTGGTTTGCCATTTCAGCCTATCCCATTCAAGACAGTCATGGCTTTGTCTGGCAGTGTCTCGTCATCTGCCGGGACATCACCGACTGTAAAAATATGCTGAGCAAGCTCAATGAGCTGGCGATCAAGGATGACCTGACCGGGCTGATCAACCGCCGTCATTTCATCGAGGTGCTTGCCCGGGAATTCAGGCTGGCCGCCCGCCGGGGCAGCGGACTGGTGTTCATTATCTTCACCATCGATAAATTCAAGGAAATCAATTCTTCCTGCGGCAGAAAATTCGGCGATTTCCTGTTAAAGGAAATCTCCGATATCCTGGTCAACCATGTGCGCAACACCGATATCTGCGGCCGCATCGGCGCCGATGAATTCGGCGTGCTGCTGCCTGATGCGGATGCCGTTGAAGGCAAGATCATTGCCGGCAATATCCATTCCCAGCTGTGTCAGTTTGTTTTTGATGATGGCGAGATTGGCCGGCAGATCTCCATCAGTGTCGGGGTGGCGGCAAATAATGCGCTCAATCTGCAAAACCATGAGGATTTTTTCTCCCTGGCGGACAGGGCCATGCATGAGGCCAAGACCCAGGGCGGCAACAGGGTGGTGCTGCTCCTGGAAAGTGATGCGGATGCCGCTTGAAACCAATGCCGTTCACGGTATTGCGCTCAAAATCTGACCGGATTGCGGCCCCCTCCGCTTTTGCCTGGTATTCCCTTCCCCGCCTGCTAATGCCTGCCTTACGATAATTTAGCAGTTTCGTTGAACTGATAGAAGAATTCATCAATAATTCTTTCCATGTTTTCCTGGAAATTGGGCACGTCCGGCAGCTGCTGGTTCTGATCAATGAAATCCTGAACATTGAAGGTAAAGTTTTCCGGCAGCACCGAGCGGATGCCGATGCTTTCCACCAGAAAATTCGACAGGCTGACGATTTTAACGTTCAGCTGTTCAGCCTCCGGGCAGTTCTGCATGTGGTGGAAGCCGACCGGAATGGTGATATTGTCAGGCAGACCCCACTTCTGCAGCAGCGCCATGCCGACCCTGGCATGATCCGTACCAAGCAGGAACTGCTCCAGTTCAACCAGGCAATTGAATTTCCGGCCCAGATTTTTGTTGTTGGAGATGGCAATCTGCAGGGGTCTGTTCAAAATTACCTTGCCGATATCATGGAGCAGGGAGGCCGTATAAATACTGCCGGACTCTACTATTTTTGCATATTTTGCGATGACCGATGACAGCACCGCCGTGGCATGGGAGTGATGCCAGAGGGTGCCTGGTTCAAGGTTATAGGCCTGTTGGGGGGAACGCATCAAACCGGCCGAGGCGCCGGTAATGGCGATAATTTTTACCGTTTCCAGGCCAAGCCGGATAATGATGTCCTTGATTGACGTGATTTCCCGCATATGGCCGAAATATGCTGAATTCGCCAGACGCAGCATGTTGGCAGTCAGGTTGGGGTCCATCTCGATCTTGTTTGCCATGGCCGGGATGCTGACCTGGTTGTCATAGGCCATCTGCAGGACCTCCAGAGCTATGTCCGGACGGGGAACCAGTCTGTCCACATCTTTGATATATTTTTTTTCCGTTTCCATATGCTCGTGCCGTGAGTTTAATGCAATATTCTGATCGGATTGCCGCAGCGGCCAGCTTACAGCCGGACAACAATCCTTCCCTTGGTTTTCCCTTGCAGCATGTTGTCTATCTCGTTGTTTAACTGATGCAGATCGATCTCTGTCGCCAGCTCATGCAGTTGGCTGATCTGCCACTCTGCGCTGAGCTTGTGCCAGATCCTCTGCCGCACGGCAAGCGCGCAGCTGGCCGAGTCGATGCCGCTCAAGGTGACTCCTCTGAGGATGAACGGGTAGACCGAGATGTTGAGCGCGGGTGAGGCCACATTGCCGCAACAGGTGACCATGCCTCCGTAGCGGGTGGTTCTGATGGCGGTGGACAGAATTTCGCCTCCCACGGTATCAACAACCCCGGCCCATTTCTCTTTGAGCAGCATCCTACCGGTGGTGTCAGTGGCCTGCTCCCGGCTGAGGATGCGTGTCGCGCCAAGGCGCGCAAGCAGGGTCTGTTCCTCGCTCTTGCCGGTTACCGCGGTCACCTCGTAACCCAGTCTGGCCAGAATGGCCACGGAAACGCTGCCGACCCCGCCGGTTGCGCCGCTGACCAGGATTCTGCCGTCCTCAGGTTTGACGCCGTGCTCAACTATTCTGAGCACCGACTGGGCGGCGGTAAAACCAGCCGTGCCGTAGATCATGCTCTCATACAAGCTCATGCCGGCCGGCAGGGGCACGATCCAATCCGCCGGCACCCTGATGAAGCGGCCGAAACCGCCCGGTATTTTTGTTCCCAGTTCATAGCCGCTGACAATCACCTCGTCGCCGGCCTTGAATTTTGCCGAGCGGCTTTCCACCACCATACCCGCGGCATCCACTCCGGGCGTATGCGGGTAGCGGCGGGTAACGCCCCGGTTGCCGGAGGCGGACAGGGCATCCTTGTAATTGAGGGAGGAAAAATGTACGGCGATAAGCACCTCATGATCCGGGAGTTCGGCAATGTTTCGTTCTTTTATTTCTCTGGTAAAAACATGGTCAGGTTCTTCGCTGACAACCATGGCCTGAAACTGCTGCTGCATCATAATTTAAACTGTTATAAAGGATTATATTTTTCGGGAAACGCCATTGCATGCATCGGTAAGTTTTTATGAAATCATCTTACCTGATTCCTTAGTTTATTGACAAAGATTTATTTTCATTTAGACTGGCGGCAAGAAACCGCGATGCCGGCAGGACCGGTTTTCTCCGCCAGCATGGGGCGGAAGAGCGGCTGTTAACCTAGACGGGTGAAAACTGTTTTTAATGAGCAAACAAGCCACACAGGAGAAACTTTTCGCCCTTTACCGGGTCAGTGCGGAGTATCTGACGGATTTTCTGAAAAGGGGGAATGTCGACGAATATGCCATCCGGGCCAACGAATTTGACGTGTTCTGCGCCTTCTGGGTAACCGCTTCCTATCTGCGCGGCACAAGCCGGCCGAGTAAAGCGGTGGTGGAGGATTTCAACCGGGCGATTGTCGTCAGTATTGTCGACCGGATCATCGCCAGCCAACCCCATGAACTTGCCGATGAACGGATCGGATCCCTCTCGCAGACCATAACCGGAGTGTTTGTCGAGCGATTTTCCCGTTACCGCGAGTTCCTGCAGGCCGATCTGGGTCAACAGGAGCCGGGCGGCATCCGTTTCTTTCCCTGCCTGGTCGAGGGCTTTCTGGGTAATGTCCTTGACAGGCCGGTGCCCGAGCACTCGCCCATCCGGCAGCTTCTTGATGCAACCCTGGAAGACATGCAGAGCAGGTCCGCGATTTTCTGGTCCACTGACCTGTAACAATAGATAGAGATACTATGCAGAAAACGAAAATTGGTGTGATCGGCGTGGGATATCTTGGCAAATTCCATGCCCAGAAATATGCCGCCATGGAGGATGTGGAACTGGTGGGCGTGGCGGATGTGGCGGGCGAGCTGGCCCGGCAGGTGGCCCAGGCCAACCGGACCAGGGCGTTTGCGGATTACCGGGAGCTGTTGCGGCAGGTTGACGCAGTCAGCGTGGTGGTGCCGACCCCGCTGCATCATCAGGTGGCCAGCGACTGTTTTGCCGCAGATGTCGATGTGATGCTGGAAAAACCCATGACCGTCACCCTGGCCGAGGCGGATGATCTCATCAATAAGGCGGAAAAGGGCGGGCGCATCCTCCAGGTTGGCCATCTGGAGCGGTTCAACCCGGCCATCGTCGCCATGCAGAATTACCTGACCTGCCCGGTCTTTATCGAATCCCAGCGGGTCCATTCCTTCAAGCCCCGGGGCGTTGAGGTGGATGTGGTGCTTGATCTGATGATTCACGATATTGATATCATCCTCACCGTGGTGCCGGCGCCCCTGGAATCCATCTCCACCATCGGCGTGCCGGTGGTGACCAAGGAAACCGATGTGGCCGCGGCCCAGCTGATCTTCGCGAACGGCTGCACGGCCAATGTCTCGGTGAGCCGGGTGGCCCATGACAATGTCCGCAGCCTGCGCATCTATCAAGCCGGCAGTTCGCTGACGGTCAATTATGCCACCAAGGAAATCACGGTCATCGAGCGGCTGCCCGGTTCAACGCCGGATGGCTATCCCAATGAAAAAACAGCGCATTTCTGTTTTACCGAACAGGACGCCCTGGCTGCGGAGCTGACGGATTTTGTCAGCAATGTCCGCCTGCGGCAGCGGCCCAAGGTTTCCGGCCGGGAAGGCAGGCGGGCCCTGGAGGTGGCGCTGCAGATCATCAACCAGATCAGAGATCATATCAGCAGGCATAAAGACGTTTTATGCTCAGAATAATGATCGTGGCCGGCGAGGCCTCGGGCGACCTGCACGGGGCGCATCTGGTTGCCGCCATGAAGAAACTCGTCCCTGACCTTTCCCTGTGCGGCATGGGGGGTACGGAGCTGCGTCGCCAGGGCGTTGACATCCTCTATGATGCCGCGGCCATGGCGGTGGTCGGCCTGGTGGAGGTCATCGCCCATCTCAAGGATATCCGGGCGGCCCGGAACATCCTGGTCAATGAACTGCGCCACAACCCGCCCAACCTGCTGATTCTCATCGACTACCCTGATTTCAATCTGCTGCTGGCGCAGAAGGCCAGACAGTTCGGCATCCCCGTCTTTTATTACATCAGCCCGCAGGTCTGGGCCTGGCGCAGCGGCCGGGTTAAAAAGATCGGCAGCATCATTGACCGGATGGCGGTCATCCTGCCCTTTGAAAAAGAATTTTATGGGAAGCGCGGCGTTGCGGTTGATTATGTGGGCCATCCGCTGCTCGATTCGGTGCGGCGCAGCATGTCAAGAAGCGATTTTTGCCGGCTGCATCAGATCAGGCCGGATACGGTGCTGCTGGGCCTGCTGCCGGGCAGCAGGAAAAAGGAGATCCGCGCCATGCTGCCTGTTTTTCTGGAGAGCGCCCGACGGCTGCAGGAAAGCCACGGCAACCTGACCATCCTGCTGCCCCTGGCACCGACTCTCACCCGGGAGGATCTGCTTGAGTGCGGCCTGGACCGGCCGGGGCTTGCGGTCAAGGTCATTGCCGAGAATCGTTATGATCTCATGGGCTGCTGCGATCTGGCCCTGGCGGCCTCCGGCACGGTGACCCTTGAACTGGCCATTCTCGATGTGCCCATGGTGGTGGCCTATAAGGTATCCCCCCTGACCTGGCTGGTGGGCAATCTGCTGGTCAAGGTGGACTTTGCCTCACTGGTCAACCTCATCGCCGGCCGGCAGGTGGTCAGCGAACTGCTGCAGCAGGAGGCCGAGCCCGGAAAAATCCTGGCCGCCCTGCAGGATATCTGGCCCGGCAGCGTCAGAAGAGAGGAGATGCTGCAAGGGCTGGCAGAGGTGCGGGAGAAGCTGGGCAGCGGCGGGGCCTCAGAGCGGGCTGCCCGGCTTGCCCTGGCCACCGCCCGCTGACGGCTGCAGAAAAAAGGTGAAAAAATTCCCGTTGCCTGGTAAGTATTTTTTGGTGAAGCTAAAGATGATAATATGTTAAAGGTTCAACCATGAAGATTTTGATTGCTGAAGATGATGTGATGACCAGGGTCATCCTGCAGGAGATGCTGGCTGATGTTGGTACGACCCATGGGGCCGAAAACGGACGGGAGGCAATTGAAATCTTTACCCAGGCCTTGAAGGACCGGGACCCTTTTGATCTGGTCTGCCTGGATATCATGATGCCCGAGATGAACGGCCAGGACGCCCTGCTGAAGATCAGGAAAATCGAGGAGGATCTGGGGGTGATCCCCGAGTATCAGGTCAAGGTGATCATGATCACCGCCCTGTCTGATCCGGAAAACATCAGAAAGGCCAAGGAGGAAGGCCACTGCGAGGCCTACATGACCAAGCCGGTCAAGATGGATCAGCTGATTGAACAGATCAAGAAGCTGGGGCTGGTGGTGTCGTATTCGTTTTAAAGAAGAAGGCTGGGGCTGGTGGTGTCGTATTCGTTTTAAAGAAGAAGGTGGATAGTCTGTAGGTTTTTAGGGGTTTAGGTAAACCCTGAAGAAGGTGAATAGTCTGAAGGTTTTTAGCTGTTTAGGTAAACCCTAAAACCCTAATCACCTAACCACCTAACCGCCTAAACCCCTAAACCCCTAAACCCCTAAACCCCTAAACCCCTAAACCCCTCTTCAACCTCTTCGATCAGTTTCCGGTGGCCGGCCGGGAAGGCGAAGTTGCGCAGTTCCGTAAAATCCACCCACCTGTTCTCCTGGGCCGCGTGCAGGGCCGGCTCCTTCTTCTCACTGCCGGCATCTTTACAGAAAAATCCGTGCAGAATCACCCGGTAATGCATGTAGCTGTGCCGGACGCTGGTGATTGCGTCGCTCACCTGCACCTGCAGTCCTGTTTCTTCCAGAAATTCCCGCACCACCGCCTGCTGCGGCGTTTCCCCCTCTTTGAGCCGCCCGCCCGGAAACTCCCACAGATTTGCCCAGACGTCATCCGCCTTTCTTTTCTGGATCAGGATCTTTTCGCCGCGCATCAGGATGCCGGTGGCCATCTCAATGATAATGCTCTTCTTTTTCGGAGGCAGCACCGGCCGCTCATCAATGATGTCCTGGCGGTGCGCCATGCACCATGGGACCAGGGGACACTGGCTGCAGCGGGGTTTTCTGGGCAGGCAGACCAGGGCGCCCAGCTCCATCAGGGCCTGGTTGAAAAGGCGGGATTGGCCGGCCGGCAGCAGTTCCGTCGCCTTTTGCCAGACCAGGGCTTTGCTTTCGCTGCTCTTGATCGGGGTAATGATATCAAAGAGGCGGGCGAAGAGGCGTTCAATATTGGCGTCCACCACCGGATAGTCCTGATTATAGGCAATGCTCATGATGGCGCCGGCCGTATAGGGGCCGATGCCCGGCAGTTGGAGCAGCTCCTCGTAGCGATCAGGCAGCCGGTGGCCATGCTCGGCCAGGAGTCTGGCGGTGCGCTGCAGATTCCTGGCCCGGGTGTAATAGCCGAGCCCCTCCCAGCAGCGCAGTACCTGGTCCTCGTCAGCCGCGGCCAGGGTCGGGATATCAGGGAAGTGTTCAAGCCACCTGTTGAAATAAAAGACCACCCGGTCCATCTGGGTCTGCTGCAGCATGATCTCGGCAATCCAGACATGATAGGGAGCGTAAGTCTGACGCCAGGGCAGATCACGCTGGTGTAAATGAAACCAGGCGAGCAGCCGGTCGCTGAAGCGGCGGTCAAAGGGCATGGCTGCTAGGAACGGCGCTGGCTGTTCAGCCAGTCGATGCGGCTCCACAGACCACGGATGATGCGCACCTCACGCTGATCAAGGCCGGCCCGGCCGAAGATGCGGCGGAAGGTGCGCAGGATATGGTCGGGATTCTGCGGGTCAAGATATTCGGCATCAAGCAGGGTCCGGCGCATGTGCTGGTACATGCTCTCCAGGGTGCCGCTGTCGGCCGGCTCCAAGCCGCCGGGCTCGGCCAGCCCCTGCCGGTCCCTGCTCAGCTCATAGAGACAGATGGTTACCGCCTGGGCCAGGTTGAGGGAGGGCAGGGCAGGGTTGGTGGCAATGGTGATGAAAAACTGGCAGAGATCGAGCTCCGCCGTGGTGAGGCCGTCGTCTTCCCGGCCGAAGACCAGGGCGGTTTTCACCCCGGCATCGTACCGGGCCAGCAGCGGGGCGATCTCCTGGGGTGCGAGAAAATCCTGCCGGTATTTGCCGAAGCGGCGAGTGGTGCCCAGGCAGAGACCGCAGTCGGCCAGGGCCTCGGCCAGGGTGCCGAACAGTCCGGCATTCTTGAGCAGATCCCTGGCGTTGACCGCCATGTCGCGGGCCTGTTTGCTGAGATGATCGGCCCGGGGTTTGACCAGACGCAGATCGGCAAAGCCGAAATTCATCATCACCCGGCAGACGGAACCGATATTGAGCGCTCCCTGGGGTTCCACCAGGACCACACTGACGGCCGGGGCGGTCATTTACCCGTTCAGCAGATTTTTTACTATGGCATCGCCCATCTGCGCGGTACCCACCACTTTGGTTTTGTCCACGGCAATGTCCCGGGTGTGGATGCCGCTATCAAGGGTGCGTTCCACCGCCTGATCAATGGCGCCCGCCGCCGCATCCAGACCGAAGCTGTAACGAAGCATCATGGCGGCGGAGAGGATCTGGGCAATGGGATTGGCGATGCCCTGGCCGGCGATATCCGGGGCTGAGCCGCCGGCCGGCTCGAACAGGCCGAATTTGTCGAGGTTAAGGCTGGCCGAGGCGAGCAGGCCCATGGAGCCGGTGAGCATGGCCGACTCATCGGAGATGATGTCGCCGAACATGTTGTCGCAGAGCAGCACGTCAAACTGGTGGGGATCACGCACCAACTGCATGGTGGCGTTGTCGATGTAGATGTGGTTGAGCGTCACGTCGGGGTATTCCCTGGCGATTTCCTTGACCACCTCCCGCCACAGCACCATGGTGGTCAAGACGTTGGCCTTGTCCACCGAGGTCACTTTTTTGCGGCGGATGCGTGCCGCGTCAAAGGCCATGCGGGTGATGCGCTCGATCTCCGCCCGGGTATAGACCAGGGTGTCCCAGGCCTTTTCCGAGGGACCGCTGCCTTCCCGGCCCTTGGGCTGGCCGAAGTAGATGCCGCTGGTCAGCTCGCGCACGCAGAGGATGTCAAAGCCGTCTCTCACGATGTCGGCCCGCAGCGGGCAGGCGCCAACCAGTGACTTGAACACCCTGGCCGGCCGGTAGTTGCAGAACAGGTCGAAATGTTTGCGCAGGGGCAGCAGGGCGGCCCGTTCCGGCTGCTGCTCGGGCGGCAGGCTCTCCCATTTGGGACCGCCCACCGAACCGAACAGGATGGCATCGCTCTCTTCACAGGTTTGCAGGGTCTGCGGCGGCAGGGCCTGGCCGTGCTTGTCAATGGCGCAGCCGCCCACATCGGCAAAAACATAGTCGAGGGTAAATGAAAATTTCTTCTGGGCCGTATCAAGCACCTTGATGGCCTCCTGCATGACCTCCGGGCCGATGCCGTCACCGGCGAGAACCGCTATTTTCTTCATGGCAATATCCTGATTTGATGGTTATTTAATAGGATGATCAGAGTCTATCTGTTTTCAAGCAATTTCCGCCGCAAAAAATTGCGCAACATCAGGTCCGCTTGAAAAAATATGGTGGCCGGGTTTAAACGGTTTCTGTGGCGGACAAGGCCGAAAACTTACTAAAATAGCAGCGGGAAGGCGAGAAAAAAAAGTACACATGGCCAAGCTCATTGTTTTTTTTGCTGCGGCTTTTTTCACCAACTCTTAATGAACCAGACTCATTGCCGATAAAATACCTTCATGCCAGCAGTTAATACAGAACAGCAGGTTCTCAGTGCCGATTTTCTGAAAACCATCCCCACCAGCCCCGGCGTCTATCTGATGCACAACCGCGCCGGCAAGGTGATCTATGTGGGCAAGGCCCTGGATCTACGCAAGCGGCTGGCCTCCTATGCCCGGGTGCAGGGGGCGGCCCATGCGAAAACCGCGGTCATGGTCAGCCGTATTGCCCGGGTGGAGACCATCCTCACCCGCACGGAAAAGGAGGCCCTGCTTCTTGAATCCTCGCTGATCAAGGAGCATCGACCCAGGTACAATGTCATTCTGCGCGATGACAAGAATTACCCGCTGATCAAGGTGACGGTGGGCGAAACCTGGCCGCGGGTGGTCATGACCCGGCGCCGGCTCAAGGATAAGTCCCGCTATTTCGGGCCCTTCAGCTCGCCGTCGGCCATGTGGTCGACCATCCGGCTGCTGCAGTCCCTGTTCCCGCTGCGGCGCTGCAAGGGGGCTGAGGTGGAAAAGCGGTCGCGCCCCTGCCTCAATTATCAGATGAAGCAATGTCCGGGCGTCTGCCTGGGGCTGGCGGACCCTGATCACTACCAGGAGATGGTGCGGGATGTGCTGCTGGTGCTCGAAGGCAGAAACCGGGAGCTGGCGCACAAGCTCAAGGAGAAGATGGCGCTCGCCGTTTCCCGGCTGCAGTTTGAGGAGGCGGCCCTTTACCGGGACCAGCTGCGGGCCCTTACGGAAACCCTGGAAAAACAGATCGTGGCAGGCGACGCCGCGCTCGAGCTTGACGTGTTCGGCCTGGTGCGCCAGGGGCCGTCGGTGGCGGTCTCGGTCATCAGCGTCCGCCACGGCCGGGTGCTGGGCCAGCAGGTTTTCTTTCTGGCCGAGCCGGTGGGTGAAGACAGCGAGGTGCTGGCGGAAAGCGTCAAGCGCTACTATGAGGAGGCGGATTTCATCCCCAGGGAGATTCTGTTGCCCATGCTGCCCGATGATCAGCAGTTGCTCGGCGACTGGCTTTCGGAGCGGAAAGGGCAGGGGGTGGCCTTCAAGGTGCCGGTGCGGGGCGACAAGACCCGGTTGCTCGACATGGCCCTGGCCAATGCCAGGCAGGTCTTCAGCGAACGGGACAAAAAGGAGAAGAGCTGGGAGGTGCTGACCGCGTCCCTGGAAAAAACCCTGCACCTGGGGCGCCGGCCGGAGCGCATCGAGTGTCTGGATATCTCCAATATCAGCGGCCAACAGGCGGTGGGCGCGCTGGTCTGCTTTGAAAAGGGGGAAAAGGCGGGCAAACGCTACCGCCATTTCAAGATCAGGACGGTAGCCGGACCCGATGATTACCGCATGATGGCCGAGGTGCTGGAGCGCAGATTTACCAGAGGGGTGGCTGAGGATGATCTGCCTGACCTGCTGATGCTTGACGGCGGCAAGGGCCAGCTGCATGTGGCCCTTGATCTGGTCAGGCGTTTCGGCCTGGCAGAGCGGATCGAGCTGGTGGGCATTGCCAAGGAAAGGGGGGAGGAGGGGGAGAAGCTCTTTCGGCCGGGTCGCAAGAATGCCATTCTGCTGCCCCGCCATTCCCCGCTGCTGCTCTTTCTCATGCGCATCAGGGATGAATCCCACCGCTACGGCGTCACCTTTCACCGGAAACTGCGCAGCAAAGCGGCCTTTACCTCGGAGCTCGACACCATTGCCGGCATCGGGCCCAGGCGAAAAAAGAAATTGCTGCAGACCTTCGGCAGCCTGGCGCAGCTGAGGAAGGCCACGGTCGACGAACTTGCCGCCGTGCCGGGCATCAGCCCTGATCTGGCCAGGTCGATCCATGATTCTCTCCGGAAACCCGCGCCGCCTGCCATCACCCATGAGCCATGAGCCATGAGCCACCAGCCATATATTTGTTGCTTTTTACGGGGCAAATCACTATGTTTGTTACTTCTGTCCTGTAATCTTCGGTGATGCGCCTCAGTGTGTAAATACAATCATCCTGTTATCATGTGAAAGGGAATTTTGAATTATGTGGGAATATTCGGATAAAGTCAAAGAGCACTTCCTGAACCCGAGAAATGTCGGGGAAATCGAAAATCCCGACGGGGTGGGAGAAGTTGGTTCCCTGTCCTGCGGCGATGCCTTGAAACTCACCTTCAAGCTTGATGAGGCAAAACAGAAAATTATTGATGCCAAATTCAAGACCTTTGGCTGCGCCAGCGCCATTGCTTCCTCCTCGGCTCTGACCGAGATGATTAAGGGCCTCGATCTGGAGGAGGCCGCCAGGATAACCAATGAGGATATCGCCGACTATCTCGGCAGCCTGCCCAAGGAGAAGATGCACTGCTCCGTCATGGGACGTGAGGCCCTGGAGGCGGCCATTGCCAATTACCGGGGGGTTGCCCTGCCCATGGCGGAAGGGGAACTGGTCTGCGAATGTTTTGGCGTCACCGACCTGGAAATCAAGCGGGCCGTTGAGGAGAGCAATCTGCGCACGGTGGAGGAGGTGACCAACTTCACCAAGGCGGGCGGCGGCTGCGGTAAATGCCAGGAGCGCATCCAGGAGCTGATCAACGAGGTACGAAAGACGGGCAAGCCGAAGATCATTCCCATGAGCGGCCCCAAGCGGCTGACCAATATCCAGAAGATCAAGTTGATCGAGGACGTTTTTGAACGGGAGGTCAGGCCGACCCTGAAAAAAGACGGCGGCGATGTCGAGCTGCTCGACGTGGACGGGGATTTCGTCATTGTCTCGCTGCGGGGCTCCTGCGCCAGCTGCGCCAAGTCACAGACGACCTTGAAGGAATATATCGAGAAAAAACTCAGGGAGCAGGTGCTGGATACCTTGATAGTTGAGGAGAGCAGGCTATGAGCGGAGCTGAGAGAGTCATCTACATGGACAACAATGCAACCACCATGGTTGCCCCCGAGGTTCTTGCGGCCATGCTGCCCTATTTTTCGGAGCTCTACGGCAATCCGTCCAGCATGCACAATTTCGGCGGGCAGGTGGGCAGGGCGGTGCGGGCCGCCAGGGAGCAGATTGCCGCCCTGATCAATGCCGAGCCGGAAGAGATCATCTTCACCAGCTGCGGCACGGAAAGCGATTCCACCGCCATCCTGGCCGCCCTGCAGGCCCAGCCCGGGAAAAGACATATCGTCACCACCAGGGTGGAGCATCCGGCCGTCAAAAACCTCTGCCGGGGCCTTGATACCCTCACCGGCCATAAACACCGGGTGACCGAACTGCCGGTGGAAAGCGACGGCACCCTTGATCTTCAGCGCTATGAGGACAGTCTGGAGGATGAAACGGCCATTGTCAGCGTCATGTGGGCCAACAACGAGACCGGGGTGATTTTCCCCATTGAGGAGATGGCGAAGATCGCCAGGAACCGGGGGATCCTCTTTCATACCGATGCCGTGCAGGCGGTGGGGAAAATTCCCATCGATCTGTCCGCGGTGCCGGTTGATTTCCTTTCCCTGTCCGGCCATAAACTGCATGCCCCCAAGGGCATAGGGGTGCTCTATGTCAGAAAGAGAACCCCTTTCGTGCCCTTTCTCATCGGCGGACATCAGGAGCATGGCCGCCGGGGCGGCACGGAAAATGTCGCCTCCATCATCGGGCTGGGCAAGGCCTGTGAGCTGGCCACCCGTCATATTACCAAGGAAAACACCACGGTCAGGGCCCTGCGCGACAAACTGGAAAAAGGGCTGCTGGAAAAAATCCCCAACAGCCTGCTCAACGGCCACAAAACCCAGCGGCTGCCCAATACCGCCAATGTCAGTTTCGAGTATGTGGAAGGGGAGGCGATTCTCCTGCACATGGATCGCTTCGGCATCTGCGCCTCTTCCGGCTCTGCCTGCACTTCCGGTTCGCTGGAGCCGTCGCATGTGCTGCGCGCCATGGGGGTGCCGTTCACCGCGGCCCATGGTTCGATCCGTTTCAGTCTCAGTGTCTACAACAATGAGGACGAGGTGGATTTCGTGCTGACTAAAATGCCGGGCATCATCGCCAACCTGCGGGAGATGTCGCCTTTCTGGCAGGGCAAATGATGGTTGCACATATACCTGGGAATTCAGGAGACAGGAGTCAGGATCCAGAATAAAACGTAATAAAATCAATCATTCTGAATTCTGTCTCCTGTTTTCTGGATTCTCACCTACAGACAACCCGGACAGAATCGAGGAGATAACCTACAGCCATGCAAGTAATCCCCCCCTCCTATGAAATTCTCACCGATCTTGACCGGCAGAGCCTGGCCGTGCGCATTGAGGCCTGCGGACGCCTCTGCTATAAAAGCGAGGATAAGATCACCGCCGATTCCGCCCCTCCCTTTATCCGCCGGATACTCAAGCACGGCCATAACTCTGTTGCTGAAATGGCTGTTCTGACGTTGAAAATTGATGTAGACCGCGAGTCGCATGTAGCCCAGCTCTTTGCCGTGCTGCCCAAATTTCTGCAGATTGACCGGCTGGAAAAAAAAGGCCTGCTGGTCAGCGGTTCGGTCCGCGGTTTCCGCGAACTTTTCCAGGGCCACGGCAACCTGAAGATCGTCAAGGGAATCACCCATTTTCTGGCGGAAAGGCATCCGCTTTTTTTCGAAGATATCCTGCCGAAAAGGGGTCTGCTTCCCCAGGAAGGGGTGCTGGTGGAAAAACTGCCGCTGGCCGAGGTCGATGTTTTGTCCTCCGATCTGCTGGCCAAGCATCGCTTCATTGCGGTGCGATTCATCGTCAATCGGGCCGTCACCCATGAAATGGTCCGGCATCGCCCCTGCAGCTTTCTCCAGGAGAGTCAGCGCTACTGCCGTTACAGCGACAGCAAATTCGGCAGCCAGGTGACCTTTATCAAGCCTCTTTTTTACGAGGAGGGCAGCCCGGCGTACAGGCTGTGGGAGGCTGCCATGCTGGAGACGGAAAGGCTGTATGTCCAGCTGCTGGAAACCTCAACTCCCCAGGCCGCCAGGACCGTGTTGCCCAATTCCTGTAAAACCGAACTGATCGTCTATGCCAATCTGCTGCAATGGCTGCATATGTTTAAACTGCGTACTTCCAAGGGCGCCGATCCTTCCATGCGGGAGGTGATGATCCCCCTGCTGGAGGATTTCAAGGCGCTCTTTCCTTCTGTTTTTGCGTATTTGACTCCTGAAAAATAAGCCGTTGTTCAAAAATGACTGCTACATTGAAATGCTGCAGACGGCACTCTTTTCAGTACCCCCTTGAGGGGTATAGGGCCGTAACGAAACAGCCGCCAAAGGAATGTTTATTTCTTAGCGGCCCCTATGTAGATTTGCCGATTGTTTTCACAAAAATAATGTAGTAATGACAGTTGTCTCCAGCCAGTACCACGGGAGACGTGCGTCCAAAATTCGCCTTAATTGCCATATATCATTAATAAAATTGTGATGAGAAGGAGGAAAGTGATGGTTCTTGATCCCACCAAGCACGCAGATTGGGAAATTGCTGAAGATGCTGAAAAAAATATGAAGACGGTTTACGAACTTGCGGAACAGCTCGGGCTGGAAAAGGAAGAGCTGCTGCCCCATGGCCATTATGTGGCCAAGCTCGATTACCGCAAGATTCTTGACCGGTTAAAGGACAGGCCGGACGGAAAATATATTGACGTAACCGCCATCACCCCAACCCCGCTGGGTGAGGGAAAGAGCACCTGCGCCATGGGACTGGTGCAGGGCCTCGGCAAAAGAAACAAAAGCGTAATCGGCGCCATCCGCCAGCCATCCGGCGGTCCCACCATGAACATCAAGGGCAGCGCCGCCGGCGGCGGTCTGGCCCAGTGCATCCCGCTGACCCCGTTTTCCCTGGGTCTCACCGGGGATATCAATGCCATCATGAACGCCCACAATCTCGGCATGGTGGCCCTCACCTCCCGCATGCAGCATGAGGCCAACTACACCGACGAGCAGCTGGCCAAGAGGAATCTCAAAAGGCTGGATATTCATCCCAAGAAGGTGGAATTCGGCTGGATCATCGATTTCTGCGCCCAGGCCCTGCGCAACATCACCATTGGCCAGGGCGGCAAAATGGATGGCTATACCATGCAGTCCAAGTTCGCCATTGCCGTAAGCTCCGAGATTATGGCCATTCTGGCCATCGCCACTGACCTCAAAGACATGCGCGAGAGAATCGGCAAAATCGTCGTGGCCTATGACCGGCAGGACCGGCCGGTCACCACCGCTGACCTGGAGGTGGACGGCGCCATGACCGCCTGGATGGTGGAGGCCCTGAATCCCAATATGCTGCAGACTATCGAAGGCCAGCCGGTCATCGTCCATGCCGGCCCCTTTGCCAACATCGCCATCGGCCAGTCCTCGGTCATCGCTGACCGGGTGGCCTTGAAAATCGCCGATTACAACGTGACTGAAAGCGGCTTCGGGGCGGATATCGGTTTTGAGAAATTCTGGAATCTCAAATGCCGCTACAGCAAGCTCAAACCCCACTGCGCGGTGGTGGTCGCCACCATCCGGGCCCTCAAATGCCATGGCGGTGCCCCGATCCCGGTGCCCGGCAAGCCCATGCCCGAAGAGTACAAGAAAGCAAATGTCGGCTGGGTCGAGGCGGGCTGCCAGAATCTCATCCATCATATCCAGACCGTGAAAAAGGCCGGCATCAATCCGGTGGTCTGCCTCAATGCCTTCTACACCGATACCGAAGAGGAGATCAAGGCGGTGCGCCGGCTCGGCGAGGCCGCCGGCGCCAGGGTCGCCCTGTCGCGCCATTGGCAGTATGGCGGGGATGGGGCGGTTGAATTCGCCGATGCGGTCATCGACGCCTGCGAGGAGAAAAATGACTTCAAGTTCCTCTATGACCTGGACACCCCGCTGGCCAAACGCATTGAGCTGATCGCCAAAGAGGTCTATGGCGCCGACGGCGTCAGCTACACCCCGGAGGCCCAGGAGAAGCTGAAACGGATGGAGTCCGATCCGGAGATGAAGGAAATGGGCACCTGCATGGTGAAAACCCATCTCTCCCTGTCCCATGAACCGAGACTGAAAGGGGTGCCCAGGGGCTGGACCCTGCCGATCCGCGATATCCTCACCTACAAGGGGGCCGGTTTTGTCGTTCCCGTGGCCGGCGCCATCAGCCTGATGCCTGGCACGGCCTCAGACCCCGCTTACCGGCGCATTGATGTGGATGTGGAAACCGGCAAGGTGAAAGGCGTATTCTAATAAAAAATTTTCCCCAGTAAATCCAGGGCGATACCGACGGGAGTTCACGCTCCCCCGGTATCGCCTTTTTTATTAGTTTCTATAGGGCCGCTATGTGAAAAAGTTGTTAAGCAAACCATAATACGCTAATATAAAAAATAGTCTCGACCAACCTCCACCACATTTGATATATGGCGCTTCCAGCACAGAAAATACCAGACAAGAAAGCTGGCCTCCGGACCACCGTCAAGGACCAGTCCGGCGCCGGCAAAACCAAGATCGGCGAGGTGCTCAGGAAGGAGGGGCATATCCTCAATACCCAGCTTGAGGAAGCCCTGGCCATCCAGAAGAAATCCGGCCAGCGGCTGGGCAGTATTCTGATCAAGCTCGGCTATATAGAGGACTCCACCATCCTCAATGTGTTAAGCCGGCTCCATAATTTCCCGCCTGTTGACATCAAGAAGGAACCGCCTAACCCGGAAATCTTCAAATCCGTCCCCTTTGAAGTCGTCAAAAAATATTGCGCCCTTCCTCTGCGGGTGACCGGCAAGACCCTGCAGGTCACCATGGCCGAACCCACGGACACCAACGCCGTGGAGGAACTCCAGTCTGAAGTGAAGATGGTGCTGTCCGTCTGTGTCTCCACGGAAAAGGACATTTTTGAAGCCTATAAGAAATATTACAAGATCAGCGAGGAGGAATTCCGCCAGCTGACCGGCGCTGATGAGAAAATCGAGGAAGAAGAGGAAGATGTCACCAGTATCGATGACTTCGGCACCCTGGCCTCGGAGGCTGCCGAGGACATGGCCATCGAGGATAGCAGCGGCAGAGAGGCGGAAGAGTTTTCCGCCTCTGATGCGCCGATCATCAAGCTGGTGAACGGCATCCTCATCAAGGCGGTCAAGGACGGGGTCAGCGACATCCATATCGAGCCGTACGAGAAGTCGCTGCAGGTCCGTTACCGTCTGGACGGCGCCCTCTACAAGTCGATGAATCTGCCGCTCAGTATCAAAAACGCCTTGAATTCCAGGGTGAAAATCCTGTCAAACCTTGATATCACCGAACGCCGTGTTCCCCAGGACGGCAGAATCAAGATGCGCATCGGCAGAAACAAGGTGGTTGATTTCCGGGTCTCCACCCTGCCCACCCTTTTCGGGGAAAGTATTGTTCTGCGTATTCTCGATAAGGATTCACTCAACGTCGATCTGACCAAACTCGGCTTTGAGCCGCAGGTCTTCGCCACCCTGAAGCGCTGTCTGAACCGCCCCCAGGGGCTGCTGCTGGTTACCGGCCCCACCGGCAGCGGCAAGACGGTTACCCTCTATTCCGCCCTGAACTCGCTCAACAGTGAGGACACCAAGATTCTGACCGCCGAGGATCCGGTGGAGTTCAACTTCAAGGGGATCAACCAGGTCAATGTCCATCAGGAGGTGGGCATGACCTTTGCCGCGGCCCTCAAGGCCTTTCTGCGGCAGGACCCGGATATCATCATGGTCGGTGAGATCCGTGACATGGAAACCGCCGAGATTGCCATCAAGGCGGCCATGACCGGCCATCTCGTCTTCTCCACCCTGCATACCAATGACTGCGCCGCCACCATCGGCCGTCTGGTTGATATCGGCATTCCCCCCTATATGCTGGCCTCGGCCATCACCATGGTGCAGTCCCAGCGGCTGGGCCGCCGTCTGTGCCCGGCCTGCAAGGTGGAGATACCCCCGCCGGACGCCAAGGAACTGCTTGGCATCGGCTTCCGGGAAGAACAGATCAAGGGACTGGCCAAGCTCTATGCCCCCAAGGGCTGCCCGGTCTGCCGCGGCGGCGGCTACAAGGGCAGGGTGGGTTTTTTTGAGCTGATGGAGGTTACCGATGAGGTGGCCAAGGCCATCGGCGCCGAGGTGCCTGAGGATCAGCTGCGCAAGGTGGCCATCCAGGAAGGCATGATTCCGCTGCGCAATGCCGCCATCCTCAAGGCGATCCAGGGCGTCACCAGTATCGACGAGGTGTTGAAGAAGACCGTCATTACCGAAGAAAGTCTGCCGGCCTATCTGGTCAATCCGGATATTGAAAGATACGAGGACGGCGATGTCATTATCCGCCAGGGCAACTCCGACATTGATTTCTTCCAGTTGATTCAGGGGGCGCTGATGGTGGTCAAGGATGGCAAGAAAATTGCCGAAATCACCGAGCCCAACGAATATTTCGGTGAGATGTCGGCAATCTCCGGGGTGGTCCGTTCCGCCTCCATCCTCTCCAAGGGCAGATCCACCATCAAGCGTTTCCCCGGCGATAAAATCATGGAGATCATTGAAAAACATCCGCAGGTTGCCAAACATTTCTTCAAGACCCTGGTGACCCGTCTCGGTCAGGCCAATGACATCATCGTCAAGCTGGCCGAGAGTCGTGCTAGGTAGTATCCACTAGGTACTATTACCTAACTATTTGGAATCTAAAACTTTCTTTTGCGGTATTCTGGTTAAAATCACCATAATTCCCTTGCAAAAGTGGATTGAGTTCACTAAGATATTTAACTCAGTTTAGCTATCTTTCTGCTTTCCCCAAGCAAGTCACGGCAAACACAAGACTTTTTCCATATTCATTTTTTTCATTTGTTTCTTTCCATTAAGGAGTGATAATGACAGCAAAAATTATCAGCGGGACCGAGACCGCTAAAGCCATTCGCGAGGAACTCAAAACCGAAATCGCCGAGTTGAAGGAAAAGCACAATGTCGTGCCCGGTCTGGTAACTATTCTTGTCGGTGAGGACCCTGCCTCCCAGTCCTACGTGAGCGCTAAAAATAAAACCGCCCACGCCCTGGGCATCCATTCGGAGCAGGTGACTCTTGCCGCGGATAGTAGTGAACAGGAACTTCTTAATCTGATTGACAAATATAATAATGATGAGAAAATTCACGGCATTCTGGTGCAGCTCCCCCTGCCGAAACATATCAATGAAGCGAAAGTCCTCTATGCCATCAACCCGGACAAGGATGTGGACGGTTTTCATCCGGTCAACGTCGGCAAGATGGTGCTGGGCGAACAGTGCTATCTTCCCTGCACACCCCACGGCATCCTTGAACTTTTGACCCGCAGCGGTGTCAATACTAGTGGTGCCGAGGTGGTGGTCATCGGCCGCAGCAATATTGTCGGCAAACCGATCAGCAACCTCATGCTGCAGAAACGGGACGCCGGCAACGCCACGGTTACCATCTGTCATACCCGCACCAGGGACATGGCGGCCCATACCAGACGCGCCGACATCATCATCGCCGCGGTCGGCGTGCCGAAAATGGTCACCGCCGACATGGTCAAGGACGGGGTGGTGATTATTGATGTCGGGGTTAACCGCATCGGCAAGACCGCGGACGGCAAGGCGATTCTTGCCGGTGATGTGGATTTTGACGCGGTCAAGGAAAAGGCTGCCGCCATTACTCCCGTCCCGGGCGGCGTTGGTCCCATGACCATAACCATGTTGATGAAAAATACCGTGCAGGCGGCCAGACTGGCTGCCGGCCTGATATAAACCTTGAGGGAGAAAAAATATGGCAATCTCAAGAAACGGATGTGAAGGCTGTACAGAGATAACCTGCACCTCCACGAAAAATGTTCTTGCCAAAGACATCGCAAAAAATGTCATTACCGCCTACGACCGGGTAAAGATGCGCGGCATGTCGGCCTGTCTTTTCGGTTCCACCGGCACCTGCTGCCGCAACTGCAATATGGGACCCTGCCAGATCATCGATGGCGTTGATGAGATGATCGGCGTCTGCGGCGCCACGGCCGACACGGTGGTTGCCCGCAATTTCTGCCGCACCATTGCCTCCGGATCCGCCGCCCACACCGACCATGCCCGGGAAATGGTCAAAGGCTTCATTGCCACGGCCAAGGGCGAAACCCCTCATGAAATCAAGGATGTCAACAAGCTGATGATGCTGGCCAACATCTTCGGCGTGGCCACCGAGGGCAAGGACAAAAATGCCATTGCCCTGGAAATCGGTGAACTCGCCCTGGCGGATTTCGGCAAGCAGGACGACAAGCCGGTCACCATGCTGAAGCGTGCCCCGAAAAAACGCCAGGAACTGTGGAAACGGCTGGGCATCGAACCGCGCGGCATTGACCGGGAGGTGGTGGAGATCATGCACCGCACCCACATGGGCGTAGATCAGGAATACCAGAATCTCATGCTGCAGGGGGCCCGCTGCGCCCTGGGCGACGGCTGGGGTTCCTCCATGCTCTCCACCGAACTGACCGACATCATGTTCGGCACCCCGGTGCCCCGGCGGTCCATCGTCGATCTCGGCGTGCTCAAACCGGACCAGGTGAATGTCACGGTGCACGGCCATGAGCCGCTGCTGGCCGAGGCCCTCTGTCTGGCCGCCCAGGACGAGGAACTGCTCGCCCTGGCCCGCAAGGTCGGCGCCAAGGGCATCAACCTGGCCGGGGTCTGCTGCACCGGCAATGAAATTCTCATGCGGCGCGGCATTCCGGTGGCGGCAGGCTTCATCCAGCAGGAAATGGCCCTGGCCACCGGCGCCATCGAGGCCATGGTGGTTGATGTGCAGTGCATCATGCAGTCGCTCGCCGAGGTGGCCAAATCCTTCCATACCGACGTGATCACCACCAATTACCGGGCCAAGATGCCCGGCGCGGTGCACATCCAGTTTAATGAGGAGGACGCCCTGGGCAGCGCCAAGGAGATTCTCAAAAAAGCCGTCAACAACTTCAAGAAACGCGGCGAATTCTTTATTCCCCAGGACAACAAGCTCGATGTGGTGGTCGGTTTCAGCCATGAAACGATCAATTACATGCTGGGCGGCCGTTTCCGTTCAAGCTACCGGCCGCTCAACGACAACATCATCAACGGCAGAATCCGGGGCGTGGCCGCCATTGTCGGCTGTGACAACTACAAGTTTCCGGACAACAATCATGAAATCATCGCCCGGGAACTGATCAAGAATGATGTGCTGGTGCTGGCCACCGGCTGCGCGGCCACCGGGCTCGGCCGGGTCGGGCTGGTCCGTCCCGAGGCCGCCCAGTTTGCCGGCCCCGGTCTGCGCGAGGTGTGCGAGACGGTTGGCATGCCTCCGGTGCTGCACTGCGGATCCTGCGTGGATAACAGCCGGCTGCTCATTGCCGCCACCGAGATGGTGCGCGAAGGCGGCCTGGGTGACGACATCTCCTCCCTGCCGCTAGCCGGCACCGCGCCGCTGTGGATGAGCGAGAAGGCGGTGGCCATTGGTCAGTACTTTGTGTCCAGCGGCGCCTATGTCATCTTCCAGAGTCTGCCGCTCACCGGCTCCAAGAATTTCCATAAATTCATGACCGAGGGAATGGATGAAATTTACGGCGGCTGCTGGGATATTGAAGAGGATCCGTTGAAGCTTGCCCGGAAGATGATTGCCAGGATCGATCTCAAGCGCAAGGAACTCGGCATTGACAAGAAACGCGAAAGGGTTCTCTTTGATATGGAGATGCGCCGTGATCTGGGCGCCGGCAGCCCCCTGAAGGATGTCGGCTGCCACGGTCCGACGCCGGCCTGATGCGCACGGGAAACCCATATCCGTTCATTCCAGCAACTACTTTCAATTCTTCACATAAGGATATAACCGAATGAAATCGGGAAGTCGTTTAGAAAGGATTCTGACCTCCGGGGGCTTTGCCGTGACCGGAGAACTGGGACCGCCTAAAAGCGGGGATCCCGAGGTCGTCAGGAAGAAGGCCGCCATACTGCGCGGCCATGTGGACGCGGTCAACATCACGGACTGCCAGACTGCCATTGTCCGCATGTCAAGCATCGCCGCCGGACTCATCGCCCAGCAGGAGGGCGTGGAGCCGGTCATCCAGATGACCTGCCGTGACCGCAACCGCATCGGCATGCAGAGTGATATCTTAGGCGCCGCGGCCCTTGGTCTGAAAAATCTTCTCTGTCTGACCGGCGATCACCAGAAATTCGGCAACCACCCCGGCTCCAAGGGGGTATTTGATATGGATTCCATTCAGCTGCTCGGCATGGTCCGCGGCATGCGGGATGAGAAGAAGTTTCAATGCGGCGAGGCGATCAAATCCGCCGAGCCGCGGCTCTTTCTCGGCTGCGCCGCCAATCCCTTTGCCAATCCCTTTGAGTTCCGCGCCCCGCGGCTGGCCAAAAAGGTGGCGAGCGGCGCCGACTTCGTGCAAACCCAGATTATCTATAATGTTGAAAAATTCGCCAGGTTCATGGAAATGGCCCGCGACCTGGGGTTGCCCGAGAAGGTTTATATCCTCGCCGGCGTTACCCCGCCCAAATCGCTGGGCATGGCCCGCTACATGAAAAGTTCGGTGCCCGGCATGGATGTGACCGACGAGGTGATCAACCGCATGAAGGATGCCGCTGACAAGCAGGAAGAGGGCATCAATATCTGCGTGGATATCATCAATCGGGTCCGGGAAATCAAAGGGGTTTCCGGCGTGCATATCATGGCCATCGAGTGGGAGGAGGCGGTACCTGAGATCGTCAAGCGCGCCAAGCTCGAACCGCGGCCGGTATTTGCCGAGGATGAGCGGCAGCCGGTGCAGGCAAAAGAGGTCATTGAAGTTGTTGCGCCTGCGGTGCAGCCGGCCGCGGCGCCCCCTGCGCTTGACACGGACAAGCTGCTGGCTGAGGCCAGAGCAGAGGCGGAAAAAATCATTGCCGGCGCCCGTGCTGAAGTTGAAAAAATGCGAGCCGCAGCTGTTCTGCAAACAACAGCCGGCTCAGCCCCAGAATATGAAGATGCAGGAGAGCATGAGATGAATGAAAAAGAACGTCAGATGGCGTTGCAGTCTGTGCAGATGGGTCTGAACGCCCTGAAAAAGGCCTTTAACCTGAGCGATGAGCAGTTTGAGGCCCTGGCTAGCTTTGCCAGCGCCGAGGCAGTGCTGAAACGCCAGCCGCCTGAAACCGCAAGCGCTGGATCTGTGATTGCACCAGTTGCCGCCGAGATGGTCAAACCCGCCCCGGATAAGGCGGCAGAAGAGGCCAACAAGGCCGCTGAAGCCAGGGACGCGGCAGAGGCAAAAAAGGCCGCAGAGGCAAAAGCTGCCGAAGAGGCCAGGAAAGCTGCTGAGGGAAAAGCTGCGGACGAGGCCAGGAAGGCCGCTGCGGCCAAGGCTGCTGAAGAAGCCAGGAAGGCTGCCGAAGCCAAAGCCGCTGAAGAGGCCCAAAAGGTAGCTGAAGCCAAAAAAACCGCTGATGCCAAAGCTGCGGAAGAGGCCAAGGCAGCAGAAGAGACCAAAAAGGCTGCTGAGGCAAAGGTAGCAGTCGCGCCTAAGGCCGTTGCCCCTGCCGGCGATCTGGCGGTAGCCGCGCTGGCCGTTGAAAAAACGCCTTTTGCCGAGCGCGCCAAAAAGATCCCGGCCGCTTCCTATCAGGTCAAATATACGGGACAGATTAAAGAGACGCTGCTCGGCAGCGGCGATAAGGCAATCAAAGTCGGTGGTGAATCCTCCATGCCCTTCCATCTTTTTGAAGGGGCCATGCCCAATAAGCCGCTGATCGCCATGGACGTGCTGGATGTGCAGCCCGAGGAGTGGCCGGACTCGCTGGCCCGCCATTTCAGCGGGGTGCTGGATAATCCGCTGGCCTGGGCCAGAAAATGCGTTGATGACTACCAGGCGGAAGCACTCTGCCTCTCCCTGGTCAGCACCGATCCCAACGGCATGAACAGGAGCGCCGCGGAGGCGGCCAAGGTCGCCGCCGAGGTGATCAATAATATCAATGTGCCGATTATTATCTGGGGCTGCGGCAACGCCGACAAGGATACCGAGACGCTGCGGGAAATCACTTCGCTCACCGGCGACAAAAAGGTGTGCCTGGCGCCCCTTTCCGACAGCAATTACCGCTCCCTGGGCGCCACCGCCATGGCCTTCCAGTATCCCATGGTCGCTGCTTCGCCCATTGATGTCAATCTCGCCAAACAGCTCAATATCCTGCTCGAGAACCTGGGGGTTTCCCTGAACTCCGTCATGATGGATCCGTCAGTCGGCGCTCTCGGCTACGGCATCGAGTATACCTATTCCGTCATGGAGCGCATCAGGCTGGCCGCGCTTACCCAGCAGGATGAAAAACTGCAGGTGCCGATCATCTGCAATCTGGGCCGGGAGGTCTGGAAGGCCAAGGAGTGTCGGCTTCCCTCTGATGCCGTGCTGGGAGATCAGGAGAGAAGAGGGGTGATGATGGAGGCGATCACTGCCACCTGCATGCTGCTGTCAGGCGGTGAGGTGCTGATCATGCGGCATCCCAAGGCCATCAATCTCACCAAGTCTCTGATCAACAGCCTGATAAGCTAAGAAAACATACAGATAATCTGAGAGGAGCGATTCAATGTCAAAAATAATCTGTTCTGCTGCTATCCGAGGCGCCCATAAGATCACTGATATGGCCGAGGAGAAATTTGAGGCAGCTTTAAAGAAATATGGTGCGGAGCAGGCGGTCTCCTTTCCCAATACCGCCTATTTCCTGCCGGTTATCTACAGCATGCTGGGTGCCAAGGTGGAAAAACTGGGCGATATGAAGGATATCTTCCAGGAGTGCCGCAAGCTGCTGCCCCCCATGGTGAGCGAGCATAACTGGCTGCCCTATCTCGCCCCGGCCCTTGATGCCGGCATGGCCACCTTTTTCGCCGAGGAGATGTATGAGGCGGTCCGCTATCTGGAGCAGCCCGAATACTATACCAAGACCGAGGATCCGACTGCCGGCAATATCTGGCTGGGCGCGGCGGATGACGTAATCTTCCGCAAACGCGGGGTGGAGTTTGTCGATGGCACGGCCCCCGGCTTTGCCGCCATCATGGGCTCGCCGGCCGACAAGGAGGTGGCCAGTAAGATCGCCCTGGAACTGCAGGAAAAAAATCTCTACATCTTCATGCATGACCACTCCAACGGGGTGAGAATGCCCGAGCAGCTGGTAAATAACAACGTTCAGGTCGGCTGGAACACCCGCCTGGTCCCCTTTGGCGACAGCTATACCACCGCGGTTTTCGCCATCGGCTTTGCCTGCCGCGTGGCCATGGCCTTCGGCGGCATCAAGCCGGGCGATTACCGGGGCAACCTGATCTACAACAAGGACCGTACCTTTGCCTTTGTCATGGCCTTCGGCCCGGTCAGCGACGAGTGGTACGCCAATGCCGCCGGCGCCATCAACTGGGGTTTCCCGACCATTTCCGACTATGATATTCCCGAGGTGCTGCCCACCGGCATCTGCACCTATGAGCATGTGGTGAGCAAGGTGCCCCATGAGGAAATCGTCCAGAAGGCCATTGAGGTGCGGGGTCTCAAGGTCAACGTTGCCAAGATCGATATCCCCATGTCCTTCGGTCCGGCCTTTGAGGGTGAGAGGATCAGGAAGGATGATCTCTACATGGAATGCGGCGGCGGCAGGACCAGCGGCGTCGAGGTGCTCATCTCCAAGGACATGCACGATGTCGTGGACGGCGAGGTCATCCTCGAGGGCAAGGACATCTGTGACATCTCCCAGGGCCAGAACCTGCCCATCGCCATCCTGGTCGAGGTGGCCGGCCGCGAGATGCAGTCGGATTTCGAGCCGATCCTCGAGCGTCAGTTCCACCACCTGATCAACTACATCCAGGGCATCATGCACATCGGCCAGCGCAACATCATGTGGGTCCGCATCGGCAAGGCCGCGGTGGAGAAGGGTTTCTCCTTCAAACACATCGGCAAGGTGCTGCACGGCAAGCTGCATCAGGAGTTCGGCGCCATTCTCGACAAGGTGCAGGTGAAAATCTATACCGAACAGGCCAAGGTGGAGGAGGTGCAGGAACTGGCCAAGAAGGTCTATGCCGAGCGCGACTTGCGGCTGGGCAACATGACCGATGAAACCGAGGAGGTTTTCTACTCCTGCACCCTCTGCCAGTCCTTTGCCCCCAGCCACGTCTGCGTCATCACCCCGGAAAGGGTGGGCATGTGCGGCGCCTACAACTGGCTGGACGGCAAGGCCTCCTTCCAGATCAACCCCACCGGGCCGAACCAGCCGATCGCCAAGGGTGAATGCAGCGATCCGGTGCTGGGCGATTTCGTCGGCATCAACGAGTTCGTCAACCAGGCCTCCCGCGGCGCGGTGCCGGCGGTGAGCTGCTACTCGCTGATGACCAACCCCATGACCGCCTGCGGCTGTTTTGAGGCCATTGCCGCCATGCTGCCCCAGTGCAACGGCATCATGGTGGTAAACCGCGACTACATGGGCATGACCCCCAGCGGCATGAAGTTCACCTCCCTGGCCGGTATGGCCGGCGGCGGGGCCCAGACCCCGGGTTTCATGGGCGTCAGCAAGCACTATCTGACCAGCCCGAAACTTTTCATGGCCGAAGGTGGTCTTAAAAGAGTGGTCTGGCTGCCCAAGATGCTCAAGGAAGAGCTGAAGGAAAAACTGATGGCGCGCTGCGAAGCCATCGGCATGCCGGAGCTTTTTGACATGATCGCTGACGAGGAAGTGGGAACCACCGAAGAGGCGGTACTGGCCTTTCTCAAGGAGAAAGGTCATCCGGCGCTCAAAATGGAAACAGTTATGTAGCCTGGCGAATAGGCTTTTACATTTTTTATATGCGAACGAGGAGATAAACAATGGCTCTTACTGGTATACAAATCCTTAAAATGCTCCCCAAAAAGAATTGCGGGGAGTGCGGGATTCCCACCTGTCTCGCCTTTGCCATGAAAGTTGCCGCCGGACAGGCTGAAATTGAAAAATGCCCTTATGTTTCCGAGGAGGCCAAAGCGACCATCGGCGAGGCGTCCGCGCCGCCGATCAGGACCATCAAGCTCGGGGCAGGCGAGTCCGCCTTCACCACCGGCGGCGAGACCTGCATGTTCCGCCATGAAAAACGCTTTGAGAATCCCACCGGCATCGCCGTACTGGTCGGGACGGACATGGCTGAGGCGGACATCGACGGCCGGCTCAGCCGCTTCAAGCAACTGCGCTATGAGCGGGTCGGCGTGCTGATGAAGGGCAGACTGGTGGCCGTCAAGGACAGCGATGGCGATCAGGGTAAATTTGTCGCCCTGGTCAACAAGGTGCTGGCCGGCGCGGATGATGCGGGCCTGATCCTCATGAGCGGCAAGCCGGAAAATCTGGCCGCCGGCGCCAAGGCCTGCGGAGAACGCAAGCCGCTGCTCTATGGCGCCACCGCTGACAATGCCGTTGCCATGGCCGCCATGGCCAAGGAAACCGGCTGTCCCCTGGGTGTGCGCGGCGCAAGCCTCGATGACAGTGTGGAGATTGCCGAAAAGCTGCTGGCCGAAGGGCTGAAGGATCTGGTCATTGACACTGGCGCCCGCACCATGAAGGCGGCCCTGGAAAACAATATCGTGGCCCGCCGCTCCGCCATCAAGTCCAAGTTCAAACCCCTGGGCTTTCCGTCCATTGCCTTTCCCTGTGAAATGACCGACGATCCCATGCTGGAGGCGATGATCACCTCGGTGCTCATCGCCAAATACGCGGGCATTGTCGTATTGTCCGATCTGCAGGGCGATATCCTCTTTCCTCTGCTCCTTGAGCAGCTGAACATCTTCACCGATCCCCAGCGGCCCATGGTGGTGCAGGAAGACATTTACAGCGTCAACGGCCCGGCCGAGAATTCGCCGGTGCTGATCACCTGCAACTTCTCGCTGACCTATTTCATTGTTTCCGGCGAGATCGAAGGCAGCAAGGTGCCCTCCTGGCTGCTGATCAAGGACACCGAGGGCCTTTCCGTGCTGACCGCCTGGGCGGCAGGAAAATTCGGCGCTGACATGATCGCCCAGTTCATCAAGAAATCCGGCATCATGGACAAGATAAAACATCGCGAACTGATCATCCCCGGCTATCTGGCCAGCATCAAGGGCGAGCTTGAGGAAGAGCTGCCCGAGTGGACCATCACCATCGGTCCCCGGGAGGCCGGCCATCTTCCCGCTTTCCTCAAGGAGTGGAAGCCGGCTGCCTGATGCGCCAGGCTGCGGATCTTTGCAGGGGGCGGTCGCGAACCGCCCCCGCGGTGTCTTTGGAGTAAATTTGCAGTTATTACGAATCCAACAGTATATTTTTAGCAAATAATGTCGACAATACATCTTGAAATAAACGGCATGGAGCTTGTCGCCGAGCCCGGCCTGACCATTCTCGAAGTGGCCAGGCGCTCGGAGATCGACATCCCCTCTCTCTGCTCGGTGAACGGCAAAAACAGCCAGGCGCCGTGCGGCCTCTGTGTCGTTGAGATAGAAGGCATGGGCGAGCCTGTCCGTGCCTGTGCTACCCCGGCCGAAGACGGCATGAAGATCACCACCTCTTCCCCCGCTCTGGTGAAGATCCGCCAGGACAGGCTGGCCAGGATTTCCGCCAGCCATTTCGGCGACTGCAAGGCCCCCTGCAATCTGACCTGTCCCGGCCAGATCAATGTGCAGGGTTATATCGCCCATATCAGCAAGGGTGAATATGAAGAGGCCATGCGGCTCATCATGGAGCGCAATCCCTTTCCCTTTTCCGTCGGACGGGTATGCCCCCGTTTCTGTGAAACCCGCTGCCGCAGAATTCTGGTGGATGACCCGGTTTCCATCAACCATCTGAAACGCTTTGTGGCAGACTGGTGCATGACCAACCATATCGATCTGAAAATTCCCCGGGAAAAGGCCACCGGCAAACGGGTGGCCGTGATCGGCGGCGGACCCGCAGGGCTCACCGGCGCCTATTATCTGGCCCGCAAGGGGCATGATGTCACCATTTTTGAGGCCAATCCCAAGCTGGGCGGCATGCTGCGCTACGGCATCCCCACCTATAAGATTGACCGCAACGTGCTCGATTACGAGACCAACATGATCCTGCGCATGGGCATTTCGGTGAAGCTGAGCCAGCGCTGGGGGGTGGATTTCACCCTGCAGGATCTGAAGGATCAGGGTTATCATGCCATCCTGCTGGCCACCGGCACCGGGCTGGACCGGCCGCTGGAAATTCCCGGCGGCAGACTGCCCAAGGTGCTGACCGCCACCAAGGTCCTGCGCGATGCCGCGGAAGGCAAACGCATCAAGTACGGACTGCGCGCCGCGGTCATCGGCGGCAACAATATTGCCATGGAGGTGGCCCGTACCCTGCTGCGCCAGGGGGTGGACCAGGTGACGGTGGTCTATCCCCGCTCCCAGGAAGAGATGGTGGCCAACCAGCGCGTCATCCGCGAGGCGGAGAGGGAAGGGGTGCAGTTTCTGCTCATGGCCTCGCCGGTGCAGATCTGCGAGGTCGACAACGGCGGCCTCAGCGTTGAACTGGTGAGGATGAGACTGGGTGAGCCTGATGCCCGCGGCATCAGGCAGCCGGAGGCTATCCCCGGCACCACCAATACCATCATTGTCGATACCCTGGTCACCTCCCTTGGCCAGATGGCCTGCGTGGACGGCTTCAAGGGCGGGGACCTGGAGGAGCAGATCGAGATCGCTCCCAACAATACCATCAATGCCTCACCGCGGGATTTCACCACCTCGGTGCAGGGCGTCTATGCGGCCGGCGATGCGGTGAACGGCCCCCGCACGGTCATCCAGGCCGTGGTCGGCGCCCGCCGGGCCGCGGAAAATATCCATGCCTACATGATGGATGCTCCCAAGGAGGCGGGGGAGAACCGCTTTAATTTCACCCGCGGCAAAACCTTTGACCAGGTCCATCTGAGCAACTTTGACGGCGTCAATATCAAGCTGCGGGAAAAGATGCCCACCAGGCCTCCCCAGACGGCGGTGCAGGATTTTGACGTGATCAAGCTCGGCTTCAATGAGCAGATGGCCCGCAAGGAGGCGGAACGGTGTCTCTCTTGCGGCTGCAACGCCTTTGAAAATTGTGATCTCAAAAGGCTCAACATTGATTTCAATGTCAACATCAATAAAACAGGCATGGGTGAGAAACCGCTCTATAAAAAGGACGATTCCCATCCGGTGCTCAAGGTGGACCTCAACAAGTGCATCTTCTGCCAGCGCTGCATGCATGCCTGCGAGTATGGCGCGGTCACGGTCACGGCCGGCCATATTGATGCCAATAATGTCGCCTCACGCCTGCAGCTCGCCTTTAATGACAAATGCGTCAACTGCGGCAAGTGCGCGGAAAACTGCTCCACCGGGGCCCTGACCAAAAAGGTTGCCCTGGTGCCGGTGATCAGCGAGGCGGTGCGTGATGTGCGCACCACCTGTCCTTACTGCGGGGCCGGCTGTCAGCTTACCCTGCGGGTCAAGGGCAATACCATCATGGAGGTGACGGCCGATCCTGATCTGGCCCCGAATTACGGCGCCCTGTGTGTCAAGGGCCGTTTCGCCTATGACTTCGTCCGGGACAAGGAACGTCTGACCAGGCCGCTGGTCAGACGGCACGGCCACCTGGTGGAGACCAGCTGGGATGATGCCCTGGAGATCGTCGCCCGTAATTTCTTTGATCTGAAGGCCATGTACGGGCCTGATTCCATTGCTGGATTTTCCTGCGCCAGGGCGACCAACGAAGAAAATTATCTGATGCAGAAATTCATGCGGACGGTGATCGGCACCAACAACATCGAACATTGTGCAAGGCTTTGACACGCTCCCACGGTGGCCAGTCTGGCCCTCACGTTTGGCAGCGGCGCAATGACCAACTCCATTGCCGATGCCTCCAGGACCGATCTGTTTCTCATGATCGGCAGCAACCCTGACACCAGTCATCCCACCATCGGCCTGCGCATTCACCAGGCGGTGGACCGGGGCGCGAAACTGATCGTCGTCGATCCCCGCCGGACACAGCTGGCCGAGCGGGCCGATCTCTGGCTGCGCATCAAGCCGGGCACCGATGTGGCCCTGCTCAACTCCATGATGCAGGTGATCATCGAGGAAGATCTGCTGGATAAGCGCTTCGTGGCGGAGCGCACCGAGGATTTCGATGAACTGGAGCGGCTGGTGAAAAAATACCGGCCCTTCATGGTGGAAAAAATCACCGGCATCCCGGCCGAGCAGATCCGCCAGGCGGCCCGCATGTATGCGGCCCAGGGCCGGCACGCCATTTACCATGGCATGGGCATCACCCATTACGTCACCGGCACCGACCGGGTGAAGAGCATTGCCAACCTCGCCATGCTGTGCGGCAAGGTCGGGGTGGAAGGCGGCGGCTGCAACCCGCTGCGCGGCCAGAACAATGTGCAGGGCGCCTGCGACATGGGGGCCCTGTTCAATACCCTGCCCGGCTATGCCAGCCTGAGCAACGAAGACCTGTTCGACCGCTATGAACGGATGTGGAAGGTCAAGCTGCCCAGGCGTCCCGGCAAACCGGCCACCGAGGTGTGGGACAACATCCTGAAGGGGGAAATTCATTCCCTGTACATCTTCGGCGAGGACCCGGCAGTGGCGGACGCCAACATCTCCCACGTGCAGGCTGCCCTGGAAAAATGTGATTTCGTGGTGGTGCAGGACATCTTCATGACCAAAACCGCCCAGATGGCTGATGTGGTGCTGCCCGCCGCCTGTTTTGCTGAAAAGGACGGCACCTTCACCAGCACCGAGCGCCGGGTGCAGCGGGTGCGCAAGGCAGTCGACCCGCCCGGGGAAGCCCGGCCGGACTGGAAGATCTTCGGCGATCTCTCCAGGAAAATGGGCTACGAGATGAACTACCGCTCGCCCAGGGAGGTTTTCGAAGAGGTTTGCACCATTCTGCCCCAGTATGCCGGCTTGAGCTATGAACGGCTGGAGAAAGTGGGCCTGCAGTGGCCGGTGCCCACGGCGGATCATCCCGGCACCCCGGTCCTGCACACCAGGGAGTTCACCCGCGGCAGGGGCCTTTTTATTCCGGAGGATTATATCCCGCCGGTTGAGGTGGCCGATCAGGAGTATCCCCTGCAGTTCACCACCGGACGTGATCTGTCCCGCTACAACTTCAGCAGCATGACCGGCAAGACCCGGGAGATCAATGCCATCAGTCCCGAGTGCTTTGCCGAGTTCCACCCCGAGGACGCGAAACTTTTCGGCATTGAGGACAAAGATTCGGTACGCTTGACCTCGCGCCGCGGCTCAGTGGTGCTGCGGGCCAAGGTGACGGACCGCACCCAGCAGGGTACGGTATTTGCCACCTACAACCATGTTGAGGCGCTGGTCAATCTGCTGACCCTGGACGCCCTTGACCGCCTGTCCCGGACGCCGGAGTACAAGCTGTGCGCCATCAAGGTGGAAGTGGTTGATGCATAAAGGGTAAATTTTCAGTTTTTACGAATCCATTAAATCAATAACTTGATCGCCCCTGCAGCTCTTTTGCCTGCTGAACAGGACGGTCGGCAATCCATACACGGAGTAAACCATGGGTCACGCAGAAGAAAGTAAATCGGGAGCAGTGCTGGTCGTAGGCGGCGGAGTCGCCGGCGTCCAGGCGGCCCTCGACCTGACCGAACTCGGCTATTATGTTTATCTGGTTGAAAAATCAGCGGCTGTGGGTGGCGCCATGGCCCAGCTTGACAAAACCTTCCCAACCAATGACTGCTCACTCTGAATTCTCGCGCCGAAGCTGGTAGAGGCCGGTCGGTCTCCCAATATCGAAATACTGAGCAACGCCGATTTCCTTTCCCTGGCTGGCAAGCCCGGGGATTTCCAGGCCAGGATCCGCCTGAACCCCCGCTACATCGATGCGGACAAATGTACAGCCTGCGGACTGTGCACCCAATACTGCCCGCGGCATATGGTGGATGCCTATAACGAGGGGCTGAAAATCACCCGGCCCATTCATATCGATTATCCCCAGGCCGTGCCGGCCACCTATTACATTGATCCCGGCGCCTGCCTGCATCTCAAGCATGGCACCTGTAAAATCTGTGTGCCGGTATGCCGCAGCCACGCCATTGATTTCAGCCAGCAGCCCGAGGAACGCACCCTGCAGGTCGGGGCGGTGATCATGGCCCCGGGTTTTGGCAAGGTGCCGGATAAGGCCCTGGAGAAATACAGCTACGGCAAGCATCCCGACGTGGTCACCAGCATCGAGTTTGAAAGGCTGCTCAATCCTTCCGGCCCCTTCCAGGGCGAGGTCCGCTGCATCTCCGACCATCGTCATCCGCACAAAATCGCCTTTATTCAGTGCGTCGGCTCCCGGGACATCGGCTGTGACAACGGCTACTGTTCATCGGTCTGCTGCATGTACTCCATCAAAGAGGCCATGGTGGCCAAGGAGCATGATCCGGACTGTGAGATCACCATCTTCTACATGGACATGCGCACCCAGGGCAAGGATTTTGACGCGGCCCGCACCCGGGCTGAAGAGCAGTTCGGCATCAAGTTTGTCCGGGCCAAGGTGGCTGATGTCATGCCGTGGGGCAAACAGCTGAAACTGACCTACTCCACCCTGGCCGCCAGTCACCATTTCGAGGCCTTTGACATGGTGGTCCTCTCCGTCGGGCTTGACTCGCCCAAAAGCGCAGGGGAGCTGGCGCAGATCGGCGGTTTCGCGCTCAATAAATACGATTTCTGCCAGACCGATACCTTTGCCCCGCTCAATACCAGCAGGGAAGGCATCTTTGTGGCCGGCGCCTTTCAGGGACCGAAAGACATCCCGGAAAGCGTCACCCAGTCCAGCGCCGCCGCCGGTATTGCCTCAGCCCTGATCAAACAGCAGCGCGGCACCGGCATTGTGCATAAGGCCTATCCCGACGAACAGCAGGTCAAGGCCGGGGATGAGGTGCGCATCGGCGTGTTTGTCTGCCGCTGCGGCATCAACATTGCCGGTACGGTTGATGTGCCGCAGGTGGTCGATTATGCCGGCAACATGGAAAACGTCGTCTATTTCAGCGACAGCCTGTACAGTTGCTCCCAGGATGCCCAGGAGGTGATCAAGGAGCAGATCAAAAAACACAAGTTGAATCGCATCGTCATGGCCGCCTGCTCGCCGCGGACCCACGAGCCGCTTTTCCAGGAGACCCTGAAAGACGCCGGCCTCAACCGCTCGCTGTTTGAGATGGTCAATATCCGCGACCAGTGCTCCTGGGTGCATGCCAATGAACCGGACGAGGCAACGGATAAGTCCAGGGATCTGGTCCGCATGGGGGTTGCCAAGGCCCGGCTGAGCCAGCCCCTGCCCGAACAGACCGTGCCCGTCACCCCCCAGGCCCTGATTATCGGCGGCGGGGTGGCTGGCCTTACCGCGGCCGAGAACCTGGCCAATCAGGGGTTCCAGTGCTATCTCATTGAAAAAAATGACAGACTGGGCGGTCATGCGGTCAAGGCCCAGGATACCCTGCAGGGCGAAAACACCGCGAAGATGATGCAGGAACTGATTCATCGCGTGCAGCAGCATGAGAAGATCGAGGTGATGGCCGGGGCCGAGCTGGCGGCGGTCAACGGTTTTGTCGGCAACTTTTCCTCGGTGGTCAAAATGACCAGAGGCACTGAGGAGACGGAACAGACCATTGATCACGGGGTGATTATCATCGCCACCGGCGGCAGGGAACACCGGCCGGACAGGTATCTGCTCGGTCAGGTGAAAAAGGTCGTCACCCAGCAGGAGCTGGAGACCCGTCTGGCCGGCAAGGCCAGGGACCGGGCTCCGGAATCGGTGCTGATGATCCAGTGCGCCGGTTCCCGCGGGGATGATCTCAAGTACTGCAGCAAGGTATGCTGTAATACGGCCGTAAAAAATGCCTTGAAGATCAAGGAGATCAATCCCGCCTCCCAGGTGATTGTCCTGTACCGGGATATGCGCACCTATGGGTATGCCGAGGACGCCTATCAGCTGGCCCGCGAAAAAGGGGTGGTTTTCATCCCCTACGAGCTGGACCGCAAGCCCGAGGTGGAAAAGAAGGGCAACAGGGTGCAGGTCAACTTCTTTGATCCCATCCTGCAGGAAGATGTCTCGCTCAGTCCCGAACTGATTGTGCTCAGTGTCGGCATTGTGCCGGAGGATACGGAAAACCTCAGCAAGCTGCTGAAGATCCCGGTCAATGAAAACAAATTCTATCTGGAGGCCCACGTTAAACTGCGGCCGGTGGAGCTTGCCGTGGATGGCGTCTATGTCTGCGGGCTGGCCCATTCCCCCAAACCCCTGGACGAGGTGATTGTCCAGGCCCAGGCCGCGGCTGCCAAGGCCTCCATCCCGCTGATCAAGGGCTTTGTCTCCGTTGAGCCGATCGTCTCCTCGGTGGACCAGGAGATCTGTATCGGCTGCGGCATCTGCGCCGGCCTCTGTCCCTATCAGGCAATCCAGATGATCAAGGTGGACAACAAAAAGAAGGCGGAAACCATTGCCGCCTCCTGCAAGGGGTGCGGCATCTGCTCTTCCCGCTGCCCGACCTTTGCCATCTCCATGGGCGGTTTTACCCGGGAACAGATCAATGCCCAGATCAAGGCGTTCGGGGAAATTTGAAAAAACCAGGTGTTCAGGTGTTTAGTCTGTAGTCTTTTAGTCATAGTCTTTCAGCTAAACACCTAATAACCTAAACATCTAAACACCTAAATACCTAAACGAGGTATCGAATGACCATTGAAGAATTCAACCCCAAGATCCTGGGGTTTCTCTGTAACTGGTGCTGTTACGCCGCCGCCGATGCGGCAGGGGTCTCCCGTTACCAGTATCCGCCCAACCTGCGCACCATCAGGGTCATGTGCACCGGACGCATCGACCCCGCCTTTATCCTGCAGGGTTTTGCCGAGGGCGCGGCCGGCATCTTCACCGGCGGCTGACAGCTTGGTGAATGCCATTACCAGGTTGGTAATTACGACGCCATGAGTGTCAATGCGCTGGTCAAGCGGGTGCTGGAGGGCATCGGGGTAAATCCCGCCCGTTATAATCTGCAGTGGGCCTCAGCTGCCGAGGCCCCACGCTTTGTCAAGCTCATCACCGAGTTTACCAAAAAGATTCGCGAGCTGGGGCCGCTCGGTCATGCCGAGGGCATCAAGCCCGATGAGCTCAAGGCGCGGATCAACAAGGCAGTTGAGCTGGTCAACAGCCAGAAGCTGCGCATGAGCTTCGGCACCACTACCAGGGCCCTGCGCAAGGACAATGATTACAGCGATGCCCATATCGTGGAAGTGATTGATGCCAAGCTGGGCAAGGCCATTGCCGGCGGTCTGTAACAAGGCGTTCCAGCTTAAGCGATCAAGCGTTCCAACATTTAAACGCTTGATCGCTGGAACGCTGGAACGTTTCTTATGAAACTCGGTATTGATACCGGCGGCACCTTTACTGATTTTCTTCTGCTCACCGACCAGGGAATTGCCACCCACAAGGTCTCTTCCACCCCTGACGACCCCGGCCGGGCCATCCTGGCCGGCCTCCGTCATTTCTTCCCCGCCCCAGACCTCCCGCCCGGCTTTTGCCTGCCGGATAATCTGGAAATCATCCATGGCACCACGGTGGGCACCAATGCCCTGCTGCAGCGCAAGGGGGCGCGAACCCTGCTGGTGACCACCCGGGGGTTTGAGGATGTGCTGGCCATCGGCCGGCAGAACCGGGCCAGTCTGTACGATCTCCAGCAGGAGCGTCCGGCGGAGATCATCGGCCGCGCTGACTGCGTCGGGGTAAAGGAGCGCCTGCGCTGGGACGGTTCGGTGCAGACCCCGCTGGCCCCAAGCGCGGGCAAAAGGCTGCGCCGGCTCTGCCGGCAGCAGGGCATCGAGGCCGTTGCCGTCTGTCTGCTCCATTCCTATGCCAACAGCGCCCATGAAAGGATGCTGGCCGACGAGTTGCGCCGCCTGGCCATCCCGGTAAGCATCTCGTCAGAGGTGCTGCCGGAGTTCCGGGAATACGAGCGGCTGACCACCACCCTGATCAATGCCTATCTGGCCCCGCTCATCTCCTCCTATATCAAGCGCCTGACGGCAAAACTCGGGGACATTCCCCTCTATATCCAGCAGTCGGGCGGCGGGGTGCTGCCAGGCGAAACCGTCGGGGAGCGGGCGGTGCATACCGTGCTGTCCGGCCCGGCCGGCGGGGTGCACGGCGCCTTTCAGCTGGCAGCGGAGATGGGGCGGGAGAAGATCATCACCTTTGACATGGGCGGCACCTCAACCGATGTCTCCCTCTGTGACGGCCAGCCCACCCTTACCCGTGACTACCGCCTTGATTCCTATCCGCTGCGCATCCAGGTGATGGATATTCACACCGTGGGGGCCGGCGGCGGCTCCATCGCCAGGCTTGATGCGGGCGGCCTGCTGCATGTCGGCCCGCAGAGCGCCGGAGCTGATCCCGGCCCGGTCTGTTACGGGACAGGGGAAGAGCTGACCGTCACCGATGCCAATCTCTTCCTCGGCCGGCTGCTGGCCGACCGCTTTCTGGGGGGCGCCATGCCGCTTCTGTCTGAGCGGGTGAAGCGGAAAATGACCGAACTGGGCCGCCGCCTCGGCCTGTCCGCCCGGGACACCGCGCTCGGCATCATCCGTCTGGTCAACATCGGCATGGCCAAGGCCATCCGCGCGGTTTCCCTGGAGCGGGGTCATGATCCCAAGGAGTTCACCCTCTTTTCCTTTGGCGGCGCTTCGGGTCTGCACTGCTGTGAACTGGCCGCCGAACTCGGCATCACGGAAATAGTGGTGCCGGCCAGGGCAGGCATCCTGTCCGCCCAGGGCATGGTCATGGCTGACCCGGCGCTCGATGCCAGTCAGTCGCTTTTTCTGCGGGGCAGACAGCTTGACGGCTCGCTGCTGGCTGAACGCTTTGCCCGGCTGGTGGCGGACAAGAAAAAAGAGATCCTGCAGCTGTGCCGCTCAGGCAGGCTCAGCATCGCACGATTCGTGGACATCCGTTACCAGGGCCAGTCCTTTGAACTGACCGTGCCCTATGACGATCATTGTACCGATACCTTTCATGCGATGCACCGGCAGCAGTTCGGTTACGCGCTGCCGGATGCTCCTCTGGAAGTGGTGGCCATCCGCTGTACTGTTTCCCTGGTACGGCCCAAACAGGCCCTGCCCCGGGCCGCCAGCCATTCTGACGCAGAGCCGGAGCCTGATGAACGGAGGGAGGTGATGTTTGCCCAGGGCCCGCAGCCGCTCGGCATTTACAGTCGCCGGCAGCTGACCAGCGGCCATCATTTGCAGGGTCCGGCCCTGATCGTGGATGATTACACCACCATCCTGCTGCCCTCCCGGTTCCATCTCAGCGTCGATCCTCTGCTAAATTTGCTTATTAAGCCAAATTGACTTATTATTTGTTCATCAATGTCATTAACTTAAGAGTATTCGAAGTTTCCCGCCGTCACCCCGGCGAAGGCCGGGGTCCGGAACTCCTGCAAATCTCTGGATTCCGGCCTTCGCCGGAATGACAACTGAGCCTTCTGCCATTAGAAAAAGCCAAAGTTAATGACATTGGTTTGTTCATTATAATTACCTGTAGATCCGGCGGGTTTGGCTGCCGGGGATTTTTCTGCTCTGCCTGGAGAACACATGGGCCACAAGAAGATATTTCTGGAAGAAACCGGTAAACGTAAGGATGAGTGGCAGTCCGGTGTGGAAATCAGCCGGCAGCTGTCATGCCTGGCAGCCGAAATTGCCGACGGCGTACTGATCATCAACGGGGAGAAGCTGGCGCTGGGGGATAGCTTTTCCCTGGCCATCAAAAAACAGCTGAAAAAAGGCAAGGTCTCCTGCGAGTTTATTCTCAAGGCCAGGTTGGCGCAAACAGCGACCCCGCCGCTCGGGCCTGAGCAGGAGCCAAGGCAGGCTGCGGCCGGCCGGGAAAATGTGCAGAGATGCCCGGCCTCAGGGGGGAAAACCCTCAAAAAGGAGATCAGCCGCCTATGGAAAGAGGTGGTGAAACAGGTGTATGCGGAGTCCGTACCGCCCAGGGAGCTGGCAACGGAGCTGCGGGCAAAATGCGAGGATTTCACCCTCTGCGCCCACAATCAGTGGTTTGCTGCCTGGCGTGCCTGCGTTGACCAGGTGAAGGCCTGTGTCGCCGCGGCGGAGAAGGGGGATTTTGCCACGGCCAGGGAAAAGATTTCCGAGGTAAACCATTTGACCAATGAGTGCCACAGGCTCTATAAGTAAAAAAAAACCGCATGGCAAATAAATCTGGCTGCCCGGCCGCTGAAGCGGCGCCGGCAGAACCAGGATAACTGTGTTGAAATTCTCAAAAACAAGGAGGCGTGTATATGAGTACCTGGTTTGTTGCTGTTGATGGAAAATCCCGCGGTCCTTTCACCCAGGAACAGATAGCGGAGGGGCTCAACGCAGGACTCTATACGCCCCAGACTTTGCTGTGGAAAAAGGGTTACGCCACGTGGCAGCCGCTGGCGGAGGTACCGGAGTTCCGGCAGGGAAGGAGCAGCGGGCCATCCATGACGCCGCCTCCCCCTGTTGGCGGAGGGCCGCTGCAGAAGGCCCATGAAATCGATTTTGAGATTTTCGGCCATGAAATGCAGTTTGTCGAGGTTGAACTTGACCAGCACGAGAGCGTGGTGGCAGAGGCCGGGGCCATGATGTTCATGGAGGACGGCATCGAGATGCAGACGGTGTTCGGCGACGGCAGTGAGAGCGCCTCCGGCAGTCTGATGGACAAGTTTCTCGGGGCCGGCAAACGGCTGATCACCGGTGAAAGTCTTTTCTGCACCGTGTTCACCAACCAGATGCCGGGCAAGAAAAGGGTGGCCTTTGCCTCGCCATACCCCGGCAAGATCATTCCGCTTGAACTGAAGGACTATCACGGCACCATCATCTGCCAGAAGGACGCCTTTCTCTGCGCGGCCAAGGGGGTCAGCATCGGGATTCATTTCCAGAAGAGAATCGGGGTCGCCCTGTTCGGCGGCGAAGGTTTCATCATGCAGAAGCTGGAGGGCGACGGCCTGGCCTTTGTCCATGCCGGCGGCACCATTATCGAAAAAGAGCTGGGTTCCGGTGAATCGCTGCGGGTTGATACCGGCTGTCTGGTTGCTTTGACGAAATCGGTAAATTATGATATCCAGACAGTAAGCGGCATCAAATCGGGAATCTTCGGCGGCGAGGGTTTTTTCTTTGCCCACCTCACCGGCCCGGGCCATGTGTGGCTGCAGTCCCTGCCTTTTTCCCGCCTGGCCGGCAAAATCCATCAGGCAGCCCCGCAGACGGGAAGCCAATCCCGCGGTGAAGGTTCGGCAATCGGCGGCCTGGGGAAACTCTTTCAGGATTAAGCATGCAGAATCACTTCTCATATCCGCCCGCCGGCAACGACAAGGCGGTTATTCTGCTTGCCTGCGGCGCCTCCGACCTGTGCGGCCAGATGCAATCCTTTCTGCAGCAGAATTATCACATCATTCATACCGGCCAGTGTGCGGATGCGCTGAGGCTGGTAGTCAGCCATGCCCCGGATCTGATCCTGCTCTCGTCGCAGCGGGATTGTGACGGCATCAGCGTCTGCGAACAGCTGCAGAAAAATTTTCTCCAGAAACGTCCGGCCGCCCTGATGCTTTTCGGACCTGATGATGACGAGCTGATTGACCAGGCCTTTGCCGCCGGGGTCGATGATTATGTCAGGGAACCGATCCACTGGAAACTCCTGCATTACCGGATCAATTTTCTCATCCAGAAAAGGAGGGCCGAAATTGAGCTGAGTGATTTCACCAGCCGGCTTGAGCAGATCAATCGGGAACTGAAGGATTTCACCTATGTGGTTTCCCATGACCTGCAGGAGCCGCTCCACCTGATCCGCGCCTTTGCCGAGCGGATCACCAGGAAGTCCCACTCCGTGCTGGACGAGCAGGGCGCTCTCTATCTGCAGCGCATCGAAAAGGCGGCAAGCCGCATGCAGGGTCTCATTGACGGCCTGCTCCAGTATTCCCGGCTGACCACCCAGGCCCGGGAATTCATCCCGGTTGATTTGAACAGTGTCATCAGCGAGGTCATCGCCGATCTTGAGGTGCGGATTGATGTCAAGAAGGCCAGGGTGCGGATCGCTGACGGGCTCGGCACGGTGGAGGCGGACCCGCTGCAGATGCGGCAGCTTTTTCAGAATCTGGTATCAAACGCTCTGAAATACTCTTCGCAGGGCGAACCGCCCTTTATTGAGGTCTTTCCGCTGAATCTGCCGCAGAATATCGGCAGGAGGACGCTCTGCCAGGTGGTGGTCAAGGACAATGGCATCGGCTTTGACGCCTGTTTTCAGGAACAGATTTTCGGCATGTTCCAGCGTCTGCACGGCCGGGATGACTATAACGGCACCGGCATCGGGCTGGCCATCTGCAAGAAGATCGTTGACCGGCACGGCGGGACCATCTCGGCCCGTTCCGCGGCCGGCAAGGGCGCCGAGTTCATCGTGGTGCTGCCGGTGCGGCAGATCAAGAGAAAGTAGCGGGGGAGGCCCCTGTCCCGCAGGCGGGGCCCCCAGGTTGCCGCCTTTGGTTAATCGGCCACCTCAAAGCCGATTCTGCTGATCGCTTCCCTGATGGACGACTGCGGGACCGGATGGCTCTCGACATAGGTCGCCACACCCCTGGCCAGGTCCACCTTGACATTGCTGATGCCGGCAATACCTTCCAGCGCCTTGGTCACCGCCTCTGAACAATGGGCGCACCGCATTCCGTTGATTTTAATGCTTGCCATATCGTTACCTCCTGCCGGATTTGCTCTGACAAACAGTTGTCTGTAGCTATTTCAGTGATTAATTATTATCTTAATAGATATTAATAATTCTTTTTGTTAAAAAAGGGAAGAGCGGAACAATAAGAAGTCAGAAGTCAGAAGTCAGGAGTCAGAAGTCAGGAGTCAGAAGACAGGAGTCAGAATGGTGAAGACAGAAGTCAGGAGTCAGAAGTCAGCAGAAAAGGGGAAAGAGCCGCTTAAGCATCTGCAGGCGGATATCAAAGGCATGCACTGCGCCTCCTGCTCCAGCCGCATTGAAAAGGTGGTGGGCGCCATGGAAGGGGTGGAGCGCGTCTCGGTCAACCTGGCCACGGCGAAAATGGATCTGCACTGGGACGAGGACAAGCTCACTCTCGAATCCATCGCCGCACGGATCGCCGGCCTGGGTTTCGAGCTGGTGCCGCCCCGGCCGGACTCCGAGATCACCCTGAAGATCAGCGGCATGCACTGCGCCTCCTGTTCCAGCCGCATCGAAAAGGTGGTGGGGGCCATGGAGGGAGTGCAGTCCTGCGGGGTGAACCTGGCCACCGGACTGGCCAAAATCGTCATCGACCCGGCCCGGGTCAGCCAGAGGGAGTTGCGGGAGACCATCGCCGGTCTTGGTTTTACGGCCGAGGCCGTCACTTCCTCTGCCGGTTTTCTTGCCGGTCAGCAGCAGGAGATCCGTGACCGGTTGCGGCTGTTGAAGCGGCGACTGCTGCCCACCTTCATCCTGGCCCTGCTGGTCATGGTGATTTCCATGGGCCATATGGTGGGTATCAGTCTGCCTCACTTGCTGCATCCGGCCAGCCGGCCGCTGAACTTTGCCCTGCTGCAGTTTCTGCTGGTGCTGCCGGTGCTCTGGCTGAACCGCAGTTTCTATCAGATCGGCTTTCCCAGTCTGCTGCGCGGCGCCCCCAACATGGATTCGCTGATTGCCATGGGCACCGGCGCCGCCTTTATCTATTCCAGCTGGAACCTGGTGGAGATCTGGCTGGGCATGGATGCGGTGGCCAGGGCCCATGATCTCTATTTTGAAAGCGCGGCCATGCTGATCGCCCTGGTTTCCCTGGGCAAGTATCTGGAAACCAGATCAAAGGCCCGTACCTCGGACGCCATCAGCCAGCTCATGCAGCTGACCCCGGATAAGGCCACCCTGATCAGGGGAGACCGGCAGGAGGAGATCCTGGTGGATGAAATCCTGGTGGGCGACCTGCTGTTCATCCGCCCCGGCGAACGGCTGCCCATTGACGGCGTGATCGAGAAAGGCAGCTCCAGCGTGGACCAGTCCATGCTGACCGGTGAGAGTCTGCCGGTTCAGAAAGGCCCCGGCGATCAAGTGGTGGGGGGGACCTTGAATAAAAACGGCATTCTGCACGTGCGGGCCGCCAAGGTGGGCCAGGATACCATGCTGAGCCGCATCATCAGGATGGTGCAGGATGCCCAGGGCTCCAAGGCGCCCATCGCGAGCCTTGCCGACCGCATCAGTCTCTACTTTGTCCCGATTGTCATGGTCTTTGCCGGGCTGGCCGGACTGGCCTGGTATTTCCTCGGCCAGGCCGAATTTTCCTTTGCCCTGCGCATCGTTATCGCGGTGCTGGTCATTGCCTGTCCCTGCGCCATGGGGCTGGCCACCCCGACCTCCATCATGGTCGGCACCGGACGCGGCGCCCAGCTCGGCGTGCTGGTGAAAAACGGCGAGGCCCTGGAGATGGCCCAGAGGGTCCAGACCGTGGTGTTTGACAAAACCGGCACCCTGACCTACGGCAGGCCGGAATTGACCGATTTCAGGAATTTTTCCGGCATGAGCGACGATGAACTGCTTGCCCTCATTGCCAGCGCTGAGAACGGCTCCGAGCATCCCCTGGCCGAGGCCATTGTCCAGGCCGCCCGGGGGAAGGGGCTGCAGCCTGCTGAACCGCTTGCCTTTACCGCCATGCCCGGCCGGGGCATTGCCGCCACCGTGACTGGCGGCAAGGTGCCCCGGGAGGTGCAGGTGCTGATCGGCAACAGCGAGTTGCTCAGCGAAAAAGGGGTAGCGCTGGACAGTGAGGCCCGGCAGGCGGCGGATGCGCTGGCCGAGGCGGGCAAGACGGCCCTGTTTGTCGCCCTGGACGGTGTGTTTTCCGGCCTGCTGGCCATTGCCGACCGGATCAAGGAGGAGGCGGCGGAAACCGTGCGCCGGTTGCAGGAGATGGGCGTTGAGGTGGTGATGCTCACCGGTGATCACGAGAAAACCGCCCGGGCCATTGCCCGTCAGGCCGGCATCAGCCAGGTCATCGCCCAGGTGCTGCCCGACCACAAGGCGGACGAGATAGAAAAAATCAGAAAGCAGGGCAGGGTGGTGGCCATGGTGGGTGACGGCATCAATGACGCCCCGGCCCTGGCCACCGCCGACCTGGGCATCGCCATGGGCACCGGCATCGACGTGGCCATTGAAAGCGGGGATATCGTGCTCATGCAGGGCAACCTCCGCCATGTGCTGACCGCGCTGAAACTGAGCCGGGCCACCATGAGAAATATCAAGCAGAATCTCTTCTGGGCCTTTGCTTACAACGTCATCGGCATCCCGGTGGCGGCGGGTCTTCTCTATATCTTCGGCGGTCCCACCTTGAATCCGATGATCGCCGGCGGCGCCATGGCCTTAAGCTCCGTCTCGGTGGTCAGCAACGCCCTGCGGCTGCGTTTCTTCAAGGCATGAACCATCTTCTGACATCTCTTGGTTGGTTTCCTGTTTCTCTCAGCAGGAGTTGTTGATATTTGGGCATCAATATCTCCCGCACCTCATGTCGTAAGAATCAGTCCGGTAAATTTATGGTAGCCGGGTATGGTCCCATGGCATTTTCAGGTGGAGCCGGCAGGGAGCTTATATAGACGAAGTAAGGATAGTAATTCATGTAATACATTCTTTGGTGCTGGGTTATGTCCCTCACTGTATAGACAGGGGTCCATTGCCAGACACCCGGACTTTCTTCCTTATTCACCGTGCCGGGAAATTGATAGGACAAGGTCGCATCCAGCCAGGTTATATCATTCCAGGTTGCGGTGACGCGGTCGGTAACATAGTAACCCGAGGGATTATCTGCTAAGATAATGATTTGGCTATAGCGTGCCGGAGGAAGTGAAGCAAATGTGACAACAAAGGGCGCAATCTGCTCTGTTGCTGAAAAGCCGAGCTCTTCGGTAAAATCGTGGGGATATATCTGGCCATAAAGCTCGACATCCGGGTCATCGATGATATCCTCTGTTTTGACCGGTATGCCGTTCAACAGAAAGTAATCGGTGTCATTGGCAAAGGTGAGATATTGCGGTTCATTGAGGTCCACGGTTCCTGCTGCCATTGTCAACTCTTCACCGTCTCCAATGGCGCCGGAAAAAACGATATGAAGAGTCAGATCGGTTACTCCTGCCGGGATGGGCTCAGCGCTGAAATCAAAAGTTACCGACGTAGGAGCTGCCGAGCTTATGGGGTTCACCAGAGGATCGATTGCAATGATGGCCGATTGGGAAGTGACAAAGGGCTCGTTTTCCATCAAAGCCTGCAAGGCCGCCTCATCCGCCGGGTAGTTGGAGAGGTCTTCCAGATAGCCGGGGATCTCCCGGTAACGGGCAACCGCGTAAAGCTGGCCGTCGTGCAGTTCTGTTATGACCGGGTTGCCAAGTTCATCAAGGCTGCTTGTCGTGTTCATGACCTTGGCCCTGATAGAGTTGAACTGGTGAGGACTGATGCTGCCATCAACGATCCCGTAGACATATTCGTCCGGAGGGCTGATTTCCATGGTACCCGCAGAGACATCACTTCTCCCCACGGCAATACCATTATCGAGCTCATTACCGAGCGTTCCCTTGAAAACGACCTGGAGAGAGAGGTCACTGCTGCCGGCTGGAATTGGATCACCACTAAAGTCGAATGTGATTTCCGGGGGAAAACCGGAATTCAAGGCATCAATTCGGCCTGGGAAAGAGTGACTTCCTGAGAAACAGAATAATTCTCTACACCTGCCAATACATATCTGGTAATCCCTATGAGGGAGCCCGGACCGATTAACTCCGCTTGGTCTCCCAAGGTGGAAACATTTTGTACATCCGCTTTTATGTGGGAAATGGATCCCAGCCAGGTCACGGTTCCTGAACCATCAATCTCAGGAGCACTGTCATTTACATTGACCGCACTAACTTCAAGCTGCCCCCTGAAAAAATGGTCCAGAAATGCAGCAGAATAACCCACAGCTCTCGGGATTAATTGTGCAGCATAATCATCGTTCACCCTTGAGTCATCAACTGTATACCATACTTCATAGTAAGCTTTGGTCGGCTCCAATGGGCTCGGCATGAGATGTAAAATACCGCATCGCACAAAATGGTCTACCCCATCAGAATATGGGCTTTTCATGTAGATAAATTTTCTGTCACGGAGATTGATATTTTCATCTTCAAACACATACTTGGGATCGCTATAATCCGGAGGGTTTTCATCCCAAGAAGGAGCTTCTGGAAGATCAAACCCAAATATCGTATGGTTGCTTAAAAAATTTGCATGTGAATATTCGGCAAGCCCTTGAAATGCTCCTGACAAAGGGGATTCCGAAGTGTCATCGAGCTGTCCGGTATCAAAAAAAACATAGGGAGCAATGATACTACTGCTGCTATTTAAAAATATATTGGGGTCTGTCTGTGGATCGGAAAAAAGAGATTCTGCAATAAATTTTTTGGTCCGCACTTCAAAGGGTTCACTCCAATTATGCAGATCATTTCTCGTATGGGCAGGAACTGAAGCATCCTGGATAAGATGCATGGTATGGCCGAGGGCTTGAAACATCCAGGCAAAGAATTGTTCTTTTTCCTCCAGGTTCATTTTCGTCGTCCCAACGATACTAAGAGTGTTATCTTTAATACCGTCACGCATATACATGCCATCCAATAAAGTTGAATTTCCTGTCAGTGCAGAGTAATAAAACAGTTTCGCATATTGAATAGCCCATTCGTTTTCTGGATTAACAGATCTATCAATAAGAGACTGTCCAAGTTCAATTGACTCAGCAGTATATCCCATATTGCTTAATGGATTATAAAAATGGCAGTAAAGAAGTTTGTAAAAAGAAAAATAGGCATAAAATTGCATATCGTCCTCCCATTCACTACCATATTCTATCCATTGAGAAGGAGATTTTCCTTTTATTATGATATAATCACTAATATCATTTACACTCATGATTCCTGAATTGATTAAAGAAACATCAAGTTTATTACTCTTTTCAACACCATTCTCGGATATTTTTCTATGCACTTGTGTTTTATATGAAAAAGCAGGATCAGCATGAAAGCTTATAGAGGCTATCGAGAGCAATACGATATTAAATATTTTGAAGAAATTTTTCATAATAATAATCCATTTTATGAAAATAATATTTTTGGCAGCAAATCAATACGTTAATAAATCTGCACCAACCATTTTTCGTATCCGTTCACCGCGTTTTTTTACCCTGAAAAAATCCGTGCGTTCGCATGAGGTTTCGGTTATGTAATACTGCATGACCGCAACCCTGACTTATC
>QZKJ01000060.1 GCA_003605035.1 Desulfurivibrio sp.
TGCGGGCCGCTTTTTTTTACAGCCTCTATGTAATGTTTGCAGCGGGCTTACTTGGAGATTTCTTCCAGCCTTTTTTTTGAGGCCTCGACCTGATCGCTTTTCGGATATTCGTCAATAATCTTTTTATAGACGATTTTCGCCGTATCGTTGTCCTGCAGTTTTTCAAAGGCCATGCCCTGTTTGAATAACGCGGCAGGCGCCTTGATGTGATTGGGGAAATCGGCTATGACATTCTGGTATTCCAGGATGGCCAGGGCAAATTCATTCTGGTTGAACAGACAGTCGCCCACCCAGAAGCGGGCATTGACCGCCAGATCATCGTTCGGATTCTTTTTGATGAATTCGCTGAACAGATCCTGGGCTTCCTTATATTTTTTGGCCTTGAAAAGGTCCAGGGCCTGATCATACATCTTCTGTCCGGTGGCGCTGCCCTTGCTCGGGGTCGGGGTCGGTTCGGGCGAACTGAACTCCTGGCGCGGCTGCGCTTTGGCTTCGACGGCTGTTTTCTTTGATTTTTCTGGTGTTATTTCATGGGTCAGGGAGCTTCTGCTGGCAGCCTCCGCTTTCTTCCGGGCCTCTTCCGCAGCCCTGGCGGCGGCCTGGGCCTGGGTTTCCTTGATGCCCACCAGGTTGGTATGCACCGATTCCAGGCGGGTGTCTATTTCACTGGTGCTTGATTCCACCGTGCCGATTCTTTCCTGCAATTCAACGGTTTTCTGTTCGGTTTGCTGCTGCACCGTCTTCATTGCCTCCTGCAGGCGTTGATTTTCCTCCTGCAGACCGCGATAACGGTGGCGGGATTCGTCAAGCTGACCCTTGACCTGTAATAATTCGGTATTCAGGCGCTCCATGTTGCTGCTCAGCCCGGCCTGCTGTTTTTTCACCATCTCAACTGAGCCGCCGCCCCTCTGCAGTACCTGGACATTATTCTCCATCTCCACCAGCCTGTTGTCCATACTGCGGACCTGCAGTTCAAGGCTGCGGAAATCCTGATCCGTCACACAACCGGCAAGCAGGGGTAACAGGCCGGCAGCCAGAATAGAAAGATGATAGCAAGAACGATTTTTCTTCATCATATCCTCTTTTTTGTTCTTTCATAACCCATCAAAGGGAAATTAGGGGCCGTTACTCTTTACAATGGTACAGCTTTTTTGAACAACGGCTTCACGTCAATGCGACTTGGTAAACGCCAGACGGTTCAGTTTACCCGGTGTGACCACTGGGGGGTCGTCTGATTTCCGTCAAGCGAAAATAATTGGCGCATGTCCCTGCCACTCTGAGAAACAACATACAGCTTCTTCCTGCCGTTGACTGACCTGCTGAAAACAATCTGCCGTGAATCAGGCGACCAGCAGGGCGCCTCATGATCGCCGGCGGAGTTGGTCAACTGGATCGGGCTGCCACCCTCAGGTGAGATTTTAAACAGTTGATACTGGCCCTCGTATCTGCAGGTATAAACAATCCATTTACCGTCAGGAGACCAGGAAGGGGTCGTGTTTTCATTGCCCTGATAGGTGATCCTGCGGACGGAACCGCCGGCAAAGTCCATGATGTAAATCTGCGGTTCGCCGGTTCGATCGGAGACAAAAACAAGCTGCTGACCGTCAGGGGAAAAACAGGGAGAAACATTAATGCCCGCATTGGCGGTGAGCCTGCGCACTATTGAGCCGTCCAGGTTGAGCTGGTAGAGGTCCGGATTGCCGTCTTTGCTCAAGGTGGCCACCATGGATCTGCCGTTGGGCGCCCAGGCAGGCGCCATGTTCAGTCCTGACCGGCGGGAAAGGGCCTGGGTCGTCTTGTCCTGGGCCAGATCGGTGATATAGAGGTTGGCGTTGCCGCGGTGATAGGAGGTATAGGTCAGTTTCGCGTTGTCAGGGGAAAAACGGGGGGAAACCGCCAGATACTTATGCCGCGTCACCTGACGAACGGCATCGCCGAAAATATCCGCCAGGTAGATTTCCTTATTTCCCGTCGAATCGGAGACAAAGGCGATCTTGCTCTCACTGATGCCGGGAATGCCGGTCAGCTTTTCGATAACCTCATCACAGAATTTCAGGATCATCTTCCTGCCCTTGTTCATGGGGAAAGTATACTTGCGGCCGAGAATCATTTTCCCTTCCAGCACATTGTTCAAGCGTATTTCCATGACAACATTGCCGCCACTCACCTCATACTGGCCGATCACTGTGTAATCGGCGCCAACCGCCTTCCAGTCGGCGTCCTGGCGGGCGCCGTAGTTGGCAGCAGGTATGGTCTGGATAAAGCCATGAAAATCCAGGGCTTTGGCGGCCAGCTCGGCAAGGTCGCGGTCAGCCTGCTGCACTGCCTCCGGCCGGCTTTTATTGACAAAATAGGGCACCGCCACCGGAATCTTGCGAAATTCCGCCGAGGTGATATCAAGGTTCACCCTTTTGCCTGCCCAGGCATCGGCAAGGGAGAGAAGAACAAACAACATGGCCAGTAAGGTAATGAGTCTCTGTTTCATATTTTTGCGTTATCTTTATTGTAAGCCGCTGGGATGAAAAACAAGCCCGATTTCCAGGCTTGCTTCCTCCAGATCAGCGGGGAATGGGGGTAAAGGCAGCGATTCTTTCAATGTTTTTTCCACAAACTGATCAAAGAAAGGATTGCCTGATTTCTGTTCAAATTCATAGCTGGTTACCACACCGTCTCGGCGCACCTCGACTACAACCACTGTTTTCAGATCTTTTTTCCATTCCTGCAGTTCCGGCAGCACCCAGTGTTCATGGATTTTTTGTGAAACGGCCACATAGTAAAGGCGCAGGGCGGCATCGAGTTTGGCGTCGCCGCTGCCGCCGCCTGCACCGCTGCCGGCCGCGGAACTCGTCGATGATCGTGCGGCAGCGGAGGAGGCCGAGGACAGCTGCCGCTGGGCATGAATCGAATCCCGTATCTTAGACACGGCATCATCAACCGCGGCAGCTGCTTCCGCCTGCATCTCCCGGGCTTTCTGCTGCGCCTGCCGCCGGTTGAGTTCATTTTTTATGCGGTTAAGCGCCTGGTCAACCTTGACCTCGTCCTTCTTTTCAACCTTTTTTGGTTTGACTTCCTTTTTTACCAGACGCGGTTTGAGACTGACCACCTCGGCAGGAACCTGGCTCTCTGTTTCTGTTGAAACGACTGGTTCCATTTTTTCCACCACTTCAGGTGGTTTTACCAGCTGGGGTTCAATTTTTTTCACCTCAGGCGGGGGCGGCGGCGGAACTTCCTTCTTGACCGCTGGCGGAGGCTTGGCCGCTTCTTTCGCCGGAGGACCAGGCGCCATAGTATCAAAGAGATTGACCGTGTAAATCTCTTCCCGGGTATGGAAATCAAAAAGCGAGGCAGGCACCAGCATGACCAGGACAATGACTAAGTGTACAGCTATGGCCAGCACAAGGGGTTTTCTCCCGTGCTCGGCGGTGTAACCCTCTATGGTGACGAATCCGCCGCCCGGCTCACAAGGTGCGTCTGCAAATGGTGACATGACTCAGCGTTTCATCTCCACAGGTATGGTAACCATGCCGAGCTTGTTAAAACCGGCATCCTTGACATCAGCCATTACCTGGGCGACGATACCATAGGGCACATTCTTGTCCGCCTTCAACAGGATTGTTCTGTCCTGATCCGTCTGCGACAGTTTCTGCAGTTCCTGGCGCAGAATTTTGCCGTCTGCCTTGATTTTCCCCAGAGCGATCCCGCCTTGCTCATCAATAGATATAATTACAGGATTTTCATCCTGACGCAAGGGCTTGGCCGTGGTTTCCGGCAGGTTGACATCAACACCCTGGGTCATCATCGGTGCAGTGACCATGAAAATGATCAGCAGTACCAGCATGACATCCACCAGCGGGGTGACATTAATGTCCGACACCAGCCCCCTTTTGCCTTTTTTTTGAATAGGTCCCATTGCCATATTTTTTTATCAACCGCGTGAAATAAGATCTCTTTCCACCAGATTCAGGAAATCAGCGGTAAAACTTTCCATCTTTCCTTCGAAGGTGTCAATCTGGTTTGAGTATAAGTTGTAGAAGATTACCGCCGGAATCGCTACCGCAAGACCTGCGGCCGTGGCAACCAGGGCCTCGGAAATGCCGGGGGCAACGACAGCCAGGGATGCCGACCCCCGAATGCCTATCTCCTTGAAAGACGCCATGATGCCCCAAACTGTTCCGAAAAGACCGATGAACGGCGTAGAACTTCCCGCGGTGGCGAGGAAAGAGAGGGACTTGCTGAGTTGAAAGGATTCTCTGCCCACGGCTTTCTGCAAAACCCTCTTGAGGTTGTTCATGCCGGCCAGGCGCATCTCCAGGGTCTGCATCTCTTCGACGCTCTTTTTCTTGCCGATTTTCTGCAGCTCGGCATAACCCGACCTGAAAATGGCAGCCTCGGGGCAGAGAGAGGTCTCCAGCGCCGTCTTATAGGCCTCGGCAAGATTTTTACTGCTCCAGAAATTATCAAGAAACTGGCGCGACTCGTTGCGCACCTTCTTGAAGAGCAGAAATTTCTGAAAAACGATGGTCCAGGACATAACTGAAAAAAAGAGGAGCAGGAGCATGACGAATTTTACCACAAGTCCTGCATTCCAGAACATAGCGAAAATATTAACTTCTTGCACGTTTCGTTCCTTTTAAAAACTATTTATTGATTTTGTGTGGAGATTATCGGAAATCAACTGAGGAAGGCTTTTCATATCAGGTTATCGACAGATTGAAATATTCCCTCCTATATATATACTTTTCCAACTATTTCAAGCAAATTCTGCAAACAGCGAAAGGACTGGGAAAATGTCGGTAAAAGCAGGGGATAGTGACAATAAGGGCAACCCTGTTTACAAAAAATTCAGCCAGCAGGTTTTCTTTTATTTTGTTGGATGCGGAGAAAGAGGTGAGCGAGGACTCCCGGGAGAAGTGCGCGGAAGCTAACAGATGACCGGCAAGGGTTGTCGAAAGAGAGATGCCAGGATATGACTGTGAAATCATCGCTTCCGTGTACACTTCGGCAAGGATTTCACAGTCATATTTTACAGCCGGACAGACTGGCGCAACAAAACCGATTACTTTTTGTTGCCAACAGCAGACAGAAGCCTCTCATCAGGCTCCTGTCCGCCATCATAGCTTACCGCCATACCCACTCTGTCTTCAGATCGAGTTTCTTTTCCTCTTGAAAGAAGATAACCTCATGGCCTTCAAATTCGCCAAACGGCACATACCAGATTTTAACTTCGACAACAAGCTCATCATTCACCAGTTCCCTGGTCTTTTTGCCGCCCTTTTCCACATCCTTATAAGGATAAGGGATTTCAAAGGTTTCATGTACGGTTTTCAGCGGCGGCAGACTCGTTTCACGCAAGAGGCCACTCTTCTCGTACGGTCCCCTGCCCATTTCCGAGCCTCGGCCCATGCGGCCGGGATACGGCATAAAAATAACCTGATCTTTGTAAACTTCTTTCCCATCCGTTGTTTTGGCAGTCACATCCAGGACCAGCCTATTGGGAGTGGGTCAGCCGTCAGGGATGGTGTGCCCGGTCTTGTTCTTCATTTCAACATTGATGATGCCCATGGGAATAACGCCGTCGGCGCTGTTCTTGCGCCAGAACAGGGAGCGGCCGTCCACTTCGACATCCATGGCCATCTTGATCATCTCCTCACTGTTATAGGACTGCATGTCATGACCGAGCCCGGATTTCTTCATGTGGCAATCCTGGCAGGTTTCATGTCCGCCTTCCGCAGTATAGGCAAAGAGATAACTGCCGTATAAAGTGGCGCACTGGGAAGGATGAGCCAGCTCGAAATTGGGTCCGGTGCCATGGCATTGACCGCAGAAGATCGATTCACCCAGAGCCGGGGCTTGAGCCATTTTCGGGAACTTCTCATCTTCATGGTCGCCGTCATTGGCGCCGTAAACCGTGTCAGGCTGGGGATAACCATCGGCCCACTTATGAATGATGGCCATCTTGTTGTGGCAGACCCGGCAATTGATATTCAGGCTGGCAATGGTCGCTTCCAGTTCGTCAGCCTTGTCATCGTCTTCATCCTTTTTGGCCTTCTGCCATCCCTTGATGGTGGCGACAATTTCCCGCGCCACATCGTCGGTGGCATCCTCAAGCTGAGGGAGATGACACTTGGTGCACATGCGAAGATGCTCCACCGTAATGTCCTTATCCTCTTTCACGCCGGAATAGGGGAAATTCTTCAGACCCACTTCAATGGCGGTGATGATGGTCGGCGCCGTTCTCGGCGTGCCCAGAATAGAATGAGAATGCAAGGAGTTTTCCCACTGATCATGGATCTCCTGATGGCATTCGATACACCCGCTGGAATCATAACGGGCAACAAGTTCCTTGATGGTCTTTGCCTTTGGTTCCGCCTCCGGTTTAGGGCCGCCCGCGCTGTATGCTCCGGACGTCCATAACGCCGTCATGGCAAATAAAGACATGCCAATTGTTGCAACTTTCTTCATGAATCCTCCTTTTCTTTTAATATTATCCTTTACTTCCCACCTCGCACTTTTTTTTATCTTTAACATTGAACAGTTATCACTGTACAATCATGAGTAATTTTACGTAAAACTAGATGATCTTCTTTAGCCTGTCAACGACAAAATGACAATGACAAAATGAGCAATTGCCAGCTTATCTGCAATATCCTGCAAAATGAGAGTAGGGTTTGCGTCTGTTTCATGTTTTTGCACCCTGGTGGATGATATTTTTTGACATCACTTATTAAAGCAGGTAATAATTTATGCTTTTTTACAGCAATCCGGACGGATCAACCTGACACACTAAAAAAACAGAGAATAGACAACAGGATAGATATGAAGGAAATTCAGGTAGGGCTTATAGGCTTTGGAACTGTCGGCAGCGGCACGGCTCAGGTGCTCTATGAACAGGCTGAGCGCATCAAAAAAAGAACGGGGGTGCCCATTGTTTTGAAAAAAGTGGCTGACATTTCGGTTGCGGCCCTGCCCGCCTATCTGGCCGCCACCGCCTTGACCCGCGATGCCGGGGAGATCATCACTGATCCGGACATTGATATCGTCATTGAACTGATTGGCGGCACCACCCTTGCCAAGAAATTTATTCTCGCGGCCATCGCCCAGGGCAAACATGTGGTGACGGCCAACAAGGCCCTGCTGTCCGAACACGGCATGGAAATATTCCGGGCTGCCGCGGAGAAAAAGGTGGAAGTGGGCTTTGAGGCCAGCGTCGGCGGAGGCATTCCGCTGATCAAGACCCTGAAGGAGGGGCTGGTTGCCAACAGGATTCTGTCCATCATGGGCATCATGAACGGTACGGCCAATTACATCCTCACCCAGATGACCGATCACGGCACCCCTTTTGAAAAAGTCCTCAAGGAGGCCCAGAAAAAGGGCTATGCGGAAGCTGACCCCACCTATGATATCGAAGGAATCGATACGGCCCATAAGCTGGTTATCCTCATGACCCTGGCCTTCGGCATGGACGTCCGCCTGCAGGACATCAACTGTGAAGGCATTTCACGCATTGAACCGATTGACATCCAGTTTGCCAGGGAATTCGGTTACCGCATCAAACTGCTGGCCATCAGCCGCAACCATGGCGACCACATCGAGGCAAGCGTGCACCCGACCATGGTGCCGGAACAGCACATGCTGGCCAATATCAATGGCGCCTACAACGGTTTCTACTTCACCGGGGACATGGTGGAGAACGTCCTGCTCTATGGCAAGGGGGCAGGGAAGATGCCCACCGGCAGCGCGGTTGCCGCCGATGTTGTTGACATCGCAAGAAACATTATGCATCAGGCAATCAACCGGGTGCCGAGTCTCTCTTATCTGCCGCAGTATATTGCGCCGCGCCCCATCACCCCGATCGAAGAACTGCGCTGCCCCTATTATTTCAGATTCACCACCCTGGACAAGCCCGGGGTCCTCTCCAAGATTTCCGGCATTCTGGGCAAACATGACATCAGCATCGAGTCGGTGATCCAGAAGGGCAGGGAAAATAAAAGCAAGGTGCCCATCGTCATGCGCACTTACGAGGCCCAGGAGTCGGCGGTGCGAAAGGCCTTAAGCGAGATAGACGCCCTGGATACGACCATGGCGGAAACAGTCAAAATCAGAATTCTGGTTAATGATGGCAAGTAAAGTGAAATTTATCATACTGGTCGGCGACGGCATGGGGGACCTGCCGCTGGACGAGTTGCACGGCATGACCCCTCTTGAATATGCCCATACCCCGGCCATGGATTTTGTGGCCGGCCACGGCATGCTTGGTCTGCTGCAAACCGTGCCGCCCGGTTTTCATCCCGGCAGCGACGTGGCCAATCTGTCTCTGCTCGGCTACAGGCCCGAAGAGGTCTACACCGGCAGATCGCCGCTGGAAGCGGCAAGTCTGGGGGTTGACCTGGCGGCAAATGAAATTGCCTTCCGCTGCAACCTGGTGAATATGACGCGAAAAGACGACATGGTCACCATGGTGGATTACAGCGGCGGACATATCGACACGGCTGAGGCGCGCCAACTGATTGAGGCCATCAACAGGGAAATCAGCAGTGACCTCTTCACCCTCTATCCCGGGGTCAGCTACCGGCATCTGTTTGTTTACCGAGGGGATGCGGCAGGGCTGGTCACGGTTCCCCCCCATGATTACACCGGCCGGGATGTGACCCGGTACTGGCAAAGATATGAACAGTACCCACCCTTGCGGCAATTTATCAGCAAGGCCTGCGAGATCCTGCAGAACCACCCGCTGAACCGGAAAAGAGAGCAGCAGGGCAAGCTTGCCGCTAATGGCGTCTGGCTGTGGGGCGAAGGCAAGGCCCCGACCATGAAAACCTTGAAACAGAATTTCGGTGTCAGCGGCGCCCTCATTTCCGCGGTGGATCTGCTGAAGGGAATAGGGGTTTATGCAGGCATGGAGGTGGTGCATGTCCCCGGCGCCACCGGTTATCTTGATACCGACTACCAGGGCAAGGTTGCCGCGGCTCTCAGTGCCCTTGCCCGGCATGACCTGGTGCTGGTGCATGTGGAGGCGCCTGATGAGACCGGCCATCAGGGACTGCTCAAGGAGAAAATTCAGGCCATTGAAGATTTTGACCGCCGGGTTGTTCAGAAAATTCTTGACGGGATGGAACATGGTCGGGATTTCCGGCTGGTGGTGTGCATGGACCATTTCACGCCGATCAGCATGAAAACCCATATCGCCGTCCCTGTCCCCTTTGCCCTGTTTGACTCCCGCAGCCCTGGCCGGAAGAATACCCTCACCTACAGCGAAAAAAACGGGGCGGACAGCGGCCTTCTTTTTGCCAATGGGGAGGATTTCTTCAAATTTTTGCTGACCAACCACAACCCGTCGAAATAGATGTCATCCCTAAAGATCAGCCTCACCGAGCCGGCTCACCTCTGCTCCTACCGTGTTCTCTACGGCGATACCGATGCCGGCGGCGTGGTCTATAATGCCAATTACCTCCGTTTTTTTGAACTTGGCCGGACAAGTTTCATGAGGCAGTTTGTCGCCTCCTACCGGGAAATTGAAGAGGCCGGCTTCATTCTGCCGGTGGTGGAATCCTATCTGCGCTATAAGGCGCCGGCACGCTATGACGACCTGCTTACCATCAAAACCTCCCTGCAGCAGATTTCCGAGTACTCCTGGCGCTTCAATCACCACATCCTGCTTACCGCAAACGACAGGCTGCTGGTCAAGGGCTTTACGGTCCATGCCTGTGTAACCAAAGCAGGAAAACTTGTCAAACTGCCAGCCGCATACCTCGACAGGCTTGCCGGGGTTGCCGCTGCCCCTGCCCATAACCCAGGGCCCTCCCGCAATTTTTGAAGAATAGTCTGCAGTTAGCAGGATGTTCACCTCGAGCCGCCGCTCGCCGCAACTTTATAATTAATTCCATCACCACCCTGTAACATTTGTTGACACAGCAAACTCTTTGCAGTAAATGTATTGCATTTGTGTCCAAACAGATATAGATATTACCAATGGAACTCATCGAAACAACAAATGAATGAATGAAGCTACCCGGATCTCCATGGCGGATATATTCCGTTTTCTTGCCCAGGCGATGCGCTATCCTGCGGCAGAGTGGTTCAACGACGATTTTCAGTCAGTCCTGTTGCAGCTGCTTAACGAGCTGCACTGGCAGGAAGAGCAGGAAGAGTTGCGCCTGGCCATGGCCCGGGCGGAGAATTTTCTCGAGGATGTGCAGATTGAACATACCCGGCTCTTTATTAATGCGATTCCCCATGTGGCAGCCGCCCCCTATGCCTCGGTGCACTATAAAGGGGACGGCACCCTGTATGGAGCCATTGCTGAACAGACGAAGAAATTTTACCGCAGCAAGGGTTTTACCCTGGCCAGGGAAAACGATCTTCCTGATCATCTCGTTTATGAGCTGGAATTTCTGGCTTTACTTGCCAAGGAAGATCCTGACGGGCAGCGGGAATTTCTGTACAGCCTGTTCACCCCGTGGTTTGACATTTTCAGAAATAAGGTTTTGAGGGAGGCTCACCATCCTTATTATAGGATCGTGGTGAATTTAATTGACTTTTTTACGAGGGAGGAGCTGTAACATGTCTTTTAAGGTGACACGACGCAAATTCCTGCAAACCGCATCGCTCGCTGCCGCCACTTTACCACTTGCCAAAGTGGTGTCAGCAGAAACAGGGTTTGTCAGAGATCCCTTTACACCCCCGGGAAGTTTTGCGGGTACGCAGACGGTAACCGGCGGCGTCTGTGAAATGTGTTTCTGGCGCTGTCAGCTGGTGGGGAAGGTCCGTGACAAGAAACTTGTCAAACTGGAAGGCAATCCGAAAAGCATTGATAACGGCAAATCAATCTGCGCCCGCGGTAATGCCGGCATCAAACTGCTGTATGACCCGGACCGCCTGAAATTCCCCTTGAAAAATATCGGGGAAAGAGGCAAGCCGGTCTGGAAACAGATTTCCTGGCAGGAGGCGCTTGACGAATGCGGCGCCAGACTGAAGGCTGTGCAGGAAAAATACGGCAGCCACAGCATAGCCATGTTTCCCCATGGCGCCTCAGCCAAATATCCCATGGATTTCTTTGAGAAGGTAGTCGGCACCCACAATGTGAGCGAGGCCTCATTCTTCCAGTGCCGCGGCATCCGCGACAGCGCCTATATGGCAACGTTCAGTGTGCCGCCGGACGAGAGTGTTGACATGGCCAATGCCAAGGCCATTCTCTTGATCGGCTGTCATTTCGGGGAGAACGTGCATGTCTCCCACGTCAAGGCGTACCTCAAGGGCCTGGAAAATGGCGCCAGGCTCGTTGTTGTTGACCCGCGTTATTCCGCCTCAGCGGCAAAATCCCATATCTGGGTGCAGATCAAACCGGGAACAGATACCGCCTTTCTGCTTGCCGTCATGAACTACCTGGTGACAAAGGACAAATATGACAAAAATTTTGTCAAGGCCCACTGCGTAGGGTTTGCCGAGTTTAAACAAGGCATCGCCCATGCCTCACTGGATTGGGCGGCAAAGATCTGCGATGTCCCGGCCCAACAGATCCAGGAGGTGGCTGAACTGCTGGCGGCCAATGCCCCCAACGTTTCCATCCATCCGGGGCGGCATGTGAGCTGGCATGGCAACGATTTTCAACGTGTGCGCGCCCAGGCCTGCCTGACCGCTCTGCTTGGCGCAGTCGGCGTCAAGGGAGGGTTCGTCAAGCCGAAAGGGGTCAAGGTCAAGGGGATCAGCTGGCCGGGCAGTGAACATGGCGGAGAATATAATCTGCGCCTGCTGGCTGACAAACACCATTACGCGCCCCCCGGGACACCGACCGAGTTGATCCGCGATGCCTGCATTTCGGGCAAGCCCTACCCGATCAAGGGTTGTGTGGTCTGGGGCCAGAATCCCATCCAGACCATTCCCAATCCGCAGAAAACCATCGCGGCCCTGCAGCAGATGGATTTTGTCATGTGCGTGGATATCATGCCCACCGACATCACCATGTATGCCGACATCCTGCTGCCGGAGCCCTGTTATCTGGAAAAATATGATTTCATCAAAACAGGCACCCAGTGGAATTTTGCCGACAAGCATCAGCAGTACATCGCCCCCAGGATGCCGCTGGTGGATGCCATGTTCGAGCGCAGGGACGGCGTCTGGATCATGAATGAAATTGCCAGGCGCATGGGCCATGGGGACAAGATTCCCGTCAACAGCGTGGAAGAAAAGGTCAACAAGGAGCTCGCCGCGGTCAATCTTTCCATTGACCAGCTGAAAAAAGAAGACGGCATTCATATTCAGGACGGCAAGGATCCCTATGGCGTGGAAGAGGACTTCGAGGTTCTGCTGTACAATGAGGATCTGGAGGACAACGGTTATCCGGCGGTGCCCACCTACATCGCGGTCGACGATGCGCCGAAGGGGTTTGCCCGGCTGGTTTACGGCCGGGCGCCGGTGCATACCTTCAACCGCAGCCAGAACAATGTCTGGCTGCATCATGCCATGCCGGTGAATCCTCTGTGGCTCAATGATGAAATTGCCAGGGAAATGGGCCTGCAGGATGGCGATGAGATTGAACTGGTCAACAGCGAAGGCGTCAAGTCATCCTCCAAGACAGTGGTCAAGGTTACCCCCGGCATCCGTAAGGATACCGTATATATGGCCCATGGCTATGGTTCCAGAAATCCCCTGTTGACGCTTGGTTTCCACGCCGGCGCTGATGATCAGGAACTGATCACCAGGCTGGCGATTGATCCGGAGACTGGCTGCAACGGCATGCGCAACAATTTTGTCAAAATTGTTAAAGATGGAAAAGCACTTGATATCCCAGCATAATCTGCGTTTGAGTCCACCGGAAGCTTACGTTTTCCGCCTAAATAGTTTATAGAGACTCTAACGACTGATACGTCATCAAGGAGGTATAAACCTTATGCAGTACGGAATGATTATCGATTTAGATAGATGTGTGGGATGTCATGCCTGCACAATTGCCTGCAAGGCGGAATGGGACGTCCCGGCCGATAAGGAACGTAACTGGGTCAGACGTCTTGGCCCGGCCAATACGCCGGAAGGTCTTGCCTCAACCTATTACCCGGGTTTATGCAATCACTGCAATGAGCCTTCCTGTGTGCCTGTCTGTCCGGCTGATGCCATTGAGAAAACCTTCACGGACGGCAAAACCGGCCAAACCAAAACCATGGAGGTTGCCGCCACCTACAAGGATCCCTTTAACGGCACCGTGCAGATCGACCAGGACCGCTGCCTCGGCTGCGGCGCCTGTGCCGATGCCTGCCCTTATGGGGCACGCTATGTCAACACCGATATCAAGAATGAGGAGATCGGTGGAGAGGGCATCGCTGACAAATGCACCTACTGCATGCCGAGGGTGGCCAAGGGTCTTGAACCCTCATGCGTACAGACCTGCCTGGCTAATGCCCGCATTTTCGGCGACCTTGACGATCCCAACTCGGAGGTGGCCAGGTATGTGAAAAAAGGCGCCAAGGGGCTTACTTCAGCGGCCGTCAATATCAGACCGAACAGCCGTTATTATGGCAACAGGAAGGATATGCATCTGCTGACCACCACCAGCACGCCAACCGAGATGCCGGCCGCTTCGCTGCGCCGGAGCCTCATGGCCCGGCTGAAACCCGAGCTGCGCAAGGTGAAAAACCTTGGCCTGCTCGGCCTGGCCGGCGCCGTCCTGGTTGCTGGTTCCGATGAAGGCAGCAATGAGTAGTTGCATTGCCTGGACATAAAAAAAGCCCGCCGTTAACCAGGCGGGCTTTTTTTATGCAAATCCACAGGATTATATTCTTTTTCTTTTTTTAGACAGATACATCAGCTTGTCGGCCCTGGCGATGAGCTCCTCAATTTCACACGGTTTGTGATTGTCATAGGCGACAACGCCGAAGCTGATGCCAATGACAAAACCGAGTTCCTTTTTTTCATTTTCTTCCTGCAGCAATGTCTCGAACCTGTCTGAGATTTTTTTCTCCTCCCCGGTTCGCGAACTGTCAGAAAGCAGAACGGCGAACTCGTCGCCGCCGAGACGGGCAATAATATCCGAGCGCCGAAAGGAAGCGAGCAATTTCGCTACCTTGACCAGCAGCATATCGCCAATGTCATGTCCATAGGTGTCATTCACCCATTTCAGGTTATCCACGTCGGCAAAGAGTAAAAAGAGTTTTCCCTGGTTACGGTCGGCAATACGCAGCTGCTTCTTGGCCATCATCATGAAACCACGTCGATTCAACAGGCCGGTCAGCTCATCGGTGATGGATAATGAATGCAGTTTATTCTCAAGTTTTTTCTGTTCGGTGATATCCAGGAAACTTTCAACAATATACTGTCTTTCATTAATCATGCAGACAGTGGCTGTTTTGAGAATATGCATGGTTTGGCCAGTACGTTTCTTGACCGCCTGGGTGGTCAGGTGGGTCGATTTCCCCTTTTGTAAAACCGGACAGGTTTCGTGCTCAGACGGGGGACAGAGCAGGTCCCGGCAGTCGTGGGCCAGCAGATCCGTCCTGGTAATGCCAAACAACTCAAGGGCGCGGGGATTGGCATCAATGATTGTTTTTGATTCAACATCAACGACAATAATCCCCGCCTGCACGGAATTGAAAATTGAATGCAGGTACTCTTTTGTTTCCCTGAGACGTTCCTCGGCAATCTTTGTTTTGCTGATATCCTTGATGATCGCCACCACTGTGGCGCTCTGCCGGTCATGGACAGGAAGAAAACTTATGGCAACCTGCTGGCGGTTGAACACCACCGGATCCTCGTCGCTGATCTGCCGGGGCAGGCCATCTTTTCGTTGCAGCAGCTCCTGAATACGGATCCGGTCATTGCCTGAAAAAAGCTGCGTAAAATCCCAGGCCAGCAACCTTTCCCGGGCCAGGCCGGCCAGCTGTGCCGCCGCCGGATTGGCAAAAATTATCCGGTTATCGGCGGCAAGCTCGACGATCCCCTCGCTCATGTTGTTCAGCACTACCTGCAAATGCCGGTTGGCGGCCAGCAGTTCCTTGGAGATTTCCCGCGGAAAAAGATCTTCGGTGCCGAGAACATGATGCATGCCAGGTTTGATAAAATCACCCGTTGATATTTTTCTTGCGACATCAAGGACATGGGATACCAGATGCGGCCCCTTGGCAATACAGGCGTGCACCCCCTGCAGCTCGCATTCATCGCCGGCTTCGACCGCCACGCCGGAGATGACCACAATCCTGGTATGCTCCAGGCCTTTTCTGCCGGATATCATCTGACAGAACTGTTCGCCGTTGATATTGGGCATGATGAGATCAAGAAAAATGATATCCGGGGCAAATCTATCCAGACAATCAAAGGCGGAAAGACCGTCTTCAGCGCACTCGACCTGGAATTTATCTTTTTCCAGCGCCGCAGAGAGCATTTTCCTGATGACCGGATTGTTATCAACAATGAGAATTTTATTCATCAACGGAAAGATTTCAGCTGAAGTGGAAGGGCCTACATTGATTTATTATTAAAATTACCACGTTACCAGCGGAGGGTAAAGAAAAAAACATGTTAGGAGAAAACTCAGCCCTGCTGACGCAATGCCTCGAACAAGACAATGCCGGCAGCCATGGCCAGGTTGAGACTTCTGATATGGGGATTGGACATGGGAATGGAAAAGCAGCGGTCATGGTACAATGCCAGTATCTCTTCGGAAATCCCCTTGGTTTCCTTGCCGAAGATAAGAAAATCCCCGGGCTTGAACCGGGCTTGCGTGTAACGCCTCGGGGCTTTCTTGCTCAGGAAAAACAGCCTGTTTTCATCCTGGGCCTGCAGGAACGCCTCCAGGTTATCCCAATAGACGATCTGCACAAACTGCCAGTAATCGAGGCCGGCCCGTTTGAGGTGTCTGTCGTCCGTGCTGAAACCAAGCGGCCTGACCAGGTGAAGGATGGAGTCTGTTGCGCCGCAGAGCCTGGCAATACTGCCGGTGTTGGGCGGGATCTCCGGCTCCACCAGGACAATATTGAATGGCGGCCTCATTATGCCGGGCATCAGAGCATGGTCAACTGTTCATCAGGTTTGATCAGCAGATGGCGGACATAAAGGAGATCAGGGGTGGGTGACGTTTCAATCAAACCGGTAAGGGCGGCTATGTGACTTTTAAACATGGCAAGCTTTTCACCCTGCAATGTCGATTTCGGCTTCAGATCCAGACTGAAGGGGTCATGAAAGTTGCCAAGCTGCTGGACACGGTAATCAAGATGCGGACCAGTGGAAATTCCTGAAGATCCCACATAACCGATAATCTGCTTCATGGTGACGTCACTGCCCCGCTTCAGCCCTTTTCTGAAGCGGGAGAGATGCCCGTAATAGGTTTTATAGCCGCCGGGATGGGAAATGATGACCTGCCGGCCGAAGCCGCCTTTGAAGCCGACATAGGAAACAGTACCATCCGCGGTTGCCATGACCGGCGTGCCGACCGGAGCGGCGAGATCGACCCCCAGATGCGGCCGCACGCGCCCGGAAATCGGGTGAATGCGCCGGGAGCTGAAGGTGGAGGTGACCCTGCCCAGGGGAACAGGTGATTTAATGAAAGAGGTTCCCAGTTCCTCACCGTCTGCCTCAAAATATGAGCCCTCTTTGGCGGCATCGGGTTGATAAAAAAAGCCTTCAAAGGTCTGGCCTTTTTCCTGCTGATAACGGGCATAGAGGATGTTGCCATAGCCGACGAATTCATCGTCCTTGAAATATTTTTCCACAACAAGCCGAAAGGTATCGTCTTTCTGTAATTCCGTGTTGAAATCGATGCGGGATGAGAAGATGTCGGCAAAAGCGTATACCAGGGGCGCCTTCATCTGATTTTTCGCAAAGGCGTCAAACAGGGAGGTCGAGATGGAATCCTCAATCATACAGGTCTTGATTGACACATTAATGGCATCTCGCTGGGCCACAAAGGTGTCTTCGTTTCTGGTTACTGAATAGGACTCCAGCGGGCCGGTTTCATATTCACAGCGCATAAGCTGCCCCTGATCGTCCAGGAAAACACGATATTTATCCTTTGGCCGTAACCGCCGGAAATCAAGACAGCTGGACAGATTGTCCAGGATCTGCTGCTGTACCTCTGGATTGATGTTATAGCGCGACAGTGATTGACTCAGGGTGTCGCCGGATTGCAACTCCCCCTCAACCAGGGTGTAAAACATATCCGTTTCGTTGTCATCCTGCTTACTGTCGCAGGAAACGGACGAAACGGCTGCTGAGGAGGGGATATTATCGCTGTTATCAGGCGTGGCAAGGTATAAAAAAAAAGCAAAAAGAGCGGAAAGGGAAAAGGTGGAGCCGAGAATTATAATTTTTCTTGCTGATGTCATGATTACCCTTGGAGAAAATTGTCAACCGGAATTAGCCTTTGCCAATACAACTTTCTTTCGTTTTTTTGTAACAAAACCCCTGAGTTATTACAAGGTTTATTCTGCCTGTGATTTTTTTTTTTTACGCTTGCTATTCGGTGTCGTTTCTTGTTATTTTTTTTATTTGGTTATTTTTATTGGCTGCATTATGCAGCAAATTTCATACCCTGTTACGAGCAGCCTGCTGCTCATACCCTACTTACCTTTACGGACACAAAGAAAAAAATAAAAAACATTATCGTCAAGCCAGCCTGTTTTTTTTCTTTGTGATTCACTTAATTACCTTACTGCAACTGGAGTGTTTGAATAAATGGCACTAATTGTTCAAAAATTTGGCGGCACCTCGGTCGCTGATTCTGACAAGATCAAAGCTGTCGCCGGCCGGGTGATGGAATTGCGCAAACAAGGCCATCAGATGGTGGTGGTTCTCTCGGCCATGGCCGGTGAAACCAACCGCCTGGTGGACCTTGCCCACAAAATGCAGACCATCCCGGACCAGCGGGAAATGGATGTCCTGCTGTCCATCGGCGAGCAGGTCACTGTCGCCCTTTTTGCCATGGCGGTAAAGGAGGCTGGCCTGGACGCCGTCTCCCTGCTCGGTGATCAGGTGAAAATCAGTACGGACGCCATGCATACCAAAGCCAGGATCAAATCGATCAACGCAGAGCTGATCAAACGCCATCTGGATGAGGGGAAAATTGTCGTGGTGGCGGGATTTCAGGGGGTGTCGGAGGATGGCGACATCACCACTCTGGGCCGCGGCGGCTCCGATACCACCGCCGTTGCCCTGGCGGCCGCCCTGTCGGCGGACCAATGCGAAATCTTTACCGATGTGCAAGGGGTGTATACGACAGATCCGAATATCTGTCCTTCGGCCCGGAAAGTAGATCGCATCACCTATGACGAAATGCTCGAACTCGCCAGCCTGGGGGCCAAAGTGCTCGACATCAGGTCGGTCAGTCTGGCCAAAAGATACAAGGTCCCGGTTCATGTCCGGTCAACCTTTACCAATACAGAAGGAACATGGGTTGTTGAGGAGGATAAAATAATGGAATCCATGCTGGTCTCCGGCGTTACCTATAATAAGAATGAAGCACGTATCACTTTTGCGAAAGTGCCGGACAAACCCGGCATTGCCTCGCGCATTTTCAATCCCATCTCCGATGCGGGCATTGTGGTGGATATGATTATTCAGAACACCCGGGAAGGGGACATGACCGACATGACCTTCACCGTGCCCAAAAGCGATTTTGAGCGGGCCATGAAGATCATGCAGAAAACCGCCGAGGAGATCGGCGCGGAAAGCGTCTCAGGCGACACCAAAATCGCCAAGGTTTCCATTGTCGGAGTAGGCATGCGCAATCATTCCGGCATTGCCACCACCATGTTCCATATCCTTTCCAGGGAAAATATCAACATCTTGATGATTACCACCTCGGAAATCAAGATCTCCTGCGTGATCGAGGAGAAATATACCGAGCTTGCCGTGCGCGCTCTGCATGACGCCTTTGAGCTCGACAAGACCAATCTGCCGTTGGAAGAAGCCTAGGAAAGCGATACGCCATGAGCAAACAGCTGACCATCTACGATACAACCCTGCGTGACGGAACCCAGGCCGAGAATTTCAACCTGACCGTTGAAGACAAGGTGAGGGTAAGCCTGAAACTGGACCAGCTCGGCATTGATTACATCGAGGGCGGCTGGCCCGGTTCAAACCCTTCGGCCACCAGATTTTTCGAAGAAATCAGGAACTATGAGCTGAAACACTCCCTGCTGGCCGCCTTCGGCAGCACCAGACTGTTCAGTAATTCAGTCGAGACGGACGGCAATCTGCAGGCCCTGGTTGCGGCCCAGACCCCGGTGATCACCATTTTCGGCAAGAGCTGGGACATCCATGTCCACGAGGCCCTGCGCATCAGCCTTGAGGACAATTTCGTCATTATCGAGGATTCCCTGGCCTATCTGCGGCCCCATGTCAAACATCTGTTTTACGATGCCGAACATTTTTTCGACGGCTTCAAGAACAACAAGGAATATGCCCTGGCCACCCTTGACCGGGCTGTCAGGGGAGGGGCCGAAATGCTGGTGCTGTGCGACACCAACGGCGGCACCCTGCCCACCGAACTGCCGGATATCCTTGTGCAGGTGAAAAACCACCTCAAACAGAGCGGCCACAAGGTGGGAATCGGCATCCATGCCCATAACGATTCGGAAACCGCGGTAGCAAACTCGCTGGTGGCCATTTCCATGGGCGCCACCCAGGTGCAGGGGACGATCAATGGCTACGGCGAACGGTGCGGCAACGCCAACCTGACCTCCATCATGCCGGCCCTGGCCCTGAAAATGGGCTGCACCTTCAATGCGGCGCATCATCTCAAGAAACTGAGTGAAACATCACGCTATGTCAATGAGCTGGCCAACCTTCCCCACAACAGGTACCAGCCCTTTGTCGGGGCCTCCGCCTTTGCCCATAAGGGCGGCATCCATGTCAGTGCGGTGAAGCGCAATCCCTTGACCTACGAGCATATTGAACCCGAGCGGGTGGGCAATGTCCGCCGCATTCTCATCTCCGACCAGTCGGGACGCAGCAATGTCCTGCACAAGGCCAAAAAATTCGGCATTGATCTGGACAGCAAGGACCCGGTGGTCACCTCCATCCTGAAGGAGTTGAAAACCCTGGAGAATCAAGGGTTTCAGTATGAAGGTGCTGAGGCATCCTTTGAACTGTTGATGCGCCGCGCCCTGGGGGCTCAGCGCCGCTATTTCAACCTGCTCGGTTTCCGCGTCATCAACCAGAAATCCGACATGGATCAGCCCCCCCAGGCTGAGGCGACTATTCGGCTGGAGGTCGGCGGGGAGATGGTGCACAGCGCCGCCCTGGGTGATGGCCCGGTCAATGCCCTGGATAATGCGCTGCGCAAGGCCCTGACCCAATTCTATCCTTCCCTGTCGGAAATGTGGCTGGATGATTACCGGGTGCGGGTGCTGGCCAGCGACCGCGGCACCGGCGCCAGGGTCAGGGTGCTGATCGAATCACGGGATGGCGACTCGGAATGGGGAACCGTCGGGGTTTCCCATGATATCCTTGAGGCAAGCTGGCAGGCGCTGGTGGACAGCATCACCTACAAGCTCATGAAGGATGAGAGAAAGAAATCTTCACAGCAGTGAGGCCAGCGGCGGCAGGGATTACCGCATCCTGGTGCTGCTGGTTGCCGGTTTCCTGCTCGGCGCAAGCTCCTTTGCCCTGGAAAAGACGGGGACGGACCAGAGGTCCCCTGAGCAGGACCGGCAAGCCGCCGGCTGGGCGGCCAGTCTGCACTCCGGGGCCGGCATATCTGTGGAAATGAGGCCGTTTGTCTTTCTGCCGGTGCCGATTAACAGTGCTGACGCCAGGCTGCTGGAGACGATTCCCGGCATCGGTCCCAGACTGGCCAAGCGAATTATCGACCTGCGCAACCAGAGAAAAAAATTTCACGATATAGACGAATTGCTGGCAGTGGAAGGCATCGGCCCGCAGAAGTTTGCCGCCATCAAGCAGTACTGTACCCTGTGAAGCCTCTCTCAGCTGAGAGCGGCGACAAAATCCGCCATGTCCCGGCGGATCTGCTCATAGCGCTCCTGGCTCAGACCGGCGCCGAGGGCCACCATCCTGGCCATCTCCGAAGTTAAAAAATCCCCGGGTCCATGGGCATCGGCGTTGACCGCCAGCCTGGCGCCGCACAGCTCAGCGATTCTGGCCACATGGCCGTTGGTCAGCGAATGGCCCTTACGTCCTGACAATTCCAGCATAATGCCTTTCTCAGCAGCCAGCCGGGCATCTTCCAGAGTAATAAAACCAGGATGGGCCAGCAGATCAACCCCTGCCTCCAGCGCCGCCCGGTTGGTGCCCGGCCGCACCGGTTCAACCACCGTCTCTCCATGGGCCACCACGATCTCGGCGCCAAGTTTTCTGGCGTAGCGGGTCAGTTCAGCCAGCAGTTCCAGCGGCACATGGGTCAGTTCAACGCCGGCCAGCAGCCTGGTTGAGGTAAAAGGGTTCATGTCAGCCGCCGCCTTGATGATTCTGGGCAGAATGAAATCAATATTCGATGAGTCGGCATGGTCGGTAATGGCAATTGCCTGATAGCCGAGCACCTCGACCCGACGGACATGCTCGGCTGGAACCAGCTCACCGTCACTGAAAAAACAATGGGTATGCAGATCAATCATCATAAGTATCTCCAGACAAATCCTTTTTCACATCGATAATTCGCCGCGTAATGAGTGCAGACAGGCCTCCCGGATGACGGCCTGCACCAGTTGCCCCGGCACCAGGGCCACCTGGCTCTCAAAATTGACAATATGGTTGGTGACGCTTCGTCCGGACCACTGCCCCTCGGCAGCCCGGCTTTCCCCCTCCACCATGAGTTCCAGCCGGCGGCCGAGGTATTCCCTGTTTCTTTCCAGGGTAATCTGCTGCTGGAGTGCCTGCAGGACTGCCAGACGCCGCTCTTTTTCCTCCCTGCCTACCGAATCGGCGAACTGGCATGATTTTGCCGGGGGGCGGTTCGAATACTTGAAGGAAAAGGCACTGTGATAGCGGACTTTTTCAATGAGAGCCATGGTGGCCTGAAAATCTTGTTCAGTCTCATCCGGGAAACCGACGATGATGTCGGTGGTCAAGGCAATCTCCGGGCAGCAACCGCGCAGTTTGGCAACCCGGTCCAGATAATGTTCGATGGTATATTTGCGGTTCATGCGTTGCAGAATGGCATTTGAGCCGGACTGCACCGGGAGATGAAAATGGGGGCAGAGCTTGGCCAGATCGGTAAAGCATTGCATCAATTCCTCGGAAAGATCCTTGGGGTTTGAGGTGGTGAAGCGCACCCTTTCCAGGCCTTTTATTTCCGTGACCCGCCTGAGCAGAGAGGCGAAACTGGTTCTGCTGCCCACAGGGTGATCATTGCCATAGGAGTTGACGTTCTGGCCGAGCAGCGTGACCTCCTTGACCCCGCCCGCCGCCAGATGGGTGATCTCAGCCAGAATATCTTCAGGTTTTCTGCTGATTTCCCGGCCCCTGGTATAGGGCACGATGCAATAGGTGCAGAAATTGTTGCATCCCTGCATGATGGTGACAAAGCGCTTGTGCGGATTACCCTGTTGCAGGGAGGGCAGGAAAGGGGGGATATGAAAGGATCGCGCCATCTCCGTTGCCACGATGCCTTGCCTGAACTGCCGGGCCTTGTCAAAAAGTTCCGGCAGCTGGTAGATGTTCTGAGGTCCCACCACCAGGTCCACATGGGGCATGCGGGAAAGCATTCTGGCCCCCTCCTGCTGGGCGACGCAACCGGTGGCGGCAATGATCAGGTCCGGCTTGTCCCGTTTCCTTTTGCGCAGGGCGCCAAGCAGGCTGTAGGCCTTCTGCTCGGCCTTGTCGCGGATGCTGCAGGTGTTGACAATGATGGCATCCGCGGCCCCGATGACATCGGTAGGTTCGTATGCCTTGGCCAGCAGTTGCCGCATGATTTCCGAATCACGGTCGTTCATCTGGCAACCGAAGGTCTCTATGTACAGTAATTTTTTCCCGTTCATTTAGCGTAACGCTGTCCAAATAATCCCTTGGATTTATCGATTGCCGCCAGGGCGAGCTGGTAACCATACAGGGCATCATAATAATTGGTCATAGCCTCGTTCAGGAGAGTCTGGGCATCCAGCACATCAGTGGAAGTTGCCAGCTGGGCCTGGTACTGGGCCTGGTTGATGCGGTAATTCTCCCTGGCATGTTCAATCGCCTTTTCAGATACCTTAATTCTTTTGGCAGCCTGTTCAAGGCGGAGATAGGAATTCCTGGCATCCAGGGTAACTTCATTGACTGTTCTGTCGACCGCTTTTTTGGCTTTCTGCAGATTTTTTTCAGCGGCATACACCTCATCACGTTCCTTCAACCAGGTCCAGAGTTGCCAGGTGGCAACAGCCTTGATGGATTTCACCTCACCGGGAAAGCCCTGACCAGCAGGCGCGGCACCTGGCTCATCGCCCACCCTGTCATAGCTGGCGGAGAGGGTAACCGAGGGCAGATAGGGTGCTTTTTTGAGAATAATATCATTTTCAGCAAGCTGCACCGCCTTATCAGACTGGGCAATCTCAGCCCTGTTTTCTCTGGCCTTGGCAATGACCTCATCCCAATTGATATCCTGAATGACATAATCACTATGATCCTCAACGTTCAACAGGGCGCCTACCGGGCGCTGCATCAGCACATTGAGGCGGGATTTGGCCATGGCGGAGGCATTTTCCGCATCAACGAGATCCTGCTCACCCTGGGCAAGCTCAACCTCGCTCTGCAGCATGTCATTTTTAGGGATAAGACCCGCCTCATAAAAGGCCTTGGCATCCTTGCTGTGGGACTGCAGGCGCAGGACGGACTGCCGGGCCTCATCCTCAAGTTTTAAGGCCCGAAGAAGTTCATAATAACGGCCATATACCTCAAAAACCAGGGTATTGGTGAGCTGCTCAATGGCAAGCTGCGAGGATGCACGGGATAATTCAGCCTGCTTGACTGAGGTGATGAGAGATTTCCCTTTATAAAGGGGCTGTTGGGCCGTTACCCCATAGGTGAAGAAATCAGGCAGCGTATACACTTCATCCGGTTGATGCAGATAGCTGTACTGGGCGGAGAGGGTAGGGTAGAGGTCCTTTTTGGAACTGTTCAATAAGGCCTCACGGTTTTCCAGGTCAGCCCTGGCCATGGCAAGTTCGGGATTATTGGCAACAACAATTTCAATGCATTCTTCCAGGCTCAAGGTACCGTCATTGGTATCAGCAGCCAAAGAAACGACTGGACAAATACAGAAAAAAGCACACAAAATTGACAATATAAGTTTCATACTTAAAATTCTCTTCAGGGTTGACGTGTGAGATCTGCCGCCAGATCTGCCAGCAGCTCAAAGAGAACAGCCTGAACATCACCGGGATAGCGGATGAGCACCAGGCCGGCATGCGCATCGATGGTGGAAAGGATGGCCAAACCGTCATAACCTTCCAGCAGAAACTTTAAATAAACAATCCGGCGGGGGTCGATGCGCAGATACAGTTTACTGGTCTCAGACAAGTATGTCATACCTTGAGTTCACTATCAACATTTCCTAACAGCTCCCGGTAAGACGCCAGGCGCGGTTCGACAATTTCCGCAAGAAATTCATCAGTCTGTTCGGCAGCCCGGCCGGTAAACCCCTGGCCGCTGCCAACCATGGCCTCAAGATCGGCGGTGGGGAAGGGGATAAGCGGGTCTTCACCGAGACGGCTCAGCAGATCATTATCACGGCCTTCTTCCTTCACCACCTTGCCGGCGGCAATGGAGTGTTTTTTGATGATCTCATGCATTTCCTGGCGGCTTTGTCCCTTCTCAACACAGGCCATGAGGATTTTCTCCGTGGCCATGAAGGGCAGTTCCATGCGCAGGTGGCGTTCAATTTGTTTCGGAAAAACAACCATTCCGCTGGTAATATTGAGATAAAGCCTGAGTATCGCATCGGTCAGGAGAAAGGCCTGGGGAATATCCATGCGGCGGATGGCGGAATCATCCAGGGTGCGCTCAAACCACTGGTTGGCAAAGGTGGCGGCAAAGTTGGCCGGCAGTCCCATCAGTTTACGGGCAAGGCCGGTCATACGTTCACTGCGCATGGGGTTTCTCTTGTAGGCCATGGCTGAACTGCCCACCTGGTCCCTGGCAAAGGGCTCCTCCTGTACCTTGAGATTTGACAGCAGACGCAGATCAACGGCGAACTTGTGGGCCGAGGCGCCGATGCCGGCCAGGGTTTCCGCGGTTTTCATGTCCAGTTTGCGGGTATAGGTTTGGCCGGTAACGGCAAAAATCTGATCAAAACCAAGCTTCTGCGCCACCAGCCGGTCAAGCTGCCGGACCTTGTCATGATCGTTCTTGAACAGTTCGATAAAGGTGGCCTGTGTGCCCACCGTACCCTTGACCCCCCGGGCCTTGAACTGCTTCTCCAGGGCCTCGATATAATCAAGATCCATGATAAGATCCTGAATATACAGGGTATGCCGTTTGCCGACCGTGGTGGGCTGGGCCGGCTGGTAATGGGTATAGCCAAGGGTGGCCAGGCTTTTATGTTTGCGGCAGAAGGCGGCAAGATTGGCGATGACGTTCACCAGCGCTTTTTTGATCAAGGCCAGGGCTTGACGCTGCAGAATAAGATCCGTATTGCAGCCGACAAACTGCGAAGTGGCGCCGAGATGTATAATGGGTTCAGCCGTCGGGCACTGCTGGCCGTAAGCATAAACATGGGCCATGACATCATGGCGGATTTCTTTTTCCTTGCGGGCCGCCACCGCGAAATTGATGTCTGTCTCAAACTGCTTCAGTTCATCCACCATGGCCCGGGTGACAATATCCGTGAGACCCAGTTCATGCTGGGCCTCGGCCAGGGCAATCCAGCAGCGTCTCCAGGTGGCAAATTTTGACTGTTCAGAAAAGATCTTCTGCATTTCAACGCTGGTGTAACGGCTGACAAGCGGTTCCTGATAAAATTCCCTGGTCATTATTTCATGATCTCCATCCAGGCAGAGGTTGGCGGTAAGGCATGGGCAAAGGACCTATATTTATCACTCATTAGATGAAAAGAAAACCCCATATTCAAATGTCGCATAATGTATATTATGTTTAGTTTAATTAATAACTGTAAAATCAAATGGATGCATTAGCCCTCTTCCGTGCATCGGTTTGTGAATTGATTATTTTGGTGATGCTGGTAAATTCGGGATTACTGACAAGGAAAGCCTGGGAAAAACTGAACGTAGCTGCTTATTTGGGTTACTGAGGTTCGGCATACTCGATCAGCAGCTGCAGATTTCGCTGCCCCCTGAAGTCATTCAACTTGAGCTTGTAAGCGCATCGTATTGTAGTTCCTTCATTAATTGCTTGCTGCTCCCCGGGACTTTCCAGGGCATTAAACCAGATACCCTGAAATTCCCTGCCATTATTCTCTAGCTTTACGGCAAGATGCACCGGCTCAGCCCCCACAATGCGGGTTTTGGTTACCGTGAAAATTCCGGCAAAGGCAGGCTCCTCGAATTCTCTGCCGTAGGGTTCGAGCTTCTGCAGTTCAGCCAGGGTCTGCAGGTTCAACAGGTCAACCTCCAGGTCCCCGTCGGTCATGATGACCGGTTCAAGGTTCCTGTTGTGGATCTCTTCCTGCACCGTTTCCTCAAAGGCGGCGCAAAAGAGATCCAAATCCTTTTTTTTGATTTTCAACCCCGCCGCCCCGCTGTGACCGCCGAATGACAGAAAAAGATGCGGATGCCGCTCATTGATCTTCTGCAGGACCTTCAGCAGATGCACTTCGGGAATCGTCCTGGCGGAACCGGACAGGACATCGCCGGCAAGCACCGGGCTCAGCACCACCGCCGGCTTGCCGAAGCCGTCCACCAGTCGCGAGGCGACGATGCCCTGCACGCCGGCATGGAAATCACCATCGGAAACCACGAGAGAGCTTTTCCGGGATTCATTGAGTTTTCCGGCAAGCCGCCTGGCTGTTTTCACCATATGGCGCTCAGTGATTTTTCTTTCCTCGTTGTTCTTTTCCAGGCGCTGCAGATGTTCATCCGCCCGGCGGACATCCCCGGCCATGAAAAAATTCAGGGCCGCATAAGGATCTGCCATTCTGCTCCGCGCATTGATTCGTGGCGCAACCTGATAAGCCAGATCCTCCACGGTAAAAGGATTTTTCTGATGTTTTCCCAGTTGTTTCGCCAGCACCGTCCATGCCGGTTTCGTCAGCTGGTTGATGACCTGCAGACCGCTGTTGACCACCGCCCTGTTGGTCGGACTGGTAAAGGTTACGGCATCAGCCACGGTGCTGAGACATACAAAATCAAGCAGCCAGCTGAGTTTTGCCGTGTCATCGGCCAGCATGCCGCAGCCGATCAGCCGGCTGCGCACCAGACACATCAGCAGCCAGCTGACCATGCAGCCTGAGATGAATTTATCCGGATAGAGACAATCCTGGCGGCTGGGATTAATGGTGGCCAACGCGGAGGACGGCACCCCCTCGACAGGAATGGTATGGTGGTCCGTGACAATCACGGCTATGCCATGGGCTTTCAGCCGGCTGATCTGCGGCTCATCGGATGATCCGCAATCCGCGGTAATGATCAGCTCCGGAGTTTTGTCCAAGGCCAGTATCCTGTCAACCAGACTGGCGCTGATGCCGTAGCCGTCCTGCATTCTGTGGCCGATGAGACTGACCAGACTGGCCTCGCTTACGGCAAAATGGCGCAGGGATTGATGGACCACCACATGGGAACAGATGCCGTCCACATCATAATCGGTGAGAATGCCGATCCGTTGCCGCCCTCTGATGGCCTCCACAATAAAGTCAGCCGCACTGCCGCAGTCCTGCAGCAGTTCCGGGTGATGGAGGTTTTTCAGGGCCGGAAACAGGACGTTTTCCAGATTGCCGTAACCACCCTGGCCATTTGCCCTGCCGGCAATGATGCGGGCCTGCAGGGCGGAAAACCCCAGTTCCTGCGCTCCCCTGAAAATCTGCGGGTTCTGGCTTCTGGTTCTGATCTGTTTGCGAATGGGGCTCATATATATTCCGACTTAATTTCCCGGATCATTTAAGATAAATATCTTCTTGATTTATCGATATTTTAATGATGAGCATTACCTGTGCCTGACAAACTCATTTATGATGATCCTGACCGCTTCACTGTCATCCGGCCTGAACCAGCGAATCTCCTCATCCCGGCCGAACCAGGTCAGCTGTCTTTTGGCATAGCGCCGGGTATCCCGGGCCAGACAGGCAAGCGCTTCGTCCCACTGCCATATTTTATCGATATAGTTGATCATATGCTTATAGCCGATGGACTGCAAGGGGTTGAGCTCTCTGGCGTAGCCCAGGGCCAGCAGATGTTCGACCTCCTGCAGAATCCCCTGCTCCACCATGATCTCCACCCTCTGGTTGATCCTGGCGTAAAGTTCGGTGCGGTCCCGGTTGAGCCCGATTTTCAGCACCGCATACCCTGCCCTCTGCCTGGCCCTCTCCTGCTGCTCGCCGTGCAGATGACGGCTCCAGGGCAGGCCCGTGGCCCGCCAGATCTCCATGGCCCGGGTCAGCCGCTGACTGTCATGGGGGTGGATTCTGGCCGCACTCTCAGGATCAACTTCTGCAAGTTCAGCGTGCAGCTGCGCATGCCCCTTTTCCTGCAACTCAGCCTGCACCCTGTCCCTGATTTCCCGGGGTACCTCCGGCAGCTCGAAAATACCGTCCAGCAGTCTTGTCATGTAGAGCCCGGTGCCGCCCACCAGCATGGGCAGGCGGTTTCTGCCGGCAATCTCCCTGATGACCCTCCTGGCATCGCTGACATAACTCCCTACATTATATAGTTCAGCAGGATCGACAAAATCCAGGAGATGATGGGGCACGCGCCGGCGTTCCGCAAGGGTGGGCTTGGCCGTGCCGATATCCATATATTTATAGATCTGCATGGAATCCATGGAGATGATCTCGCAGCCGAATTCTTCGGCCATGGCCAGGGAAAGCTCGGTCTTGCCGACGGCGGTCGGGCCGGCCAGCACGACAAGCTTCTGTTTGGGATCTGTTGAGCTAGCGAACATGTTGTTTATTCGTAATTATCCAGCCTCGGACGAAAAACGTTCGATCGGTCCGGTGCTGCAGCTATTCAGCAGTGCCGCAGATGCGCCGGTAAGCGCAGACACCGAGAGAGGCCTGGCCGCTCTACATGGGGTATGCGGCCAGGCCGATGACAAAGCAGATGCGGTGCTGCTGGATAGCTACGTTTATTCTGTAAATTGCAGTAAGTAGATGACAGAGTTCCTTATTTACACTATTATTGCTGATTTTTCAGCCAGGGATTTCGTTTTTGCTACACTAATTCAAGTTTGCCAGGTGTTCAGCAATGTCACCGAAAATCCCCGTCAACCTCCCAGGGCGGCATCGGCGGCCTGAAAAGGGCCGGCATCATTTTATAGGTTATTTGAGAGAATTTATTCAATTTTACGCCAACATACATTATGAGTCGCCGGACAGCAAACCGGTTAAGAGGAGATCACATCATGCCAGACAGAATTTATAATTTCAGCCCCGGACCAGCCACCCTGCCCGTTGAAGTTCTGCAGCAGGCGGCCATAGATATTGTCAACTACAACAACAAGGGTATCGGCCTCATTGAAATGAGTCATCGCAGCAAGGATTTCATGGCCATTGTCGCAGAGGCGGAAAACCTGATCAGGGAACTGCTGAACGTGCCGCAGAACTACAGGGTGCTTTTCCTGCAGGGCGGCGCCTCCACCCAGTTTGCCATGGTGCCCATGAACCTGCTGGGGCCCGGCAAACAAGGCGCCTACCTCAATACCGGGGTGTGGGCCAAGAAGGCGATCAAGGAGGCGAAGATTGTTGCCAGCGCCCAGGTGGCCTATTCCAGCGAGGAATCGAAATACGACCATGTCCCCGTTGACGGCGACTATACGGTTGACCCGGCTGCCGAATATCTCTACTTTGTCTCCAACAACACCATCTACGGCACCCAGTTTCAGACCATGCCGAAGTCTGGCAAGATGCTGGTCTGCGATATGAGTTCGGACATCATGTCCCGTCCCTTTGATATCACTTCCTTTGGCCTGGTGTTTGCCGGGGCCCAGAAGAACATCGGCCCGGCCGGCGCCACCCTGGTCATTGTCAGGGAAGACCTGCTTGACCGGGTGCCCGAAACCGTGCCGACCATGTTCCGCTACAAGACCCACGCGGAAAAGGGTTCGATGTTCAACACCCCGCCCTGCTTTGCCGTGTACACCATCGGTCTGGTCTGCAAATGGTTGAAAAAAATCGGCGGAGTGCCGGCCATTGAAAAGATCAACCGGGAAAAGGCCGCCATTCTCTATGAGGCCATTGACAGTATGGATTTTTACCGGGGCCATGCCAGAAAGGACTCCCGTTCGCTGATGAACGTCACCTTCAACCTGCCGACCCCCGAGCTTGAGGCCAGATTTGTCCAGGAAGGGGCCAGGCGCGGGCTGGACGGCCTGAAGGGACACCGCTCCATCGGCGGCATCCGGGCCTCCATCTACAATGCCTTCCCGAAACAGGGGGTCATTGAACTGGTCGAGTTCATGAAGGAATTTGCCAGGACCGCCTGATCAACGTGCATTACGAAGGCATGATCATCCGGCCTCCCAGCGAGGCCGACTCCATCATCCTGCAGGTCACGGTGGGCTGCTCCCACAACAAATGCACCTTCTGCGGCACCTATAAGGGTGTCCGTTTCCGGCTGAAAAAGGATGAAGTGGTGGATCAGGATATCGATTTTGCCGCAACCTGCTGCAAACGGCAGAGGCGAGTCTTTCTGGCGGACGGGGATGCCCTGATCATCCCCCAGCGTCGTCTGGTCGACCTGCTGACCCGCATACGGAAAAAGATCCCCTGGGTGAACCGCATCAGCCTGTACGGCAACGCCAAGTCTGTTCTGCTGAAATCACCTGAAGAGCTGCGGGAACTGAAAAGCCTCGGCCTTGACCGGGTTTATATGGGGCTGGAAAGCGGTTCGGACCGGATTTTACAAAACATCCGCAAAGGCGCCGATGCCGCCAAAATGATCAGGGCCGGCCAGCGGGTCAAAGAAGCCGGCCTGTTTCTGTCACTGACGGTTCTGCTCGGCATCGGCGGCACAGACTTTTCCGCGGAGCATGCGCAGGAAACCGGCCGGGTGGTGTCCGCCATGGCGGCCAACCAGATCGCCGTGCTGACCCTCATGCTTCTTCCCAACACTGAACTTTATCTTCTTGAAAAATCGGGGAAATTTATATTACCAAACCAGATGGAGATGCTTCGTGAACTGCGGCTGCTGGTGGAAAACATCACCAGCAGCCGGGCGCAGTTCCAGGCCAATCATGCCTCCAACTATCTGCCGCTCAATTGCCGTTTAAGCCGCGACAAGGCGATGGTGCTGGCCGCCATAGATCAGGCCTTGGCCGGCGAGAAGAGCTTGACGCCCGAGTATCAGCGCGCCCTGTAACCTGCGGCCAGAACCCTGATTTTTTTCCCTCCGCTCAGCCGGGCAACAGGACCTCAAAACGGGCGCCCCGGCCCGGAGAATTGATCAGGACCAGATCCCCGTCAAATTTGAGCATCAGCTGCCTGGAGATGCTCAGACCGAGTCCGGTCCCCTGCCCTGCCGGCTTGGTGGTAAAAAAGGGTTCAAAAACATATTCCTCGGCCATGGGCTCAATGCCGCCGCCGTTGTCTTCGATGGCCAGACAGACCTTGTCATCTTTGCGGCAGACCGCAATGTTGACCACGGGTTTGAAAACGGCATCCCTCCCCTTCTTTTCCGCCAGGGCGTACCTGGAATTTGACAGGAGATTGAGCAGAACCTGCTCGAACTCCGCCTGCACGGCTTTGACAGGCGGAACATTGTCATCAATCTCCAGATTGATGGTGATGCCGTGGTTGAGAAACTGCATGCGGCAGAGGGACAGGGCATCTTTCAGGACGTCCTGCAGATAAAAACTGCCGATATCCTGGGACGGATGCCCCAGGGTGCGGACATGATCGATAAGCCGGGTGATGCGGGTGACGTTATCAAGCAGAATCTGCACGTCCCCGAGCATCTTGTCCGTGGTCAATACCCCGCGTCTGTGCAGAAGCTGCCAGCCCTGGAGGGTAATGGAGATGACATTGAGGGGCTGGTTTATTTCATGGGCCATAGAGGTCGCCATTTCGCCCAGTGCGGCAAGCCTGCCGCTGTGTATCTCAACAGCCTGACGGAACTCGCTTTCCTTCTTGGCCTGCAGAAGCTTCAAAGCCTTGTACAGGTCCCGGGTCCGTTCCTCCACCATTTTCGCCAGATGCTCCCGGTGCCGTTTCAATTCCAGATGGGTGCGCACCCGGGCTTTGACAATGGCCGCGCTGACCGGCTTGATCAGATAGTCCACCGCGCCCATGGCCAGGCCTTTTTCTTCATCTTCCTCGTCAGCCCTGGCAGTGACAAAGATTACCGGGATGTATCGAAATTTTTCATCCTGTTGCAGCAGTCTGCACAGCTCATAACCGTTCATCACCGGCATCATGATATCGAGCAGAATAAGATCCGGCGGCTCGGTCCGGATCATCTCAAGCGCCGTGACGCCGCTGGTCGCAACCAGCACCTGATAATCTTCCGCCAGGCTGTTGGCCAGGATTCTGACACTTGCAGGAAAGTCATCAATAATGAGTATTTTTTCCCTGGACGACTCCTGATTCACGGGGGCACCTCTGCTAACTTATTGAAAACACATTGTTTAATCTTTTAATTATCAGATAAAATTTGAACCATGTCATGATGTTAGAAGCTGTTTGCCACTGACATTAACGTGAATTTAACTTGTAATGAACGAACAGGTTCAATATCATTGAATTCAGTAAGCCATGATAGCAGCCAGTAACAGCATAGCATATTAAATTTACATTAGTTTTATATTTCACTTTAATTCTGCCAGTGCCGGCCTGGAATTTTATGCTTCCCGAACAATACCGAATCATGGTAGTTGATGATGAACCTGCAATAGCAGAAGGAATTGCCGACACCCTTGCCGCGCTGACCGGCCACATCTATCATCCTTTCAGTGACGCCTTGCAGGCATTGGCCGCCTATACAGCCCGGCCGTACAACCTGGTGCTGACGGACGTGACCATGCCGGGTCTCAGCGGCTTTGAGCTGGTGGCAAAGATGAAAATCGCTCATCCTGGTACTGATTTTATAGTCATTACCGCGCATAAGTCAAAGGATGTTGTCTACCAGGCCCACATTCTCGGCGCAGCCAATATCTTATATAAACCACTCAACATGGAAGAACTGGAAACGGCGGTGCATGACTGCCACCGGAAATTTCTGACCTGGCAAGGGCGTTTCCAGGAAGTTTCCTTTATTAATCAAAATTTTACATAACCCCTCCCCTTTTCTGACACTGTGCCCGACCACGCCTCTTCCCGACAAAAAGTTGATCTCAGGAATCTCACCAGAGCCGAGCTGACCGCCTTTGCTGCTGCCCATGGGCTGCCCGCCTTTCGCGCCAAACAGATTTTTTCCTGGCTGTATCGCCCCGGCATTTCCTCCTTTGCCGAGATGACCGATCTGTCCAAAGAGCTGCGGGAGTCACTGGCAAAGGAGGCATTCTTCAGCCGCCTGACCCCGGCAGTTAAGGAAGTATCAAATGATGGCACCATCAAGTATGGCTTTCGCCTGGACGACGGGAAGATGATCGAATCCGTGCTGATTCCGGAAGAGGAGAGGAATACCCTGTGCATTTCCTCCCAGGTGGGATGCGCCATGGCCTGCGCCTTCTGTCTGACCGGCACCATGGGATTTTCCAGGAATCTGAGCTGTGCGGAGATAGTGGATCAGGTTTGCGCGGTGAGCAACGATTTGCGGGAGCATCATCTGGGGGTGGTCAACAACCTGGTCTTCATGGGGATGGGGGAGCCCTTGGCCAATTTTGACAATCTCATCAAGGCGCTCACCATTTTACAAGATGAACTGGGCCTTCATTTTTCCGAGCGCAGAATCACGGTGTCCACCTGCGGTCTTGCCCCGCAAATCATTGAACTGGGGCAACGGCTCAAGGTGAATCTGGCCGTCTCTCTGCATGCGGCTGACAATGAAACCCGCAACCGGCTGATGCCGATCAATCGGCGTTACCCGCTGGAAACCCTGCTCGATGCCTGTCGGGAATTTTCCCTGCCCCGCAGAAAGAGAATCACCTTTGAATATGTGCTGCTGAAAGGCATCAATGATTCGGATCAGGACGCGGTAAAGCTGGCAAAACTGCTGCACGGCATCCAGGCCAAGATAAACCTGCTGCCGTGCAATGAGGCGCCCGAACTCCCCTTTGCCAAACCAGGCCAGCAGCGCATCGACTCTTTTCAGAACATCCTGAAAAAGAGGGGCTACACGGTTCTGGTCAGGGCCAGCCGCGGGGCGGATATTTCCGCCGCCTGCGGCCAGCTCGCCGCCAAGTCATCTGCCTGACCGACGGCTTTCAAGTGAGATCGGAAAGGTTCCGCCTTAGCGCCAATGGCGATGATGATCTCTGTAGCTCCTATGGCCTCCGTCCCATCTTGACGGCCCGTGATGATGACGGCCGTACCCGGGGACTACCACCACCTCAACCGGCCGGTAATAAGGGCGGTAATAAGGGACGACCACAGGTGGAGGCGGTGGCATGTATACCTCCCGATATACGGCCACCGGCGGAGGCGCCACATAGCCGCCGCCATAATAGGCCGGCCGTGCATGATAACCGCCGTCCATGCCGCTGCCGACAATGGACCCGACCACGCCGCCGACGACGGCGCCAAGCACGGTGCCCTCCGTATTATGACCGATGGCCTGACCGACGACAGCGCCCCCGGCTGCCCCTGCCAGGGCGCCGACAGCGGTATTGTCCGCTTCGGCATTTGCTGTTGCGCAGAGCAGAAGAAGGGAAGCGAAAACGATGAATTTTTTCATGATGATCTCCTTTGATGGCCTCCTGAACTTTTCATAATTTTTTATTCATCTTGATGCAAGAGTAAAACGAAAAATGATGAAAAAATAGAGGACATCGGGGCAAACCCGACCCGACATGACCCGACATCGACCAGATATGGCTTTCATTTCGCTAAGATAGCCAGGCAGATCAGCTAGTCTTCAATATGATAGGAGGCCATGCTGATATGGCCTCCCTTGCAGCGCGGACAGCGGCCGGGACGGGTGAAACGATGCCGCTCCTTGAAAGAAAAGCCGCATTTCATGCAGGCATACGGCCTGACCAGCAGCTTTTTTCCCTGGGACGCCAGAGTCCGGCTGATATGCTCAAGATGTTCATACACCTCCTTTTCCCGGATCGACAGCAGCTGGGAAATTTCCAGGGCATTGACCTCTTCATTGCATAACAGGGCAATTATCTGCTGCCGGATTGTCGCCAATGCGCTTACATCCTGATTTTTGCCTCAGTCTTCTTCGGATTCTTTTCCAGATGCCGGTAGTGCTTCACCGCTGTTTCCGTAAAACGGGAAACCACATTGGGCAGATCCGAGCTGTTCCAGATCGAGGAGAAATCTTCCTTATCATTTAAACCGCTGCTGATGACAAAGGATGGTTCCCGGTCAGGCACCAGGGCGATGTCATCATTGCCGGGATCGATTCTGCCGGCAAAGACCTGACGAATGAGATCCCGCATGGTATAGACATAGAATTTTTTCACATCCTCGGTGGATTCGGCGGAACCGATTTTCCTTCTGTATTCAGGAAGCAGTTCATTCTCAATTTTCGAAAACGAAAGTTGCGTTGTCATGCCATATTCTCCTTGCAAAGGTTCATCTGCTTATGTGTCTCTTCATCCTTTGATGACGGCCAGAGGCCGCAATGCAACAATAACTTCTACCAGATCAAGCTGATTTTCAATTACCTCGTCAATATTTTTGTATGCCCCGGCAGCTTCGTCAAGGTCACGCACATGCCGAATGGAGTGAATGATCCCCTGTTCCTCAAGTCTTTTCTGCTCCTCGGCCAGATTCAGCTGGCGCTGGGCCTGTTTGCGGCCCAGCTTGCGTCCCGCGCCATGGGCGCACGACTGGAAACTTTCCACATTGCCCTGGCCCCTGACAATATAACTCGGACTGCCCTGAGACCCGGGGATGATGCCGATCTCCCCTTCCCTGGCGCTGGTCGCCCCCTTGCGATGCACCATGACATTGTGGTGAAAGTGCATCTCGAGCGCGGCATAGTTATGGGCGATGTTGATGATCGGGTCAAAGGTGACAAGGGGGACCACGGCCACCAGGGCGTCTTTTACCCGCTCCATCATCAGTCTCCGGTTGGCATAGGCAAATTCAACACAATAGCGCATCTCCCGCAGGTACTTCTGTCCAGCGGCATTTTCAACAGGGAGAAAAGCCAGTTGCCATTTTTCCGGGATCTTTGATCCCCACTTGCGATTCAGCTCAATGGCCAGCCGGTTATAATGATTGGCCACCTTGTAGCCGAGGTTTCTGCTGCCGGAATGGATCATCAGCCAGATGTGGCCGTCGCTGCCTTTCTGGATTTCGATGAAATGATTGCCTCCGCCCAGGGTGCCCAGCTGGGTGAGGGCATTGGTGTACTCCTCCATGATAATGGGGAAATCGGCGAGCGGACGGCCCGCGGTTGCCGGCATTAACGAGGGATCCTGTTTTTTTTTGTGATGCTGGAAACCAAGGGGCACGGTTTTTCTGATGCCCGACAGCACAGCCTTGATCTGGTCGGTGGCAAGCGTGGTCAGCGAGGTTTTCACCGCGCACATGCCGCAACCGATGTCGACTCCAACGGCATTGGGAATGACCACCTCTTCAGTGGCCATTACCCCGCCGATGGGCATGCCGTAACCCTGGTGCGCATCGGGCATCACGGCGATATGTTTGAAAACGAAAGGAAGATTCGCCAGATTGCGGGCCTGCTCAAAGGCGCCTGCTTCGATATCGTCGAGCCAGAGTTTGATAGGCAGCTTTTCGCTGGTAATGATTCGTCTCATGCGGTAAGCCTCCTCCTCAGATGCAATGCCCCGGCAGACAGCAAGCCGGGCATTTCCTGCGTTGCGGCACTGGCCGGAAATCGTCAAAAAACCATGAAACGACGTTTCTCGCTCCCCAGGGATTCTTCATCTTTATCTAATACATATGGCTGAATGAGGAGTCAGGCAAGGCTTCATCATTAAAAAAATCATAACATATATTTTAAGCGGAGCCAGCAAAACTACCGAGATTTACCTGTCAGGCAAAAATGAGCTGATAAATGATTTTCCAGATGATCATGGACCCGCCCTGCTGGCCGACAAAGAACAGATGAGGCTGCGAACCCCTGGCCAGGCAGCGGAGGCCGTTGCCCCTGGCGTCAAGCATTGCCACCACCTCATCGCTGATCAGGTCCCGGATGCGGATCATGTCATCCAGGCCGGCGGAGACGAGATGGCGGTTGTCATCCAGCACCAGCACCAGGGTTCTGCCGCCGGGATGGCCCGGCAGCTGCTGCAGACACTGGCCGCTGTGGATGTCCCACAGCTTTATTTCTTCCCCGCCGGCCGAGACAAAAAAATCCCCCTGCGGCGCCACGGCCAGGGAGTCTACCGGCCCGGCATGGGCCGCCAGCCGATGGAGGCATTTTTTCCCCCGGGCGGCCCAGATCTTTATTTCGCCGGCATCACTGCCGGTGACCAGATCAAGCCCCCTGCCCACAAAGGAAAGACGGACCATCCGTTGGTCGTCCCAGGCCGTCACCGTTTTTTCCCGGCCCGTAGCGATGGTGCGGATCACCATGGCGCCGTCTGCCCCGCCGCTGGCAAAAAATCGGCCGTCACGGCTGAAGCAAAGAGCATTGACCGGGCCATGATGAAGATGGGACCGCCACAGCTCTGCATGACCTGCCCTGCTCTGCCAGAAGACGACTTCGCCCTCCTCGGTCCCGGCGGCGATGATCCTGCCGTCGGGCGAGACGGCAAGCCCGCTGACAGCCTGCCCCCCGGTGCTGATGGTCGAGACCTTGCTGCCGCGGCCGTAATTGCGGATGCGAATGCGGTCATCCCCTCCTGCGCCGGCAATTTTTCTGCTGCCTGGCAGATAGACCAGATGCTCCACGGCGCGATCCGGGCTCGGCAAGGTCGCATAGCGCTGCACCCCGGCAATTTCCCGCTTATCGCCTTTGGGAAGCAGGCGATCGTAAATGCCGGCAAGAAAGGGATCCTTGACAAATCTTTTCTCCCGCCAGGCCGCCAGCAGCGACTTGAGACAGGTTTCGTAGTGCAGCTGCTGGAGGTGATCTGTGATTTCTCGCTGCTTCTGCAGCCGCTGCCGGTCCTGCCGGTAGAGAGCAAGGGACTGCGGCGAGGAGCAGAGCAGAAAGCAGGGCAGGGAGGTCCGCTGTTGCCGGCTTTTCTCGAGCAGGTTGCGCACCTGCACCTTCAGCACAGCCAGCTGATCAGTCACGGAGCTGTCCACCATGGCCGCGTCAATCATCACCAGAATCCTTTCCAGGGGAAACAGGCCGGAATGGAGCTTGGCGAGAATCAGATTGTACACCGCCTCGGGCAGTCTGTCGTTTACCAGCAGGGCGTGCTGCAGCTTGATCAGACCCTCCCGCAACCTGCCGGTGGCAAAGCAGACAACCGCCTGGTTGTTGCAGGTCTCCGCCCGCAGATCGGTTTCAAGGCTATAATAGGGACAGTCAAGACCGTATGCCAGGCGATAGATCCGGTTGACATCATGGCGCAGCGCGGTGACGTCCGGATAGCATTTTTCTGCCGGCGCCGCACATCTCTCCAGCACAGCCAGCAGCAAAGCCCCCTGGTTACGCAGATGATCCGGCAAGTGGGCGGCCTTCTGCTTGTCGCCTGCCCCTGGCTCACCTGCGAGCATGCTGCGCAGCAGGCCGCCCAGGCCCCTGACATCAGAGCCTCGGCCCTGTTCCTTGCCAGGCGCCTCCGGCCGGACGACCTCCTTGATTTTTGCCAGTGAGCCGTGGGTGATGATAATCCGCTCAGGCAGCAGTTGCTGATGTGCCAGGCCGTGGGCGTGGAGATATTCAACCCCGTGACAGAGCTGCATGAAAAGGGAGAGGATGCTTCTCAGGCTGGTTTGTCCGGCCCTGATCCAGTCGGTCAGGGTGACGCCTTTGATTTCCTCCAGGAAATAGGCCGAGGCATCACCGGGAATAAGGCCGAAGCAGGCCTCCACATGGGGATGCATGCCGAGACGGACCCACTGGTGAATCCGTGTGGCAAAAGATTGCTGCTCCTCTGCTGTTCTGAACTGGGTGGCAAAGGGAATCCTGACCACCAGCTTTTCCTGCCGGCGGTGCAGAGAAAGACTATATTCGCTGTGCAGGGGGGCCAGGCGGATGCCGCTTACCACAAAAAAACCAAATATTTTGCGGCCGACAACCCAGTCGATGCCGTCCCGGTTACAGAGATACGGACCTGTCATGATGCGGGGTGCGGAACATTATTCAACTGTCTTTTTCAATCTTTCTTATCCTTTCGAGAATTTCCTGTGTTTCCCTTATGTCATGGCCTGAGGTGGAAAGGGCCAGCGCCTTTTTCAGGTGAAAGGTGCTGGTGGTGAAATTGCCTTCATAAAAGAAATTCTTGCCCAGATAGAGATGGGAAAGGGCCTGATTCCCCTTTTTGGACTCGATCTGGGCGAGCTGGAAATAGGCCTTGGGATAATCAATGCTGCTGTCCAGCACCTGCCTGTACAGGACCTCGGCCCGCTGGTCATTGCCGGACTGCTGGAGAGCCAGGGCGAGATAGAAGGTGCTGTACCAGCTGCCCGGATCCTTATTGCGGGCATCTTCCAGATACATCAGCGCGGTTTCGAGCTGTCCCCATTGCAGATAGATCAGGCCCAGGTCGGCGAGGAGAATAGGCTGGTCCGGGTAATGCTGCATGACCTGCCGCATCTTCTCCACGGCCTGCTCATAATTGCCGGTGGCTCTGTCCGCCAGAGCCAGGCCGTAGACGGCCATCAGTCTGACATCCTCGTCCGTCGCCTCCCTGACTTCTTTCCGATATTTGCCATACAGTTTCTGCGGCTCCAGGGTCAGGGAAGCCACCCTTTTCTGCATGCGGCGAAAGGCAAACTGATCGAAGCTGCGAAACTCCGCCTCACCCTTGACATGGATCAGATCCTCAACATATCCCATGCGGAGCTTGGGCTGGGGATGGGTCAGCAGATACGGCGGGACATTGCCCATCCTGATTTTTGATTCCTTGTACATCTTGTTCAGCATGGTGAGCATGTCACGGGGGTTGCGCTGCTGACTTTCCATCAGATTGAAACTGATGCGGTCCGCCTCCTCCTCGTCCTGCCGGGTAAAGGCCAGGCTCATGGCGGCGCCGGTGGCCATGCCACCGGTGACCAGCGCCTGGGAGAGCGCGCCGCCGCCAAGGGCGATGCCCGCCAGCATCAAGGCCAGGGTGCTGGCGGTGATCTTGGTTGACTTTTCTATGCGATCGGCAATGTGGCGGCTGATGACATGGCCGCACTCATGGGCCAGGACGCTGACGAATTCACCTTCAGTATCCATGGAGTTGATAATGCCCGAGTGAAAAAAGATCAGGCCGGAAGGGGTGGCAAAGGCGTTGAATTCCTTGTTGTCGATGACATAGAAATGATAATCGAAGAACTGCGGACCGGCATGGGCGAGAATGGAATCGCCAAGCTGATTGACATACTGGCTGACGTCAAGCTCGTCAATCAGTTTGAGTTCCTTGCGGATAATGGCCAGCATGTTTTCGCCATACTCCTTTTCCTCCTTGATGGAAAAGGCATGCGCAGCAGACGGTGAGAACAGGGTCAGACAGTTAGCCGGGAAGAAGAGCAGCAGGATAACCAGGGCGACAAAACGCTTAAAGGCGACAAATGAATGAATGGTTAATATCGACAATTGCAGCGGCCTTTTTGATGGGGGAAAAATTAAGAAAGGCTCGGGGAAAAAGGATTATTGGCAAATGAAATTGACAACAACTCAGTAAAAAATGTATTTTGTTGTTTTACCATTTGACTGTCTCGCAAAAAGCCGCTCGACAGCCGAGCAGTGCATGATAAGTTACTGATTTATCGTCACGAAAATTCGGCGCCAGGACTTTTTTGCGAATCCATCACCATGTCAAACGATTATCAATGAACAATCATCATTTGTCAATTTAAAAAATGCTCCGCGAGCTGCACATCACCAACCTGGCCCTCATCGAAAAACTGTCGCTGGTCTTTGCCGGCGGCCTTTCCGTGCTTACCGGCGAGACCGGCGCCGGCAAGTCCATCATCCTGCAGGCCATCCATCTGTTGTCAGGCGGCAAGGGCTCTGCCGCCTGGGTCAGAAGCGGCACCGACAGCACCACCATCGAGGCCCTTTTCGAGGTTGGCGACGATCATTCCCAGGTCCTGGAAAAACTGCGGGAGCAGGGATTTGAGACAGACGGCGCCATCGTCATCAAGAGGGTGCTGTCGGAAAACGGCCGCAGCCGCTTTTATATCAACGGCAGCCCGGCCACGGCCAGGATCACCGGCGAACTGGCGGAAAACCTGTTCAGCGTGGCCAGCCAGCACGATCATCAGCAGCTGCTCGCCGGCCGTTATCATCTTGATTTCATTGATGCCGTGGGCGGCCTCTGGCAGCAGCGTCTCGATTTTTCCAAGCAATACGACGAGTGGCAGCAGAAAAAAAATGAATATGAGGATCTCCACCGCAGAGAAAGGGAAAAGGAACAGCGTAAGGATTTTCTCTCCTTCCAGGTACGGGAGATCACGGACGCCAGAATCATCCCCCAGGAAGATGACAGGCTGGTCATGGAAAAACAGCGGCTCAAGAGCGCTGACGACCTGAACCGGCTGGGCAGGAAAAGTTATTCACTGCTCTACGACGCCATCGACCCCTTGGCGCAGATGCGTAAAAATCTGGCGCAGATGACCGAACTTGACCCGGGCGTCGCCGCCCTCTCCGAGGAGGTCGCCGGCCTCACCTATCAGCTGGAGGAAAAACTGACGGCACTGCGTGATTACCTCGATGCCATCACCGACAACCCCCAGGCCCTGGAGACGGTCATGGCCCGCCTTGATGTGCTGCAGCAGCTGAAAAGAAAATACGGCCCTGAACTTGCCGACGTCATCAGCTACGGCAGCAACGCGGCAAGGGAGCTGGAGGAACTGGAGGCCCTGGATGTCCGCCTGGAAAAACTGGCCAGGGAACGGCAAACCATGGAAGAGGCGCTGCTCAAAGCCGCCGGCCAGTTGTCCGGGGCGCGGCGCAAAACAGCGCTGGAACTGGAAGTAACCATCAGAAACGAACTGCAGTCCCTCTGCCTTGACCGCGCTCTGTTTACCATACAATTTGCCGAGGGCGAACCGGACCTCGCCTCCCTTGGCCGCACCGGTGGCGACCGGCCTGCCTTCATGTTCTCGGCCAATCCCGGGGAGCCGGTCAAACCAATTGCCCAGATCGCCTCAGGCGGTGAGTTATCACGCCTGCTGCTGGCCCTCAAATGCCTGCTGGCCCGCAGGGACCAGGTGGAAACCGTCATCTTTGACGAGGTGGACACCGGCATCAGCGGCAAGGCGGCGGAGTCGGTGGCCAGAAAAATCAAGGAACTGGCCAGCCATCATCAGGTGATCTGCATCACCCATCTGGCCCAGATCGCCTCCTGCGCCCATGACCATTACCGGGTGAGCAAGCATGTCAGCAATGACCGGACCCACACCGCCATTGTTCTTCTCGATGAAGCGCAGAAAGTGACGGAACTTGCCGGCATGCTCGACGGTGATTCAGTCACCCCGCGGACCCTGGCCTATGTCACGGAACTGATCAACCGCAACCAATAACCGGATTTTTCACAGCAATGGACAAGCAAGCGACGGCGATCGCCCTCTTTTCCGGCGGTCTGGACAGCATCCTGGCCTGCCGGGTGGTGGCGGCCCAGGGAGTCAGGGTCAGGGCCATCAAATTCGTCACCCCCTTTTTCGACCACGACCTGCTTGCCGCAACAGGGCAATACAGTAAAAAAATCAAAGAAAAATATGATATCGAGGTCGACATCAGAGATATCACCGATCCCTATCTCGACATGCTGCACGATCCGCCCCACGGTTTCGGCAAGCACTTCAATCCCTGCATCGACTGCAAGATCCTCATGCTCAGCGAGGCCAGAAAACTGCTGGCCGAGCATCATGCCTCGCTGATCATCACCGGCGAGGTGGTCGGCCAGCGGCCCATGTCACAACGCAAGGATACCCTGCGCGTCATTGAACGCGACAGCGGCACCGATTCTCTGCTGCTGCGGCCCCTCTGCGCCAGGAGCCAGAAACCGACTGCAGCCGAACTCTCCGGCATCATCGACCGGGAGAGGCTGCCGTATTGCAGCGGCCGGGGCAGAGCAAAACAGATCGAACTGGCCGCCTCCTTCGGCATAAGCGACTACCCGAATCCGGCCGGCGGCTGCGTGCTGACCGACCCCAATCTGGCCAGGCGGGTCAGGATGCTCTACCGGCAGAAAGGCCTGGTCAACCGGGACAATGTCCTTTTCCTGCTGGTCGGCCGGCAGTTCAGACTGCCCCATGGCGGCTGGCTCGCCATCGGCCGCAGTCAGGAAGAAAACGCCGTGGTCCAGCAGCTTCGCCGGCCGGGGGATCTGCTTTTAACGCTTACCGACCGGCCAGGCCCCACCGCCCTGCTGCGTTATGCGGCTCACCCCGAGGATATCAACCTCAGCGCGGCGCTGGTTGTCCGCTACGGCAGGAAAATCCCCGGCGGTCCGCTGGCAGCAGAGGTACAAGTGAGCCGGGATCAGCAGGTTACCTTGCTGCGCACCCCTCCCCTGCCTGACGAACAACTTGCCGGCTTAACCATTATTTAATAAGAGAAATCTTGACACCCTGTGCTCCAATTTGCTAAAAGACGGCAACCTGAGGCCACCTTAGCTCAGTTGGTAGAGCATCGGATTCGTAACCCGAAGGCCGCCGGTTCGATCCCGGCAGGTGGCTCCATTCGTAAAATCAACAAGTTATGATACAAGTATAAAGCAGCTTTTATGGGCAATATTCTTTATTTCCCCACATCTTTCCCCACACTCCAAACACAAAAAAGCGGCACCCACTTAGTGGATACCGCCTTCATGTGTGACTGAATGTCGCAGATTGATTTTTTACGACTTACATATACCGCAAGGTTTATACCCGGCGCTGATAGCTGCGTTTCTGTCTTGAAAATTCACGGTACAGTTTCGGCAATCGTAATATTTGCAACCAACCTAGACAAATCAACTATCCTTAGAAACTGAAGATGTTTTTTTAACTCTTACTTTCTTCGGCTTCCTAATGGACTCTTTTTTTGAATCATTCGTAACTGCCTTTCGATCCGCATAGTCTAGAAGAAAGGAGTATGTTGGCAATGTGTAACAAGGCCATGGACCTCGGGATGTAATTGTTATCAAGAACTCTCTGGCAGCAGCGTATATGATGGACGCCCCATTTATTTTTAGCAACTTTTCTTTATCTGGCCAGTCATCAGCTACTGAAAACATCCCTATCGCAACTAAATGTATGATATAAGGAATAGGTTTTTCTTCGTTTTTTGGTTCGACAAAAATATTAATTGCGAGTTGAAAATTATTAGGCTTATCTGTTTCCTGAAGTTCCGACTGGACCAAGGGAAAAGTTACTTCATCAGTTTCTGAACCAACATATTCCGGATCTGCAGTAACCGAAACGTGAGGGAAGAAATAATGATCAAGACGCAATGGCGTATTCATTGGAATTTTCCTTCAGTGAATTTGAGTTGGTTTCTGAATGATCTGTTGCGGCCCAACGGCCTACCTGCTCAGGGCGCTGCCGCTTACCGTCTCCTCCCCTAATCACTCTGTACCATGCTACATTTTCCTCTTGAGGAATAATCTGTATTTCCAAACCACCATCAAGGGCTCTCGTAAGCTTGACCATGGTTTCTATTGTAAAATTTGCATCTCCTCGCAAAACCTTGGTAATATAGGCTTGGCTTGTACCAAGTTTGTCGGCAAATTGTTTTTTGGAAATATCTTTCTTTTTTAAAAGTCGATAAAGTTGATTAGTGAATTTGAGGATTGTTTCTTGGGTCCAGTAGGAATCAGTCTTTTGGGCCTCATTAAACAAATCGTCAAAAGTTTTCATAGTGTCGCCTCCCGATCAGTCTCCATATTCGATATCACCATTTTTTTTATCATGGAAATATTTTTTCCGTAGACTTATCGCCCTCTCCTTTTGGATTTTTGGTGTTGTATTGGTCTGTTTTAAAAAGACTCCGGTGCAAACAATTAGTTTTCCTTCATCATAAAACCATAACACTCTAAATCTTCCTGATCTGAACTCCCAAATCTCATTGTTTTTGTCGATCTGGTGAGAAATTCGGTCGTTAAATTGTTGAGGTCCTTCTTGGCTTGTCTGACAAAAGATAGCCAGTAGCCTATCTCTGTATTTAACCATATTGTGTTGCACATTTGACAGAAAATCAGATAGTTGACAGTTCCCGCTGTTATCACACACAGCATACACCCTCCACTTGTCATCTCGTATTTTCTTTAGGCGCATCACTTAACTTATAGGTTAATTGTTGTCAAGATGTTTGTCAAATATCTTTGCGAGATTTTTTAAAAATCAAATTTAAAAAGAATATCCCATCAACCGTATTTTTTTGTATTACTACCCCCAATACATTATTATGCAAGGATAAGTTTTGTGATAGGAAAAAATTTAGGCACAAAAAAAGCGGTACCCACTCCCAGGTGGATACCGCTTGGTCTACTCATAAAAAAATGCTTTAAAGTGATCTGCTCATCCTGGCATTTGGTTTCAGCGCCGTACACACTTGAATGTGATATATTCAACATCCATTTCCTCATATTCACCATTTTCATTTTTGTGAAAAAATTCGGGCTGCGTGGCGGCATTTAGCGCCCATGAAAGGGCACCCCCGCCCTTTGATTTAGTGTTTACCCAGCACCGTCCTTTTCCTTCGTTGTACTCGCTAACTTCGCTGTAGCACTCCTTAACCGTATACAATTTCCCTTCATCGCCTTTTACAGCATCTACCGTGATAAATTTGCATGACTCGATAACAAAACCAGTACAGACCTCTCCCTCTATTTTTCCAACAGCACAGTATTCGGCACGGATGGATATCGGCGCAAGAATAAAAAAAGTGACTAAGACAAGTATATAATTATTGTTCAGATTATTCATCGCTTACTCCTTTATTATCTTGGGTAAAGTCTATAGCACGCAACCTGAATATATTTCGCGCCCCAAGGGCTTGAAACATCCTTCCCATATTTCAGTACGCATTCTCCGGCAGTTTTTATACCGATAACCGGTGTTTTCTTCTCTACTGCAGGATTACTCGGAAATTTTTTACGACACTTTCTCATCACCTCAAAGGCAGCCGGGTCGTTTTTTACTCCTGGCATTTCGTCTAAAATGCATTCATAAAAATGTCTGAGGTGGCTCATTTTGTCTGGACAGATCAACGTCGTTTATAAGTGGATTGCCGCTCCGGTTCCTTGTGAACTCCCAAGCAAGCCATAACAAAAGCCTAATCGGAGAATGGGCCCTCCAGTTTGCTCGTCGGAGGGTCAGGGTATTGTTATGGCGGGTTTCATGAGAGAAACCTTACTCAGGCAGCCTCCTTATGTTCCAATGTGCTCCAGTAAACCTCATCTGGTGTTTTCCGCTCAAGATTCTGGTGCCAGCGCCGCTGATTGTAGAAGTCGAAGTACTCCTTGAGAGACTTCCTGGCTATGGAAATTGAATCGTAGGCTTTGAGATAGACCTCCTCATATTTAACGCTTTTCCAAAGTCTTTCAATGAAAACATTGTCTACCCAGCGACCGCGGCCATCCATGCTGATGCGAATGTCATGCTCTTTTAGCATTTTTGTAAAAGAATCGGAGGTAAACTGGCTGCCCTGGTCGGAATTGAAGATTTCAGGGGGGCCGTATTTGCTTATCGCCTCCTCCAACGCCTCGAGACAAAATGACGTATCCAGGGTATTTGATAACCGCCAGGAAAGCACCTTGCGGCTGGCCCAGTCCATGATGGCAACCAGATAGACAAATCCCTGTGCCAGCGGAAGATAGGTTATGTCCGTTGCCCATACCTGGTTGGCCCTGTCTATTGTCTTGCCGCGCAGCAGGTAGGGATAGACCTTGTGCCCTGGGTGTGGCTTGGAAAGGCGAGGTTTTCGATATAAAGCCTCAATACCCATTTTCTTCATGAAGCGGCTCACCTGGTCTCGGCTGAGATAAAAGCCGTTATCTTCCAGTTCATCACGAATCCGGCGGCTTCCATAGAATGGATAGCGAAGATGGATTTCGTCGATGAGGGACATGATATCCAGATCCTCTTTCCTGATCGGCACAGGCTGATAGTAGATGCTTGACCGCGACAGGTCGAGGATTTGGCATTGCCGGACTACCGGCACCTTATGGGTCTTGTTTATCATCTTTTGGCGCTCGGATCGTTTATGCGCCCGAGCGCTTTGGATAAAAAATCGTTTTCCATGGTGAGCTGGCCTATCTTGGCATGTAATTGCTCATCGCTTGACCCTTGTTGGGCATTCTTGCCGTTGCTGAAGACATGGTCAGCGTTTTACAGGAGTTGTTTTTTCCAATCCGCTATCTGATTGGGGTGAACATCAAATCGTTGAGACAGTTCTGCCAGAGTCTGCTCATTTTTTTATCGCTTCTATGTCCACCTTGGCCTTGAATGCTGGCGAGTGATTTCTGCGGGGTCGTTTTGCCATGTTATGCTCCTTTCTGTTTCGAAAATGTTAACAGATTGGAGCGGCTTTTTCACTTATCTCCCTGTACAGTTTTTCCAGCCAGCTCTGTTTTGATTGCTCCCTGAGTCTGGAGAGGGGGAGCAGCCAGTTCCTTCAGACTTTCCTCGTCATACCGCCATTGATGTTGCAACCCGCGTCCGCCACATCCCTGCCTGCCCTGTTGAAAAAAAAATTGAAAAAAATCCGTGAAAAAAATCCCCGGTCACCCAATAATTGTATTATGTTCATATATAGTTATGTGTTGTGGTTGACATCTTATCATCATCAAAACTTGAAGGACTCGGAAGCCATGAGCAAAGCACAGGACAGCAAAAAGGAAAGCAAAAAGAAACCGGCAAAAACCATAAAAGAGAAAAAAATGGCCAAAAAGGTCAAAAAAGAAGAGAAAAAAGGCATCGGCGGCTCGTGAAACCAGACACCTGGTGAGTTGCCACGGGAAGGCAGGCAACATGACGGCCCGGCGCAGCCGGGACTGATGGCGGTGATCGTGCCAATGGCCGGCAGGGGAAAGAAAATTCATGAAAAAAATGGTAGCAAAAGAGGGAATGAGTCTTCTTTCGTTTTTGACCGAATGCGGGTATTCGAAAAAAAAGGTGAAACAGCTGGTCAAGCATCGGGCGGTCCTGGTCAGCTTCATGACGGCCAAACGGCATGATCACCCCCTGTTGCCGGGTGATGAGGTTATCGTTAAGACGGAAAAGGAGATGAGCCAGGAGGGCCACCAGTGTCCCGGTCTGGAGATTGTCTATGAGGATGAGGATGTTATTGTCATCAACAAACCGGCCGGGCTGTTGACCATTGCCACGGAAAAGGAAAAAATCAGAACCGCCTATTACAAACTCACCGCCTATCTCCGGGAACGGAGCGGCTCCCGGGAGCAACGGATCTTCATTGTCCACCGACTGGACCGCGACACCTCCGGCCTGCTGGTATTTGCCAAAAACGAAAGCGCCCAGCGGACGCTGCAGGATAACTGGCCGGCGGTTGACAAAAAATATGCCGCCATTGTCGAGGGCGTCCCCAAAGAAAAGACAGGACAGGTGGCCAGCCACCTGCGTGAGGCAAAATCCTTGCGGGTCTATTCGGTCCGGGACAGCGATGAGGAGAGCAGATACTCGGTGACCAGCTATGAGGTGATGAAGGAGGGCAGCGACTGCGCCCTTCTCGACATCGCTCTGGAGACCGGCAGAAAAAACCAGATCCGGGTGCACATGGCAGACATCGGCCATCCGGTGGTGGGTGACAAGAAATACGGGGCCAAGACCGACCCCCTGGGACGTCTTGGCCTGCACGCCTATCACCTGGCTTTTGACCACCCGACCATGGGCAAACGTCTGGAGTTTCAGATCAAAATGCCCGGCAAATTCTCCATGCTCTTTCCGAAAAAATCAGAAAGCAATGGTGATGCCCCCAAAAGCCCTGCAGCAATTTAACGCTTGACTTTAAAAAAAAATGTAGTAATATAGTTCGGATAAGCCGCGGGGTGGAGCAGTCCGGTAGCTCGTCGGGCTCATAACCCGAAGGTCAGAGGTTCAAATCCTCTCCCCGCTACCAGAAAATTCAAAGGATTACAGGCAATCTGCCTGTAATCCTTTTTTTTGTTTGCCGCCCTGCTCCTGATTTCTGCAGTCAACCGCACAATTTCCCCCCTTCCTGATATCCATCAGTTTTTCCGCCACCCTGACATTTGCGTTTGATAACTGCTCCTTGCCTGTGATAAGTTAAAATTAAAACAGATAATTATTTTCATTGCGGCTATACCTGCTGGAGGATGTTGGCACGGATGAATACCATCGGAGTTCAGCGTCTACTCTCCACTCTTGCACTCACCATCATGGCCCCTTCCGTTCTTTATGCCCAGCATGAAGATGTTGCCGGCCTTGCCCGCCAGGAAAAGGAGATGCTTGACCTCTTCTACGAGACAAGCAGTCTGGCGACCAGAACACCCCAGCCCGTCAGCGAGACCCCGGCGCTGGTCCACGTCATTACCGCCGAGCAAATCCGCAATATGGGCGCACGCGATGTGCGGGACGTGCTGGCCCATACCCCCAATGTGCAGATCGGCATGGTCGCGGTAGGCACCCCGCAGATCACCATGCGCGGCATGCAGTCGAGCGGCGCGGAAAAGGTCAAGATCCTGGTGGACGGCCATGATGTCGCCAGCCCTCTCACCGGCGGCGGCGCCTCATTTTTCCTCGATATGCCGGTGGATTATATCCAGAAAATCGAGGTGCTGCGGGAGCCCGGCTCAACGCTTTACGGCAGCGACGCCCTTATCGGGGTCATCAACATCGTCACCACCCGCTCCCTGCAGTTTGACAGAACCATCGCCTCCTCCAGGTTTGATACCTTTGACAGCCAGCGCCTCAATGTCGAGCACAGCAGATCCGCGGGCAATCTGCACCTGTGGGGCAATGTCAACTACTTCAACACCAACGGCCCCGACGTGGATATTGCCGCGGATGCCCTGTCGGCAACCCCGAATGCCGCCATCAGCAACGCCCCCTCATCCACCAGCGAATGGCAGGAAAGGTCCGATTTCTCCCTGGCCGCCAACACCGATGCCGTTCGCTTTCAATGCCAGTACATCAGCCAGCGGGATGGCGGGTATTTCAATCCCGGCATGTCCCTGTCCGACAACACCAACATCGCCATGGATTATTTCTGGAGCGACCTGGCCTACGAAACCTCATTCTGGCAGGACATGCTCTCCCTGCAGACCAAGCTGATCTACAATCATTACGATCACGATTACCGGATCAATCTGCAGCCGACCGGCTTCAGAAATGAGAACGGCATCTATGCTGACGGCATCTATTCCTTCCAGCAGGCAATCATTGACGAATATGGCGCCGAACTCCAGCTTGACAGCAGTTTCTTTACCGATCACCTGCTGACCTTCGGCAGTGAGATCAAAAAAAGCAGGCTGCACGACGTCGACCATCTGGCCAATTACAACCCCGCGCCGCTGCCCGCCGTCATTGACGTATCCGACGCCTTCAACTGGATGGAAAGCGCCGACCGTTTCTTTTACAGCTTTTTTCTGCAGGACCAGTGGCAGATGGCAGAGAATATCCTGCTGGTCCTTGGCAGCCGTTTTGACGACTACAACGACGTGGGCAATGCCCTGAGTTCCAGCCTTGGCATATCCTATCGTTTCCATCCCCAGTACCGGCTGAAGCTGCAATACGGCGAGGGCTTCCGCGCCCCGAGCTTTCGCGAACTCTACAAGCTGCCGGCCGGCTCCCCCCTGCGCGGCGACACGAACCTTGAGCCCGAGTCCAACCGCACCTGCCAGGCAAGCATCGAATGGCGGAAGAATGACAGCCTCAAGGTCGAGCTTGCCGGCTTTGTCAGCAAGGCTGATGATGTGATCAGCAAGGAATATGAAGTTTCCCAGTCAACCGCAAATTCCTTCACCAACGGCGGCACCTATGACAGCAAAGGGGTGGAACTCAGTTTCAGCGGCAGAATCAGCCCGCTTGAACTGTCCGCGAGCATTTCCTACACGGACAGCGTCAATGACAGCGGAGACGATGTCCCCGGGGTCGCTCCCTGGCTCGCTTCGGCTGTCATCAACTACCCCTTTGCCGGCTACTGTAATCTCAATGCAAGTTTTTCGTACACGGGTGAAACAACAGCCGCGGCCGATGATGCCCGCGGGGAGGTTGACGATTACCTGCTCACCGACATGGCCTTCACCATCAGGGACGCTGCGGGTCATTTCCCGGGTCTTGAAATTATTGCCTCTGTCCACAATCTCTTTGATGTGGACTACGCATATCCGGAATATTCCGGCAAACTCGTCAATCACTATCAGAGACCGGGCATCAGCGCAGACCTCTGGCTGCGTTATCGCTTCTAGGAGCAGAGAGACAGTGTGAGAATCAACCTTGCAATTTACACGATTTCACTCCTGTTTTTTCTCCTGTTCCCATCTCAGCAGTCAGCGGGAGCGGAGGCGAGCCCCGTTGCCCTCGTCTATCGGCAGGATCTGCCCCTGCACCGGCAGCTTGCCGGGCAGATAAACCGCGCCCTTGCCGAAGAGGACCCGCCCATCCCCACCGTCGACCTGCCGCTCTCCTCGGCCTGGTCCCCGGAAAACGAAAAGGACTTTGCGGACAAAAAACCATTCTTTGCCATTGCCTTCGGCGATGTTGCCCTGACCTTCTGCCGCAAGGCCCTGCCGGATCTCAACGGTTTTTTTCTGCTGGTCAGCAGCCAGGAACAGGTGGCTGAGGCGGAAAGCTCCGGCCGCTGGACAGGGGCCGGGCTCTGGGTCAAACCGGAAAAGCAGCTGGAGAAATTCCGTGAACTTTTCCCCGGCGCCCAAACCATCGGCAGCGTGGTTTCGGCAGGTTTTTTCAGCCGTGAACAGCTCGTCGCCCTGCGGCAGACAGGGGAACGGTTCGGCTTTGCCCTTGATATTGTTGAAGTGGGGCAGCGCCGCGACATCCTTGGGGCAATTGCCCAGGTCTACAAGAGAAGCGATGCCTTCTGGATGATGCCCGACCCGCAGCTGCTCAATGAAATCACCCTGGCAGAGATGCTGCGGCTGCAGACCGCCCATGCGCGCCCCCTGCTTGGTCTTTCTCCCCGCTTTGTCCAGCTGGGCGCCCTGCTGTCGGTCAATACCTCCCTGGGCGAATTGGCCAAGCAGGCTGTCGTCATGTCACGAAAATTTGCCGGGTCCCGGCACCAGGGCCACCAGGGGCCCTTGCCGGACAGCTGCTATATCGTTCATGTCAATGCCGATGTTGCCGCAAAACTGCACTTCAAGACGCCTGCGGCCATATCGGCATCCTATGATTTTATTTCGCCGGCCGGCGAGGAGGGCAGACCATGAAGCCCTTCCTCCTCAGGCTGCTGCCGAAAACTCTGCTGGGCCAGATCCTGGCAGGCTTCACCGTTGTTATTCTCAGCTATTCCCTGATCATTCTTTCCACCCACTCCTTTTTTGAGGGCCGCTTCTTCCTGACCCTGCAGCAGGAAACCGGGGAGCAGCATGTCACCTTCCTGTCACGATTTGCCGCCACCGGACTCTACACGGAAAATCCTCTGCATCTTCGGGAACCGATCAAGGCCATCATGGACCGGCCCGAGGTAGCGGCTGTGGCCATTTACCGCCAGGACGGCAACCTGTGGATCAAGGAAAGCAAGGCTGATTTCACCTTTGCCAGCCAGTCCCCTGACGCCGTTCTTGCCTTCCTGGCAAAGAGCCGCCGGGGCCAGCGGCTGGAGCCGGTTATTACATCCCGGATATGTGATTTCATCGCCCCAATCACCATCACCCGTTTTGAGGAATTTGCCGAATCCCCGCCAGCCGCTGAGGAGCAGGTGATCATCGGTCTGGCCGAGGTGCAGCTTTCCCCGGCATACCGACAGGCCCAGGTCAGACGGGTGCAGCTCTTTGATCTGGCCGTCACCTCCCTGTCGATCCTCCTCTCCGTCATTGTCGGACTCTGGCTTTCGCGCCGGCTTTCCGCGCCGGTCAGGGCCCTGACTGCCGGCGCTAAACAGGCGGCTGTCGGCCAGTTCCCTGAACCGATCGAAAATTCCGCCACCGGCGAGCTGGCCGACCTCACCCGGGCATTCAACCGGATGATCGTGGCCAGAAAGGAGGCTGAAGCCAATCTTTACCAGGAACTGATGCTCAATGAAGGGCTGGCCAAACTCTCCAGAGAATTGATTTCCTCCACCGATTCCATCGAAAAAATCGCCCATTTCGTGCTCATCATGGCCCGGCAGCTCACCGGCAGCAACCATGGCTTTGTCTCCTCCATTGACCAGAAAACAGGGGGAAATGTCTGCCACACCCTTACCGAGATGATAAAAGACCAGTGCGAAATCAAACCGGACAGGCAGGAAATCACTTTCAGCCACGACCGCCAAGGGAAATACCAAGGGCTGTGGGGCCATGTCTTAAACAGCAGAAAATCACTCTACAGCAATGATCCGGCTGCCCATCCGGCTTCCGCCGGGGTGCCGGCCGGCCACGTCAGGATCGACAAATTCCTTTCCGTGCCCGTCATCTTCCACGGAGAACTTGTCGGTCAGATCGCCCTGGCCAATCCCGGCCGGGACTACACCGAGCATGACGTGGCCAATATCGAACGGCTGGCTGATCTCTATGCCCTGGCCGTCAACCGCCATCGGGCCCTGCAGGAACGGGAAAAATTGCTGGCAGACCTGCGCCAGGCGCAGAAAATGGAGGCCATCGGCACCCTGGCCGGCGGCATTGCCCATGATTTCAACAACATCCTCAGCGCCATCCTCGGCTTTACGGAAATTTCCCTCATGCAGGTCGACAAGGGTTCAAAACTTCATCATAATCTTTCCATGGTGCAGAAGGCGGGCGACCGGGCGCGTGACCTGGTCGCCCAGATCCTCACCTTCTCCAGACGCAGCCAGGCGGAACGCCATCCGATCCTGGTGGCCCCCATCATCAAGGAGGCGCTGAAGCTGCTGCGCGCCTCCCTGCCGTCCAACATTGAAATCCGTCAGGATATTCAGCCCGGCAGCGGCAAAGTGCTGGCCGATCCGGTGCAGATCCATCAGATCATGATGAATCTCTGCACCAACGCCTTCCATGCCATGGGAGGAAAAGGCGGCGTGCTGGAGATCATTCTTGCGGAAGAGGAAATTGACAGAAAGCAGGCTGAGCTGGACAGAGACCTGCATCCCGGACCATATCAGCGGCTGTCGATCAGAGATACCGGTTCCGGCATCAGACCGGAGATTGTCGACCGCATCTTCGACCCCTTCTTCACCACCAAGGAAAAGGGACAGGGAACGGGCATGGGACTTTCCATGGTGCACGGCATCATCAAGGAATATAACGGGGCGATCAAAGTGCGGAGTGACGTGGGACAGGGAACAGTGTTTGATCTCTACTTCCCGCTGATCCGTGACACCGTCAACCAGGCGGATAGCAGCAAGCCCCCGCTGCTGGTCAGAGGAAAAGGGCGCATCCTCTTGGTCGATGATGAAAAGGATCTGGCGGAGATGGGCCGCAAGCGGCTGGAAATGCTCGGCTACGATATCGTCAGTTGCACCGGCAGCATGGAGGCCCTGGAAATTTTCAAAAAGGAGCCGGACAGTTTCGATCTGGTGGTCACGGATCAGACCATGCCGGCGATGAGCGGCGTGGAATTGGCCAGGGAGATCATGCGCATCAGGCCGCAGCTCCCTGTCTTCCTCTGCACCGGCTACAGTTCCTTCATCACGGAACAGGATGCCAAGGAGCTGGGCATCCGCGAGTTTTTCCTCAAACCCGTTTCCACCGAAGAACTGAGCAGGGCGATTCAGCGCCATCTCTGCTAGCGCTATCCTGACCGCTGCAAATATTATTTTGACATTTCAGCAAGTTTTCTGTAGGTTCTTTAATGATAACTAATTAATTTCCATAAATAATCTTTATACCTGACCTTGCCGGCTCACACCCGAACCGGGAAGAAATGACAATGACAAAAAAAACAGCACAGCACCGCATGAGAAATTCAGCCCCCGATTCCGCCGCAACCTTCACGGTTGAAGGCCCGATTTTCGGCCTCAACGTCGTCAAGGACGGCAAATCCTCAAGCTTTGACCGTTCCAGGGCGAAAAAAAGCGCCGCCCCCAGGGAACGGCCGGAAAGAGAGCGGGAGCGTCCGCCCCTGCCGGCTGCTGCCGAGCAGGAACAGGTACAGGTACCGGAACCTGAACGGGGGCCGGCACGGGAGGAGCGGCCTACACCTGACGACTCGTGGGACATTTCCCTGTTTGATGTGCCGCCGGTGGAGGGCAGAGTCAGGTTTCATGATTTTGCTATCCCGGCAAGCATCATGCACGGCCTGGCCGATCTCTCCTTTAATTACTGCACCCCCATCCAGGCGGCGGTCATCGAGCATACCTTGAACGGCGGTGATGCCACCGGCCGGGCCCAGACAGGCACCGGCAAGACCGCGGCCTTTCTGATCACCGTGCTGACCCGCCTGCTGCGCTTCCCGCGGCAAACCAGGCGGACAGCCAGCCCCAGGGCCCTGATCATTGCTCCCACCCGGGAACTGGTGCTGCAGATCGCCGATGACTGCGATACGCTCAGCCGCTATACAGGGCTTACGACCGTGGCTGTCTATGGCGGCATGGATTACCAGAAGCAGCTTGCCAGGCTGGTCGGCAAAGAGGTGGATATCGTGGTGGCCACTCCGGGACGGCTGCTTGATTTCCAGCGCCAGCAGGCCATCCACCTGGGACAGGTGGAGATCTTCGTGATTGACGAGGCGGACCGCATGCTTGATATGGGCTTTATCCCGGATGTCAGACACATCATCTACAGCCTGCCGCCCAAGACCAAACGACAGACCCTGCTCTTCAGCGCCACCCTGACGCCGGAGGTGACCAACCTCTCTTCCCAGTGGACCCGGGAACCGGTCATCGTGGAGATCGAACCGGAACAGGTGACGGTGGAGACGGTGGAAGAGCTTGTCTACCTGGTCACCGCTGAACAGAAATTCGCCCTGCTCTACAATATCATCAGCCGCCAGAACCTGGACCGGGTGATTATCTTCGGCAACCGCCGGGACGAGACAAGAAAACTCGCAGACATGCTCGGCCTGTGCGGCATCAAGTGCGATCTTCTTTCAGGCGACGTTGATCAGAAGAAGAGGATGCAGACCCTGGACAGCTTCAAGGCCGGCAAGTTCCGGGCCCTGGTTGCCACCGATGTGGCGGGCAGGGGAATTCATATTGAGGATGTCAGCCATGTCATCAACTACACCCTGCCCTATGATCCGGAGGATTATGTCCACCGCATCGGCAGGACCGGCAGGGCCGGCAAGACCGGCACCTCGATCAGCTTTGCCAGCGAGGAGGATTCATTCTACATCCCGGATATCGAAGGGTACATCGGCCATAAGCTGCACTGCAAGTACCCTGATGAAGAGTGGCTGAAACTGCCCGAGACAATTGACAAGGAGAAGCTGAAGAGCAGCCGGCCGAAAAACAGACCCCGATCATCATTCCGGTCGAAATCCCGGGGCAGAAGCAACGGGAAAAAATGAAGACAGAATAGGTAGTTAGACTGCAGTCTGTTAGTCGGCTCAAGAGCTAAATCCCTACAGACTAAACACCTGCTGTTTCTATTGCGCCAGGGGCAGAATAATTTCAATGAGATGGTCAAAATCCACCGGCTTGGGGATAAAGCCATCCATGCCGGCATTATCGCATTGCAGCCGGAAATCGTTATAGGCGCAACCTGATATGGCAAAAATGGGGGTGTAGGCCCTGCCCTCATCCTTTTCCCGGCGGCGGATGATGCGGGTGGCCTCCAGTCCGTCCAGTTCCGGCATCTTGATATCCATGAGAATGGCGGCAAAATCATGCTGTTCCCACTTCCGGATGGCTTCCTTGCCGTTCATCGCCTCTTCAACCGGCAACTCATGAATGTTGAAGAACTCTTTCAGGAAAAAACGAATCAACTTCTCATCGTCAACCACCAGAAATCGTTTTTTCGTACTTGTCACTTTGGGTTCCCCGTCTTGTCGGCATTTAATGGACAACAGCTTTTCAATTGCACATCATTATCATCTTACTATTGACTTCCACTTGGAAAATACGACGATATCCATGTTATTTCAAGCAAAATATCTACATCTGATTGTTATTGCCGCCAGGGGGCAGAAATCCGCCCAAAGCAGCGGTGCCATGGCGGGGTGACCTTCGGTCTGTCAGATGTTTTTTGGGGAAATTACGGGGAATAAACAGGATATGGCCGGGAAAAGGGCGCGGGGTAAAACTTACTGCGCCAGGGGCATGACGCATTCAAGCAGCTTGTTGATGACCACCGGTTTGGCGATGAAGCCGTCCATGCCGGCCTGTTTGCAATACTCTTCCGGATTGAGCAAGGTACAGCCTGATATGGCGAAAATCGGGGTATAGGTCCGCTCATGCTCCTTTTCTTTCTGCCGGATGATGCGGGTGGCCTGCAGACCATCCATTTCAGGCATTTCGATATCCATGAGAATGGCGTTAAAGTCCTCATTCTCCCATTTCTCAATGGCCTCCTTGCCGTTCACCGCCTCCTCGCAGTCAAGGTCATAGTATCTGAAAAGATCTTTCAGAAAAGAACGGATCAGGTATTGATCGTCAACTATCAAAAATCGTTTCGCCATGATGAACATGATTTTCTGCCCGGGTTAATAATAACAAAGGCGGTGAGGCCTGTTACGCGGAATAACATCTTCTCGTACCGATGATAACCTTACTGATTTTCCAGTTTTTCCTGCTGTCGGACAGATGGTGCTTGGTGATGGCCACGATCGGTTCCGGACTCACCTGCGGGTAATCAGCATAATCCGCATTGGAAAACGGGTCGTTCATATCCTCGTTGATCTCGGGATCGGACAGCTCAATTTCCAACAGAATATCTTCAATATTTCCATCAAGAGATTGCGGGGCATGTTTCGAAGCAGTCGAGATCAGATCACCTTTACCTTCCATGCGCAGCAGATCAATGAGGAAACGTTGTCCTATTTCTTTTTCATCAACTATCATAGTCTTCTCATCCTTGAATATGGTGAATAAAATATGAGCTTCCTATTTGGTTCATAAGCATATGGAATTTTCGTGCCATCATCAGGCGGAACGAAAAAAATGTGAAAAAAACCACAATCAGCGTTTTTTGCCGAACCCCTGAAAGTCTGGGGCAACCCGGCTTCCCGTTATTTTGCCGAATGCACCGGAATCACGTCATTTTCGGATGGCTCCAACCAGGCTGGCCCCTGGCCGCGGCTTATTCCGCCATGGCTGGAGCCGCGGCAAACACTTGTTGGCAGCCCGTTTATTCCAGCCTGGAGAACAAGGTTGCCACGCGGAACACGGATCGTTCAATCTCCGCAGGATATCCTGACAGAGCTGACAAAGCCATGCAGGAAAGCCTGGTTATCCCTGAAAAAACGGGGGGAAGGACAGAGGAAGGAATTACGAACAGCGCAATTTTTCTTGCGGTGCTTTCAGGCGGGAAAGCGACCCGGCGGCGGTCAGCCCTCTGAAGCGGGATGGGACAAGGGAATATCGTTGTTGCGGATGAACTGACTCAGCGACTGGCGGGTCAGGCCGATCAGCCGGGCGGCGATGCTGATATTGCCGCCCGCCCTTTTCAGGGCCTCCCTGGCCAGCTGGTAGCGCACCTCTTTCATGGACGGCAGCTCATCACCGAAACTGACGGCCCCGGCGTCCGCATCCCCTTTGTCCCTGGCATCCTTTGGCTCATTTAAGCCCATGTTTACGGCAAACGGCTCAAGCCCCAGGATGGTCCCCTCCTGCCGGCTCACGGCGTCAAAGATCATGGCCTTGAGTTCCCGGATGTTGCCGGGAAAAGAATAATTTGCCAGCAGGGTGTAAAGCTCGGCAGGCACGCTGAACTGCTTTTTGCCGAATTCTGCCGCCGCAAGTTTGACAAAATGGGGGATCAGCAGCGGCAGATCATCATAGCGCTCGCGCAGGGGCGGCAGGTGCACATGATGGGCGTTCAGCCGGAAGTAGAGATCCTTCCTGAAGGCGCCGGCCACGAGCATTTCCTCGATATTGCGATTGGTGGCCACGATGATGCGGGCGTCACTGGTCTGGGGGATATCCGCGCCCAGCGGGTGGAATTCCTTTTCCTGCAGCAGACGCAGCAGTTTAACCTGGGATTTCATGCTGAGATCGCCGATTTCATCAAGAAAAAGGGTGCCGGAGGCGGCCTTGACGATCTGCCCTTCCCTGTTGCCCGTGGCGCCGGTATAGGCCCCCCTGACATGGCCGAACAGGGTGTCGGCGAAGACGTCATCATCAATGCCCGCGGCGTTGACCGCCACAAATCGGCCGCTTCTGCCGCTGGCCCGGTGAATGGCGCGGGCGGCAAGCTCTTTGCCGACCCCGGTTTCGCCGCTGATGAGCACCGGCTGGGCGCTTGGTCCTATCTGTTCAATATAATGAAAAATATTCAGGACTTCCCGGTTGCCGGTCACCGAGTCGTGAAAGAGATCCGGCTGCCGGGGCTGGTGGTCCTGTTCCTTGCCGCGCAGGGCTTCATTTTCCCGGCGCAGCTCCCGCACCTCCAGGGCGCCGCTGATGCAGGCCAGCAGACGCCCGCTGTTGAGTGGCTTGGTGATATAGTCAAAGGCCCCTTTTTTCATGCAGCCCACCACCATGTCGACCGATTCCGTGGCCGTGGCCATGATGACGGGCAGGTGGGGATAGTGGGCTACGATCTCCTGCAGCAGTTCGTCGCCCTGCATATGGGGCATGGTGATATCCAGAAAAACCAGCGAAGCCCCCTTTTCCTGGAGGAAGGGCAGCACCCTGCGGCTGTCGTTGACGGCGATGACGTTGTTATAGCCGTTGATGGTCAGGATCCGGGCCACCGCCCTGGAGACATCCACATCGTCATCGACCAGGACGATGGGCGCGTCCGGCTGGAGCAGTTCATTCATTTTTCCGCCATTCCTCCTGTTTTCGTTTTCCCGGCACAGCCCTGTTGTCCCATCCCCATCATGATAACGCGGCCTCAGGCAATACGATCGGCGGTTTCCACCGGGATGTAAACCCTGAAGGTCGCCCCTTCCCCCTCCGTGCTTTCCACGGTAAGATGAAAATTCAGCTCGCGGATGATGCCGAGGGTGACGGAGAGACCGAGACCGGTGCCTTCGCCCACCTCCTTGGTGGTGAAAAAGGGCTCCAGGCAGCGCTTCTGCACCTGCTGGTTCATGCCGATGCCGTTATCCTTCACCTCAAGGACGATCACCTGGCTGGAGGTTGTCTCGCTTTTCCTGAAGTGCATGGCGGCAAGTTCCTCATCCGGGAGATTCCGCCAGGTCAGGGAGATGGCGATTTTCTTGGCAATGGCCGGGTTCTGCCGCTGCTTCTTTTCCACGGCGTAGCGGGCATTGGACAGCAGGTTGACGACAATCTGCTCAAATTTCTGGCTGTCGGTCCGCACCAGGGGCAGGTCGGGGCTGACGGACTCACTGTATTCGATCATGTGTAGCCGGAACTGCTCCTTGAAAAAGGTCATGGCCTCCTGCAGGGGCCACTGCAGGCTGACCTTTTTCCAGTCACCGGAGGAGGCCCGGGAAAAGGAGCGCATGCTGTTGATGATATTGGTGATTTTTTTGACGTTGCTGCGCATCTCCAGGGCTGCCTCGGCCGCCGGACAATGGGGATCATGCCTGTCAAAATAACTCTTGCAGGTCTCGGCCCCGAGATTGATGACGGTAAGCGGCTGATGGATCTCGTGGCCGATGCCGGAGGCCATTTCGCCCAGGGCCGTCAATCTGCCGGCATGGGCAAGCTGGGCCTGGTGGGCCGCCAGGCTCTGTTCCACGCTCTCCCGCAGGATGGCCGTGCCGAGCAGGCTGGCCGCCGTTTTCAGGGCGTCAAGCTCGGGGCTCGGCCATTCCCGGTCATTCAGGCAGTCTTCAAAACCGATCATCCCCCAGCAGGAATCGTTGACCATGATGGGCGCCACGGCAATGGATCTGATGTTGTAACTGCGCAGAAAGGAGATGATATTCGGCTCGGTGAAGCTTGAGACATTGCCGCAGACCAGTTCTCCCTGCAGGAAGGCCCTGCGCCAGCTGTCGAAGTGGTATTTTGTGTAGGAAAGCGCGGCGGGCAGGGGATCATGGATCTCCGGCGGCGTTCCCTCGCTGGCGACCCAGCGGAATCTGGGCCTGGCCAGCAGTTCGCCGCTGTCGTCCACCTGGTGCTGCATGATATGGATGCGGCTGACCCCCATCACCAGCCCCATTCTGCCCAGCAATTCCTCGATGTAGACCTGCCAGTCCCGGTTCAGCAGCAAGGCCTTGGCCATGTCATTGACCGCGGCAAGCACCATGTCGCGTCTGAGCAGAATAGCCTCCAGCCGCTTGCGCCGGGCCACGTCGGACTCCAGCTGCCGGTTCTTGTCGTTCAGCTCCTGGAGCAGGCGCTTGTTTTCCCTGGTGAGCAGATAGACCTCGCCTGCCTTGTGCAGCAGCTGCAGCAGCTCATCCTCCTCCCAGGGCTTGATGATATAATGGTAGATTTTCCCCTTGTTGATTGAATCGAGAATGTCGGCCACATCGGTATAGGCGGTGAGGATGATGCGCACCACATCAGGCTCCACGGCCCTGATCTGGCGCAGCAGCTCCACGCCGGTCATGCGGGGCATGCGCTGATCAGCCACCACGATGGCGATATCCGGCGTATTCTCGAAGATTTCCAGGGCCGCGGGCCCGGAATCAGCAGTGAAAATGGTGAAATAACGCTTGAAGGCGATGGAAAAGTTGATCAGGTTCGCCTTTTCATCATCCACATAAAGAATCTTCAGTTTTTCCAAAGTAGCCCCCGCTTCCAGGTGATCAGCTCCGCCAGTGTACCTTTTACCATACAACAACTCCCCGTCCCATTTCAATCCATCTTCATGGGGAAGATGGGCGGAGAAACCGGCAGGATCACCTCGAAAACCGTGCCCTCGCCCACCTTGCTTTCCACATTGATCCTGCCGCTGTGCTGCTTGATGATGTCATAGGAGATGCCGAGCCCCAGCCCGCTGCCCTTGCCCACCTCCTTGGTGGTGAAAAAGGGGTCGAAAATCCGGTTGATCAGATCCTTGTCAATGCCGCAGCCGGTATCGGCAAAGCGGACATGCACCTGGCCGTTTTCCTGCCAGGTGCTGATGGTCAGCACGCCCTTGCCGTTCATGGCCTGCACGGCGTTCTGCATGATGTTGAGAAAAACCTGGCTGATCCGGCCGGCCAGACAAGTCACCGGCTCAATGTCGCCGAATTGTTTTCTGATCTCCACCCCCTTCATCTGCCTGCTGTCGATAAAGGGCACGGAGGATTCGATGATGCTGTGGATATCCGCTTCCTTGAACTTCTCCGCCCCCTGCCTGGTGAAGATCTTCAGGTCCTTGATGATGCGGGTGGTGCGCGTGGTCCCTTCCTCGATATTGGCCAGCAGCTGCTCAAAGGTGGCAAAAATGCCGGCAAATTCGATGTCGTTTTTCAGCTCGTGAATGGCTGCGATATTGCCGCGGCGCTCGTCGCCGTTCGGCATCCCCTCCAGCTCCTCGTAGCTGGCCAGCAGCTCCTTGAGGTCACCCAGCAGTCTTTTCACCGAGGGCAGGGCGCCGGAAATGAAGTTGACGCTGTTATTGATCTCATGGGCCACCCCGGCCACCATCTGCCCCATGGCAGCCATCTTTTCTGACTGAATGAGCTGCTGCTGCGCCTCCTGCAGTTTGGCCAGGGTTTCCGACAGTTTGAGGTTGGCGGTCTCCAGCTGGATCTGGCGGTCGGACAGTTCCCTGGTCCGTTCGACCACCTTCACCTCAAGCCCGTCTTTCAGTTCCTTGATGGTTTCAAAGGATTGCTCCAGTTCCCGGAGCATGCCGCCATAGGTTTCGGAGAGCAGACTGAGATCGTCGCGCACCAAGGCGCCGCCGGTGTTCTCCCTGACCTTCTTCAGTATGTTGCTGAGCGGCCTGGTCATGTGCCGCACCACCACAAAGGACATGGCCAGGCCAGCGGCGAGGAAGCAGACGACGATGACGCCGGTGTTGACCAGGATATGCCGGATCCCCTCGGTGAAGGACTGCTTGGAGATGACCAGCGCCGCGTAGCCGATCAGTTCCTCGGCCGCCGGTTCAACCTCCGTTTCAAAGAAAAGACTCTCGTCACTGCCAGTGGCGGTGTTGAAATAGACCGGCCACCAGAAGATGAAGCTGTTCGGGGTCTGCCAGTGCATCTCTCCGGATTCCTTGATGTTTTTAAAAATAGTGGCCAGGTGTTCCGGATTGTCCAGGATCTGGGACAGGGAATTTTCCTGCTTTTTCCGGCTGAACAGCATGGCGCCCTCGTGGTTGAAGATGTCCGCCTCCACCACATCCTCATGACTCAGGATGGAATTGACCGGCATGATGAAATCCTGATTGTTCTCCGAGAAGACGGCGATTCTCACCGACTGGGCCAGCAGCCTGACCAGGGCGAGGCCGTGCTTGATGTTCTCCTGCTCATAGGCCCTCTGCTGGAGCCTGATCAGCATCAGGTCAAACAGCACCGCCAGCACCACGACCACGGCCACCAGGGTCAGGCTGATTTTGGCGACAAAGCTTTCCCTGATCCTATGAAAGGGTCTCCACCTGTTCATGGTGACGCGTCTTCAGGGATGACCAGCTGCAGTTTTCTGGCCACCGTGGGATTGACAATGGTTTTCACCCTGGTGATGTCCGCCGGGGGCACGCCGCTCACCGGGGAGCCCAGCAGGATACGGGCGGCCATCACCGCCGCCTGCTCGCCCATGGCCGCCATATCAAAGGTGACGACCAGGGCCGCGCCGCTTTTCAGATACTTTTCCGAAAAGGCCAGCACCGGCACCCTGTTTTCAAAGGAAAACAGAAAGTAGCTCTCCAGGATCTGCGGATTGGTGACAATGATATCAGGCAGCAGCCAGATGAGGTCCACCCTGCCGCGCAGTTCCTCGAGACTGGCCGGCACCTCCCTGGCGCTCTTGGCGTGCAGGGCGACAAACTGCAGGTCGGCTCTGGCCTGGCGGGCCTCCTGGATTTCCATGGCGCTGTGCCCCGTGTTGTAAATGACGCCGATGCGCCGGACCCGGGGCAGCAGCCTGGTCAGTTCGTCAAACTGCAGCTTGACCGGGATCTCCAGATTGACGCCGGTGATATTATCCCGGTTTTCGATGATGATCTCCGGGGCCACCACCAGCAGATAGATGATGGGAATCTCGCTGATGTCGCGCACCGCCAGCAGGGCGTTGCGGCCCAGGGTGAGGATGAGGTCCGGCCGGGAGGCCAGGATCTCCTGCTCCACCGCGGATTTGATCGGATTTCTTCTGATATCGATTTCCCGGAAACGATGGGGTTCGATGGATTTGACCCCGCGGGCGGGCAGCAGATGGACCAGTTTGTCGCCAAAGGCCCTCACCACCTGCGCCATGGGCATTTCATCGCCGTTTTTCACCACCACGATATCATAGGCCTGGGCGGTGCTGACCCCGGCAAGCAGCATGAGAGTGATGATGATGGCAAGCGATTGTTTCATGATTATGCAGTAGTTGTTTCCTGACAGACTAACAGGTCTCTTTATCGGCTGCAAGTCCAACCCGCTAAAAAATAAATTGCCGCAATACGCCATTTTGTTGTTATCACGTCACTTATCACTGATGGTGACATGATGTCGCATGCCGGCCTCCGCTTGATTCATCATCACCCAGCCGGACCAGGCCCGCGACCTTCCTCCCCCCCCTTGAAATCCGGGAATCGGCCCAGGCGATGTGTCATTGATCGGTATTGCACAAATAATTATTGGACTCCCCTGTCGCCCCGTGGTAACATTTTTTTTATTTTTCTTTGGGAGTTAAGGAGTGAGGAGTGAGGAGTGAGGAGTAAGGAGTAAGGAGTGAGGAGTAAGGAGTGAGGAGTAAGGAGTGAGGAGTAAGGAGTGAGAAGTGAGGAGTGAGAAGTGAGGAGTGATTTTCTTCCGTTTTTATTCTGTCTCCTGTCTCCTGAATTCTGAATTCTGAATTGTGAATTCTAACTTAATTTCAACATGATAACCAAACACAGAAAATTGCCAACCCGTTTTTGCCGCGCCACCTTACCCGCCCTGCTGGCCGCGGCCCTCTGCTGCCAGCCGGCTGTGGCGGCGGAGGAGCAGGCCGCCGCCGAGGGCGAGAAGCTTCTCTCCCTCTACTTTGACCGGGAGCAGACCGAGGAAACCACCACCCGCTCCCCCAAGCCGCTCTCCCGGGTGGCGGAGAATGTGACCATCATCACCGCGGACGAGATCGAGAAAATGCATGCCCGTACCCTGGCCGAGGTGCTGGACCGCCAGCCAGGCCTGTTTGTCATGTTCCACGGCCGGGATTTCCTCAGCAATGACATAACGAAGGTCCTGGCCACCCGCTCCCATCACACCCTCTTCCTGCTGGACGGGGTGCGCATCAACCTCAATTCCAGCGGGGCGGCCATCACCAACTTCATCCCGCTCACCATCATCAAGCGCATCGAGATCATCAAGGGGCCGGCCTCCTCATCCTGGGGTTCGTCCCTGGGCGGGGTGGTCAACATCATCACCAGGGACGCCGGCAGGTCTCTCTCCCCCACCGGCAGCGTCCGCGCCAGCTACGGGGAAGGCGACAGCCGGGAGGTGGCGGCCGAGGCGGCCGGCGGGGCAGGCAGGTTCGGCTACTATCTCGCCGGCTCCAATCTCGACTCCAACGGCCTGGCGCTTGACCGCTACGCCGAGAGGGACACCGTCTACGGCAAGATGGAGGTGCAGCTGCCTCACAACTCCAGCCTCACCGCCGCGGCCGGCTACAGCGATCCCTTTTATCGGGCCCTGAACTGGAGCAACGCCTGGGATATCACCGGGCTCGATCTCTACGACGAGATCGATCACCGCAACCTGTGGGCCACCCTGTTCTTTGATACCGAACTGACCGAGCGGCTGAGTCTGCACCTGGCCGTCCAGCGCTTTGAAAATGACTATGCCCATGACTTATTTTCACTGGACAGCGGCCCGGGCAGGGCACAGGGGGATCTCATCTATGGCGAGCAGTGGGATGACGCGGCAAACAGCTTTGCCAGCCGCCTCACCTGGGCCGAGGAGAGCTTCACCGCCAACCTCGGCTTTGAGTCCAGCCGCGGCAAGATGGACTACGAGAGCAGCCTGGGCCGCTATTTCAATGGCCCCTCCACCACCTTCGCCGAGACGGAAAAAGAGGAGCGCCGCGGTCTCTATGCCAACGCCACCTTTGCCCTGGGCCGCTTCTCCATGACCCCCGGCCTGCGCTACGACTACAACGCCAACTCCGAGGAGTTCGTCAGCCCCTCCCTCGGCGCTACTTACCAGCTGTTTGCTGACACCCTGCTGCGCGCCTCCATTGCCAGGGGTTTTTCCGCCCCCTACCTCTCCGCCTCCGCCCATTCCCCGGACCTGGAGCCGGAGACCATCTGGGCCTACCAGGCCGGGGTGGAAACCGGCCGCCTTCCCTATCTGTGGCTGAAATGCACCCTCTTTCACCAGAAGGTGGAGGACGCCTGGTATACCGACGTGAACCCGCCCTGGTCCAATGCCGGCACCATCCGCTGGAACGGGGTGGAGCTTGAGGCCAGGACCGTAGAGTTTCACGGCCTGCGGCTCACCACCAATTTCACCCTGGTCATTGAGGACAGCATGGGCGGCGGCTCTGAAGACCGGGAAAACGATGAAACCTATGTGGCCAATGTCATCGTCGACTACACCAATCATGCGCAGGGCTGGCGGGCCGAACTGGCCGGCCATTATTACTGGATGAACAGGTCAGTGAAAAACGAGAGGCCGCAATACGACGATTTCCTGTGGGATGCCCTGCTCAGCAAGGACCTCAAGGTGTCCGCCGTGCCGGTGGAAATCTATGTCAAGGCCCATAACCTCTTCAACGCCAGCCAGTACTTTGACTATGAATACCCCAACCCGGACCGCTGGGTGGAGGCGGGCATTGTGGTGCGCTTCTGATGCCCTCCCCCTTTCCGGCCGGAACTCTTGGCCAGGGCCGCAAGGCTTTTTTTTAATCTTTACTTAGCAGGGAGGAAAACATGAAAAAACCTATCAAAGTCCTGAACAACGGTAAAAAAGTGCAGGAAGTGGCTTCTTTAGAAGGATGCTGTAAGGGAGCGCCTTCCGCCACGAAATAAGGCCCGCGGTTGTTCACCTTTTTGGGGAGAGCCGCGGCTCTCCTTTTTTTTTGGGAGAAACGAGCCATGCAACTCACCCCCTATCTGATCACCTGCCGCCACCCCGCCATCCCCGGCCAGGTCCTGCTCTTTGCCGCCCGTACCGGGGCCCTGATTCAGCTGGCCGAAGAGGATTTCGCCGCCCTGGAAAAGGGCCGGGCCGGCGAGGAGGATATCGGCCAGCTCACGGAAATGGGCTTTCTGGTGGCCGATGCCGCCACGGAACGGCAACAGGTCCTGCACTACCTGGATGACATCAACCGGCTTAATCCCAACCTGACCCTGGCCCTGGTGCTGGGCATGGAGTGCAATTTCGCCTGCCGCTACTGTTTCCAGGGCAGCCGGAAGGGCGGCGGCAAGGCCATGGATGACGCCACGGCGGACCAGCTGGTCGCCTTTGTCAAAGAGCGTTTCGGGCCGGACAAGAAAAAGCTGCTGCTGCAGGTCTACGGCGGCGAGCCCCTGCTCTACCGCCAGCGCCTCCTTTACCTGGCCCGGCGGCTCAAACCCCTGGTCGAGAGCCGCGGGGCCGAGTTCAAGATCGATCTGGTCTCCAACGGCTCCCTGCTCAGCGAAGAGGTGGTGGAGGAACTGAACGTCTGGGGCCTGAACGGGGTCAAGGTGACCCTGGACGGCCTGCCGGACAACCACAACCATTTCCGGCCCTTCAAGTCGGGCCGGCCGAGCTTTGACATCATTGTCCGCAACCTGGCCAGGGTCTGCGGCCTGACCCATATCCGCCTGGGCGGCAACTACACCGGCGAGACTTACCGCCAGTTCGGCCCTCTGCTTGACCTGCTGGCCAGCCACGGCCTGACCCCGGACAAAATAGAGCATGTCAACTTCAACATCGTTCTCCAGGTAAACGATACGCTCACCGCCAATGAGTACCAGGGCGGCTGCGCCACCATCAACGAGCCCTGGCTGCGGGAGGCGTCGCTCCACGTGCGGGAGGAGGTCTACCGCCGGGGCTATACCGTGCCGGAACTGGGGCCCCAGCCCTGCGCCGTGGAGGTGGACGACGCCTTTACCGTCCATTACGACGGCAGCCTCTACAAATGCGTCACCTGGGTGGGCCATAAGCAGTTTCAAATCGGCGATATCTGGCAGGGGGTGGACGAGCGATACCGCGAGAGCCATCATCTCTTTCACTGGCAGAAGGAGCAAAAATGCCGGGAGTGCCTCTACCTGCCGCTCTGCTTCGGCGGCTGCCGCTTCATGGCCTTTCAGCGGGACGGCCACATGGCCGGGGTTGACTGCCGCAAAGCGTTCCTCGACGCCACCCTGCAGGCCATGCTGCTGCAGGATCTGCGCTACCGTTACGGTCAGAGGGCGTCGTAGGAGCAGGCCATGCCCGCGACCTTTGGGCTCCCGGAACAAACAGTCGCGGGCATGGCCCGCTCCCACGGCAGTTATTGAAAATTATCGTGTTATCAACGTATTAATAAGGTTGGTGAAGTCCCTACGCAGCGAGCTTGCGCCACACCGGCAGCTCGCCGCTCAATTTGACGAAACGGGGGTCGGTGAAAATATCCTCGCTCATCTTGCGGTTGGCGATGAGGAGGGCGCCGGGCCGCATTTTGTCCTCGATCATCCGTTCAAAGCGCCGCTCGTCATCGCCGTTGGCCAGGGGCCGGAAGTAATAGATGACGTCAAAGCGGCCGTAATCGTCATACCGCCACAGATCACCATGGGTGGCCCGCTCGGGGCCCATCAGCTTGCGGGCGATCTGCAGGGGGTATTCATCCTTTTCAAAACCAAAAACATCAAACTCCATCTGTTCGGCAAAGAGCATGACATTGCCGATGCCGCAGCCGATATCAAGCAGGGTGAACGGCGCCTCCCGCGGCGTATTCTCCTTGAGATATTTTGCCGCAAAACGGAGCTGATCAAACAGCTGCCGGGTGTCCATGGGCACGAAGGGGTATTCGTTGGCCGTATCGTTTTGCGAGTACTTCTGCGAATCCCTGGTGTAAAAACCGATAAAACGGTTGATGATGCCAAAAAAGATATCGCGGACCTCTTCTTCTTCGGTGAGTTCGGGAAAATCCATCTCTGCTCCTGGCCGGTGAAATGTCATCAGTTGAAATAAAAGTCGGATTGGGGTATTTATTGGTCTTGCTGGTCTGACTGGTCCTACTGGTCTGACTGGTCTTGCTGGTCGTAGGGGCACCCCTTGTGGGTACCCTTGGTCCAGGAAGCCGATACCTGCCGGGCAACCACCAGGGTTGCCCTTACGGAAATGGTGGCAGCCCTGGAAACCGCCGACATATTGTCCTACCAGCACGGACTGTCCTGGCCGGCAGGACAGAAATCTCCGGTCTGACCGGATTTACCAGACCAGTGACCAATAGGACCAATAAGACCAGCCAGACAAGTCAGACCAGTCAGACCAGTCAGACCAGCCAGACTAATATCACATTTCAAATAAAACAAAAGGAATAAATCATGGCAGCGCAAAATGACATCATCGCCAGAATGGAGACCTCAAAGGGCGTCATCAATCTGAAACTCTTTGCCGACATGGTGCCGCTCACCGTGGCCAGCTTTGTCAACCTGGCCAGACGCGGTTTTTATGACGGCCTCAACTTCCACCGGGTCATCAAGGAATTCATGGTCCAGGGCGGCTGCCCCCAGGGCACCGGCACCGGCGAGCCGGGCTACCGTTTCGAAGACGAATTCGACCGCCGGCTGCGGCACGACGCGCCAGGCAAGCTCTCCATGGCCAACGCCGGGCCCAAGACCAACGGCAGCCAGTTCTTCATCACCCATGTCCCCTGCCCCTGGCTGGACGGCAAGCACGCGGTGTTCGGCGAGGTGGCCGGCCAGGCCGACATGGACGTGGTGAACGCCATTGCCCAGGGCGACAAGATCATCTCCGTCACCATCGAGGGCGACACCAGCGAGCTGTACCAGAAAATGCAGAGCCGCATCGACCAGTGGAACAAGGCCCTGGACCTGAACCATCCCCATCTGAAAAAAGCCTGAAACCATGTATACCGCAATCGCCCAATCCTTTGCCCAGCCGAGCTTTGAGGAGCTGCTGGAAGAATCGACCCGCATCCACGGCCATATCTGCGCCGGCCAGGTGATCGGGGTGCGCATGGCCATGCTCGGCCTGCGGGAGATCGGCATCACCGACCCCAGGGGCAAGCAGCGCAAAAGCCTCTACGTGCTGGTTGAGATCGACCGCTGCGCCACCGATGCCATCCAGTCGGTGACCGGCTGCTCCCTGGGCAAACGCTCGCTCAAGTGGGTTGATTACGGCATCATGGCCGCCACCTTTGTCAACCTCTCCACCGGCAAGGCGGTGCGCATCACGGCCCGGGAGGAATCCCGCGAGCTGGCCAGAAAATACAGCCCGCAGCTGGACGACAAGTACAAGCAGCAGCTGGAGGCCTACCGGGTCATGCCGGAGAAGGAGCTGTTCGCCATCCAGCCGGTCACGGTCGCCATCCCGGCGTACGACATGCCAGGCCGTCCCATGAAGCGGGTGCAGTGCCAGCAGTGCGGCGACTGGGTGCAGGACGGCCGCGAGGCGGAACAGGACGGCCGCACCCTGTGCAGGGGCTGCGCCTTTGGCCGCTATTATGAAGTGAAAAGTGAGGAGTGAAAAGTAAGAAGGGAGAATATGCCGGCAAAGACAATACCCGTTGATCAGGCGGTGGGCATGGTGCTGCCCCATGATATCACCGAAATCAGACAGGCAGGCGCGGACAGCGGGGCCTTCAAGGGCCCGGCCTTTAAAAAGGGCCACATCATCCGGCCCGAGGATGTGGAGCACCTGCGGCGGCTCGGCAAGGAGCGGATCTATATCCTCACCCTGGACGACAACGAGATCCACGAGAACGAGGCGGCCCAGCTGATGGCCGAGGCCATGGCCGGGGAAGGCGTGCTCCTCTCCGGCCGGCCCACCGAGGGCAAGATCAGCCTGGTGGCGGCCCATGACGGGCTGCTCAAGGTAAACACTGAGGCCCTCTACCGTTTCAACCTGCTGGGTGAGGTGATGTGCGCCACCCTGCATGACAACACCCCGGTCAGCAAGGGCGAACAGGTGGCGGCCACCCGGCTGATTCCGCTGATCTCCGAACGGCAGCTGGTGGAACAGGCCGCGGCCGTTGCCCGGCAGGCCGGCGGCCTGCTTGAGGTCAAAAAGCTGCGCGAGGCCAGGGCCGGGCTGGTGATTACCGGCAGCGAGGTCTTTTACGGCCGGATCAAGGATTCCTTTGAGCCGGTCCTGCGGGAAAAGCTCGCAAAACTCGGCTCCAGGGTGGTCAAGGTGGCCTTTGCCCCGGATGATGCGGAGCTGATCGCCGCCGAGATCACCGCCTGCCTGCAGCAAGGGGCGGATCTCATCATCACCAGCGGCGGCATGTCGGTTGACCCGGATGACGTGACCAGGGCCGGCATCATAAAAGCCGGGGCCACGGAGGTCTGCTACGGCACCCCGGTGCTGCCCGGCGCCATGTTCCTCACCGGCCGGATCGGCCAGGTGCCGGTGCTGGGCCTGCCGGCCTGCGGCATGTTCCACAGGATCACGGTCTTTGATCTCATTCTGCCCAGGGTGCTGTGCGGTGAGACCATCACCAGGGAGGACTTGGCCCGCATGGGCCACGGCGGCCTGTGCCGCAACTGCAAAAAATGCCAGTATCCGGTCTGTTGTTTCGGGAAGTAGAGATTGGTCTGACTGGTCCTACTGGTCTTGCTGGTCTGACTGGTCTAACTGGTCGGGCTGGTCGGGCTGGTCAATGGATCGCGGGCATGGCCCGCTCCTACCCTCCCCACAACACCGGTCGCAGGGCAACCCTGGTGGTTGCCCAATCAAACACCGCATAAAAAAAGGATACCCACAAGGGGTACCCCTACTCACCCGCCAGGTCTGATTCAACAAGACATGAACGTAGATCAACCGAAACTGGACCAGCCAGACAAGTAAGACCAGTAAGACCAATCAGACCAATCAGTCAGGCCGAATGATCATCCAGCTGCGCAGGGCGAGGCGGCCGCTTTTCCTGTCCCGGCCGCTCACCGTCACCCGGTTCACATGGCGCTGCAGGGGCCGCTCATTGTCGATGAAGGCAAAGCCGCCCTCAAGACTGGCCTTGCGCCAGCCCAGGTCAGAGACATAAATCCCCAGGGAGGCAGGCTCATAGCGATCCGGATAGAGCAGGGTCGCACCGAATTTCTTCACCAGGGCGCTTTTAAGCGGCGCGGGCGGGGGGTCCATCACCGTCACCGGCATGTCGATGCGGTTCAGCACCTCCTCGAAATGTTTCATGGTGCTCCACTCATTGCCGAGAATCGGCTCCCGGGGGATGGAGTGCAGATCCGTCTCCAGGCTGATGGAGCCGGGGTCCTGGCTGAGCAGTGCCGCGTAGCCAAGTTTCCCGGCCTCCTCCTGAACAATGGTGTTGTATTCGCCGTAGGGAATGGATAGAAATCTGGCCCGGTGTCCCAGCTGCTGCTCGAGAATCCGGGCGCCTTTGGCCAGATCGTCCCTGAGCCAGGCCCGGTAGCCGGCCTCGTCCAGCCCTTTTGGCCGGTCGGCCATGCGGTTGTGCGAATAGGAGTGGTCCTGGAAATCCCCGCCCTGCTCCTGCATCTCGCGCACCTGGTCCCAGCTCATATAGGCCTGGGAACCGCTCTCCACCCCTTTCACATAGAGGAAAACCGTGAACGGGTAGCCGAAGGACTTGAGGATGGGCCAGGCCTTCTCGTAGACGCTGCGGTAGCCGTCGTCAATGGTGATCACCACGGCCCTGTCGGGCAGCGGCGTCCTGTGTTCGATGGCGCTGACCAGATCAGCCAGGGAGATGACCCGGTAATTGTTGACCATCAGGTAGGCCAGCTGTTCGCGGAAGCGCTCGGCGCTGACATTGGTGGTGGGGTATCTGCTTTCGTCGAAGCGGTGGTAGATCAGCACGGTGACCCCGGGACCGCCGGCCTCGCCGGCCCGGCTGGCCAGGGGGATGAAAAACGTAAGAAAAAGGATGATGATCAACAAGTAACAAGCTGAAACAGCGCTACTTTTAAATGCACGCATTAGTTATCCTGTCAGAAGAGATAATGGTTGCGGGCATATCCGCCGGCTGCCGCAGGAAATTTTCCCCGAGTTCCATGGAATCAAAGCGCTGCAGCTCATTGACGTCAATAATCTGCTTCACATCCTCGATATAGGAGTTCCGTCTTTCCGAATAGGAGAACAGACCTTCGGCAATAGCCATGGAACTTTCGGTGCGGCTGCGCAGTTCCCGCAGGGAGGTATAGGCCGGCAGGCGGTTGATCATCAGCAGGTAGGCGCGCACCGAATCAAGCAGGCTGTCATAGGAGGCCACCTTGTGCAGGTCGCCCTCCGCACGGTTGGCCGGGATCATGCCCCTGTCGCCCCAGGTGTAGATGCCGAAGAGGTTGTTGCCTTCCGCGGCAAAACGGGAACCGCCCCAGGAAGATTCCAGGGCGCCCTGGGCGAGGATGAGGCTGACCGGCACCACGTCCACCCGGAGCTGCAGCTTTTCTATGGAATTGGTGCGGTATTTCCGGGCGAGGCGCCGGAGAAAATCTATTTCCGGGGCGCTGATACTCTCGGGCCAGTCAGCCTCCTCGTCAAAATAGAGGGTATCCTCCGTACCGTCCAGCCTGTCGAGAATATCCAGCAGGGTTTTCTTCTCCTGGGCCACCTCATTGATGGCAATGAGACTGATGGGCAGCAGGGTGCTGATAAAGGCCCTTTTCTTGGTCGCCACATCCAGGTCGCTCATATCCTGGGGCAGATTGGCGAACAGCACCGGCGGCACGACGGATTGCTCCCCGATGTCCCACAGGTTGCTGCTGCGCAGATTTTGCAGCAGTTCGTCAGTGGAGGCGACCCGGATGGGCCGCACCTTCTCGGCCCGGGGGCGGGGAGCGGTCTTCTGCCGGGTAAGGCCCGGCAGCGAGGGACGCCTGGCCAGATAAACCACGATGAGAGAGAGGCAGAGCAGAACCAGCACCGCGCTGACGGCCAGGCGCCGCTTCTGCAGGAAAACGGCGGGGCCGGGCCCGGCTGTGAGGATCTGGCCGTCCATGGGGGGACAGCCGCCCGCCAGTTCGGCTTCCAGATGCCCGTTGCCTGAAAAATGCATATTCCGGTTGATTTTCATAGTCATTGGTAATAATACTATTTCCTGTAAATTGGAACAGTTACCCGCACTATACCACATCGGCCGGGCCTCTTGGTTCCGGGTACTATATATGGTGGAGTAGCAAAAATCAAACCTTATTCTTGCCGGGACAAGGGGCGGAACCTGCGCAGGGAAACGTTGTCAAAAAAAAGTGAACGGGTTAATGGTAGGAAATCAAAGCGGAAAACTCTACAACCAATTTCATCTTCAGGAGGGAAAATAATGATGCAAAAACTGCTTATTTTTTTACTGCTGCTCTGCCAGCCTCTGCTGGCCCATGCTGCCGGCAGCGCGCCAACCAAGGCGAAGGTTATCATGGAAACAAGCATGGGAACCATCAAGCTCGAACTCTTCGACGACAAGGCGCCCATTACCTGCAGCAACTTCCGCCGCTACGTGAACGAAGGATTCTTCAACGGCCTGATCTTCCACCGGGTCATTCCCGGCTTTGTCGTGCAGGGCGGCGGTTTTGAACCGGGCATGAAAAAAAGAAACACCCATGAACCGATAGTCAACGAGGCGGACAACGGCCTGAAAAACAGCCGGGGCACCCTGTCCATGGCCCGTACCCAGGATATTTACAGCGCCACCAGCCAGTTCTTCATCAACGTGGTGGATAACGCGAGCCTTGATCACCGGGGCAAATCGCCCACGGCCTTCGGCTATGCGGTCTTCGCCAGGGTGATTGACGGCATGGAGGTGGTTGATAAAATCGTCGCCACCCCCACCACCAAGATGGGATTTTACAGCGACGTACCCAAGACCGATGTGGTCATGCTCAAGGTGTACGAGGAGAAGTAACGTTCCAACGTTCCAACGTTCAAGCGTTCCAACGTTCAAACGCTGACACGCTGGAACGTTTCATTTCTTTTCATCAAACAGGGACAGGATCTTGGGGTCCTGTCCCTCCTCCCCGCTTTTTTTCTCGCTCAGTTCGGCAATACGCCGCACCGGCCGGGTGGACACCCGTTTTCCCTTGGCGATTGAGCCCTTGATGAGAAACTCATCAAAGCAGAAATCCTCATAGTTCTTCTTGGCCCTTTTGGAGGGTTTCAGGTGGATGCGGATTCTGCTCCCCTCGCCCAGGGAGAGGAACTGGATGATTGATTTACGGTGCGGCGGGAAAAGATGGTACTCCTTTTCCAGGATGAACTTGGGGCAATGGAAGCGCTTGACATAGCTCAGCCCCTCCTCGCCGTCCAGATAAATCACATTGAAGACCAGTTTTTCATCCACCGTGCCCACCCAGCACAGATCGGAGCCTACAAAGACCTTGTCAGCCACATGAATGACCTTGTAGGCGCCGTTGTTGTAAAAGAGCAGCAGCTTGTCATACTCGGAGCAGGCAAAGGAGCGCTCGCAGTCGGTTTTGACCTGATGGCCGAGAAAGCCGCTCTCCCGGTGGTAGCCCACGGTGAGATTGGAGAGCGCCACCTCCCTGGCCTCCACCTCGGAAAAGGTGGTGATCTCCGTGCGCCGCGGGTAAAGATGGCCGTAAGTCGCAAGCAGCCGGTCCAGGTAGCGCAGGGTGAAGCCCACCATGTCCTGCAGCTCCTTTTCCACCTCCCGCATGCGGTCCCGGATCTCCTTGATGTCCTTGCGTTTCTTGTCAAGGTCATAGCGGGAGATGCGGCGGATGCGGATCTCCAGCAGCCGCTCGATGTCCTCCTGGGTGACGTCCCGCAGCAGCATCTCCCGGAAGGGAACCAGGGACTCTTTCACCGTGTCGATCACTAGCCGGTAGCTGGTGCACTCCTCGATCTGCTTGTAGAGCCGCTCCTCGATAAAGATCTGTTCCAGCAGCTGGGCATGCAGTTTTTCCCGCAGCCGGTCCAGCTCGATCCGGAGTTCCTTTTCCAGGTCCGCCTTGAGTTTTGCCGTGTTGTCCCGCAGCAGCTCACTGACCGGGATGTTCACCGGCCGGTTGTTGCGCAGACAGGTGAGATTGGGGCTGATGGGCACCTCGCAGTCGGAAAAGGCGTAGAGGGCCCGGATGGTGTCCTCGGCGTAGATGCCCCGGGCCAGCTTGATCTCGATCTCCACCTCCTCGGCGGTATAGTCGTTGATGGAAACGATCCTGATCTTGCCTGACTTGGCCGCCTTCTCGATGCTCTCCATCAGCGACAGGGTGGTGGTGGTATAAGGGATCTCCTTGATGAGAATGGTTTTCTCGTTTTTTTCCACGATGCGCGCCCGGCACCTGATCCGGCCGTTGCCGTCATTGTAGCCGGAGACGTCCATCAGCCCGGCCTGGGGAAAATCAGGGTAGAGGGCAAAGGGCTCGTCTTTTAATATCTTCTTCTGGGCCTCCAGCAGCTCGCAGAAATTATGGGGCATGATCTTGGTGGCCATGCCCACGGCAATGCCGTCCGCCCCCTGCAGCAGCAGCAGCGGCAGCTTGGCCGGCAGCACCACCGGCTCCTGCATGCGTCCGTCATAGGAATCGACGAATTCCGTCAGGTCTTTGTTGAAGAGGATTTCCCTGGCCAGCTGGGTGAGGCGGCATTCGATGTAGCGGGCCGCGGACGGGCCGTCGCCGGTGAAGATGTTGCCGTAGTTGCCCTGACGTTCGATGAGGTAGCCCTTGTTGGCCAGGTTGACCAGGGCGCCGAAGATGGACTGGTCGCCATGCGGGTGGAGCTTCATGGTTTCGCCCACCACATTGGCCACCTTGCTGAAACGGCCGTCATCCATGTTGAACAGGGTCTGCATGATGCGCCGCTGCACCGGCTTCAGGCCGTCGGTGACGTCCGGAATGGCCCGCTCCTTGATCACATAGGAGGTGTAGTCCATGAAGTTGGAGTCAAACAGCTGATGCAGGGAGCCGTATTCGGTGTGATTTTCCATGTTTTTTTGTCTTACTGGTCTTACTGGTCCTACTGGTCCTACTGGTCTTGCTGGTCTTACTGGTCCTACTGGTCTGATTTGTCCGATGAATCAGCCTCCGACCAGTGAGACTAGTGAGACCAGTTAGACTAATCAGACCAGATGCGTCATAATGTACTCTTTGCGCACCGGCGTGTTTTTGCCCATGTAGAAGGTGAGCAGCCGCGGCACATCGCTGAGCCGGTCGATGCTGACCTGCTGCAGGCGCATGCCCGGGCCGATGAACTGTTTGAACTCCCGGGGCGAGATCTCGCCCAGCCCCTTGAACCTGGTGATCTCCACCCGTTTATCCGCCTTGCCCCTGCCCTTCAGCGCCTTTTCAGCCTCGCTTTTTTCCTTTTCCGAATAGCAGTAGCGGGTTTGCTCCTTGTTGCGCACCCGGAAGATGGGGGTTTCCAGGATGTAGACATGGCCCCTTTTCACCAGGTTTTCAAAATAGGTGAGAAAGAAGGTGAGCAGCAGGTTTCTGATATGCAGGCCGTCCACATCGGCGTCGGTGGCCAGGATCACCTTGTCGTAGCGCAGGCCGCCCACCGATTCCTCGATATTGAGGGCCCGCATCATGTTGTACATCTCCTCGTTTCTGTAGAGCAGGGTCAGGGACTGACCATAGACATTCATCGGCTTGCCCTTCATGGAAAAGACCGCCTGGGTCATGGGATCCCTGGCGCTGACAATGGAGCCCGAGGCGGACTGGCCCTCGGTGATGAAGATCATGTTCTCCCGGCCGGGAACAGAGGGGTTGTCCTTGCCGGGATGGTACTTGCAGTCTTTGAGCTGGGGCACCCGGATGGCCACCTTCTTGGCCTTGGCCTTGGCCTCCTTGCGCACATGCTGCAGCTCCTTGCGCACCTTCTCGTTCTGCTGGATCTTGTCGATGAGGACCTCGGTGACTTCCTTGTCCTTGTAGAGATAATCGCAGACAAAATCCCTGACCCGGTTGACGATGGTGCCCCTGATCTCGGTGTTGCCCAGCTTGTTCTTGGTCTGGGACTCGAAGATCGGGTCCTTGATCTTCACCGCCACCGTGCCGACAATGCCCTCCCGTACGTCCTCGCCCAGGTATTTTTTGCCGGTGAACTCGTTGACTCCCTTGAGGATCCCTTCGCGGAAGGCCGACAGGTGGGTGCCGCCTTCGTTGGTAAAGGTGCCGTTGACAAAGGAGAAGTAATTCTCACCGTAGCCCTCGGTATGACAGAAGGCGAATTCCAGGGTTTCGTCCTTGTAGTAGAGGGGCTCATAGAGCCGGCCCTCGTCGATCTCGTTGGCCAGCAGATCGAGCAGGCCATGGGCGGAAAAGAAGCATTCCCTTTCCAGGCACAGCTTCAGCCCGGCGTTGAGGTAGGCATAGCGCCACAGCCGCTTGCGGACAAAATCCAGGTTGAAGGCATACTCCTCGAAATGGGTCCGGTTGGGCAGAAACTCCACCAGGGTGCCGTTCTTTTCCGTGGTCTCGCCCTCGTCCTGCCCCACGAGAATGCCTTCGGCAAACTCGGCCCGGCTAAAGCGGCCGTCCCTGAAGGAGGTGACCATGAATTTTTCCGACAGGGCGTTGACCGCCTTGGTGCCCACTCCGTTGAGGCCCACGGAAAACTGAAAGACATCGGTATTGTATTTGGCGCCGGTATTGATCACCGACACGCATTCCACCAGCTTGCCCAGGGGGATGCCGCGGCCGAAATCGCGCACCTTGACCCGGCCCTCTTCGCCGTCGCCTATGGTGATGACGACCTTCTTGCCCGCCCCCATGATAAATTCATCCACCGCATTATCAATCACCTCTTTGAGCAGGATATAGATGCCGTCGTCAGGATGGGAGCCGTTGCCGAGACGGCCGATGTACATGCCGGGCCGCAGGCGGATATGCTCCAGTGAACTCAGGGTCTTTATTTTTGATTCATCGTAGGCTACTGTTGCAGACATATGGGCTGTTACGAAAAAGAAAATTGATGACTGCGTATTTATGCCCCTCACGGGAAGTAAAAAGCCCTGCCGTCAGATTTTCGTGACGATAAATCAATAAGTTATCGTGCACTGTAGGCGGTCGAGAATTTTTTACGAGACAGTCAGAAGTTAAGGGGTTGGCCCGGTATTTCCGAGTTACATTCTATATCCCGCTTTCCGGCGGGGTGCAACCTCAATTAAAAACCATTTTTTTGTCTTTTTGCAAAATTCTTTGCCTCTCTGCCTAGTTACGCTGATGTATTTTTTAAAAAAAATGATATGATACTCCGCAAGGGCAGCCGGCAGCTCAGGTGCTGCCGGCTGCCCTTGTTTTTCTTTCGGCAGCTGTTATTATTTTATAATAATTGCCGCAAGTTCCAGCCAGCCACCGGAGAAAATCGCGTGAGGCCCGGCCCGGGGCATGGCGTCCGCGGCTGAGCGCTCCGCTCTCTTTTTCCGGCTGCTGCGGAAAATGAAATGATCAACAGATTATAACAGGTATTTTCTCATCGATAAGGATATTCTTCATGGCAGACGAATTGAATGAAAAACTCGGCACCACCGCCGTATTGTGGAATCTTCATGACCTGTACGGTTCGCTGCAGGACCCGGCCATCCAGGAGGACATCGCCTTCTGCGAGGAGGAGGCGGCCCTGCTTAAGGACTCCTTTGCCGGCAGACTCGACACCCTCGACCCGGCCGGGCTTGCCCGTCTGGTCCGGCGTTTTGAGAGGATTGAATCCTTTATCGCCAGGGTGGCCACCTATGCCTTTCTCAACTTCACCACCCAGATAAAAAACCCGGAAGCCGGCGCCTTCCTGCAGCAGATCAAGGAGACCGCAAGCCGCATTGCCCGGGAAACGGTGTTCTTTGAACTGGAATGGAGCAAGATGGACGAAAAAACCGCGGGTTCCCTGCTCGACTCCGGGGAAACTGCCCATTACCGCCATTACCTGCAGAACATCCGCCGCTATGCCAGCCATCTGCTCTCCCACGCCGAGGAGACCCTGCTCATCGAAACCGCGCCGGTGGGCCGGAGCAGCTGGACCAATCTCTTTGAAAAGGTGCTCGGCCATCTGCAGTTCGGCGAGGCAAAACGTACCGAGGAGGAGGTGCTGGCCGATCTCTACTCCCCGGACCGGGAGGTGCGGCGCAAGGCGGCCGACGAGCTGACCGAGGGGCTGCAGAGCCAGCTGCACATCCTCACCCACATCTTCAACACCGTGCTGGCCGACAAGATGATCAGCGACCGGCTGCGCAGCTATCCCAACTGGATCAACTCCATGAATCTCGCCAATGAACTGGAGGATGCCACGGTGGAGGTGCTGATTGAGGCGGCCATTTCCCGCTACGACATTGTCCAGCGCTATTACCGGGTAAAAAAAGAGCTGCTGGGGCTGGACGAACTCAAGGATTACGATCGCTACGCCCCCCTGCCCCATCTGCCGTCGGCCACCATCGGCTGGGAGGAGTGCCGGGAGATGGTGCTGGCCGGCTTCCGTAATTTTTCGCCGAAAATGGCGGAAATCGCCTCCTTCTTCTTTGACCGCCAGTGGATCCACGCCCCGGTGCTGGAGGGCAAACGGGGCGGCGCCTTTGCCCATCCCTGCGTGCCGGAGGTCCACCCCTACGTGCTGGTCAACTTTACCGGCAATATCCGCGACGTCTCCACCGTGGCCCATGAACTGGGGCACGGCGTCCATCAGTTTCTTTCGGCCAGGCAGGGCTACTTCAACAGCGGCACGCCCCTGGTGCTGGCCGAAACCGCCTCGGTCTTCGCCGAGCTGCTTATCTTCCATGACCAGCTGGCCCTGCTCACCGACGCCGGGGAACGCAAGGCCTTCACCTGCCAAAAGCTGGAATCCATTTTCGCCACCGTCTTCCGCCAGGTGTCGATGAACCGTTTTGAGAACCTGATCCACAACGCCAGAAGGGAGAAGGGCGAACTGTCCCCCGACCGGCTGCGTGAACTGTGGCTCACCACCCAGCGGGAGATGTTCGGCGATTCGGTCACCCTGACCGACAATTACGGCATCTGGTGGTCATACATTCCCCATTTTCTCCATTCGCCGGGCTATGTCTATTCCTATGCCTTCGGCGAGCTGCTGGTGCTGGCCCTCTATAATCTCTACCAGCACGAGGGCAGGCAGTTCATCCCCAGATATCTGCATCTGCTCAGCCAGGGCGGCAGCCTGTCGCCCTATGAACTCCTGCAGCCCTTCGGCGTTGACTTGAACGACCGGAACTTCTGGCAGGGTGGCCTGACAATCATTGATCAGATGCTGCAAGGTATTGAGTAAGCCCGCCGGATGAGCCGGATATACAAAATTATTCTTCTCGTCGGGCTGCTCGGGGTGCTGCTCTATCTGGCCCCCGGAATGCTGGCGGTCAGGGAGGTGCAGTCGGAACTGGTGCGGCAGGCCAGCACGGCCCTGAACGCCGAGGTGGCCATCGGCCGGATCCACTGGCGCTGGGGGCCCCTGCCCCACCTGACCCTGTTCGACGCCACCGTCACCCATCGCGATTTTGTCCTGCGGCTGCCGAAGACCAGGATCTACCCGGACTGGCAGGCCCTCCTGGCCCGCCGGGTGGCCATCGGCCGCCTGTATCTGCGCTCACCCCAGGTCACGGTGCACCCCTCTTTTCTGACGGAGCGTACAAGAGGCGCGGGACAGGGGCCGCCCGGTCTGCCCCTGGTCAATGTCACGGTGGATGACGGCTCACTGGCTGTTGCCGGCTTTGCCACGGAGCGCTTTGCCTGCAGAAAACTCTCTTTCAACGACATCCGCCTCAAGATCCGCAAAAAATCCGATCACCTGACCGTCAATCTGCGGAGCAGTTCCTCCTTTGCCGAGGTTTTGTCCCTGCACGGCACCTTTCTCCCCTCTTCCGCCTCCTATTCCGGCACGCTGCAGGCGGAAAAATTCGACCTGGCCCGGCTTGGCGAGCTGACCGGCACGGTGATGCAAGCACTGGCCTCCCGGGTGGATTTCAGCTGCGACATCATCGGCCAGGGCCGGCAGTCCATGCAGCTCCTGTTTGACGGCGGCATCCCGGCCTTTTCCCTGCAGCGGCTGGAGAAGCCGGTGGCCTTTCACATTCCCCGGGCCAAGCTGCTGCTGGAAAAAAACGGGGCGGATCTCTCGGCCAAGATCTACGAGCTGAACCTTGCCGAGCCGCAGGTCTCTTTTTCCGGCCTGGTCAGCCGCACCTTTGCCGCCGATTCCCCCCTGCCCCTCTACCGGCTCGATCTCGCCGCCCGGGATATCGATCTCAGCGGGGTGCGCGCCAGGCTGCTCGATCTGCTGGGCGATGAACATATCACCGCCACGGTCTGCGACGTGGTGCGCGGCGGCCGGGCCAGTTCCGCCACCTATTCCTTCAACGCCCCCCTGGCCGACTTTGCCAAGCTGGAGGCGATGACCATCAACGTTGAGGTGGACAGCGCCGACATTCATGTGCCGGAAGTGGATCTTGATCTTGACCGGGCCTCCGGACCCATCATCATCAAGGACGGCAATATCCACGGCTACAACCTGACCACCTGGCTCGGCCGGCATTTCGGCTCACAGGGTTCCTTCTCCCTGGGGCTCTCCGAGAACAACCATCTTTTCAGGCTTGATCTGGATATCGACGCGGACCTGGCCACCCTGCCCCAGACCCTGCATCATCTCATCCGCGATGAGCACTTCAGAAGCGAGGTGCTGAAATTCTCCTCCCAGGGCCGGAAAATGGGGCATCTCTCCATCGGCGAGGATCTGCGCGATTTCATCGTGGATGTCAGCATCCCCGACCTGCAGGGTTCACGGGTAAACTATGAGCGGCTCAGCTGGCCCATCGACCTGCAGGGAGGCATGCTGCGCATCCATGGCGACGAGGTGGCCTGGCAGCAGATTGCCGCCGCCATCGGCCCCCATCAGCTGCTTGAATGCTCGGGCAGTCTTTCCTGGGGCCACAGCGATATCCCCTTTGCCGTAAAAAGTCTCGCCGCAAAGCTTGACGCCGCCTCTTTCCTGGCTGAACTCAAGCGTTATCCCGTCCTTGCCGCAGCCCTCACCCCCCATATTTCCTCCCTGGCCGGAGTCATCAGCGTCAACCGGGGCAGCGCCGGCGGTCCCTTCCTGCATCCGGCCCTCTGGCACTATCAGCTGGGGGCGGACCTGGAGGAGATCAGCTTCACCACCGCCCATCTGCCGGAAACCATCTTTATCGATGCCGGCGCCCTGGAGATGGGGGAGAATCAGGTTGCCCTGACGGACAACAAGGCCAGATTTCTCGGCTCACCGCTGACGCTCTCCGCCGCATTTTCCCACCAGCTCTTCTCCGACTGGCAGGGCTGGCTGCAGCTTGACGGGCCGGTCACCCCGGAGCAGGGCAAGTGGCTGGCCGCCAGAAACTGGATTCCGGAGCTCTTTTTCCCCAAGATTCCCTGCACCATGAACAGGCTGAAAATACATTTCGCCGACAGCAGCGTGGCGGTGCTGGGCACGGTGCAGAACAACTCTTTTGCCGGGCCGCCGGTGGCAACGGCGGTGGACGTGAAAACAGTAAATGGCCAGCACCAGCGGACCAGCCTGCATTTCTTCAGGGAGCAGCAGGACGGCCTGCTCACCATCACCGGCAGCCCCCGGACGGCGGACCTGCAGATCTCCTTTCAGGGCCGCCTTGACTGGCAGAGCCTGGCCGCGATCTTCAACACGCGCATGATGCTCGACGGGGAACTGGAAGGCTTTTTCACCCTGGCGGCCCCGGCCGGGGAAAGACCGTTGCGCTTCAACGGCCGGGCCGAGGTGCGTGACCTGCGGTGGATCTGGGGCAACTCCCTGCGGCAGGTTGCTGTTTCCCGGCTGTCCCTTTTCGGCAGCAACGAACAGGTATCCATCGAGGAACTGAACTTCAGCTTTGAAAATGAACAGGTCAGCAGCTCCGGCGAACTGCGCTTTGCCCCGCACCAGGTGATCACCGATCTGTCCCTGCAGGCCAGGACCCTTTCCCGGCCTGTCCTCATCCGCTTTCTCGATGATCTGTCCGTCTTCATCGCCAGGTTCAGCGGCACCGAAAAAAAGGACCTGGCCACATCGCTGTCCGGTAATCTCGCCGGCACCATCAAGCTCCGGGCGGATGAATTTCTGTTTGGCGAAGGCAGCGGGGAGGCCGGCAGTCAGGGTTACAAACTCACGCCGCTGGCCGGCGCCATCGAATTCCGCGACAAAAAGTCAACCAGGCTGATGCTGACCGGCTCGAATTTCTGCGGCCTGGATGTCGACGGCGCCATTGCCTGGCAGGACGCCCTGAGCCGCAGGGAATTCGTCCTGACCAGCCGGCCGGACGCCCTGCCCCTTTTTGAGGAATTTCTGCCCTGCACCAGGGTAAAAAACACCCTCATTGCCGGACCTTTTTCCCTGAACGCCTCGCTGACCGATGAAAACGGCAATCTCCCCGCAGGCCGGCTCCTGCTGCGGGCGGAACACGGCGTCCTGCAGAAAATGGATATTCTTTCCAAGATATTCAAGCTGATCAATTTCACCGACCTGTATCAGGGGCTGTTTACCAGCGGCTTCCGCTACGAACTGCTGGAGGTGCAGGGCCATGTGAACGAAAATCAGTTCATCCTCGACAAGGCGGTCATGGACGGCGAGGGCATGGATATCCTGGCCCAGGGCACCATCAATCTGCTCACCCTGGACACGGACTTGACCTTTTTCATCGTACCGTTTAAAACCATCGACAAAATCATCAACATGGTGCCGCTGGTCGGCCGCATCATCGGCGGTAAAAAACGGCATATCGTCACCTATCCGGTGAAGGTGACCGGCAAGCTGCGGGAGCCGGAACTCAGCATCCTCTCCCCCACCGCCATTGGCAAGGCTGCCGTGGATTTTATTTTTGACACCCTGACCCTGCCCCTTGATCTGCTGCCCGACCTGCCGGATGCCGCGCAGCCGGAAGAAAAAGAGAGCGGGGAGAAAATGGACAAGGAAACGGAAAAGGACGCACCCGGGAAATGATCGTGAAGATTGTGGGAATATTTTTTGTGGTGGTCGGCACGGTGATCTCGCTGCTCTTCTGGGTGCCGGGACTTATCAACAAGGACCATCTGCGGCAGATCATGGGGCAGCGCTATCCCATGATCTATTTCATCTACTTCACCAACGGCCCGCTGCTGCTGCTTATCGGCGCCGCTATGCTGACCTGGTTGCGCTGACCGAGCCCCTGAGCACCTGGCGCCAGATCTCCCGGGCCGTCTCTTCCTTGGACAGCAGGGGAAATTCCGTCTGTCCGCCCCGGCGGTCAAGCAGGATCACCCGGTTGGTGTCCACCGCGAAACCGCTGTCAGCGGCGGTGATGTCGTTAACGGCGATATAATCGAGATTCTTCTTCCGCAGCTTTTCCCGGCCATAGGCCAGCAGATTGTCGCTTTCCGCGGCAAAACCGATGAGCAGCGGCGGACTCGGCCGCTGGTCTTTGATCTCCCCGAGTTTCTGCAGAATATCCCGGTTGGCGGTCAGCGGCAGCGAGACGTCCTCCCCGCTTTTCTTGATCTTGGCTGCGGACAATTCCGTCGGCCGGAAATCGGAGACCGCCGCCGCCTTGACAATGATGTCCGCCACATCAAAACGGCTCAACACCTCCCGGTACATTTCAGCCGCGGTGCGGACCCTGATCAGCTCGATGCCGGGCGGCGCAGCCAGCCCGGTGGGACCGCTGACCAGAATCACCCTGGCGCCGAGCTGGCGGGCCACGGCGGCCATGGCGTAACCCATCCTGCCGGATGAGCGGTTGCCCAGGAAACGGACCGGATCAAGGGGTTCCTCGGTGGGACCGGCGGTGACCAGCACCGTCTGGCCGGCAAGGTCCTGGGGGGTCAGGGAGGCGATGATGGCATCCCGCACCTGGGGCCATTCCGGCAGCCGGCCCGGACCCTCCTCGCCGCAGGCCATCATGCCGCACTCCGGCTCCAGCACCAGGTAGCCGTAATCTTTGAGTCTGCGGATGTTCTCCCGGGTTGCCGCATGCTGGAACATTCTGCTGTTCATGGCCGGACAGACGACGACCTTTGCCTCGCTGGCCAGCACGATGGCGGCCAGCAGATCATCGGCCAGGCCATGGGCCAGCCTGGCGATGGTCTGGGCCGTGGCCGGGGCCACCAGAATGAGGTCGCTGGAACGGGCCAGGCTGATATGGGGAATACGCTCCTCATCAAGTGCGGCAAACATCGCCCCGTGCACCGCATTGCCGGTGAGTGCGGCAAAGGTGAGGGGCGTCACGAATTTCCTGGCGGATCTGGTCATCACCACCCTGACCTCCGCCCCGTCCCGCTGCAGGGAACGGACCCAGTCACAGACCTTGTATGCCGCTATGGAGCCGGTGATGCCGCAGAGGATCTGTTTATTCTCCAGGACAGGCGCCATGGTCCGCGCTTACTCCAGCGGAGCAACGGAGAAATTCTCCTCGCCGCCGCCGCTGCTTTCAGCTCCGCCTCCCATGGAATCGGTGTCCTGGGAGATATAGATGTTGACCACGGTCTTGAAATTCAGCTTGTTTTCGGAGATGGTGATCATGCAGGTTCTGTCGGGCTTGGTGAAAATCAGCAGATAATTTTTCGCCTTGACCACCCCGGACTGCCTCCAGCCGTTCTTGGGCATGGAACCTTCGAAAAAGTCGGAAAGGGAAATCACATCAACCCGTCCCTCGAAAGTCAACACGCCGCCGTTAAAGGAGGTGGTCTTGACGAACATGGAATCTTCCCGGTTCATCTCCAGGCCGTCCGGAATGAGAATCTCACGGAAATCAGGCGGGTAATAGGGCTGGCTTGGCGCGGCATAGCCCTGTTGCGCATCGCCGCCCCCGCCGTAATTCGCGCAGCCGGCCAAAAACAGGAAAAGGGAAAGAATGGAAAGAAAACCAATGGCACATTTCTGTTTACTTTTGGAAAACATCGGGATCCTCCTGCGAGAATGTTTTTAAAATAAAGACATCAAGCCCCTTGCGGGACGATTTCTGTTTGCGGTGCAGCGGATGACCGATGGCCAGCACGGCCATCAGATCGTACTGCGAAGAAAGATCGAGAATCTCATTGACCTTCTCCTTGTTTTTCAGGATCTGTCCGAGCCAGACCGCGCCCAGGCCAAGGGCCTCGGCGGCCAGCAGCATATTTTCAATGCAGGCGCCGGCGGCCTGATGATCCTTCACCTCATCGTACATGGCCTGCCGGTCAAGATAGACGGCAATCAGCGCCCGGGCGGCCAGCACGATGTGGCTGTAATGGGTGGTTTCGCTGAGCCTTGTTCTGGTCTGCGCATCCGTGACCAGCACAAAACGCCACGGCTGATTGTTGAGGCCGGAAGGAGCCCAGATGCCGGCCCGGACAATCTCGTGCAGGTCGCTTAAGGCAACCTCCTGCCCGGTGAACTCCCGGATGCTGCGGCGCGCATAAATGGCTTCCAGAACTGACTGCGGCATGAAAAAAACACCCCCCTCTGCTGATGCTGGCGGATTTTACCCACATAATTACCCCTTTGTTGCAGGAATTTCAATAATTTGTTAGATGAGGTAAGCAAAAGGCGCCTGGCCGCCTCAGTTAATAACCGAATATGAGAAGATAACTTACCGTGTCAAAAAAGAAAAAAAACATACCCCTCCCCGTGCTGGACCGCCACGCCTCCCTGGTGGACAGCCATTGTCATCTTGACATGATCGACGACGGGCTCTACGCCGAGCTGGTCATGGACCGGGCCCTGGCCGCCGGGGTCAGAGCCGTGATCACCATCGGCATCGACCTGCCGAGCTCGATAAAGGCGGTGGCCTTTGCCCGCCGTTATGCCGGCGTCTATGCCGCGGTGGGCATCCATCCCCACCATGCCGCTGATCTGACCGATGCTGCCCTGGCTGAACTGGCACGTCTGGCCGGGGATGGGCGGGTGGTGGGTTTCGGGGAAATCGGCATCGATACGGTCAAGGATTACGCCCCCCTTGCCGTGCAGCAGAGCGCCTTCATCCGCCAGCTGCAGCTGGCCAAAAGGCTCAATCTTCCGGTCATCATCCACAACCGGGAGGCGCACGAGCAGATTTATGAGCTGCTCAAAAGCCACGGCCCCTGGCCGGCCGGCGGGGTGATCCATTGCTTTTCCGGCGACGGGGCAACGGCGGAAAAATTTATCGAGCTTGGTTTTTATATCTCCATTCCCGGGGTGGTGACCTTTGCCAACGCCCTGCTGCTGCATGAGGCGGTGCGCGCCATCCCCCTGAACCGCCTGCTGGTGGAAACGGACGCCCCCTTTCTGGCGCCGGTCCCATTCCGGGGCAAAACCAATGAGCCGCTCTACACCCTGTACACGGCCCTGAAGATCGCGGAACTGAAAAACATAACCCTGGAGGAGGTGGCCGCCCAGACCACGGCCAATGCACAGAAACTCTTCGGCATCTCTGTATGATTGGGTTTATCGGGTTATGGGTTTGATAAATCAACCCAAGCAACCCAATCAACCCAAATAACCCAAATAACCCAATAAACCCAATCAACCCAAATAACCAAATCAACCCAATAAACCCAAGCATCCCCATGGAATCCATTAAAAAAAATCTGGAGCAGATCCGGGAACGGATCGAACGCGCGGCCTTGCGGGCCGGCCGGGACCCGCGGTCAATCAGACTGGTGGCGGTGAGCAAAAAAATCGAGCTCCCGCTCATCGAGGAGGCCATAAGCTGCGGCCAGACCCTGTTCGGCGAAAACTACATGCAGGAGGCCAGAGAAAAAATCAGCGGTCTGCGGTCTGCGGCCAGCTGGCATTTCATCGGCCACATCCAGTCCAAAAAGGCCAGGGACGCGGCAACGCTCTTTGACCTGGTGCACACGGTTGACCGCCTGAAGCTGGCCCAGGCCCTGGACAGGCACGCCGGTCAGGCAGGCAGGGTCCTGCCCGTTCTCGTTCAGGTCAATGTGGGCGGGGAGGCGCAGAAGGAAGGGGTCGCCCCGGCAGAGGCCGAAGGGCTGCTGGTTGCCATGGGGGAACTGGCAAACCTCAGGGTCAGGGGCCTGATGACCATGCCGCCGTTCATGGACAACCCGGAGGAGGCGCGCCCCTTTTTCCGCACCCTGCGGCAGCTGGCCGAGGAGTTCGCGGCCAGAGGCTGCTTTGACCTGCGGGATGGGCTTGAACTGTCCATGGGCATGTCCAATGATTTTGAGGTGGCCATTGAAGAAGGCGCCACCCTGGTGCGGGTCGGCACCGCCCTGTTCGGGCCGAGATTGTGAGCAAGGGGATCTGGAGCTAGGCGATTTGGGATTGCGGAATGCGGATTGGGTTCACGGACGGATGACGAGGGCGGTTCGCGAGCCGCCCCTACCGCCCTTCGCAGCTTCGCAGATGACCTGGAGCAAGGGCGGGCATAAAACCCGCCCCTACCGTCTTTCCTTCTCACGTCTGCCAGGGCGGTTCGCGAACCGCCCCTACTTCTGCTCACTCCTCACTTCTCACTTTTCACTCCTCACTTTTCACTTCTCACTTCTCACTCCTCACTTCTCACTTTTCACTTCGCACTCCTCCCCCGATCAGCCGGGCAATCTCCCCTTCTTCAGGGAAACGGCCCGCGGCGGCCTTGGAAAAAATCCTGCGGCCCTCGACCACGACATCAAACACCCCGCCTGAACCGGCGATCAGTTCCACCTCGGCGGCGAATCTCTTGACTAATTCCTCTTCCAGCCTGGAAGCACGGGGCTGGTAGTTTCATTTGCTGCAATAGGTAATGGCAATCTTCATTTCCGCTCCTTTTTCTGCTTTTTACGATTCTCTATTTGCCGGTGCCAGGAAACTGTGATATTATTTTTGTTATTGTGCCTTTCTGTTTGAAATTACTGTTTTTTTTAAGACAAATCCATATTATTCCGCCAGATGACGAAATAAAAAATCAAATAATATAAATAAGTTACCCGGAGAAAAATTCAACTCCTCTTTGCCCGGCATTTTCACTGAGGAAGTTTATGGACATACCGCTGCACCTGTGCATTATAATGAAACCGTTACCTTTCTCCGGACAGGGGCACTCCGGTAAGCCCTTGTAAAAAAATAACATGGTCATTTGAAAAACCAAAGAAACGGTTGGCATAGTCCATAGTATTTCATATCGGCTCCCCAATCAACAGTCAGCCCCGCCAGCGGGGAATACGTTCGACCTGAACCCGATGAAATCAATTTTTTACGATTTTATCTATTATTTGAGCAAACTTCAGGGTGATCAGCAATGAAGGCGAAAACGAAAGAACAAACGGAACAGAGCAAAAATAAAATCATCCGTCATGTCTACCGGCTGCCCATCGAAGACGAGGACAAGGTTGCCATTGAAATTGGCGGAACCAGCTATGAGGTCATCAATCTGGGGGCACACGGCATAGGCATCCTGGTCGATGAAGAAAACGCCTTTACCGCCGGCCAGCAGCTGGAGGCGATCAAACTGCAGCTTGACAGCGAGCACCTGCAGTTGCAGGGTCGGGTCGTGCATGTCTCTCCCCGGGATTTTCAACTCATCTGCGGCATTGAATTCATAAAAATGGGCAAGGAGAACGAAAAGGCCATGCTCAATTTTCTCCGCAGACAGAGAGATAATCTTTTTGGCGGAAAATAAACTTTATCTCCCTGATGAGAGAGCAATTACCTGTTGGAGATACGGATGATTCAGAAAAACAAGGAAAAAAGAGATGTGCTGGGAAACATACTGCAGAATGCCCCTCCCGGTGGAGCGATACCTGGTCTGGAGGAGTTGACCACGCTGATCGAACGCTACTCCCAGCCCCTGATCAAGCCCGAGGATATCCCGTCCTCACCCCGCCGCCCTGCCCTGCCGGACAAAAAAAAGAAAAAAGATTCCGGGGTGAAAACAAAAACCACCCACTATCTGACCAGGGAGGTCTTCAAGGATCTCGGGGCGGCGAACAATTTTTTACGGGGATTGCTTCCCACCGGTTCAAAGCTGCTGGCCACCAAATCGAACATTGTCAATTATGCGGTGAAAATGCTGCTTGAAGATTTTGAATCCAAGGGAGAAGAGAGCGAACTGGTAAAAAAACTGCTTAAAGATAATCCCAAATAATCTCGATAACATAATTATTTTTTTGTTATTAGCTTAAAAATTCAGGGAAGTTTATGTTGTTTTTACAATCTGGAGACTCCTATGGTTATCATCTGCCCTCACTGTCAAAAAGAACACTCCATTGACGAAAGCCGTCTGCCGCCGAACGTTACCAAGGTTCGCTGCAAATACTGCAAGGAGCAATTTGACATTATCAGCCCCAAACCGTCTGCCGCTGCAGCGCAGCCTCCTCCGCCAGCACAGAAAAGCACGGAACCGAGGAAAATCGCGGTAACCCTCTCCAAGGGCGGAGTGGGCAAAACCACTACGGCGGTCAACCTTGCCGCAGGCCTGGCCCTGGCGGGCTTCAAAGTCCTGCTGGTTGATACCGACACCCAGGGCCAGGCAAGCTTCATGCTGGGCGTCAAGCCCAAGGCGGGACTCACCGAATTTGTCAACAACGAACTTTCCCTGGATGAAATCATGACCCAGGCCAGGGACCGGCTGTGGCTGCTGGCCGGCGGCAGATCGCTGGCAGGCCTGAAACGGGTGATCGACCGCAAGGATTTCGGCGGCGAGATGACGCTGAAGGAAAAACTCAGCACCATTGATAACAAATTTGATTATGTGGTGGTGGACACCTCCCCCGGCTGGGACCCGCTGATCGTCAACGTGCTCTTTTACGTCAGGGAGGTGCTCACTCCGGTATCGCTTGAGGTCATGACCCTGCAGGGGCTGGTGGAATTTCTCAAAAGCATGTCTTCCATTCAGAAGTACAACAAGGACGTGGCCCTCAAGTATATCCTCCCCACCTTCCATGATCAGCGGGTCAAGAAATCAAACGGCATCCTGACCAAACTGGAGGAGCTGTACGGCAACCATGTCTGCACCCCGATCCGCTACAATGTAAGGCTCTCCGAAGCGCCGGCCTACGGCCAGACCATCTACGAGTTCGCCCCCGGCTCCCCCGGCGCCCAGGATTACCGGGAGCTGATCAGGAAAGTCGCCAATAACCCGAAACTGTTCACCTGATTTTGCCCATGCCTGCCGTAAATGACGATAAAATAATCATCTCCAATGAGGCGTCCGAGGCCCTGGGCCGCCGGATCGCTCAATACATGGATGTTCCCTTCACCCGGGTCCTGAAGAAATTCTTTACCGACGGTGAAATCTATCACGCCTTTCCGGAGGATATTTCCGGCCGGGATGTGATCATCGTCGGCGCCACCCCAAACGATGAATCCCACCTGGAACTGATCGATCTGATCGATGGCTGCCATTATTACCGGGCCAGGACGGTCAATGTCGTCATTCCCTACCTCGGCTACTCCACCATGGAGCAGGCCAAACCTGACGCCAACGAGATCCCCAAAGGCATAACCCGGACCAGACAGATCTTCCGGGCCAGACCGGATTTTGTCGCCTTCATCGATCTCCATTCCGAGGCGGTGCTCCATGCCCACCATGGCGATGTGCAGACCCTGCATATCAATACCCACAACCTGATCGTCCAGAAGATCAGGGAGCTGCAGCTCAGCAACTTTGTGCTCGTCTCACCCGATTACGGCCGCAGCAAATGGGTGGCCCGGTTGGCCGGGCAGCTGGGTGCTCCGCATACCGCGGCGGACAAGGACCGCTATGCCATGGATAAAACCATGGTGCATCAGGTGGCCAGCGTGGTGAAGGATAAGCTGGTCATCATCTGCGATGACATGATCCGCACCGGCGGCTCGATCATCCAGACCGCCCTGCGCTGCCGGGAAGCCGGCGCCAGCGATGTCATATTGTTTGCCACCCATCTGGTCCTGGCCGGACAGTCCAGGCAGAAGTTCAAGGAGCACGGCATAGATAAAATCATCGGCGCTGACACCTATCCCGGGGTGGAAAGCGATGAACTGCTGGATGTTTTTTCCGTGGCGCCGCTGGTGGCCAGCACCCTGAAGCGCCATCTGAGCGCAGCTCACTGACAGCTTCGCCTGTCAGCCGGAATCAGGTTTGTCTTTGTCGAAACGTCATTTCAGCAGAGTATGCCGGCAGGCAGATTCTACCCGGGTATCGTGAGAGAAAAATGAAAAGAAAGAAGGGAGAAGGTGGAGGCATCGGTCTGAAGGCAGACCGGCAATGACCATGGGCATGGAACGACGTATATTTCAACGATTTCCGCTGGAGCTTTCCGGCTCACTCTTTCTCTGCCAGGGAGAAAACGGCGAGAGGCTGAGCAGGCCGGTAAACTGCCGGGTTGTCGCCTTATCCAGAAAAGGAGCAGGCCTCATCATCCGGCAGATCATGGTCGATAGCCTGCATCTCTTTTTCGGCCCCCTGGAGTCTAAGCAGCTCATCCTGTATCTGGCCATCGAGCCGGCCAATGCCGCTGAGCCGGGCTTGACCCTGGCAGTGCGTCCCGTCTGGTTTAACCGTATTCTCTTTGAGGATCAGCAGCCCTTTAAGATGGGGATCGAGTTCCTCAAAAAAATTGCGGAAGACGATTTCCGTCGCCTGAAAAAGCTGGCCGCTCGCTGATTGGCCGCGCCTGACGCTACACCTGCAGGTCGATTTCCTGGATTGCGGCAACGGCGCCACCTTCCAGCAGGGCGAGCGAGGTCTGCCGGAGCTGTCCCAGCCGGTTATTGGCACTGTCCGTCAGGGCAAACTGCGTGTCAAGCGGGGTGAGCAGCAGGGCTCCGATGCGCAGATCAAGCGCGGAAACAAGCTGCCGGTCGCCGGCCTGATCCGCCATCCACACCTTGAGTTTGGCGAAAATCGGATCGTTTTCATCCAGCCAGCCGTTGCCATCCCCGTCAAATTCAGCCAGCTCCTGAAAACCGTGGCCGCTGGCCGGGCCAAAAAGCTCGGCGCCATTGTTCACTATCCCGTCACCGTTGCTGTCAAGGGCCAGAAAACCGCTGCCCGGCGCAACAAAGGCCATCTCCTCTTCCCGGCCGTCGCCGTCCAGATCAAAGTTTACGCTCGTCTCGGAGAGCCCCACGCCCTGGCCGTTGAAGTTTATGACCAGCGGGTCAACCAGACGGGCATCACCGGCCTGCAGATGCAGCCGGGTTTCCACCTGAAACTGCCGCTGCATCTGCAGCGCAAAGGCCAGCTCAAGCCGGCCGCCGTCCGCGGTGATGACCTGGCCCTGAGCGGAGAAACTGACACTCTCCTGTTCGCTGTACAGGTGCAGAGAGTCAAATTCCAGGCCCCAGCCCAGACGCTCTGCCGGTTCCCCTGCCGGGTCTGCCGGCGGGCTGCCGGCCCGGGAGGAAAAATCAGCGGGAGGCTCAGCTGTCGCCCCGGGCGCAAAGGTGGCTACCTGAATCCGGCGGCCGGTGAGCAGCTCCAGGGTGAGCCGCATGGCGCGCAGCCTGGGGTCCTCGGCCAGACCGTCATCCGGGGAAGCGGCCGCGGTCTCGGCTTTGGCGCAGACAGGAGACGGCAGGGTCCGCTTGAACGACTGACTGGTGAGGGTTACCCTGTCCGCTGCTGCCGGCGGCGCAACCTCGTCCCGCCAGAAATTGAAGGAGCTTTCCGTCACCTCCTGCTGATAAAAGGCATGGCCAGCGGTCAGGCTGATGCTTGCTGTGGCAATCTTCATCTTTTCCTCCGGTTCACAATACCTGAAATTTTCCCTGCATAGGCATCGTATCGGAGCCGGCCAGCCCTTTCATAAACGAATATCGCCAACGGCCGGCAAAGAAGGCATAAGGAGGAGATGAATATTTTTCAGCTTCTGCGCGCCTTTTTCAGCCTGCGTCTGGCGTCCCGCAGATCTTCCCGGGCATCGTCGAGAATATCCTTTTTCTCCTTGAGGTTTTTCAGCTCATCCTCCAGTTCCTTTTTGTCATCCGGGTCATTTTCCTCCCTGATGTCCTCCTTAAGATCAGTGATCTCCTCCTCAATATCCTCGATTTCCCCGTCAATGTCCGCCATGGCATCCTCGATGGCATCCAGCGCCTCGCTGATCCGGTCCTCCTCGCCTGAGGCCAGCGCCTCCCTGATCAGCTCGACCAGGCTGCGCAGGCACTGGAATATCTCCTGCCACGGCAGGGCCAGCACCCAGACAAACCAGTTTATCGCCTCCGGGGAGCCTGTCCTGCTGGCCACCGTACCGAACCGCTCGATGCTGCCGAAGGAGGATCTGGTGGCCAGATAACTCCTCTCCGCGCTGCGGTTGAGGTATTCCAGCTGCACCTCAGCCAGTTCGACCCGGTCGAAGCCGGGATCAATGCGGAAGGTGAAGCTGACCTCGTTTACCGGTACGGCGGCGATATCGCTGTCAGCCAGCCCATGCCTGAAGCCGTAAAGCACCAGGTAGAGGATATCATGTTCCAGCGGCCTGAGGCCGGCTGCGGCAAACTTCTGCCGAAGTTCCCTGCCACTGCAGGCCAGCTCGCCGGTCACTCCTTTTGCCATGGCCCCCAGCAGCCGCCTGTCCAGCAGCCTGGGCAGCGCCGCTTTCACCCCCTGTCCCAGCAGCCGGTTGAGATCCCCCGCTCCAGCCGGGGGCGACCCGAAGACGCCGGCATAGGTTGTCAAGACATCGGCGGCGGAAGATGCCACCTCGGTGAACAGGCGGTCGACCAGCTGGTCAAACAGCTCCCGGGCACTCTCGTCAAACAAGGCATTTTTACTGCAACCGCTCGTTTCCATAGGGTTGTTGGGTTTGTTGGGTTTGTTGAGTTGGTTGGGTTTGTTGGGTTTGTTGGGTTTGTTGGGTTTGTTGGGGTTAGACAACTCAAGCAACTCAAGCAACTCAAGTTTGTTGGGTTGGTTGGGTTTGTTGGTTACTTGGGTTTGTTGGGGTTAGACAACTCAAGCAACCCAAGCAACTCAAGCAACTCAAGCAACCCAAGCAACTCAAACAACCCAACTAACCCAAGCAACTCAGGGACAGCTCTTGCCGGCCGGCCTGGTGAAACTGGCGATCAGCAGGCGTGCATCGGCGATGGTCAGCTGGCCGTCGTCATTGAGGTCATAGGCGAGCCGCTCAAGCTCGGTCAAATCCGCATCGCGCAGGGCCGTCATCAGGGCGGTCAGGTCGAAGCGATTCACGCAACCGTCGTTGTCGATATCCGGGGTATGGCGATCCACATCGGTCAGGGTGGCCATGAATTTGACCAGGGCCATGCCTTCCATCTGGGTGAGTCCCAGATCGCCCATGTCGGTGGTGTTGACGTTCTCCGGCACTTCAGGGGCCGGGAAAGGCGGCTGCATGGTGCACTGCGGCTCAAAAGGCACATCACGGCAGTTGTAGAAATGGACGATCTGCATCAGGTTTTTAAAAAAACCGTTATGTCCGTAAGACTTGACAAAATCGGGCGAGGGACGTTTGTCCACATTCCTGAGGGTGACGGTGCGGTGCCTGCCGTCATTTTCCGGCGCATAGACCGTATAGTCCCGCAGCCGGCCCATGGCGTCCTGCGCATCGGCGGTGGTGGCCAGAAAGCCGCCCAGGCCGTAGTCAACCCACTCGGGGCCGGCGGGGTTCCATTCCGGCGGCATGGTGTAGAAGGGATTCTCCGGATTGGCCGGGATGCCCAGATTGTGATACATGAAGTCGGTGAACAGCGGGTACTGGCTGCCGTGTCTAGGCTCAAGCAGGTGGCAGACCGAACATTTTCCCTTGGTGTTGAAGACCACCAGTCCCATCAGCTCCGTGTCGTTCAGTCCGTACCTTTTGAATTTGGCCATGTTCATCATATTGATGGATGCCACCGGCGGAATCTGGGCTCCTTTCACTCTGGCCCGCTGCAGTTGCCGCCAGAAGGAATCGAACTTGGAACTGAAGGGATTGACCTCGGCTGAGCGCTCGTAGGCCGCAATCGAGCGGCCAATCAGCTCATAGGCGGCCTCCGCATTCCCCTCGCACTCCAGGGATTCCTCGCCCCACACCTCTTCGAAAAGATCAGCATAGGCGGACTCGCTGACCTTGAGGCAGACGCTCATGGCATCCGGGTTGTTCATCTCAAGCGGATTTAAAAACGGACCCATGGCCTGTTCCGCCAGGGGATCGCCCAGGGTCCAGCCGGTGGCCCGGCCGTCCCAGAACAGCCCGCCGCCGAAACCGTTGCCGCAGGTCTGCGCCCCGCCACCGCCACCCATGCCCGGGCCGTTGCCCATGCCGCCGCCACCGCCCATGCCTCCCCCGCCACCCATACCGCCGCCGCCCAGCTCGCCGCACATATGGAGAATGGGATTAAACCCCGCATAGGCGGCCGAGGGCGGCTTGCGATTGCCGAAACGGCCCGTGACCGCCCCCTCGACCACCGCTCCGGCGGCGTTGACCGCCGCATCAGGTCCGGTCCAGCCCACCTGGGGATCATGGCAGTCCGCGCAGGACTGGCCGGCCGGGCTCGACAGCGCATCATCGAAAAAAAGCATCCGGCCGAGGGATTCCACCGGGGTAAGCTCACCTGCGCCAGCCGTTGCCGCGCCGCTGGCCAGCAGCAGACCGCAGGCCCATGTGCATATCTTTTTTACAGCCATTTTTTCATCTCCTTAGTGTATTGGTGTTTATGTTTATGATCCGGCCTTATGCCGGATACGGTACCGGCAGGCAGAAGTCGCTACGGTTTGTCCCGTCATCTCCTTTGCCTGCCGGGTCAGGTATTTCTCAGGAGCCGTTACGAAATAACATGGCCATTTTTTTTTAATTTCGTTACGGCTCCTCATGCCGTTCCGACGCTTTCTCTGGCCATATTATTTCTTTACAACGGCTTAGCGCCTGATCTGGAAAGTGGCCGCGGTCATGCTGGTCGACTTGGCGGTGGAGGCCTGATACATGCCGGCTAACGCCGTGGTTTCCGGGGTGGCATCGCCGTCCATGTCCGCCAGGAAGGCAAAGGAGAGCGGCTGGTACACCAGTTCGGCAGTGACCGTATAACGCGCGCTCTTCATGTTGGCCAGCCGGAAGCTGATCGTATCGCCGCCGCCGTCAAAATCCCCGTCAAGGCTTGCGGCGCCGGCCACCTTGATGTCCGGGGAGGCGCTCGCCTTATCCAGACCGGCGGGCAGCAGCCGGTTATCCTTCAGCATGTCCGCCGCGCTGAGCAGGGTGCAGGTGACCTGGCCGCGGTTGTCGCCCATGATCGCCTCGTAGGCCTGCACCTGGTTCGGCGAGGTGATCAGCCCGTAATGGGGCTCATAGGTGGCGGGATTGACATCGCTGTCCAGCCCGGTCACGCTGCCGTCCGTATTGATGCGGCCCGATTCGAACACCACCCGGCCGCGGGGGTCGACCACCTTGACATGGAGAACCATGCGGCGCAGGGGGATGCCGGTGGGCAGCTTGTGGCCGGTGAGATTCGTCACCTGCAGATCAAAGGCCAGTTCGTTGTTGACCAGACTGCTGCTCAGCGGGGCAACCGCGACAGCCGAGCGAAGCATCTGCTCGGTTTCCTGGATGGCGGTAGGGATATTGGCATCAGTGGCCCCGAGTTCCGCCGCATTGTTCTGCAGCAGATCCAGCAGCAGATTATTGCCGCCGATCAGGGTATGGGTGGCAAAATCATCGCGCAGGGTGCTCAGCCACATGGGACGGGTGGCCATGATCACCCCGTTGGTGCGAGGCATGTGGCAGTCCTGGCAGCTCTGCAGATTGGCATAATCGCTGGCCAGCCATTCGCTGTAGGTCATCTGCTCCGGGAATTCCGTCTCCGGCGTACTGATGACGTTGCCTGCCTCATCCACATAGGGGGTGCGCAGATTGTGGCAGGTGGCGCAGACGGCTGAACGTTTGATATGGGGGCTGTAGGCAATGGTATAGCTGACCATGTTCAGCATCGGCATGGCAAACACATTGTCATAGGGCCCGTAAATCCGCCGGTCCAGCGGATTGGCGTAGGTGTCGATGGTGTAGTGGCCGGAGAAGGCGGCCTCGGTGCCGAGATCAAGGGAATCGGCGATCTGGTGGCACAGGGTGCAGCTGACCCCGTCCATGGCCGCATCGTAATAGGCATCCGCCGGGGTGAGCATGCCGCCCAGCAGGTCAATCTCCTGGTCATGGTAAACGGCCTCGGTGTTGGCCATGGGCGCATGGCAGCGGCTGCACTTTTCATTAATGACCGGGGCCAGGGCTGGATTTCTGGCCAGTTCGCTGCTCACCTTGGCCCGCCAGAGCGGGTCCCGGGAGGCATGGGCCATCGCAGTGGACGACCAGTCGGTTTCAATGGAGACATCGTCACCGTTTTCATCAAGCAGGCCGTTATGGCACATGCTGCAGTTGCCTGAACCGGAAAAATGCAGGGTGGTGAACTGGGTGTCATAGGTGGAGGAAATCCCACCTCCTCCCCCGCCGGGTCCCGGGCCGTAGCCGCCTCCCCCTCCCGAGCCGGGGCCGAAACCGCCCCCCATGCCATGGCCCCATGGACCCATCCCGGCCGAACAGCTGCCGGCTGCCGCAAACAGCATGGTACTGCCAAACGCAACCACCAGATATTTTTTTCGTATCCTCATAGTCTGTTCCTCCTCCTCTTCTCATCATTATCTGCCAATCCGACCGCAGAAACGCAGCCGACCATCTGACCAGGACCACCCCGGCCATTTTCTCCTTTTTCTTGCTAGGTAATCAAAAGATGTGCCAATGAAAACAATTCAATACTTCTAAAGAGTTATACAAATCGAGCTGCCTTGTCCAGCCGGGATACGGCAAAATATCCTGCCAGGCCGGACATGATCTTCTGGTAACGATTGACACAATAAAATGGCCGAAGGTTGAAGATTCTTTGCCGAAATGGAACTGGATGTTTGCCCAGCCTGGCGGGAAGGTTGCGTGTCGTTGCTTCAGGGTCTGCGGCAGGTGGCAAGAGAAGAACGTGAGTGAGAGCCCACGGGCATGAAATCCTTAACCAGGGCGGGTTTGAACCCGCCCTGCGCTGCGGAGCAGGGAGACATGGCGGGCTGCGCTTTCACTTGTTGTCCGCCGGCACGATTTCCAGAAACTCCAGGTCAAAGATAACCGGTCGGTCCGCCATGGGGCCCTGTTCGCCGAAGGCGAGCGGTGCGGGCAGAAAGAGTTGCCAGTGGCTGCCGGCTTCCATGAGCAGCAGCCCCTCCCGCAGGCCGGGGAGAACACTGTCGAGCCGGAAGGTTGCCGGCTTGCCGCTCTTATGGGAGCTGTCAAACTCGGTGCCGTCCAGGAAGGTGGCCCGGTAGTTGGCCCTGACCGTATCAGTGGCCTGGGGCCTGCTGCCGGAACCGGCCTTGATCACCTTGTACTGCAGGCCGCTGGGCAGGGTGACCACGCCTTCCTTTTTGGCGTTTTCCGCAAAAAATTCCTGACCTTCATTCACATAGCGTTCCCTCGCCTGCTGGCGCGCCTCCTCCTGACCGGCGACCATCCGTTTTTTGAGCTCGACCAGGGTCTGCCGCATCTGCTCCGGGGTCAGCAGCGGCTGGGCTTCCGCTACGGCATCCTCAATGCCCTTGATCATGGCGGCGGCATTGAGCTCAACCTTCTGGCGCTTGAAATCACCGCCGACTTGATAACCGACGCTGTAGCTGATCCTGTCCTTCTCATCCTGCAGCTCAAGCGCTGCCAGCGGCGTACAGGTAAAACCTATGACCAGCAAAGAGCAGATAACGCTTCCCAGGGGGTATGCCTTCATGAACTTCCTCATCTTGTTGTTTTTTACAACAGGGGGCGGATCGTGCGCCGCCCCTGTTGTGCGTCAGTGCTGTTTTTTTACGTAAGATTTTGGTGCAGGGTGTCTCAAGCCACGGTTCTGCGCTGCCGCACCCGGTTGCCGAGCAGACCGAGCAGGCCGGAGCCGAGCAGCCAGACCGCTCCGGGCAGAGGCACCGCGTCAACCGCCACAAACGAGTCGCCGAGGATCTCCGGGTTCAGGGACATGCCGTAGGCATCGTTCAACGACACATTGAACAGGTTCACCTCCCCGAACCCCACCCCAGTGCCGGTAAAGGTCAGGCTGGCCAGGGTAAAGGGCATATTCGGCTGCAGCATATCGAGCTCCATGTCGGTCAGCAGGGAAAAGGCGCCGCCGATGACGATCTGCTGCGGCAGGGCGGCGGAATAGTTGATGACCTCGCCCATTGCTTCATCTCCCAGATAGGGGCTGAAGGCAACGGAGTCAAAGGTCAGAAAGTCGGGAAAGAACATGCCGAAACCGAAGGAGCCGACATTGGCCGCCCCCAGGTCCGACACCACCAGATCAAAGGTAACGGTGCCTCCCACCAGGGTTTCGGCCAGAAACGGGTTCAGTTCCAGAAGTGGCGTCGTCGCGGGGTCAGTCGGCGGCGGCATGGTCATGGCGGCAGGGGCCTGATCAGCCAGGGCAATGAACGTCAGGAGCAGCAGCAGGAGCGTTGTTTTCTTCATGATTTTTTTCCTCTTGATAAAAATAGTTAATAAGAAATTAGCTGCTCCGGCAGCCTTTTGGGCAGCCTGCCGGAGCATGGTTTCCGAAAGCGCGATCAGGGACAGGGTCTGCCGAAGCGCCGGGTGAAGTTTGCTATCAGGAAGCGGGCGTCCGCCGTGTTCACCTTGCCGTCGTTATTGAGGTCATAGGCCAGCTTGATGATGTCCGCCATCTGCCGGTCGCGGATCACCTTCAACAACTCCTTCAGGTCAATGCGGTCCACGCAGCCGCTGTTGTTGATGTCAGGGGTATGGCGCACCACATAGGGCCGCATCATTTCATTGTCTTCATGCTCGATGATGTGGCAATGCCAGACGTAAAGGCCGGCCTGGTCAAAGGTCGCCCTGATCCTGGTGACCTCGCCCGGATAGGCGATCACCGTGTCCTTGTAGCCGAGCTCGTTGGCCAGGGCCGGCACCGCGGCCAGGGCCGGATCAGCCGCCGGCATCGGCATCAGCATCATGGGATCAGCCGGGTCAGGCACCATGACCAGGGGTTGCCGGTCAACCACCTCGAAGCTGACCAGGTGCAGGTGAATGGGATGGGCGTCCATGGTCAGGTTATAGATTTCCCAGGTCTCGGTGTCTCCGGAGAGCGGGGTCTCACTGACCTGGTCCATCCACATCATCGGCATGCTCATGCCGGCAGCCACCGTGCCGAGAAAGGCGGCCCGGGGGGCAAAGGGCACGGCGCCCACCGTTGCGCAGGGCGGGATGTCGCCCGGCACCGCGGTAACCACCCCGGTGATGGCATCCACTGTGACGCAGACCAGATTGGACTGACCTTCGTTGAGCGACAACTGGCGGATATTGGGGGTGAGGGGCTGGGCGGCCTGCACCGGCAGCAGGAGATTTTCCGGAGCAGTGGCCGTGGCGTCGGAGGGCTGGGACAGGGTGGAGTCGACAACAAATTCCATCACCTGGCCGGTGGTGGCGGGATCGGCCACCACCGCCGGATCAAGCGGAAAACCGGTAAACGGGGCGTCCGGTCCGGTGTTGATCAGGCGGATGCGGGTGCCGTCCGGCAACCCGCCGAAGTCGATGATGACGTCGACCCGTTCGGCCGGCCCCATCAGCATGGCTTGATCAGGATGGGGGGCGATGGGGCCGGGCACCCACTGGTTGCCCCGGAAAACCATCTGCGAACCGGTCTTGACCTGCACCACCTCGGAGAGAAAACCCTGGTCGCTGCCGATCTGGTTGAACGGCATCTCCAGCCCTGAGGTCTGGTTGACCACGGCCAGGTTCAGAAAACGCGAACTGCAGCCGTTCAGCACCCGGAAGCGGTATTTGGCAGGGGCCACCGTAAGTTCCGGCCACACCGCACCGTTGACCACCATGGTGTTGAAAAAGGCCTCGGGGTTCCAGAACGGGGCGATGTCGGAAGCAGGATCCGGAATAAAGGGGATCTGCAGATCCGCCGGGGCAAGCCCTTCAAAAAAAGCGCGGTTATCCGGATAGAACAGCGAACCGTCCATATTAAAGGAACGGTCCTGGATGGCGATGGGGATCTCGCGGACGGTGCTGCGAAAGGCGGGGTCAAAATTCGGGTCGCCGGCGCCGAACACCGGGGCCGGGCCGGGCAGCTGGGCCGGCAGACCGGTGGTGGCATCGAGCACGCCTGCGTCGCCGAAGGCCCCGCCGCGGATCAGCCAGAAGCCCGCCGGACCGGCATAGACGTTCAGGCGGGTCATGCCCATGGCATGGTCATGGTACCAGATGGTGGCGGCCGCCTGATCGTTCTCGTACGCATAATAGGCGGAGCCGGGCACGGTATTGGTCCGGTCAAACTGGTCAAAGAGGGTGCCCGTGGTGGCATAGCCGGCCGGAATGTTCACCGCGTCGGGCAGCCACCAGGCCTCGGGATAGCCGTCGCTCACCGCGTTGACATGGGCGCCGTGCACATGGGTGACGATGGGCACCGGTCCGGTGTAGGGCAACGCGCTCAAGCCGGAGCAGTCGGTGCGCATGGTGCCGTCCATGCACTCCATGGCCGGATTGGCCCAGTGCAGAGTCTGGTCCACGGCAAAGAGATGGGGCAGATAATTGCCGTTGGCGTCCACCAGGTCGTTGATCCAGCGGACGCTGGTGGGCAGCATGGAGGTGGCCTCCACGGTAAAAGCCGGATAGTTGAAGGTGGAATTTGGGGCCGGCGCCACGCCGGCGGCCCCGCCTAGGCCCGAAGAATCGGGCGGGCCGTCCTCTGCCAGACCGTAGCTCCACACCGTGGTGGCAGGCAGATTATAGAGTCCGGCCGGGTCCCAGATACCGCCCGGCAGAATCTGCTGCTGGAACTGGCGCACCGCGATATTGTAATCCGCGGCAGGCGCCCCGGGCTGCACCGTGCTTCTAGGCATCTCCGGCGGGATGACCAGCGGGATGACATACTTGGGGATGGTGAGCGGATCCAGGGTGCCCCCCGGCAGGGCCGCGCCGGCAAGACCTGCATTGCCTGCCTGGGCGAGCAGCGTCAGGCCCACGCCGAACAGCATTCGACGCATTATCTTCTTTTTCGTTGACATGATTTTCCCTCCATTCTTCATTGAGATGACCCCACCCGTTAGTAAAGACCGGCGTGGGACTGAATGACACATCTGGGTGATTTAACCCATCATTTTTACAACCTTTTCCTTTAGCTTTTTTTTTACCTTCAGCAATACACGTGCCATCAATGCAAGAAAGTAGCTGTCAGGTATGAGAACGAACACTGGCCTGGAAATGGGAACAGCTTCCGGATAGTAAGGGTAGTGAAGAGGAAGAGGTTGCTGATCCAAGGTGCGGCAAAATGTCTCACCCGGCAGGACAGCGTCCAGTGATATCGGATTCCTTGCCGGTGACGGAGAAACCCAGGCCACAGGAGGAAGATCACAACTTCAGACAACCCCACCATGGCCGAAAGCATGACAAGAGGACAGCGAAAATAAGAGCATTCCCTCCTCCAAGGAGAGTGAATTCACAGGTCGGACCCATATCTTTGCGTGGTCTCCATCCTGTGTGACATATGTAAAAAAAATTTCATCCTAACTCAGTGCGTCATTATGCCCCATTGACAATGATGCAAAATTATTAAAAAAATTAGACATTACTCACGGATCAGGAAAACACTGCTATGGTTGAATAGGGTCTCACCACGGCGTAAGATCTTGTTTCAGGCACCACCTATCACTTTATGATAACGGCAACCAACAATGTCGACCTCTCATCATCATCCGGGGATCAGGTCTTTGACACCCTGCAGGTGATGACCCTGACCATCACCGCACCAACTGAAGGAGAGATAATAACTTCTTCGTCGGTTCTGGTTCAGGGGACGATCTCGGGAAGCGCTGCTGAGATCGGCGTTACCGCCAATGGGGTCATCGCTCTGGTCGACAACACCTCTTTTGCGGCAAATCATGTTTATCTGCAGGAAGGTGAAAACACCATCACAGTCAGGGCCACGGACAGCGAAGGGAATATCGCCGAGGCAACGGTAAACGTCACCAGTCAGCCTGCTGCCGGCTCAATTAAACTGATTCCGGCTCTGGAATCCGGAATCAACCCTCTGATTGTGCCGTTCGACATTGAGGCCACCTTTGACCTGGCCACTTCATCGAGGGATGTCAGCTATACCGGTCCGGCAGCTGCTGTCCTGAACTTGATCAGCCCCGAAGAGTTCAGTCTTGAGGTATCGACAGCGGGGTATCCGTTCACCGCGTTTTTTTACCCTGAAAAAATCCGTGCGTTCGCATGAGGTTTCGGTTATGTAATACTGCATGACCGCAACCCTGACTTATCGA
>QZKJ01000103.1 GCA_003605035.1 Desulfurivibrio sp.
AATGAAGGGGTGCCGAGCCGGCACCCCTGCTCGCTCTCCCTCTGTTTCCCGTCTGGGGGCTCATTTTTTTCAAGCTTCGCAGGCTTGCCGGAAGTACACGTATAGATGGGGTCGCCAAAGTAGTGGATATTGGAAACCTCTTTGGTCTCCTTGGGCGTGGCGGTAAGACCAATCTGGGTGGCGCAAGTGAAATATTCGAGGATCTCACGCCAGGCGGAGTCGATGGCGGCACTGCCGCGATGGCATTCATCGATCACGATCAGGTCGAAAAAGTCAGGGCTGAACTGTTTGTAGATGTTTTGTACTTCTTCGGTACCGGTAACCGCCTGATAGAGGGAAAGGTAAATCTCGTAGGACTTGTTGGCCTGCCGCTTCTGAATCTTGGTCATGGCCGAACCGAACGGTTTGAAATCGTTGGTCATGGTCTGATCGATAAGAATATTGCGGTCGGCAAGAAACAGGATGCGTTTTTTCGCCTTGGACTTCCACAGCCGCCAGATGATCTGAAAGGCGGTAAAGGTCTTGCCGGTGCCGGTGGCCATCACCAGCAGAATGCGATTCTGGCCTCGGGCTATCGCCTCGATGGTCTTGTTGATGGCCAGCAGCTGGTAATAGCGCGGACTTTTATCGCTGCCGTCGCTGAAATAATCCTGCGTAACCAGCGCATTCTGCTGGTCGTTCAGGCCACGTTGCTGCGCCCACCATTGCCACAGCGTTTCCGCAGCGGGGAATTCGTGGAGGGCAAGTTCACGCTCGATAACGCCGTCTGAGGCAATCTTGTTGTGAAACAAAAAGCCATCGCCGTTGGAGCTGAACACAAACGGCACTTGCAGCATGTCGGCATAGCCCAACGCCTGTTGCATGCCATCGCCAACACTGTGGTTGTTGTCCTTGGCTTCGATAATGGCAATGGGAATATTCGGCTTGTAAAACAGAATATAATCGGCGCGCTTGTGCTTGGCCCGGGTATGCAGCTTGCCGCGCACGATGATCCGCCCGCGGGTCAAAGGGTATTCCTCCCTGATCTGAGTCGTGACATCCCAGCCCGCCTTCTCAAGGGCGGGCGTTATGTACTTTGTGCAGATATCGCGCTCGGAAAGTTGTTTTTTATTCATCAGGCCAACTTCCCCTGTTCTTTCATCCGCTCACAAAAGGCTTCAAATTGCCTCCTTGCAAGCTTGAAGGGAACCGTCTTGCTGTTTTCCCAGCGGTTGATCGTGGAAAAACTCACGCCCAGCTCGTGGGCCAGCTCTTCCTGACTGAGCCCCAGTTGCTGGCGGACCTCTTTGACCATCACCGCAAAATTTTCCGGTGCCTTTGCCATGTCGGTTTGCCTCAATTCCGGGTGCGCCTCCGGTTCCCTGGCAGCGAGCGAACGTAATTTACCCAAAGTACAATCTTGGCCCTCAATATAGCAGGTGATAAGGCAGGTGGAAAGAAGAGAGTTGTCGCGTTTTTCATAATTTGCCGACACATCCTGCTGATAGCCGGTAAGTAACTCCCACAACAGACATCAGGACGAAAAAATTTACGCTTCGCCATCCCTGGCTTCGCGGCCTGCGGCCCGCATTTATTCCTTTCTCTACCGCCGCAACCTCCAACGTTTCAGCGGCTTGCAAAAAGATTAATGTAGTCGCTATAGCGAAATTGTCGGTTGCGTGACTGTCCGGTTGCTTCAACCAGAATTTTTTCTTCCACAAAACGACTCATGAGATTGTTTGCCGCGGTAAAGGAAACCCCGGTCATGGTCGCGATATTATTGACCGTAATGATCGGGTGTGAATAGAGCGACTCAAGAACGGTCAGGGCATTGGCAGTGGCGCGGCCAAAGGAGGCGACTATACGCCGCCGGTGATGCTCTCTGAGGGCCACAATCTGCCGGGCAGTCTCGGTTGCTTCCAGGGATACCTCGGAAACTGCGGTCAGAAAAAACTTGAGCCAGGTTTCCCAGTCCCCGTTATCGCGGATATTCTGCAGCAGATCATAGTAGCGCTGGCGATGTTGTTTGAAATAATGGGAGAGATAGAGCACCGGCTTCAGCAGGATCTTGCTTTCAAAAAGCAAAAAGGAAATAAGCAGCCTACCTATCCGGCCATTCCCGTCTAAAAAAGGATGGATCGTCTCAAACTGGGCATGGATGAGGCCAATTTTCACCAGGGCCGGCATTGCGCCCTCGGCATGCACAAATTTCTCCAGGTCGGATAATGCCTGGGCCAGTTCAAAGGGAGATGGTGGGACAAATGTTGCCTCCGTCAGAGTGCAGCCGCCCGGGCCAATCCAGTTTTGACTGCGCCGCACCTCTCCCGGCTCCCGCTCGGCCCCTCTCACTCCCTCCAGAAGTCTGGCATGGATTTCCTTGATTAACCTTATGGAAAAGGGAAGCTCGGTAAGGCGGTTGATGCCATACTTCATGGCATTGACATAGTTGAGCACTTCGTCGACATCAAGGGGACGATGGGCGCTCATTATATTGGCTTCTGCTTCGAGCAGGTCATTCAAGGAACTTTGGGTGCCTTCGATCTGGCTGGAGAGAACCGCCTCCTTCCGGACATACATAAAGACGAAAAGATCGGCATCGGGCAAAGTCTGGATTGAACCATCAAGACGGCCCAATGCCCGGTCTGCCCGGGATACAAGCGACAGCAGATCGTCATCGAAATGGAGTGGGGGATCAGGCGGCAGAGGCGCAGGAATAAAGGCGGAATATCCAGTAGCTTGTTTGATATATCGTCCAGCACGGTGAGGATGCAACATGGCCTGTACCTTTATGGTCAACTTTACCTGCAATAAGAATATCTTTTGAGATTTTATTAAATGCTGCCTTCAATATAAACGAAGGGGGCATTCTTGTAAACGGTTGGGTTATGTTAGCCGGCGGAGCCGCCTCGGTCCGGAGAGATCCGGAAGCGGCGAAGGAAGCAGCAGTCATTGTGGAAGCGTCTGTTTCGTGCAATGCAACTCCAGAAGAAAAAGTTGCAACTACTTTGCAAACAAAAAAATAGCCGGGTTCAGAAAGAAGGGATCTTAATGAAACCGGCTAGTTAAATGGTGGAGGCGGCGGGAGTCGAACCCGCGTCCGAAAATACTCCCCTGCAAGCGTCTACATGTGTATTCCTGCTTAAGTGCTTATCGCGCCTGGGTTCCACCAGGACCAGGAACTTTTGGCGCTATCCCGCTTTTTATTTCGCTTATCGGGCCAGTAGGCTCCTCCCGAAAGCTATCCCGCTAGTCGACGCTCCAATCAACCCCGCAGGAACGGGTTGGTGGAACGGTAGCTTATTTATGCTGCTACGGCATATGCATAGTCGTCTGCGACTATATTTAAAATTCCAACCGTTTAACGAGCAGTCAGAGACCTCGACATGCAGCCTGAGCTTGTATATCCCCGTCGAATCCGTTTCGCCCCCTGTGTAAGTCTGATGTTTTGCCTTCCTGATCCGGGGTTGGCAAATTATTTGTAGGTTTTCCGCAGCCGGTCCATCTCCCGGTCTGATTCCTTCTTTTTTAAAGACTGCCTCTTGTCATAGAGGGTTTTTCCTTTGCACAGACCGAGGCCCAGCTTTGCCAACCCCTTACCTGTAAAGTAAATCTTTATTGGTATTAAAGCAAATCCTTTTTCCTGCACCTTGCCGACGAGTTTCTTGATCTCCCGGGCCGAGAGCAGCAGCTTTCTCTCCCGCATGGGATCCGGCGCGTCATAGGTGGCAAATGCATAGGGCGAGATATGCACGTTGAGCAGCCACGCCTCGCCGTTTCTGATCTTCACATAGCCGTCCCGCAGATTGACCCGGCCGGCCCGCAGGGATTTCACCTCCGAGCCCAGCAGCACCATGCCGGCTTCAATAACGGAGTCGACGGTATACTCATGGTAGGCCTTTTTATTGGTTGCGACGATTTTTCCTGACATTTGACTCTATATCAATCGTAATTTTTTCGTTAATTCGTTAGGGGTTAAGGATTTTAGGCTGCAGGCGTTTAGGTTGAAAAAAAACAATATACCATAACCTGCAGACTAAACAGCTACCGGCTACCCACCTGAATTCCCTTATATCAATTCGGCGGATCCGGTCACCCGGATCGCCTCCTCATGGGTGGTGACGCCCTTCATCACCTTGTGCCAGGCGTCCTCTTTCAGGGTGGTCATGCCCTCCCGTCTGGCCACCTTGGCGATCTCGCCGGCGCTGGCGCCCTGGCTGACCTGTTTTTTGATCGGCTCGGACACGGGGAAGATCTCAAAGATCCCGCAGCGGCCGATAAAGCCGGTGCCCCGGCACCTGCGGCAGCCCTGGCCCCGGCGCAGGGTCAGCTGGGGCTGGTCCGGCAGGGGAAAACCAAAGCCTTGCAGCTCGGCGGTGGGCAAAGTAAAGCTTTCCGCGCAATGGGGGCAGATGGTCCGCACCAGCCGCTGGGCCATGGCGCCCAGCAGGGTGGAGCAGACCAGAAAGGGCTGCACCCCGAGTTCCAGCAGACGGGTGATGGCCGACACCGCGTCATTGGTATGCAGGGTGGAGAAGACCAGGTGGCCGGTCAGGGCCGCCTGGATGGCATTGGTGGCGGTCTCCAGATCGCGGATCTCGCCGATCATAATAATATCCGGGTCCTGGCGCAGTATATTTCGTAAAATGGTGGCAAAGGTGACGTCGATCTGCGGCTGCACGGAAATCTGGTTGAAGTCCTCATGGATCATCTCCACCGGATCCTCCACGGTGACGATATTGACCTCCGGCGAGGCAAGATTCTGCAGGGTGGAATAGAGGGTGGTCGACTTGCCGCTGCCGGTCGGGCCTGTCACCAGCATGATGCCATGCGGCGCATTCATCATCTGCTGGTAAACGCTATAATCCCGGGCCGAAAAACCGATATCCCTGATATCCTTGAACATGATATCGGAACTGAGGATACGCATGACCGCCTTTTCGCCAAAGGCCACCGGAATGGTCGACACCCGGATCTCCGCCTCCTTGCCGCCCCGGTCCACCTTGATGCGGCCGTCCTGGGGCCGGCGCTTTTCGGCGATATCGAGGCGGGAGAGGAACTTGATGCGGGAGACGATGGCCGGATGCACCACCCTGGGCAGATCGTAAATGGTATGCAGCACCCCGTCAATGCGCAGCCGCACCCGGCTGACCTCCCGTTTCGGCTCAATATGGATATCGCTGGCCCGCTCATCAAAGGCATAGTTGAACAGGTGTTCCACCGCGGTCTTGATATTCTGGTCCGAAGAGCTGATCTCCCGGTTGGAGGAGATTCTGACCAGCTGCTCCAGGTTGCCCAGGTCCACCGCGGGGCCGCCCAGGTGGGTTTCCGCCGCGGAAATGGAGGACTTGAAGCCGAAAAACTCGGCCAGGATCTTCTGCAGATCCGACTTGGTCGACAGATAGGCCCGCACCTTGATCTGGTTGGCCTTTTCAATATCTTCCAGCAGGGCGCGGTTTCCCGGCTCATTGATGGCCACCTCCAGCACGCCGTTCCTCACGGCAAAGGGCAGCAGCAGGTGTTTCAGGGCAAAGGACTCGGGAATGGTCTTGGTGACCACATCGAGGTCAAGCTCCAGCGGATCAAGTTTCTTGAAGCGGATGCCCAGATCATTGGCCACGGCCCGGATGATCGTCTCCTCGGTGAGAAATTCCTCTTTCCGGCCCGGCAGCTCCAGGTTCAGGGAGACGATGATATCCACCAGATCAACTTCCCGAACGTACTTGCGCTTTCTGCCCCGCTCCTGATCCCTGATCAGGCGCATCAGGGCCTGGCGCTGCAGCTCCTCTTTCAGGATAACCATTTTCTGCTGGTCAACGGACATCAGCCCCTGGCGCACCAGGACGTCCAGCAGATAGGTTTCATTGTCCAGATATTGCATAAAAACGTTTTAAGTTTTACGAGTTAAATGTTAGATTTGAAATTTGCAGCAGGTTACGGTTATCAACAGATTGTATCTTAACATGTAAATCATCAGGGTATCTCTAAAAAACAGGATTTTTTCAATCCCTTTTGGCAGTTCCCGCAAATTTTCTCGGAGTGGCATATGCTGGCACGTATCCAGGTTGGCATCAAACCTGTATTTATCGACTCATTCGGCGAAAAAATCAGAAAAAAAATCAGGAATGATCTGAAATTGCCGGTGGAAGCGGTGCGCACCATCAAGGTTTTCACGGTAGAGGCGGACATCAGCCAGGAAGAACTGCTGGCCGCGGCCAGCGGCCCGTTCTGCGATCCGGTCACCCAGGATTACTCCCTGAAACCGCTGGCGCTGGATTGGAACCTGAACTTTGACTGGCTGATCGAGATCGGTTTCCGGCCAGGGGTAACCGACAACGAAGGGCACACCTCGGCCCAGGCCCTGGAACTGCTCATCGGCCGCAAACTGAGCCGGGACGAGGCGGTGTACACCTCCTGCCAGTACCTGATATCCGGCAAGATCAGCAGGGATGAGGCGGAGACCATCGCCACCAAAAGCCTGGCCAACGAACTGATCCAGCGCTTCACCCTTGTCTCCAAAGAGGATTTTGTCAAGGCCGGCGGCCTCAAGCCCTATGCCCCCAAGGTCGTTGACAAAAGCGAGGCGAAAATCGCGGAAATCGATCTTGACGTGCCCGATGCGGAGCTGCTGCGCATCAGCAGGGATGGCGTGCTGGCGCTCACCCTGGAGGAGATGAAGCTGATCCGCGATTATCTGGCCCGGCCGGACGTGGTGGCAAGCCGCAGGGCGCACGGCCTGACGAGCAAGGTCACCGACGTGGAGCTGGAGGCCCTGGCCCAGAGCTGGTCGGAACACTGCAAGCACAAGATCTTTTCCGGCAACATCGATTACGAAGACAAACAGACCGGCGCAAAGACCCGCTTCGCCAACCTGTTTGACACCTTCATCCGCCAGCCGACCAGCGACATCCGCGCCAAAATGGGCGAGCACGACTGGTGCCTGTCCGTGTTCAAGGACAATGCCGGGGTGATCCGCTTTGACGACAACTGGAATGTGGTGTTCAAAGTCGAGACCCATAACAGCCCCTCCGCCCTGGACCCATACGGCGGCGCGCTCACCGGCATTGTCGGGGTCAACCGCGACCCCTTCGGCACCGGCATGGGCGCCAAGCTCATCTGCAACACCAACATGTTCTGCTTTGCCACCCCCTTTTACGACAAGCCGATCCCGGCCCGGCTGCTGCATCCGAAACGCATTTTCGAAGGCGTGCGCGAGGGCGTTGAACACGGCGGCAACAAAAGCGGCATCCCCACGGTGAACGGCTCACTGTACTTTGACAACCGTTATGCCGGCAAGCCCCTGGTTTTCTGCGGCACGGTGGGCATCATGCCGGCGGTGATCAACGGCCAGCCGTCCCACGAGAAAAAGGCCCTGCCCGGCGACATCATTGTCATGACCGGCGGCAGGATCGGCAAGGACGGCATCCACGGCGCCACCTTTTCCTCCGAGGAGCTCAACGAAAATTCCCCGGCCACCGCGGTGCAGATCGGCGACCCCATCACCCAGAAGAAGATGTTCGACTGCCTGCTGAAAGCCCGGGACCGCGGCCTTTACCGCTGCATCACCGACAACGGGGCCGGCGGCCTCTCCTCCTCGGTGGGCGAGATGGGCGGCGACACCAACGGCTTTGAACTCCATCTTGACCAGGCGCCGCTGAAATACGCCGGCCTGCAGCCCTGGGAGATCTTTCTGTCCGAGGCCCAGGAACGCATGACCCTGGCAATTCCGCCGGAAAAGCTCGACGAGTTCCTGGCCCTGTGCCGGAAAATGGATGTGGAGGCCACGGTGCTCGGCACCTTCCGCGATTCCGGCAAATTCCACTGCCTCTTCCAGGGCAGGACCGTGGCCTTTCTGGACATGGAGTTCGTCCATGAAGGGCTGCCGCCCATGCAGATGGTCGCCCGCTGGCAGCAGAAAATCCACGCCGAACCGCAGCTGCCCGCAGCCCCAGATCTGGGCGCCGAACTGAAGACCTTGCTCGGCCGGCTCAACATCTGCAGCAAGGAGTATGTGGTGCGCCAGTACGACCATGAGGTGCAGGGCACCAGCATCATCAAGCCGCTCACCGGCGCGGCCAATGACGGGCCGTCTGATGCGGCGGTGATCCGGCCGGTGTTCGACACCTTTGCCGGCCTGGTCATCTCCCACGGCATCTGCCCCCGCTATTCGGACATCGACACCTATCACATGGTGGCCTGCAGCATGGATGAGGCGGTGCGCAACGCGCTCTGCGTGGGCGCCAGCCTGGATGTCATGGCCGGGCTGGACAACTTCTGCTGGTGCGACCCGATCCTCTCCGACAAAACGCCGGACGGCGACTACAAGCTGGCCCAGCTGGTGCGGGCCAACCAGGCCCTGGCCCACTATGCCCGGGCTTTTGGTGTGCCCTGCATCTCCGGCAAGGACAGCATGAAAAACGACTATCTGGTGGGCAACACCAAGATCTCCATTCCGCCGACCCTGCTCTTTTCAGTGGTGGCCAGGATTGACGATGTGCGCAAGGCGGTGACCATGGACGTCAAAAAGGCGGGCGATCTGGTTTACGTGCTGGGGACCACCTATGCGGAACTGGGCGCCTCGGAATACGCGGATCGCCTTGGCGCCATCGGCAACACGGTGCCAAAGGTGCGGGAACAGGAGGCCCTGCCCCGTTACCACGCCCTGGAAGAGGCCATGGCCCTGGGGCTGGTGGCCTCCTGCCACGACTGCTCGGACGGGGGCCTGGGCGTGGCTCTGGCGGAAAGCAGCTTTGCCGGCGGCCTGGGCCTCGATCTCGATCTGCGCCAGGTGCCGGCCCAGGGCATCGACCGTGATGACGTGCTGCTCTTTGCCGAATCCCAGAGCCGTTTCGTGGTCACCGCTGCCCCGGAAAAATCGGCGGCCTTTGAAAAAATCATGGCAGACACCGGCTGGGCCAGGGTGGGCATGGTCACTGCCGAACCGCTGTTAACGGCCATTGGTCTTAACGGCAGCCGCGTGCTGGCCGAAAGTCTGGCTGATCTCAAAAAGGCCTGGCAGGAGACCCTGGCGTTTTGAGCAATTCCATTACCATCAACAGAATCCAGGACGGCCAGCAGGTGGAGGGGGTATTTCTCTTAAAAGAGATGACCCGGGCCGAGACCAAGGCGGGCAAGCCCTTTTTGACCCTCAAGATCATGGATAAAACCGGAGAGCTGACCGGCCGCATCTGGGATGAGGCCGAACGCTGGGAACAGGAGTGCCGCCCCGGCCAGGCGGTGACCATCAGCGGTCGGGCCCAGAGCTACAAGGGCAATCTGCAGCTCATCATCAGCGAAGTACGCCGCCTGGCCGAAGGCGAGGTGGATCTTGCCCAGTTTATCCCCTCCACCTCCGGCGATATCGACAAAATGGCGGCCGAGCTGGAAGGCTTTGCCCGCAGCGTGGATGATGCCGCCATCCGCAAGCTGTTGCTCAAATTTCTGCATGATGCGGAATTTTTTGAAAAATTCAAACGGGCCCCGGCGGCCAAGAGCATGCATCACGCCTATCTCGGCGGCCTGCTGGAACACACCCTGCATGTGGCAAGGCTGGCCGACCGGGTGGCTGCGCTCTATCCCTCCATCAACCGCTCCCTGCTCATGGCCGGCGCCATCCTGCACGACGTGGGCAAGGTGGAGGAGCTTGCCGTCAGCGCGAGCCTCTTTGATTACACCGACCAGGGCAGACTCATGGGCCACATGGTGATCGGGGTGGAGATGGTGCAGGAAAAAATCAGCCGGATCAAGGAGTTCCCGGCCGACACCGCCATGAAGATCAAGCATCTCATCCTCAGCCATCACGGCAGATATGAATTCGGTTCCCCCTCCCTGCCCATGCTGCACGAGGCCTTTGTCCTCAACTTTCTCGATGATCTGGATGCCAAAATCAATTATGTGGAACGGCTGAGCGCCCAGGTGCCGGAGGACCGCTACCAGTGGAGCGAATACCAGCGCAACCTGGAGCGTTTTCTCTTTCTGTCCGGCCACGCCGCCGAGGGCAGGGAAGAGGAAAGCAACCCGGCCAAAAAGAAAAAGGCGGCCGCGGAGCCTGAGATCAGACAGCCGAGCCTCTTTGACAACATCTGACAGCACACTTTTGCTGTTGACAATAACCTTCTACCCCCATGCTCATATCGTTTCCGTCAGTCATCGGCCAGCCCAAGGCAAAACAGTTTCTGACCAGCTCCTTTGCCCGGCGCAAAACCGCCCATGCCTACCTGTTCCGCGGGCCGGCAGGGGTGGGCAAAAAGACCTGCGCCCTGGCCTATGCCGCCCTGATCAACTGCGCGGCCCCGGTTGGTGGCGATATCTGCGGGCACTGCCCGTCCTGCGTGAAGTACCGGTCCGGCAACCAGCCGGATCTGCTCGTGATCGAGCCCCAGGGCACCGCCTCGGCCCTGAAGATCGATCAGATCAGGGAGCTGAAAAAAACCCTGACCTATCCGCCGTTTGAGGCCCGCTTCCGGGTTGTGCTCATTCAGGATATCCACCTGACCATGCGCCGGAAAGAGGTGACCAACAGCCTTCTGAAAACCCTGGAGGAACCGCCGGCCGACACGGTGTTCATCCTCACCGGCGACGAGGCGGGCGACATCCTGCCCACCATCCTGTCCCGCTGCCAGATTGTGCCCTTCTACCCGCTCCCTTACGACCAGGTCAGCCGGGCTCTGCTCGCGGACAGCATCGACGAGCAGACGGCCGCCTCGCTTGCCGCCATCAGCGAGGGCAGCCTGGGCCGGGCCCGACTGCTGCATCAGCAGGAGCTGCTGCCCCTGCGCCGGGAGCTAGTTGGCGGACTGCTCGAATTGGCCCCGCAGACGCCGGAGGCGGTGGAGGGGGTTTTTGCCCTGGCGGAAAAGGCGGCCAACACCAAGGACAACCTGGAAGAGCTGCTGGATCTCATCACCAGCTGGCTGCGGGATGTCCTGCTGGCCCACCAGGGACTCAGCGAGCGGATCATCAACAGCGATCTCTCCTCCCTGCTGCCGGCCGCCTGCCGCAGATGGAACCCGGACGAACTGACCGACAAACTGCAGCGCATCAACCAGGCCCGCCGGCAGCTGCTGCACAACTGCAACCGGACTTTGGTGTGCGAAGTCCTTTTCTTTGGGCTCCTTTGATGTTATATAAGTGGTTTACACTGCGCCCAGCGGAAAACAGGCAAACATCCTCAACGGTATAAAACAACTTTACTATGCAACAGGACCAGGACCAGACACCCGAACCGGAAAAGGTGGAAAAGATCTACAGGATCCGCTTCCGGAAGAACGAGCAGATTTTTTCCGCCACCGCCCAGCTGGCAAATCTCAAACCCGGCGATGAGGTGATGATCCAGACCGACCACGGCCTGGAGCCGGCCAGGGTTACCGGCCTGGGGCCCCTGCTGGATCCCGCGGCCAAGCACCCCATCAAGACCGCCTACACCCTGCAGCGCCGCTGCACCAGGGATGAAATTGAAAAGTACGACCGCTTGGTGGAACGCGAGCAGGAAGCCTTCTGGTTCTGCCAGAAACAGATTGTAAAACAGGAGCTCTCCATGAAACTGATCAGGGTGGAGCGCTATTTCAACGGCAGCAAGATCATCTTCTATTTCACCGCGGAAAACCGGGTGGACTTCCGCCAGCTGGTTAAAGACCTGGTGCAGGAATTCCGCACCAGGGTGGAAATGCGGCAGATCGGCGTGCGCCATGAAACCAAGATGGTGGGGGGCCTGGGCTGCTGCGGGCTGGAGCTGTGCTGCGCCTCCTATATCAACAATTTTGCCCCGGTCTCCATCAAGATGGCCAAGGAGCAGAACCTGCCGCTCAATCCCGTCAAGATCTCCGGCATCTGCAACCGGCTGCTCTGCTGCCTGACCTATGAGTATTCCACCTATCGCGACATCAAGAAAGAGATGCCCCGGCCCGGCAAAAAGCTGATCGTTGAGGGCAAGACCTACAAGGTGATCCAGCAGAGCGTGCTTGACGAAACGGTGACGGTGATCGACCCGGATAATCCCGATATACCGCGGGTGCTGACCCGCAAGGAATGGGAAACCGTGCCCCAGAAAAGCCTCCGGCCGCTCAAGCCCGGCCGGCCGCGCAAAAAGATGCCGGGCAAACCCGAGAAAAAGGACAAAACCCCCGAAGAATGACAACGATGAACACCTATATCACCACCCCGATCTTCTACGTCAATGCCCAGCCCCACCTGGGACACGCCTTTACCACCATAGTCGCGGACACCTACAGCCGCTACCGCAGGCTGTGCGGGGATGAGGTGCTGTTGCAGACCGGCACGGACGAGCATGGCGACAAGATCGTGCAGGCAGCGGCCGGGGCCGGGGTTTCGCCCCGGGAGTATGTCGACCGCATCAGTGAGATGTTCCGGCAGACTTGGCCGCTGCTGGAAATCGAGCCGGACAACTTCATCCGCACCACCGACCCGGCGCACATCAAAACCGTGCAGGACATCCTGCAGCAGGTTTACGAGCGGGGCGACATCTACTTCAGCGAATATGCCGGCCTCTACTGCCGGGGCTGCGAGCGTTTTCTCACCGAAAAAGAGCTGGTGGACGGCAAGTGCCCGGACCATCAGCAGGCACCGGAAGCGATCAGCGAGCAGAACTATTTTTTCCGTATGAGCAGGTACCAGCAGTGGCTCATTGACCATATCAACCGCCATCCGGAGTTTATCACCCCGGAGCGCTACCGCAACGAGGTGCTCTCCTTTCTCAAGGAGCCGCTGGAAGACCTGTGCATCTCCCGGCCCACCAGCCGGCTGACCTGGGGCATCCCGCTGCCCTTTGACGACCGCTTTGTCACCTATGTCTGGTTCGATGCCCTGATCAACTATCTGACCGGCATCGGCTATCCGGACGGCGAAGGGTTTTCCCGCAACTGGGCGGTGGCCGAGCACATCATTGCCAAGGACATTCTCAAGCCCCATGCCATCTACTGGCCCACCATGCTCTGCGCCCTCGGCCTGCCCCCCTACCGGAAACTGCATGTGCACGGCTACTGGAACGTGGGGGAAACCAAGATGAGCAAAAGCCTGGGCAATGTGGTGCGGCCGGCCGACATGGTAGAGGCGTTCGGGGCGGACACGGTGCGCTATTTTCTGCTGCGGGAAATGTCCTTCGGCCTGGATTCAGGCTACTCGCAGGAGGCGCTGCTCACCCGGCAGAACTCGGACCTGGCCAATGATCTGGGCAACCTCTTCAGCCGTTCGCTGACCATGGTGGCCAGGTTCGCCGACAGCCGGGTGCCGGCTGCAGGCCAGCCAACAGCAAGCGACCTGGAGCTGCGCGAGGCGGCCTTGGCCATGCTCGCCACCTATCGCCGGGAAATGGACAATTTTGCCTTCAACCGCGCCCTGGCTGCGGTGTGGGAGGTGATCAGCCGGGCCAACAAGTATATTGTGGAAAACGCCCCTTGGGAACTGGCCAAGGAGGCGGACAAAAGGGAAAGACTTGACACGGTTTTTTATTATCTGCTGGAAACCCTGCGCCTCATTTCCCTGACCATTGCGCCGGTCATGCCGGCCACGGCCGCGAAAATGCGCCAGGCCCTGGGCCTTGCCGCGCAAGCTGACCTGACCAGCCAGGCCGCTTGGGGACTGCTGGCCCCGCAGAGTGTCATCACCCTGCCCGAGGCGCTGTTCCCGCGGCTGGACAGCGGCAAAAAGAAGAAAACATCCGAACCGGCCCAGGCCGTTGATAAGGCAAAAAAGATTATGGCAACAGAAGAAATCCCGGCAGACGACAATCTCATCTCCTTTGATGATTTTAAAAAAATTGATCTGCGGGTGGCCGAGGTGGTGGCTGCCGAGAAGATCAAGAAATCCGACCGGCTGCTCAAGCTGACGGTCATGGCGCCGGAAGAAAGGACCATTGTCGCGGGCATTGCCGAATTTTACCAGCCTGAGCAGGTGGTGGGCAAACAGGTGATCATTGTCGCCAATCTCAAGCCGACCAAACTGATGGGAGTCGCCTCCCACGGCATGGTGCTGGCCATCAAGGATCAGGGATCTCTTTTTCTTTCCGCGGTTTCCTCCCAGGTAACGCCGGGCAGCAAGGTGTCATAAACAGGTGGTAAAAGCAAAAAGCCAGCAGGGGGCTGACAGTTTTTCCGATTTTCTTCAGTTAATTGAGCAGGCAGCCGCAGGTTTTCCTGTGGAACTGCTGCCGCTTAGCGAAGAGAACGGCTGCGCGCCCCGGGCGGCCCTGCTTCTTGACCGCACCCTGGCCCCGACACGGAAAGAGGCGCTGGCCAGGGCGCTTGGCAGCGGGCGGCCGGAGACCCGGGAAAAGCAGCGGGCTGCCCTGCCGGACCAGCTCAGCCCGCTGCCTGCCATCGAACATTTCATCGGCTGCCTCCAGGCGGAGCTCAACCGGGTCAAACAAACCAGGCTGCCCTGTTCGCTCTTGCTGATCAGAGTTGCGGCGCCAGACGTGAGCTTTCCAAGGCAGGCGGCAGTAAACCTCACCAAGGAAATTGCGGGCGAGCATCACCTCGCCCCTCTTGACCACGCCACCCTGGCCCTGCTGCTGCCGGGGCTGAACCGCGACCGGGCCCTGCGCCAGGCCGGCGCCATTCAGCAAGTGCTTGCAGCGGAAACAGAGGTCAGGGTGAAAATCGGGCTGGCAGTCTGCCTGGCCAGGGCAGTGCCCGCGGCCAGGGAATTCATGGACATGGCGCTTGCCGAACTGCAGAAGGCGGAACAGCGAACAGGCGATATTTTCTACTCCTTCCAGCAGCAAGAGGAGGATGACGCCTGCCAGGTAACCCCGGAAGAACGGGCCCAGCTTTTCAGCCTTCTGCACAAAGGGAAAAAAGAGTAATATGACGGCAAACAAGCAGAAACCGCAGATCATCTGCATCAGCAGCGGCAAAGGAGGAGTGGGCAAAACCTCTTTTTCCATTAATCTTGCCGCCGCGCTGTCAGCCAGGTCCCGCCGGGTGCTGCTTATTGACGGCGACCTGGGGCTGGCCAACGTTGATGTCATGCTGGGCCTCAATGTCAGGCACACCCTGCGGGAAACCGTGGAAGAGGGGAGAGATCCCCGGGAGATTCTGGTGGAGATCATGCCGGGATTCTTTGTGCTGCCGGCCAGCTCAGGGGTGCCGGAAATGGCCAGCCTCTCCTACGAGGAGCAGGCGTTTCTTATCGACAGCCTTGAGCGGATGATCGGCAACTTTGACTTCGTGCTGGTGGACACCGCCGCGGGCGTCGGCGAGTCGGTGCTGTGGTTTAACAACTGGGCAGGCAAAAACATCACCCTGCTCTCGCCCGACCCTACCGCCATCACCGATGCCTATGCCTTGATCAAGATCATGAAAACCCGTTATAATAAAAAAGATTTCCATCTCATCATCAACAATGTCAAAAGCAGAAAGGAGGCGCAGGAGGTATTTGCCAACATGAGCGCCGTGCTGGAGAATTTTCTGGGCGTCAAACCCTGGTACCAGGGGGCGATTCCCCAGGACAGCGCCGTGGCCATGGCGGTGCGCCAGCAGAAACCCTTTCTCCTTGCCCAGCCGAAGGCAAGGGCCAGCTTGGCGGTGATGGAAATCTGCAACAAAATACTTTCTTAACGTGTCTCCACACTAAAATCATTCTATAATACAGAGCCTCTTGCAAAATGAACGTCGTAGCGAGATCGAGAGAAAAATATTCCGGGCAAGGATGAGTGGTGAAATCGCCGCACAGGATATTTTTAACCGATCGGAGTAGATGTTCATTTTGCAAGAGGCTCATACACACGCTTCATTTTTTGCAAAGAGGAAAATCATGTTTGTAATCGGCAATTTCATCAACGCCCTGGCCAACCTCATCAACTTTGTGCTGGGCGCCTACATGTGGGTCATCGTCGGCCGGGCGATTATTTCCTGGGTCAATCCTGACCCTTATAATCCCATTGTCCGCTTTCTCTATGACATCACCGAACCCGTGCTTTCCCGCATCCGGCGTCTTATCCCTTTTTCAGCCGGGGCCGGCATCGACTTTTCGCCGATGATCCTCATTCTTATCATTCTTTTTTTACAGAGTTTTGTTGTGCCTACCCTGCATGGTATTGCCCGGTCATTTGGTTGAGCGCGGTTTATCTTATCATGATTGACGAAATTGAAGGAGAGTACCCATTATGTCACTGACGGCTGAAGATATACAGACCAAACAGTTCCACGTCCGTTTCCGAGGCTTTGATATAGAAGAAGTTGACACCTTTCTGGAGCGGGTGGCGGAAAATTTTGTCCTGCTCAACGCGGAAAAAAAAGAGCTGAAGGAAAAGGTCGAGAAACTGGAGATGGAAATCAATAAATTCTACTCCCAGGAGAAGACCTTTCAGCATGCCATCATCTCGGCCCAGCGGATTGCCGATGAAATGCTGGAAAAAAGCCGGCAGGAGGCCAATGCCCGGCGTGTTGCCGTGCAGGAGGAGGTTGACCGGCTGCGCAAGCAGGGCAACGAGGAAAAGGAGACCCTGCAGCGGCAGATTGCCGCCCTGCAGGAAAACAAGGGCAAGGTCAAGGAGGAGCTGCGCACCTATCTGCAGACCTATCTGACCTGGCTGGACAAGGATAGCGCCCTGGCGGAAAATACACCGATTTCTCTGCTGCAGTCTGATATCATGGATGACAGAAAGCCGGCCTCTGGCCAAAAAACCAGCCTGGGGCCGGGTGCCGTGGAGATGGATGGCATGTATGAGAAGATCGACCTGCCCGATGACCTGCAGCCGGCGGAAATGGCCAGGATGCCCCAGCAGGCCCTGCAGGAGGACCGCGCCGGCGTACCTGAGGAAGAGGACGGGGAGCAACTCACCATGCCGGACCTGGAAGGGGATATGCTCTTTGCCCTGGAAGACCCCCTGGATGCTGAAGAAAAGGAGCCGCGGCTGGACAGAGAGTCTGCCGACGACAAATTTTTCCATGACATCAGGTTGAAATGAACTTTCTCCGCCAGGTTGCGGATAATTCCGTTTCGCTGGATCTCTACATCCAGCCCAAGGCATCAAGAAACAGTATCTGCGGACTGCACGGCGATGAGCTCAAACTGGCCATCACCGCGCCGCCTCTGGACGGCAGGGCCAACAAGGCGGTTATCCATTATCTGGCCGAGCTTTTCGGGGTGGCGAAATCCTCCATCAGCATCCTGAGCGGCCAGCAGAGCCGCCACAAGCGCTGCCTGGTCCAGGGGCTCAGCTTCCAAGAGGCCAGCAGGATTGTGAACAGTTGTTTGTAATCTCTGGAAACAGGCGGGGCAAACCATGATCACCAGAATCGGCATCCTCTCTGATACGCACCTGATCAGACCGGACGAGCATTTCCGGCAGCTGGTGGAGATCTGCTTCGCGGATGTCCCCATTATCCTGCATGCCGGCGATCTGACCGATTTAAGTGTGCTGGAGGCCTTCAAGGGCAGGGAAGTCCATGCCGTGCATGGTAATATGTGCCACTGTTCATGCAAAAAGATGCTGCCCGCTAAAAAAATCATACACATCGCCGGCTTTGATATCGGGCTGATCCACGGCACGGGGCTGCACCACCACATGGAAGACCAGCTGCTGAGGGAATTCGACCATGCGGACTGCATCGTCTTCGGCCATACCCACCGGCCGGTCTGCCACCGTCTCTACGAAACCATGTTTATAAATCCGGGCAGCTTTCTCGGTTCCGGCCGCTACGGCGCACCCGGCACCTATGCCATCCTGGAGGCCGGAGAAACCATCACCGGCCAGATCCTGGAAGTGCCGCGGTTCTAAGCAATGGAAAATCTCCGGACCCCGTGGCGGATGGATTACATACTGGGTGGACAGGGCCGCGCACCGGGCTGCATCTTTGCCCGGCAGCCGGCGCAGAGCCAAGATCCGCAGGATCTCACCAATCCCTGGCATATCGAGCAGACCTTCAGCCCGCTGCTCCCCGATTTCCTGAAACTCCGGCAAGATCTCCATCATGAATGACACACCAAAAATAACCCCCATGCTCAGGCAGTATCTGGAAATCAAGGAGCAGCACCAGGATGCCATCCTCTTTTACCGGCTGGGCGATTTTTACGAAATGTTCTTTGACGACGCGGTCACCGCCTCCCGGGTGCTGGGCATTACCCTCACCAGCCGCAGCGGCAGGGACGACGAAAACAGGGTGCCGCTGTGCGGGGTTCCCTATCATGCCGCCTCGTCCTACCTGGCCAAACTGGTCAACAACGGTTTCCGGGTGGCGATCTGCGAGCAGGTTGAAGACCCGAAAGAGGCCAAGGGAGTGGTCAGACGGGAGGTGGTGCGGGTTATCAGTCCCGGCGTGGTGACCGAGGACCAGGTGCTTGATGCAAAATCAAACCGTTATGTGGCTGCCGTCTTCCGGCGGGAACAATGGGGCGTCAGTCTGCTTGATCTTTCCACCGGCGAGTTTCTGGTGGCGGAGTTCCGGGAACTGCCGGAACTGCTCGATGAACTGAACCGCCTGGCCGCAGCCGAACTGCTGGTGGCCGATGAGCAGGCCGCGGAAGTCGACGCAGTTTTCGAGCAGCTGCAGGCCGCCGCCTGCCGGACCAGCCGGCCGCTTGCCCTCTTTGACCCAGAGAACGCCAGGGAAGCCCTGCTTGAACACTTTCAGACCACGAGCCTGGCCGGTTTCGGCTGCGAGCAGCTGCAGGAAGGCATCTGCGCGGCCGGGGCCCTGCTGCAGTACATCCGGGAAACCCAGAAGACGGATCTCTCCCATATCGAACGTATCGTCCTGCTGGAACGGGACAACGTGCTGCTGATTGACGACTCCTCCCGCCGCAATCTTGAACTGATGCAGACCATCATCGGCGCCAGCCGGGAAGGCTCCCTGCTGGCCACCATCGATCTGACCCGCACGCCCATGGGCGCCAGGCTGCTCAAAAAAAATCTGCTCTTTCCCCTGCGCGACCTGGCGGAGATCAACCGCAGGCTTGACACGGTGGCCTTTCTGGTGGGTGAAAAGGCGCCAGCCGCCACTCCGCTGGCCGTGGCGGCGGCTGGCGCCGGCAGTGTTGCCGTGGTCAAAGGCGAAGGACTGCGGGCCAAACTGCGGGACATCCTGGCCGGCGTCTATGACCTGGAGAGGCTCAACAGCCGGGTGGTGCTGGGCACGGCCAACGGCCGGGACCTGACCTCCCTCAAGCAGACCCTGGCCCTGCTGCCGGAGCTGCGGTTGCTGGCCTCCCTGACCAGGGGCATTCTCTGCGAGGAGAGCCGCGATCTCGATCTGCTGGCCGATATCCTTGATCTGCTCAACCGGGCGGTGCGGGAAGACTGCCCGGTTACCCTGCGGGAAGGCAAGCTTATTGCGCCGGGCTTTCACCGGGAGCTTGATGAGCTGGTCTCCATCATGCGCGACGCCAAAAAGCACATCCTGGCCCTGGAGGAAAAGGAACGGCAGCGCACCGGCATAGCCAAGCTGAAAATCGGCTTCAACAAGGTGTTCGGCTACTTCATCGAGGTGAGCAAGGGCCAGCTGGCCAACGTGCCCGATGATTTCATCCGCAAGCAGACCCTGGTCAATGCCGAACGCTTCATCACCCCGGAATTGAAGGAATTCGAAAACAAGGTGCTCGGGGCGGAAGAAAAGAGAATCGAGCTGGAGTACCAGCTTTTCTGCCAGGTGCGGGAACAGGCGGCCGCGGCCAGCCCGCGCATCATCAGGGCCGCCTCTTTCATCGCCCGGGTGGATTTTTTCACCGCTCTGGCAGAAATCGCCCGGCGTTACCATTATGTCCGGCCCCAGGTCGATGAGGGCGAGGAAATCATCATCAAGGAAGGACGGCACCCGGTGATCGAGCGCTCGCTGCCGGCCGGTCGCTTTGTACCCAATGACATTCACCTCGATCAGACCAGCCAGGAGGTACTGATCATCACCGGCCCCAACATGGCCGGCAAATCAACGGTGCTGCGGCAGACGGCGCTGATTGTCCTCATGTGCCAGATGGGCAGCTTTGTGCCGGCTGCCGAGGCGCGCATCGGCATGGTGGACCGCATCTTCACCAGGGTGGGCGCCATGGACGATCTGCGCCGGGGCCAGTCGACCTTCATGGTGGAAATGAATGAAACCGCCAACATCTTGAACAACGTCACGGAAAAGAGCCTGGTGGTGCTGGATGAAATCGGCCGGGGCACCAGCACCTTTGACGGGCTGGCCATTGCCTGGGCCGTCACCGAGGAGCTGGTGAATAAAAACAGCAAAGGGGTGAAGACCATTTTCGCCACCCATTATCATGAGCTGACCGAGCTGGCGCTCACCCACAACCGCATCAAAAACTTCAACATCGCCGTGCGGGAGTGGGATGACAGCATCATCTTCCTGCACAAGCTGCTGCCGGGCGGCACCAGCAAAAGCTACGGCATCCAGGTGGCGGCCCTGGCCGGGGTGCCCAGACGGGTGGTGGAGCGGGCCCATGAACTGCTGCACAATATCGAAAAAGGGGAACTCAACAGCGAGGGCAGGCCGCGCATCGCCCCAGGTAAAAAAAGCAGGGCCAGGCACCCGAGTCAGCTCAATCTCTTTGCCGAACAAGATGACTCCCTCAGACAAAAGATCAAACAGATCGAGCCGGACCGCTTAACCCCCATTGAAGCTCTTCATCTTCTCTATGAGCTGAAAAATGCCACGTAAACTGCCTCTTTTCCCCATCATCATCCTCCTGCTTATTGTTTTCGCTTATCAGGGCAAGGCCGGGGCCGAGTCGCAGGTGACGGACCGCATCGCCAAGCGCTTTGAGCTGGCAGCCTGCCAGTATCACAATCTCACCTTCAATACAGGGGAGAAAAATCGCGACCGCTGGCTGCAAGGCGTCAAAGCACTGCAGACCGTCTTCCGCCTTGATCCAGGCCATGCCAGGACGCCGCCGGCCCTGTTCATGCTTGGCCGCATGTATGAGGAAATGGCCGGCCGCTTTCAGGAGCCCCAGGATCTCAGCGAAGCTGCCGGCTACTATGAAGACCTGGCCACGCTGTTTCCCGGAGACCAGCTGGCCGATGACGCCCTGCTGAAGCTGGGCAATATCTGCCTGAAAAAAAAGATTAATGACAAAAAGGCCGAAACGATATTTGCCCGGATTATCACCGTTTACCCGGATGGCGATATGGCCCGGGAGGCGGCTCACCTGCTGCGCGAGATGAAAAAAAACGGCAACGCAGCTGCGGCCAGCGAAAAACATGGGCAACCTGCGACTGAGTATGCGACTGCGCAGCCAGTGGCTGAACAGCAGCCCGTGACCGAACAGCAGGTGGCTGAGCAGGCGGTGCCCGCGCAGCAAGTGGCTGAGCAGCAGCCCATGGCCGTTCTCAGCCAGCCCATCCGTTTCTGGTCTACCAAAAACTATACCAGGGTGGTTATTGAACCCTCTTTTCCCGTGCAGTTCAAAGAGAACTTTCTCAAGGCTGACGGCGAGCTGCCCCGGCGGCTCTATATCGATCTTTTCAATACCCGCATCGCCCCGACCTTTCAGAACGCCATCCCGATCAGAGACGGTCTGCTCAAGCAGGTGCGGGGCGCCCAGTTTGACAAGAGTACGGTGCGGGTGGTGCTGGATACCGAATCGGTGCAGGACTACAAGATTTTCACCATGGATGACCCCTTCCGCGTGGTCATTGACGTCACCGGCACCAAACCCAGGCCGCAAACCCCGCAGAAACTCCCCACCCTGGCCGAACAGTTCGGTCTGGGGGTGAAGACCATTGTCATCGACCCGGGCCATGGCGGCAGGGACCCGGGAGCGCTCGGTGTAAACGGCCTGCAGGAAAAGGAGGTGGTGCTCAAGGTGGCCAAAAAGGTGGCGGCCATCCTGGAAAAGGAGACGGCCTTCAAGGTCCTGCTGACCAGGGATCGTGACGTCTACCTGCCGCTGGAAGAACGAACCGCCATTGCCAACACCGAGGAGGCGGATCTCTTTGTCTCCATTCACGCCAATTCCGCCCCCAACATCCATGCCAGCGGGGTGGAAACCTATTTTCTCAGTCTGGCCACCAGTCGGGAAGAGATGCAGGCAGCGGCCCGGGAAAACGCCTCCTCGTCAAGCCAGATCAGCGATCTGCAGAAGATCCTGCAGGATCTGATGCAAAACAGCAAGATCGAGGAATCCGCCCGTCTGGCCGGCAGTGTCCAGGGTGAACTGGTCAATGGCTTAAACAGCAAATACAGCGTCAAAAACCTCGGCGTCAAAAAGGCCCCCTTCATCGTCCTGATCGGCGCCCAGATGCCGGCCATACTCACGGAAATCGCTTTCTTAAGCAACAGGGACGAGGTCCGCCGCCTGCAGGATGAGCGGTATCTTGAGGCCATTGCCCGCTATATTGCCGCCGGCGTCCGGCAATACGCGGCAAAACTCAACGGCCTGTAGCCCGGGGAAAACCAGGCGCAATCAAACTGATCACCGGGGTACTGGTTCCCTGTCACGAAATCGGGGCTACCAGTTTTTCGCCACCCGGGCCAGGGTGAGCACGTCCACCCGGGCCGCCCCTGCCTGCCTGAGGGTGCGGGCGCATTCATTCACCGTGGTGCCGGTGGTGAACACGTCATCCACCAGTACGATATTCTTGCCGCAGACCTCCCGGGGGCTTGGCACCTGAAAGGCATCCCGCAGGTTCCTGCGGCGCGAAGCCCCATCAAGTCCGGTCTGGGGGATGGTATCGCGCCGGCGTTTGAGGGCCGTTTTCCTGATCATCTTTTTCTCCGCCGGATAAAAGGCCAGGGCCAGCAGCAGGGACTGATTAAAGCCGCGCTGGCGCAACCGCCTGCTGTGCAGGGGAACCGGGATGATGCAGTCAGGGGTTACCAGATCAGCGCAGGGACGGCATTGCTCTTTGAATGTGCGGAAGGTCGCCAGCGCCGCCTTCCTGCCGCCGAATTTGAGTCCGAGGATCGCCTTGGCCGCGGTGGCGTTATACACCATGACGGCGCGCGCCCTGGTGAAATGCCATTTTTTTTTCAGACAGAGGGTGCAGAGATGATTTTCCCCGGCCGCAAACAGGATGCCGCAGCAGGGGCAGTAAGGCTCGTTGATAAATTTTATTTTACCAAGGCAGCGTTCACAGAAAAGGATGGCGGACTGCGGCAGAGCTGCGCCGCAGCTCAGACAGCTGGGGGGAAAGCAGAGATCGGCCAGGGCCTGCAAAGAGCTCCTGCCCGTCCCGGCTATCTTGCTAAAGATTGAATTCATGGCGGCAACATGTTAATTATTATCTTTATCAGACCTGCCGTTTGTTTGCCGGGGTAAAAGGAAAAGGATAATAATGAAATCCGTTTTGTATGCCATCATTGCCATGGCGGCCGCCATCTTCTTCATCAGGAAAATAATAAAAAGCAGCAACTGCACCCCTTGACTGGTCATTTACGGATCCATCGGGGTGGGTCTTGCTACCTATTATCTGCTCAGCAGATTTCTGTAAAATGTAGCAGAAATTTCTGCAAAAATTGCGCCCTTTTTTTCGAGAGACCGTTTCCATATCATGAAGGTAAAAAATACGCACTTTCGCACCATCTGGCCCGATGCCGCCGATAACACCATCATCAGGATCATTGATCAACGGCTGCTGCCCCACCGCTTTGTCATCGAGGAACTGCGCACGCTGGACGACTTCTGCCGGGCCATCCGGGATATGCATGTCCGCGGCGCCGGCCTGATCGGGGCAACCGCCGGCTTTGCCATGTATGCCGCCGCCCTTGCCGCACCCGCGGCTGAGGCCGAGGCGGACTCCTACTTCAGGGAGAGCGCGCAAAGGCTGGTGGCCACCCGGCCCACAGCCAGAAATCTCGCCTGGGCGGTGGAAAGGCAGCTCGCGACAATCGGCCGGCTCAAAGACCGGCAAGACCGCATCAGAACATCCTTGCAGGTGGCCTGCCGGATTGCCGATGAGGACGCCTCTTTCTGCCAGCAGATCGGCGAACACGGTCTGAAACTTATTGCCGCCATCAGCAGAAAAAAAGGGGGGAAACCGGTCAATATTCTCACCCACTGCAATGCCGGCTGGCTGGCCTTTGTCGATTACGGTTCGGCCACGGCGCCGATTTACGCGGCCCATCAGGCCGGCATCAGGGTCCATGTCTATGTGGATGAGACCAGGCCCTGGCTGCAGGGCGCCCGGCTGACCGCCTGGGAACTGCGGGAGGAAGGGGTTCCCCATACCCTGATCGCTGACAACACCGGCGGCCATCTCATGCAGCACGGCATGGTGGATATGGTCATTGTCGGCACGGACCGCACCACCTCTACCGGCGATGTGGCCAACAAGATCGGCACCTACCTGAAAGCCCTGGCCGCCAGAGACAACAACATCCCCTTTTACGTAGCCCTGCCTTCCTCCACCTTTGACTGGGAGATTGAAGACGGCCTCCGCCAGATTCCCATCGAGGAGCGTTCCGGCGATGAGGTGAATTACGTCAGCGGCCTCTCAGCCGACAACAGGCTGGAAACCGTGCTGGTGCCGCCAGCCGGGACCAGATCGCTTAATTTCGGCTTTGACGTCACACCTGCCAGACTTGTCACCGCCCTGATCACCGAACGGGGGGTGGTGGCGGCCAGCAGGAAGGAAATTTTGCGGATGTTTCCGGAAAAAAATAAAATTAAAGGGAGCTGATCACCCGGTCATGAAACAGGGGCCGGAACTCTCTGATCAGATTGTTCTCCCGGGAAGGGTGCACCCGGTTGGTCAGCAGCACCATCACCAGTTGCCGCTGCGGATCAATCCATAAAGAGGTGCCGGTAAAGCCGAGATGGCCGACACTTTCCGGACTGATCCGGCTGCCGGCCGATGAACCGATGGGCGATGGGGTATCAAAGCCCAGGGCCCAGCTGCTTTCCGCAACCAGATCCTGGCGCCGGAAAAATTCCTTCAGCAGGGTACCTGAAAAATAAGGATGCGCGGCCCGGTCCTGCCAGATCTCAAGCAGAAAGGAGGACAAAAAAAGCACGCTGTCTATATCGCCAAACAACCCAGCCTGGCCTGCCACCCCTCCCAGCGCCCAGGTATTATCGTCTGAAACCTCACCTGCCAGTACCTTGCCGCGCCACGGACAGTTTTCCGTGGCGGCAAAATCACTTTTTCCCTTCTGCCGGGGATTAAAGACCAGCCGGTCGGCCAGCCCCAGTGGGGCCAACACCTTTTCCCTGACAAAGATATCTAGCGGCAGACCTGACTGCACCTCGACAATCATGCCCAGCAGCATAAAGCCTAAATCGCTGTACAGGGCCCTGCTGCCCGGGGGCCAGCCAAGGGGTTCCCGCAGGATGAGGTCAAGCAGGGTATTTTTTCTTTCTGATTCAGTAACATGAATGAGCTGCTGATAAAAGGGGTGGTGCGCGGCCAGGCCGGAGCAGTGATTGAGCAGTCGGCGCAGGGTAATATCTTTTTTATCAGGGGCAATATCCCTCTGCAGCAGCGAAGCCAGGGGCTCATCCAGCCCAATCTTTCCTGCCTGCACCAGACAGAGCAGAGCCAGGGTGGTGGCCAGCGGCTTGGTCAAGGAGGCAAGATCGAACAGCGTCTGCCTTCTCATTTTTTTTGGCCGGGGCACCAGTGCGGCCTGGCCCCAGACGGCGGTAAAGGTTTTTTGCCCAAAACCGCGGTTTACGGCAACCCCGACCGCCACACCCGGGAAAACCCGGCGGCTGATGGCCTCCCTGATAAGCGGATCTACTGTTTGAAAAAGTTCTGCCGCAAAAGAACCATCTTCCTTCAATTAATAAAAACCTTTTGGTAATCCTTGAGGTTTTCCAGGGCGATGCCGCTTCCCATGGCAATGGCCAACAGAGGATCCCTGGTCAGGTGACAGGGTATTTTGGTGGTATTTTCGATGAGGGTATCCAATCCCCGCAGCAGTGACCCGCCGCCGGCCATATAGATACCCTCGTCATAAATATCGGTAACCAGTTCGGTGGGGGTTTTGTCCAGGGCCCGGCGCACCGCCTCCACAATGGCTTTCACCGGCTCCTGCAGGGCAATTCTGATCTCCTGGGGCGTCAGGGTAACCTCCTTGGGATTGCTGGTGAGGACGTTTTTACCGATAAGGGTAAAGGGTTCCAGCCCTGGCATATCAATGGCCGATCCCGTGGCTATCTTGCATTTTTCCGCGGTGTTCTCGCCTATATAAATCTTATGCTGGTGAAAGAGATGGCGGATGATCGCCTCATTGAGTTCATCTCCCGCCACCCGCAATGATTCACAGTAGGCCACCGATGACATGGTGATGACGGCAACCTCGGTTGTCCCGCCTCCTATGTCGATGATCATCCTGCCCTTGTTCTGGAAGACATCAAGGCCGGAACCTATGGCTGCGGCCATCGGCTCTTCTATCAGGTAGACCTTGCCGCAGCCCACCTCTTCCGCCGCCTCGATAACCGCCTTTTTTTCCACCTGGGTTATGCCGGTGGGCACACAGATAACTACTTTGGGCTTAAAGAATCGGCTCATTTTCTGGATTTTTAGAAAAAAACTCCTGATCATGGCCTGGGTGATGACAAAATCGGCAATCACCCCGTCTTTCAGGGGCCGGATGGCGCTGATATGCTGGGGAGTACGGCCCAGATATTTTTTGGCCGATGCCCCGACTGCCAGAATCTCTTTGGTATAGGTATTATAAGCCACCACCGAAGGCTCGTTCAGGACAATGCCCGCTCCCTTCAGATAGATGAGGGTATTGGCTGTACCGAGATCCATTGCCATGTTTTTGGAAAACAACGCAGGTAATTTGAATATACTCATTTTTTATTAAGATATTCCTTAAAGAAAAGGTTGCTGAGCAGAGATATGGCCTTTTTTTCCTTGGCAAGCCACTTTTCACCCGCTTTTTTAACAAAAGCCAGGGCGCCTGTCTTTGTATTTTTTGGAGAAATTAAAGGCAGACACAAAAAGTTTGTCACATTTTCAAAAGGCTCCTCCCGGTTGACAATAAAGGATTTTTCACTTCTGCTTAATTTTTCTAAAAAAAGTTCTTTTTTATTTTTTATAACCCAGCCCATCAAGCCGTACTGATCAAAATAATCAAAAGAAAATTCTTTATACATATTTTTATTATTTATTCTGCAGTTAAACAAAACGATTTTTTCTTCATAAACAAAGACAAGCACTTCCAGATTTATCCTTTCACCCAGCAGTTCGATAAATTCCCTGGCAAATTCCTGTCTCTCCTTGACATTGACCATTATCTCAATGGTATTCAGCGAGAAGGTCAGGAGATTTTCCACTATATTTTTTTCATTGATCTCTTTTTCCGCATTGATCATGGAGACCAGCACCTGGGCCATCTGCCGCAGAATTTTTTCCTTCTCCTCGGTGAAGACATAGCTTTTTTTGCTGTCAACGCAAAGCACCCCGTAATTTTCAGGCAAAGGGATGGCCAGCAGCGATTTGATATCCTCATCCTTTTCATAAAATTTCAGGGTGGTCGCATCTCTCTTATCAAAATAACTGGCCAGCACCGATTTCTGCTCCCGGAAAACCCAACCAATAATACCTTCACCACTCAGCACCCGACAATCCTTTTTTATATTTCTGCTGAGTGAATAAAAAAAATAAAGAAGCAACCCTCCTCCATCACTGTCATCGATCAAAAAAAGACTGGTGGTATAGGACTCCATGGAGTTGGCAATCAGTTCGATAAATTCATATATTCGGGGCATTGCTTTCATAGGAAAAAACACTCAAGAATTTAACAGGTCAACTATTTAATTTTTCTCTATTTTTTATATCTGTCCGCCCATACTATTCTTATTGAATTTTTCTCATTTTTAAACTATAGTTTTGCCACATATCATTTTGTTTTTCAGAGTAAATTACCATGTCATTCCGACCCTTTTTTTTGTAAGGTGTTTATTTTCTTTTGATAACATGTTGAAAACTTTTTTCCCTTATTTTTTTCACCTTTTTTCAAAACTCTAGTTTTATTAAAATTAATAATAAAATTAGATCTTTAAGTCGTTTTCTAACATTAGAACAGATTTAATAATAATAAAATAATTTTTTTAAATATATCTTATTTTTATACTTCCCTGTTTAAAAAAACAGCTCACCACCTCCAAACAAAAAAGGATTAATCATGTCTCTCGTTCTCAATATCGCCAGAGAAGATTTTCTATCTGCCCTTTCCGCCATACAGAACGTTACGGGAAAACCAGGCACCATTGCCATCTTGGCAAATATTCTGCTCAAAAGTTCCAACGATTCCCTGGAACTTACCGGGACAGACCTGGAAGTGGGTATCCGGCAGACCATACCGGCAGAGATCCTTTCCCAGGGCTCCATCACCCTGCCGTCCAAAAAACTCTTTGAAATAGTGCGGGAATCGAATTCAGAGCATATCTATCTTGAGGAGATAGAGAACAACTGGGTAAAAATCAAGGCGGATTCAAGTGATTACCATCTGGCGGGCATGGCCAGTGATGAATATCCCTCTTTTCCCGAGCACCGGTCCGAATCCCTGATTGAAACAGATGCCGAGGATATAAAAGACCTTATTGAAAAAACGATTTTTTCCGTGGCCCTGGATACGGAAAGCAATTTTACCCTGACCGGCATCCTGGTGGAAAAGGAAATAAAGGGGGGTAAAGGATATCTGCGTATGGTATCCTCTGACGGTCACCGGCTCTCTCTCATGGAAAAAGAGGTGAAAGGTGATATTTCTCTGTTCAATCTCGATAAAACCACCATTATTCCCAGAAAAGGGGTGCAGGAAATAAAAAAATTCTGTGAACACCATGGAACCCTTTTCATCGGCTTTGAAGAAAAACAGGTAGTAATCAAGGGCGATCATGCCATTCTGATCATCCGTCTCATGAATGGTGATTTTCCTGATTTCAGAAATCTGCTGCAGATCATCAACAAGGAAAAATTCATAGAAATAAACCGGCTTATTCTGCTGAACGCCATGCGGCGCATGAATCTTTTCACCGAAGACAGATTCAATGTGGTCAAATGCCATATTGAAAACAACGAAATGATTTTGAGTTCCCAGAGCATGGATCTGGGCAGCGCTCAGGAAGTCCATCCTGTCAAGTATACGGGAGACCCCATAAAACTCGGTTTTAACGGCAAATACTTCATTGATACCCTGCAGGTCATGACCTGTGAAAGTGTCAGGCTTTTTATAGAGGGCAAGGACAGACCCTGTCTGGTCTACTCGGGAAATGAGCCGGAATTTATCAGTATCATCATGCCCATGGAAATTTGATTGTCTGCTAAAAAGTACTGGTAGCAGATTTTCGAGTTGCTGAGATTTGAAATTATCATGCACAGCCCATCGGATGCACGGCTATATGCGCATATGGCAATTCTAAAATGAGACATGCTCTAAATTCAGACAACCTGATCTCGGCAGGTTATTCTTTGCTACCGGAATAGCGGTTCGAGAAAAGTGGCTGAAGTTGCGGTACATCTAATCAGATAACTCCTTTAACTTTAGACACTTTAAGTACTTTAGCGCACTTAAGGCACTTTGCCGGTATCAGGGCAAGTGACGAAGCGGTGGCAGATTCCACGTAAATCTTTATTTTGAGGAATACAATTTTGACAGAAACAAACGGCGATTATGGTGCTGAACAGATAAAGGTTCTTTCCGGTCTTGAAGGCGTCAGAAAAAGACCGTCCATGTATATCGGCAACACCGGGGAAGGGGGTCTGCATCATCTGGTCTATGAGGTGGTGGATAACAGCATTGACGAGGCTCTGGCCGGATACTGCACCCGCATCAAGGTGATCCTGCATAAAGACGGCTCTGTCTCCGTAGAGGACAACGGCCGGGGCATACCGGTGGAAATGCATCCCACGGAAAAAGTGTCCGCCCTGGAACTCGTGCTCTGCACCCTGCATGCTGGCGGTAAATTTGATCACTCCACCTACAAGGTTTCCGGCGGTCTGCATGGTGTTGGTGTTTCCGTGGTCAATGCCTTAAGCATCCGGGCCAGGGCCGAGATCAAAAGAAACGGCAAAATTTATGAGCAGTCTTACAGTTACGGCATCAAAACGGATGAGGTGAAGGTTATCGGGGAAACGAATCAGACCGGCACGACCATCACCTTTCTGTCTGATCCGGAAATTTTTACGGAAACCAGGGAATACAACTATGAGACCATCCAGGCCAGGCTGCGGGAGCTGGCTTTTCTCAATAAAGATGTAAAAATATTACTCAAAGATGAAAGAAGCGGGGCGGAGGACGAATTTCATTACAAGGGCGGCATTGTTTCCTATGTGGAATATCTCAACCGCAAAAGAACAGTGATCAATGAACATCCCATCTTTTTTACCGGAGAAAAGGATAATGTGCAGGTCGAGATAGGCTTCCAGTATTACGACGGCTTTTCCGAACGTCTTTTTTCCTTTGTCAACAACATTCCCACCAAGGAAGGCGGCACCCATGTCACCGGCTTTCGGGGCGCCCTGACCAAATGCATTAACCGTTATGCCAGCGATGACATTGTGCCGAAAAATCTGCGGGAGAAAATGGGCGGTGACGACGTGCGGGAAGGTCTCACCTGTGTTGTTTCCGTGCGGGTGCCCAATCCGCAGTTTGAAGGACAGACCAAAACCAAGCTGGGCAACAGCGAAGTAAAGGCCATAGTCGAATCCATCTGCAATGAAAAGCTGACCATCTATCTGGAAAAAAATCCGCAGGAGGCCAAAAAGATCCTGGCCAAGGCGGTGGATGCGGCCAGGGCCAGGGAGGCGGCCAGGAGAGCCAAGGAGTTGACCCGCAAAAAAAGCGCCGGCATTGACCTGCTCATGGCCGGAAAACTTGCCGAGTGTCAGAGTAAAAATCCCGCGGAAAGGGAGATCTTCCTGGTGGAGGGAGATTCGGCGGGCGGCAGCGCCAAACAGGGCAGGGATCGGGCTTTTCAGGCCATCCTGCCGCTGCGGGGCAAGATCATGAATGTGGAAAAGGCCCGATTTGACAAAATACTGGCCAGCGAAGAGATTAAACAGATCATTTCCGCCCTTGGCACAGGGGTCGGTAACGATGATTTTGAAAAAGAGAAACTCCGTTACCATAAGGTCATCATCATGACCGATGCCGATGTTGACGGTGCCCATATCCGCACCCTGCTGCTCACCTTTTTTTACCGCCAGATGCCGGCCCTGGTGGAGGAAGGCTATGTCTATATCGCCCAGCCCCCGCTGTACCGGATCGGCAAGGGCAAGAAGGAGATGTTCTTCAATGGCGAGGATGACCTGAATACCTATCTTTTCCAGCAGGCCAGTTCCCTGATGAAGATCACGGTCAACGACGGGCGGGTTCTCGGGGAAAGCGAAGTCGTCACGGTGCTGAAGAATCTTTCCTATTACCGCAAGCTGATCGATTATCTGCAGCGGATCAACGTCTGGGAGGACATCGTCTATTATCTGCTCGATCACGATGTCCATTCCGCCGACCAGTTCGGCGAGGAGGATTTTGTGGTGCAGCTGCGCAACAATCTCCTGGATAAGAATATCGTACTGGGCAATATCCGCAACTGCCGCTGGAAGGCCAGCTGCTATGAATTTGATGCAGCCGTGAAAGACAAGGCACATATGTTCATCACCGTGGGCCCGCATATCCCGCTGATCCCGGAATTCCGTTCAGCCCTGACTATTTTTCCGGCCATCCGGGAGTTTGTCACCGCAAGCTTCACCCTGACCGCCGGCGACAAAGATCTGCCGGTGAAAAACTGGATTGAGCTGCTGGAAAAGGTGAAGTTTGAGTCCTTCAAGGGCAGCACCCTGCAGCGCTATAAAGGTCTTGGCGAAATGAATCCTATTCAGCTGTGGGAAACCACCATGAATCCGCAGAACAGGGTGTTGCTGCAGGTAAAAATAGATGATGCGGAAAAGGCGGATGATATCTTCACCACCCTGATGGGGGACAAGGTGGAACCGCGCCGGGATTTTATCAATACCCACGCCCTGGAAGTGACGGAACTTGATATATGAGAGAGGTCGTGCTGCCGGCGAGAAACCGGCAGACCGGATGTTTGCGCTTGAAGTGTGCAATTGTCAGCCATGAGTAACCGGCAACACTTGAAGCTTCCATACTAATATTTTTGCAAAGCGATAGTTATGACTGAAAACGAGGAAGTTGTATCACCGACCATTTCCATAGAAAAAGAGCTGAAGAAATCCTATCTCGATTATGCCATGAGCGTCATCATCGGCAGGGCTCTGCCGGATGTGCGCGACGGACTCAAACCGGTCCATCGCCGCTCTCTGTTCGCCATGCGGGAACTGAATAATTATCACAACCGGCCCTATCTGAAATCGGCCAGGATCGTCGGTGACATCATCGGTAAATTTCACCCCCATGGTGATACCGCAGCCTACGATACCATCGTCAGGATGGCCCAGGATTTTTCCATGCGCTATCCTCTGGTGGACGGCCAGGGAAACTTCGGTTCCGTTGACGGGGATTCGCCGGCGGCCATGCGGTATACCGAGGCGCGCATGACCAGGCTTGATCAGGAGATTATTGCTGATCTGGAAAAGGATACGGTTGATTTCGTGCCTAACTACGATAATTCGCTGTCTGAGCCGGTGGTGTTCCCCACCAAGATCCCCAATCTGCTGATCAACGGCTCGGCCGGCATAGCCGTCGGCATGGCCACCAATATTCCGCCGCATAACCTCAACGAGGTCATGGACGGCATCATCGCCATGATCGATGACCCGCATATCACGGTAAACGGCCTGATGGAGCACATCAGCGGACCGGACTTTCCCACCGGCGGCTTCATCTGCGGCAGGGCAGGCATCCGGGAGGCCTATGAAACCGGACGCGGCGCGATTCTCATGCGGTCGAAAAGCCATATCGAGAAAAGCAAAAAATTAAACCGGGAATCCATAGTCATCACCGAAATTCCCTATCAGCAGAACAAGGCCAGGCTGGTGGAGAAAATAGCCCTGCTGATCAAGGAAAAAAAGATAGAGTCCATTGCCGAGATACGTGACGAGTCCGACCGGGACGGCATGCGCATCGTCCTTGATCTGAAAAAGGATGAGATTGCCGATGTGGTGCTCAATCAGCTCTACAAGATGACCCCGCTGCAGAAGAGTTTCGGCATCATCTTCCTGAGCATTGTCAATTCCAGGCCGGAAGTGCTTAATCTCAAGCAGATGCTGGAGTACTTTCTCCAGCACAGAAAGACGGTGGTTTACCGGCGCACGGATTTTGACCTGAAAAAGGCTGAGGCCAGGGCCCATATCCTGGAAGGACTGAAAGTAGCCATCAACAATATGGACGAGGTGGTGGCCCTGATCAGGGCCTCGGCCAATCCGCCGGAAGCCCGCCAGGGCCTCATGGAAAGATTTACTCTCTCCGAAATACAGGCCCAGTCCATCCTGGACATGCGGCTGCAGAAACTGACCGGACTGGAACGGGGAAAGATCATCAGCGAGCTCGACGAACTGCTGGAAAAGATCGCTTGGTACAAAAAGGTGCTCGGCGATGAAAACCAGGTCATGAAGATCATCCGCGATGAGTCGCTGGAAATTAAACAGCTTTATGGCGATGAGAGGCGCACCGAGATTATCGACGCCCCGGACGAGATCCTGCCGGAAGACATGATCCAGCCGGAAGACATGGTGGTGACCGTAACCCACGGCGGCTATATCAAGAGAAATTCCGTTGATCTGTACCGCTCACAGCGGCGCGGCGGCAAGGGCATCAAGGGCATTACCGCGGTCGAAGAGGATTTTGTCAACAATCTCTATCTTGCCTCAACCCATGATACCTTCCTCTTCTTTACCAACCATGGCAAGGTCTTCTGGCGCAAGGTTTATGAGATCCCCCTGGCCAGCCGGATTGCCCGAGGAAAGGCCATTGTCAATCTGCTTGAACTGTCAGCTGATGAACAGGTTGCCGCCATCCTGCCGGTGCCGAGCTTTGACTGCAGCGACAGTCAATGCTATGTGCTGATGGTCACCAAGAAGGGTGTGGTGAAGAAAACGGTTATCTCCGAATTCGCCCGGCCGATGCGCAAGGGGAAAATAGCGCTCACCATCAGGGAAGACGATGAAATCATCAGCGCGGCCATCACCAACGGCACCAGTGAGATTCTACTGGTTTCCCACAAGGGCATGGCGGTGCGGTTCAACGAGGATGATGTGCGCAGCATGGGCAGAAACGCCTCCGGGGTACGCGGCATCAATCTGGCTGATAACGACCATGTGGTGGCCGCGGTGGTCATTGCCAGCGATAATTCCATCCTGGTGGTGACGGAAAACGGTTTTGGCAAGCGCAGCCCGGTGGAAGAGTACCGGCTCACCAGAAGAGGCAGCAAGGGCGTCTATGCCATCAAACCCAGTGAACGAAACGGCGACATCGTCGGCGCCTGCCAGATTACCGAGGAGGATGAGATCATGCTCATCACCGATCGAGGCAAGATCATCAGGATGGACATGAGCACGGTCAGAGTGATCGGCCGGGCCACCCAGGGGGTTACCCTGATTAATCTGGAACCGGGGGAAAAGGTGGTGGCCATGGACAGGGTACCGGCCTCCGAGGCGGTGGATGATGACAATGAGGATGAGGAAACGGAAGAACAGAGTTCATGACCTTACTGCGGGAAGAACATATAGCGGTAATCGGGGCGGGAAGCTGGGGCACCGCCCTGGCCAAACTCTTGAGCGACAAGGGTCACCGGGTCCATTTGTGGGCCCACCGGCCGGAACATGTGGAGGCCATCAACCGCGAGCGGGAAAACCGAAAATATCTGCCCGGTTTTGCCTTAAGCGACAGGGTGGCGGCCTCTGCCGATCTGGGGGAGGTGATCAGCGGCAAGAATTTTGTCCTCATGGTGGTGCCCTCCCATGTCTTTCGCTCCGTTTTCCAACAGGTTGTTCCCCTTCTTGGCCAGGAAAGCGTCGTGGTTTCCGCCACCAAGGGCATTGAAAACGACAGTCTGATGACCATGAGCCAGGTCATGGACGATGAGCTGCGAAAAAACGGCAAAAGCGCCGGGATCGGGGTTCTCACCGGCCCGTCGTTTGCTAAAGAGGTGGCAGCAGGGGTGCCGACGGCCGTGACGGTGGCGGCCAGGAAAAAGGAGCTGGCGGCCAGGATTCAGGACATCTTTTTCACTGAGCGGTTCCGGGTCTATGCCAGCACGGATCTGATCGGCCAGGAACTTGGGGCGGCGCTGAAAAATATCGTGGCCATTGCCGCCGGCATCAGCGACGGCCTGGGCTACGGCACCAATACCAGGGCGGCGCTCATCACCAGGGGCCTTGCCGAAATTACCCGGCTGGGGGTGAAGATGGGGGCAAATCCGCTGACCTTTTCCGGTCTGGGCGGCATGGGGGATCTGGTTCTCACCTGCACCGGGGATCTGAGCCGCAACAGAACGGTGGGGCTGCAACTCGGCCAGGGCAAAAAACTGCAGGCCATCCTGGCCGAGATGGAAATGGTGGCCGAAGGGGTGAAGACCACCCGCTCCGCCTGGAAGCTTGCCCGGCGGGAAGGGGTGGACATGCCGATTCTTGAGCAGATCTACCAGGTGCTCTACGAGGATAAATCCTGCCAGCAGGCCGTCATGGCGCTGCTCACCAGGGATCAGCGGGAGGAGATGGAGTATTGAGCAGGGGTTGCCGGTTTTACACGCAGGGCGGTTCGGGAACCGCCCCTGACGGAACCGAAATTTTCTCTATGCCTTTTTCCACCTTCTCTTTAAGGCAATGATAAAAAAATAAACGGTGCCAGCCATGATGATGATGGTGGCTCCCGCCGGGAAATCGAGCTGATAGCTGATGGCCAGCCCCCCGGTGGTGCAGAGCAGACAGAGCAGGATGGCCGTCACCATCATGTGCCACAGCCGTTTGACCAGCAGCCCGGCGCCGGCCGCCGGCAATGTCAGCATGGCCACCACCATGACAATGCCCACCACCTGCACCAGCAGCACCACCGTGAGGGCGATCATGAGCAGCAGCAGCAGATCGAACAGCTTGACCCTGATACCGCTGATCCTGGCAAACTCCTCATCAAAACAGACCGAAATGAGCTTGTTGTAAAAGAGAAGCACCACGCTGACCACGATCAGATCGAGGATGCCGATAAGCAGCAGATCCTTTTGCGAAACCATCAGAATATCACCGAAAAGGTAGCTCATCAGATCTTCGTTGTAACCGCCGGTCCTGCTGATAAAAAAGATGCCGATCGCCATGCCGATGGAATAGATGGCGCTGAGCACCGTATCCTCCCGCTGACTGCCGTAGTGTTTGACCAGGGCAATCAGGCAGGCGGCCAGCAGAGCGGCGGCCACCGCTCCCTGCAAGGGGGTGACGGCGAAGGCGTATTCCTTTTGCAGAAAGCGGGCCGCGCCCATGCCGCCAAGGGTGCAGTGGGCAATGGCCCCGGCAATATAGGTGATGCGGCGCACCGTCACGTAGGAGCCGATGATGCCGCAGGAAATGGAGGTCAGCAGCCCGGCAAACAGGGCATACTGCAGAAAGGAATATGTCTGCAAGTCCCTTAAAAATTGACCCATGTATGACCTTTTTCGGAACAGCGGTGGTCATGGCGCACCATGGTCAGATCCGTGCCGTAAATATCCTTGATGCTCTTGCCGTCAATTTCACAGGTGGGATGGATATAGACCAGGCGGTTGACACAGATGACGGAACTGACATATCTGGAAACGAATCCCACATCATGGGAAACGACGATGATGGTCAGTTTTTTGTTTAATTCGCTGAGCAGATTATAGATATTCTGTTCGGCAAAACTGTCCACATTGGCGGTGGGCTCATCAAAAAACAGAAGCTCCGCCGATGAGGCCAGAGCCCTGGCAATGAGGGTGCGCTGGCGCTGACCGCCGGACAGGTCGGCAAAGGCCGCCTGATGCCGGTCGTAAAGATCAACATCTCTGAGGGCCTGGGCGGCAATCTCCCGGTCTTCCCTGGTAAACGGCCCCCCCCATGATTTGCCGACCCGGCCCATCATGACCACGTCGAGGACGGAAACAGGAAAAAGCGGATCAAAAAGCCGGTGCTGGGGAACATAACCGATACGGTGGGAGGATTTTTCCGGGGATTTGCCTAACACGGTTATCGTCCCCTTGTCAGGTTTCAGCAGGCCGAGCATGAGGCGCAGCAGGGTGGTTTTCCCGCCGCCGTTGGGGCCGACCACGCCGATCATTTCCCGTTCCTTGACGCTGAAGGTGACATCTTCCAGAATGGCAGAGCTGCCGTAGGAAAAACTCATATTCTGGACATCAATGACGATTTTTTTCATAAGGAATCAAGGCGAACCACAAAATCTGCCAGGCGCCAGGCAGTTTATCATTGTGCAACAGGCGGCTGTCTGCTTTAATTATGTTGATTCTGTTAACGGCTCCTAGATGTTACGGCATCATCTTTAATTCATCCAGACAAAAATGGCATCTGAAAAAAAAATAAAACTGACAGGCACGGTCAAGGCAGCCGGCTGAGCCGCCAAGCTCAGTCCGGGGGACCTGGACCAGATACTGTGCGGGCTTGAATTGCCCACCGATCCGAATCTGATAGTGGGCGCCGAAGGCTGTGATGATGCCGGCGTTTACCGGTTGACGGACGACTGCGCCCTGATTCAGACGGTGGATTTTTTTACTCCCATTGTCGATGATCCGTATCGCTTCGGCCAGATTGCCGCGGCCAATGCCTTGAGCGATGTCTATGCCATGGGCGGCAGACCGCTGCTGGCCATGAATCTTGTCGCCTTTCCCCTGGGCGAAATGGACAAGTCCGTGTTACAGGATATCCTGCGCGGCGGCCTGGAAAAGATCAAGGAGGCCGGGGCCCTGCTGGTGGGCGGTCACAGCATCGAGGACAAGGAGCTTAAATACGGGCTTTCCGTCACCGGCGTGGTGCACCCGCAGCGGGTCATGCTCAATTCCGGGGCACGGCCGGGGGACCAGCTCCTGCTCACCAAACCGCTGGGCACGGGAATTCTCTCCACTGCCATCAAGGGCGGGCTGGCCGGCGAGGAGCTGGAAAAGCTGATCACCGAGTGCATGATCACCTTGAACCGCATCGGCGGCGACGCCATGGCTGAGGTGGGCGCCCATGGCTGCACCGACATTACCGGTTTCGGCCTGATCGGTCATCTCTTTGAAATGGCCCATGCCTCCAAGGTCACCATCACCGTTGACACCACAGCAGTACCGCTGCTGCCGCAGACCCATGACTTCGCCGCCATGGGCATCATCCCGGAAGGGGCCTACAAGAACAGAAATTTTTATACAAAATGGGTGACCAATCATCTGGCCGCGCTTGACCCCCTGGAGATGATTCTCTATGACCCGCAGACCTCCGGCGGTTTGCTTATCGCCGCTTCTCCCGAGCAGATTCATCATATCGCAGAAAAGATACGAGCCTCCTCTTCCTCCCTGCTCTGTGCGGTGATCGGCACAGTCAGCGCAGGGGAGCCGGGAAGAATCATTCTTAACTAGATTGTCCCCGCCTTGACATTTTTTTGTTGAAAAAAAATAAAATTTGTTTGTTTATCAAAAAAAGAGCTGTTATTATTTGTTAACGAGTTCTTTGTCGTATTTCTACACATTAATGAAAAAAATGAAGCTATTGAACTTAACCAACACAGGAGGAAGGATATGAAAAATTTTTTACCTTTACTGGTAGGAGCAGCATTTTTGGCAATGGTGAGCGTAAGCGGTTGCGCCCAGCAGGCAGGAACATCCGGTGAAACGATGTATAAACGTGTACCGGGCAAGGAACACCGGACGCATTTCCCTGAAGGCCATTCAGGCAGCTGTTACTATGATGAAAAAGAAGATGTTTATTACTGTTCTAAATAATCAAAGCGACATTTCCGCATAATCAATACAAGAAAAGGTTTTTTTACACAATTGAGAAGTGTTGCCTGGTTTGATAGCTTCCTTTTTTATAACAACCTTTTCTCTTATCTTTTGCCCTGCACCACTTCTTCTGGTGCAGCGGCAAAAGGCTTATACAGAGGATCGCCGATCAGCACCATCTTCCAGGAGAGGTGAGGCAGGCTGAAAAAATAACTCTCCGCCAAATTTTTACCGCCCAGGAGAAAGGCAAAAAAGAGATCCGGCGGTGGAAAGGCATTCACGTAAGGTTCCCCCACCGGACCGATGGTGGCGGCAACCCCTTTTTCCAGCATCCTCTTGCACCAGACCTGGCTTCCCTCCTTTTTCAGCGTGCTGCATTCGCTGCTGGCGATATGATAGCCGATGGCCCCTTGCCGCCAGTTGAAGGCGTCAACGTAGCTGGCCAGACTGTACCAGCCGCAGTAAAGAGCGGCATCGCGGCCAACGCCCGGCTGAAACAGGGCGCTCTGTTCATCCACCACCACCTGGTTCATCCTGCCGCTTTGTCTGACCACCGTTGCAGCCCGATGAACAGCCCGGTCATACCAGCCGTAGCTGTCCACCTGTTTTAGTCCGGGATCCGGCCAGCGGGCATCAAAAAAGGCCTCGCCGCGCAGCCCTTGCTTTTCTGTGGCCAGGGCAGCAGTGATCATTCTGCTGACCAGTTCCGGGCTTGAGCCGTCAAGCCGGCTCACCATGAGCACCTCCTCCTGGTCGAAGGGCAGAAAATCGCCATGCTCATCCCGGTAATAGGGGTTGGGCAGCCAGTGGGCCAGAGAATGCGTCTGCCTTACCAGGGTCAGCTCGGAATCCACTGCGGCCCGCATGTCATTTACCTTGGTGTAATAATTTATTTTTTGTTTGATGTCGTTGATCCTGCCGCGCAGTATATCCGGTACGGACTGATCTTTGCCATGCTCAAGCGAGAAGGTGATCTCCTCGATTTTTCTGGTTAATTCGGCAATGTTTTCGCTTCCCTGGTCGGAAATGGCAGGAGAGGAGATCTGCAGCGGCACGCCGTACATGGTCACCAGGCAGCGGATTTTGCCTGGCCGGCCGCCTTTGCCGAGAAAGGCAAGCACAGGCGCGGCGATCAGCTGGTCATAATCGCTGCGCCGGCAATCTTCCGCCGGATCAATGTCAATGGTAATGAGATTGGCGGCAGGGATGCGGCGCTGCTCCATATAGAACCTTGCCAGGCTGATGCCGGCCGGCTCCTGTCTGTTGGCAATGACCGCGATTTCATCAGAGGTAAGGCCATGCGCCGGCCCTGTCGCAAAGAGCAGGGCGACAAGCATGATCAGGGCGAGGAGGGGGTTCAAGGCTGCTACCTCCTGGCTGTCAGGACAATTTCAATGAGAGGGTCAAGAAAGAGGGAGCGGCCGATGACAAAAAAGATAATGGCCAGCAAGGCTGCGGCCGGCACGGTGATCAGCCAGGAGGCGAAGATTTTTTGGGTCACCGACCTGTTGATGCCGCCCAGACCGCGGGCCAGTCCGATACCCATGATGGCCCCCACCAGGGTATGGGTGGTGGAGACCGGCAGGCTGAGCCGGCTGCAGATCAGCACGGTGGCCGAGGTGGCAATATCGGCGGCCACGCCGCGGGAAGGGGTGATTTCGGTGATTTTGGTGCCCACGGTGGCCATGACCTTGTGGCCGAAGGTGGCGAGACCGACGACGATGCCCGTGCCGCCCATGATCAGGATGGGAAGGGGGACGCCGACCTTCATCTCCACGGTGCCGTTTCTGATGATATGGGCGATGGCGGCAAAGGGACCGATGGCGTTGGCCACATCGTTGGCGCCGTGGGCAAAGGCCACGGAACAGGAGCTGACAATGACCAGCGGCACGAAGATCTTTTCCACTTCCTCCAGCTGTTTGGGGATGGGCAGGGTGTCTTTGCCCCTCAGGTGGCGGCTGATCCAGATTTTTGCAATAAGGGCGCAGATCAGGCCGAGGAACAGGGAGATAATGAAGGAAGTGGTGCCGGTGAGCCAGTGCAGACCGCTGATGATATGATTGAGGCCCTTGTAGATCGTGGCCAGGGTAATAACGAAAACCAGTAAAAAGACAATGGGCGGGGCATAGATTTTGGCGGCCTCAGCCGGCTTTTCCTTGCCCAGGATTGAGGTGGTGATAAATTTAAAGAGGACAAAGGCCACCAGGCCGCCGGCCAGCGGCGAGATAAACCAGCTGGCCACGATCTGACTCATCTTGTTCCAGTTGACCGATTGCCAGCCGGCGGCAACAATGCCGAAACCTGCCACAGCGCCGACAATGGCGTGGGTGGTGGAAACCGGCATGCCCACCCAGGTGGCGAAATGCAGCCAGAAAGCGGCGCAGAGCAGGGCCGCTGTCATGCCGATAATGAGCAGGGCGGCGGCTTCTCCCTCACGCAGTTCGGGCAGGGCGGCAATCATGTCCGGGTTGACAATTCCCGTGCGGATGGTTTCCGTTACGCTGGCGCCGACCAGCACCGCCCCGGAAAACTCGCAGATGCCTGCCAGGATAATGGCGTTTCTGACGGACAGGGCCTGGGAACCAACGGCATCGGCCATGGAGTTGGCCACATCGTTGGCCCCGATCGTCCAGGCCATGTAAAAACCGATGAGCCCTGTGAAGACTAAAATAAAGACATCCATGGTTAAACCTTGTTGCTATGTCTGACGAACCATTACGTTGTCTTGACAAGAAATCCGCTGGTGACCGGATGACAACAGCCTGTTATTTGACAATCATCGCCCGCAGAAAATCGCCGGCGTTTTCCGCTTCATTGGCGATGGCGCCGATCTTGAGCAGCATTTTCTCATAAAAGATGATATCAAAGGTGCTGATCTTGTCCTCCAGCTGATAGATATCGATGCTCAGTGAGCGGGCCAGCCTGTCGGCCTTCCATTCTTCTTCGCCAAGGCCCTGGATGAGAGCGAGCACCTGCCGCGCCTCGGCGCCGCCGAAGGAGGCCTCGGCCAGGTTTTTGATTTCAACGGCTGCGGTGAGGAGGTTGCCGCTTACCTGGTACATCTGGTCAACCAGAGCAAAAAATTTGTCCTGCACATAGGGGTGCAGCCTGGTCTTGCGGATGCGGAGAATGACGGCAAAGTCCTGGGCGTAGTCAGCCATTTTTTCCTGACACTCGAGAAAACCGTCCAGCTCTTCCCGGTCCACCGGCAGAAAAAAACGGCGGGGAAGATCTTCGCGGATCTGGTGCTTGATCAGGTCAGCCTCATACTCGAGCTTGCTCACCCTGGCCTGCAGTTCATGGATAAGTTCGTAGTTTTCATAGACCAGGGCCTCCATGAGCGGCTTGATCATTTCCAGACACTCATGGACCTTTTTTGCGTGCTCAACAATGGGGCCGAAAGGGGATTTCTTAAACAGATTCTGAATGATTGCCATGCCTGTCATCTCCTGCCAGAGAGAAAAATATCAATTTACTAAAAAAAAGAACGAAAATCAGGTATTGTTCGCGCATATTTCACGCGCTGCGCTGCTGCTGTCAACCTTGTGGACAACCTATCATGAATTACTTGAAAAATCCAAGAAAGCAAACAGATTTCTCTCTGCCGGTTTTTGGCGGGTTTGTACAGATCGATGTGCTGTCAGGTTCACCAGAGCACAATCTGGCCAGGGTAGGAGAGCTGCTCGAAAGCCTTGCCCCGCCCCCGGGAGCAGTGATCGTGCTGCCGGAACTCTGGTCAGCCGGCTTTTATTATGAGGGGCTTGCCGACCAGGCGGCGGTAACCGGGCAGATGCTTGCCGGGTTAACGGAGCTGGCCGGCCGTTACCGGATCTGCCTTGCCGGCTCGCTGCCTGAGAAGAGGGTTGCAGCGGGCCGGGTGAGCTACTGCAACACCCTTTATTTCACCGGACCTGACGGGGTGCTGGGCGCCTATCGCAAACAGCAGCTCTTTGCCCCCATGGCCGAGGAGCGTTATTTCGAGCCGGGCGATAGTCCGCTGCCAGTGGCCACGCCCCGGGGGCTGCTGGGCGGTCTGGTCTGCTTTGATCTGCGTTTTCCGGATCTGTCCTTGGGGCAAGCGGCCCGGGGGGCAGGGGTGCTGCTGGTGAGCGCCCAATGGCCAGCGGCAAGGCTCGGCCATTGGCGCATCCTGCTGCAGGCCCGGGCCATTGAAAACCAGCTTTTTATCATTGGCTGCAACCGCTGCGGCACCACCAGCGACACGGTTTTTGCCGGCCATTCCATGGTCATTGGCCCGGACGGTTCCATCCTTGCCGAGGCGGGGGAGGGCGAGGAGGGCGGCGGGGCGGCGCTTGACCTTTCTCTTCTTGCCGGGGTCAGAGCCGCTTTTCAGACCGCGGGCCTCACTCCGTACCGTTTTCCGGATCAGGACAAGATCTGCCCCCTGGAAGGACTGCTTGAGAAAGTCGCCTGTTACCGGCAGGCGGGCCGCAGAATGGTGTTCACCAACGGCTGCTTTGATATCCTGCACGAGGGTCATGTCACCTATCTGGAGGCGGCCCGGCGGGAGGGGGACTATCTGGTGGTCGGCTTAAACAGTGATGCCTCGATCCGGGCCATCAAGGGCCCTGACCGGCCGGTGAACAGTGAAACGAGCAGGGCCCGGCTGCTTGCCGCCCTCGGTTGCGTTGACCATGTGGTGCTGTTCGGCGAGGAGACGCCCCTGGGGCTCATCACCGCCCTGCTGCCCGATGTGCTGATCAAGGGCGCGGACTGGCCGGTGGAGAAAATTGTCGGGGCAACGGAGGTGCTGGCAGCCGGCGGGCAGGTGAAAACCATCGAGCTGGTCGGGGAATTTTCCACCACCGGCCTGATCAGGAAAATCAGAACCCTGCAGTAGCTTGCCTTATTCCCCACAGCAGAGATCCTGCCAGCCGGGGACCAGGTCTTCGCTGGCGAGACCAAGCTCTCCGGCAAACTCCTGCAGGGTCAGCCGGCTGCAGTTGATACATGATTTTCCCCCGTGCCCTTTGACGGAGCAGATCTCCTGCTCCAGGAATGAGAGCAGCGCTGCGGCAACCTTGCCGCGCACCTGACTGATATCCAGCTGTTCCGTGGCGGCAAAAAGCTTCAGGCGCTGCCAGTTGATGACGCTTCTCTGCAATCCGCGATAGATGCTTTTTTTTCTGTTCTCCGGCTGCAGGTCCCGCAGAATGATGGTCTGGTAGCGGTTGATTACCGCCTTTTTCAGGGGAAAGCAGTCTTGTTTTTCCAACAGAAGGCCAGGTCCCTCCGGGTCGCTGCACAGATAGTACAGGGAGCCGTGCATCGCCACTTCCGGCATCTCGCCGCCGGCATCCTCAATGATGAAAACTTCATCCTCCAGATATGTTTCCTTGCTGCTCATGTTTCCTTGCTGCTCATGTTTCCTTGCTCGACTCCTAAGCGCCGCAACCCGGCGTATGGCCAGTTGTATAGCCGGTAATCGCGGTCCAGTCCAGGGAGTATTGTTTGTTACAGGCGCCAGGGCGAAGAACTCAGCCACCCGTTGAATTCATTTTCCGAAAGAGGTTTGCTGATATAGTAACCCTGGGCCAGATCACAGCCCATTTCCCCGAGCATGTCAAAGAGCTCTTTTGACTCCACCCCTTCGGCCACCGTGGTCAGCTTGAGATCACGGGCAGCTGCCAGCATGTGCTTTACCAGTGAGGTGTTGAGGGAGGAGGAAAAGAGATTGACGATCAGGCTCTGGTCGATCTTGACGGCATCAACAGGCAGGGTCTGCAGATAGCTGGAAGCGGAGTAGCCGCTGCCGAAATCGTCAATGGAGATTTTGGTGCCGATGTTTTTCAGGGAGGTGAGCACTTCGGCCGCTGTTTTCATGTCCGTGATCAGTGAGCGTTCGGTGATCTCGATTTCCAGGTTGGCGGCATTGATGTTGAAAAGTTTGATCAAGTCGATCAGTTCCGCGATCAGGCCGCGATCCTGGATATTATGGGAAGTAAGGTTGAGGGACAGGGTCAGCTCATGGCCGGCGCTCTTCCAGTGCTGCAGTTGCCGGAGACCGGCTTTAACGGCAAACAGGGCAAGGGGATGGATGAGCCAGGTTTTTTCCGCTTCCGGCACAAAGAGTTCCGGCGATAGCAGACCGTACTGGGGATGCTGCCAGCGGATCAGGGCCTCGGCGCCGACAATTTTCCCGGTGGCAATGGCAACCTTGGGCTGCAGAAAGAGAATAAGCTCATCCGCCAGCAGGGCTTCCTTCATGGTGCCCAGCAGCGATAGCCTTTTCACGCTGCCGGTGTCAAAATTTTTGTTGTAGGCTGAGTAGAGCAGGTTCTGTTCCTCTGCAAAATGGGCGGCAATACTGGCTTTTTGAATCATTTCGTCCGGGCTTTCCCCGTTTTCTTCATTGCTGACCACGCCGACATGCATATTGATGATGACCGGGATTTCCTCGAAATAAAAGGGATCTTTCAGATTATGGGTAACCTGGCGGCACAGGTCGAGGAAATGCTGGAGTTCAAGATCGTGGGCCGCTATGGCCAGAATGTTGTTCTGCAGTTTATAGAAGGTGGCCTGGGGCAGGGAGGTGCTGCGGAGCCGGTCGGCGATCTGCAGACAGAGGACATTGGCTGACCGGTAGCTCAGGGTGTCGATGATCTGCTGCAGGTTGCTGATGATGATCACGGCCAGCGCCACCGGGGCCCTGCTGTTTCCCGGCCGGTCCAGAATCTGCCGCAGAAAAATCTGCAGGGACAGGTGATTGGGAAGGGCGGTCAGCGGGTCATGCAGTGACTGCTGCCGGGTCCGGTCTATCTGGTCGTTGAACCACTGGGAGAACAGGCCGGTCAGGATGCCGGCAATCAGAAAGAAAAGGATGCGGAACAGCCAGTTGGTCGTCTCCTGGGGGATGTGCCGGGGCACATCCAGGGGCATATAGGGTCCGAGCAGCAGACCGGCGGCAAGGGCGGCAGTTATGCCGCCGGGAATCCTGAACACGGCGGCGGCGATGATGATGGGCACATACATCAGATGCAGCCAGGAAAAACTGGTGCCGCCGGTGTAATAAACAATGGCGGTGACCGCCGCCAACAGAAGCAGGATGGTGAAAATCACCCCGGCAGCTCTGGAGCCCGCCGGTTTCCTCCAGTTTTCAATCAGCGAGTGAAGGGGTAGTGATTCCGGGGGCATGGGCTGTTCCTGTTTGTGCTGACATGGTTAAAATTTCGGCGAACGATGATGCTTTGTTCATTTTTTATTAAAGGTACTGACTGGTTATACCGATGTTAGATTTTACAGGAAAAGAGAGAAACCGTCCAGGAATGATTCCCAGTTGCTGATATCCATGAGCTGACAGAAGAGCGTTTACCGTTCCCGCAGGCCGGGCAACAATTGATAAGGGGGGAGGGGAACATATGTCGTATATCAAACCACTGCTGCTGTTTTTGGTTTTTTCCATGTTGGTATTGTGCGGGCAGGCCAGGTCGTTTCAGTCCGGTGAGGCGGGGATGTCCCCAGCCTACCTTGAGCCGGAAAGATTCCGCGTCGCTTCGGATGCCGATAAAAGCGAGGCTGACGAGCTGGTGCGGAAGATTCAGGCCATGGCGGACGACCTGATCGTCCTGCTTGCCGATCCTGATCCGCTAAATGGCACCCTGGCTGACGGACTGGTGGTCACTACCTTTGTGGATATCAACAATCTCTACAGAACCTCATCTTTCGGCCGCTATGTGGCCGGGCAGCTGATGAACGAAATGCAGCGCTGGGCCATTCGGGTCATTGATATGCGTAAGAGCCTCAGTGTGGTGGTACAGGAAAAAAGAGGCGAATTCGGCCTGTCCCGCAACCCGGAGGAGATCCCTTCCGCCCATGAGGCCCGCGCCATGCTCACCGGCACCTATCTGGTGGGGGAGAAGGAAATTATCGTCAACGCCAGCATTGTCGATAACAGCCGGGGCGAACTCTTGTCCGGCACCACGGTTATTTTCCCGCGCAACGCGCTGGGCAACTGGATGCTGCGGGACAGCGCCTCTGCCAGGAAGCCGGCCGCCGGGGTGACTTACATGAAAAAACTTGAAATGTGATGTGAAAACCTTTGTACTTTAAATTGGACACTCAGCATTCACGCAAAGGGGGAAACAGATGAGGGCAATCATGATAAAAGTTGCGGTCTGCACGACTCTACTGGCGCTGCTCAACTTGGCGGCTGCGGCCGGGGTTTCGGCCAGTGACGCGGGCGGTCAGCAGGAGACGGACATGTCTCCCTCCCCCCACGCCTTTGTCAAGATGGATGAAAATACCCAGGGCATGCAGGAAAACGGGCAGATGCCCGGCTCCCTCTCCAGATACCGGATTTATCAGTATATGCCGGAAAGTTCCCGTTCCCAGGCCACGGAAACCCAGCTCTCCGACATGTCCAAAGAGGTGGCGGGCAAGGTTTTTTACGAACTGCAGGAGGACGGGGAAAAGAATTATTCCGCCCGGGTTGCCGTGGTTGCCGCGGTCCCCTTGTCTGATCTCAAACGCGATAGCGAGTTCGGCCGGGTCATGGCCGAGTATCTGCTGACCGACCTGGCTGACCGCGGGCTGAAGGTTACCGAATTACGGCTTGGCAAGGAGATCAACATTCTTGCCCAGACCGGTGAGTTCATTCTGACCCAGAATATCGGCGAACTCGCCAATATTGCGCCCGAGCTGGATTATGTGGTGGTGTCGACCTTCAGCAATACCCGTAAAACCCTGATTATCCAGGGAAGACTGGTGAGCCTGCAGGATGGGCTGGTAAAATCATCCTGGCGCTATACCATGCCGCTGACCAGGGATCTGCTCGCCTTTTTTCAGGCAGGCGATCAACCATCGACTATTGCGGTCAGGGGAATGAACAACTGAGACTGAGAGCTTGTTCGTAACGACTCTTGATTTGCCTGCCGGGGGAATGATCAACATGGAGACCTTGCACAAAAAACGAGCGGGATTTGCCGCCGCACTGCTGTTCCTGCTTTTGCTGTCCGCCCCCTTTGCTCCGCCGCTGCGGGCCATGGATGATGGCGCCGGTGAGATGATTGTCCGCGACGATGTCAAACGGATCAGCTACCAGCGCTATTCTAATCTGGCCGAGCTGGTCACCCTGATCTGTGATGATGCCGGCGCCGTCTTTCAGGGATTTTACGGGCCGAAAGCGGTGGAGGTGTCCCCCTTTGCCGTGATCAGCGATTACCGTGTCTTTAAAATGACCATGCTGGGCATGACCATGGCGGATCAGATGGCCGCCATGATCAACCGTGGACCGGCGGCGGACCTCGAAGCAGAAGATGAGTTCACCCAGAAGATGGACGGCGTCATTGAGGAGATGGATGGTTACCTGCGGGTGCATATCAGCGGCAGGAATCTGCTCGGGGAAGGGCGCTCTTATGTGGTGAATGTGGAGATGTCCGAACCTGTTTACCGGTTCTTACATTCGTATGTGGAAAGCGACAGGAAAAACTGACAAAGGGTCTGGTCATGGCGGATGAAAAACAGACAACCTCTGATCTTGATGACTGGCTCGAAGATCTGGATGATGCGGATGAATTTTCCGGTGAACTTGACCAGGAGAATATTGATGCCCTGCTGAGTAACGGCTTAGGCTCCGTTGCTGCCGAACCGGCGGCAGAGGCCCCGGCGGACAATGCCTCGGTGGAGCTGGATCAGGCCAATATCGACGCCCTGCTGGGTGGCCTGGATGCCGAACCGGCGGCAGAGGCCCCGGCGGACAATGCCGCAGTGGAGCTTGATCAGGCCAACATCGACGCCCTGCTGGGAGGCCTGGATGGCGCGCCGGCGGCAGAGGTCCCGGCGGACACTGCCGCGGTGGAGCTTGATCAGGCCAACATCGACGCCCTGCTGGGAGGCCTGGATGGCGCGCCGGCGGCAGAGGCCCCGGCGGACATTGCCGCGGTGGAGCTTGATCAGGCCAACATCGACGCCCTGCTGGGTGGCCTGGATGGCGCGTCGGCGGCAGAGGCCCCGGCAGATAATGCCTCAGTGGAGCTTGATCAGGCCAATATCGACCTGCTGTTAGGAGCGGATGATGACGATGCCCCCCTGTCCGGCGAGGCGGAAGAGCTTGATCAGGACAATATCGACGCCCTGCTGCGCGGTGCCGACCAGCAGGAAAAAGAGCCTACTGCCGGGGATTTTCTCGTGGCAGGCCCGGGCCAGGGGGCCGGTCCCGGTGAAGGGCTGGATGTGGATCAGGATGAGATTGATCAGCTTTTTTCCGGGCTTGACGATGATGAGACGGAAGAGCCCTTCCCCTCCGAGGAGATGGATCTGGCCGATGTGCTGGAAGAGGATGACGATTTCCAGGAGGTGAAGAACACCTCCCGGGGGAATAAGACGAAGACATCCTCCGGCGAAACAACCGTGGCCGGGGACATGGACGAACTGCCCCATGAAATACCTGACCATCACCGGGGAGAAGGCGGGTTCCTTCCCTTTCTGCCTGTGTCGATAACCAAGACCGTTGCCTCGGCAATCGCGGTATGTCTGGCCCTGGTGGTGGCCTCTGGCCTCTATTTTTTCCGGCCCGAGCAGGAAAAGGAGCCGGCGATTCCCATGCAGAATGGCGAACCGGTGGCGCAGGTGGAGGAGCCGCCGCCACCGCCGGCCGGGGTCAACCATATCCCGGTGGTCGCCGACATCCTGTATGCCATGCCGGAAACCGGCGGTGAAGTGGCTGTAACCCTGGCTGCCAAAGATGATGACAGCGACGCCCTTGCCTTTGCGGTGACCAGCCAGCCGCAGCATGGCCGTCTGTCCGGGGATGCGCCTGCGCTGGTTTATCTGCCGAACAAGGATTTCCCCGGCGAAGACCGCTTCGAGTACCAGGTCAGTGACGGCAAGGACAGCAGCGGTCTGGCCAAGGTGATTATTACCGGGCCGAACCTGGCCAAGCTGGCGGAAGAACAGGAAAAGCAAAGGGCCGAGGCGGTGAAAAATCCTTTACAGCCGAGCAGGGCGGAGGTTCATGCCAGGAACAAGACCTATGACATGGCCAGTACCGACAAGGTGGTAATAGACTGGGGGAGGATCTGGCGCGAGGCAAATCACAGCCCTTTCAGCTCCAAGGTCTTTGTTGATATAGATGGTTCCCACCTGAAGGGCAGCCTGCGCAAAGTCGATGACGGCAGGTACGTCTACCGGCCGGATCCCTCTTTTACCGGCAAGGATGTGCTTCATTACCGTTTCAAGCGGGGCGGTCTGAGCTCCGGTCTGGGCAAGGTGACCTTGCGGGTCAGCCGCGGCGATCTGCCGCCGGAAATCCGCCTCGGAGAAATGGCCGGAACCTACCTGGTCGGTGAAACCGTCCGCATCGATGCAAGTCCAACCAGGGATGAAGCCAGAGGCCGGCTGAGTTTCCGGTGGGAGCAGATATCCGGGGTGCCGGTGCAGATTAAAAGAAACAATGAGGAAGGATCCATTATTACCTTTGCCATGCCCTCCTCTTTTTACACCTCAACGGAGCCCGGCCCCGTGCTGCGGGTCACGGCAGTGGATGCCGCCGGGCAAAGTGATTCCCGGGAGGTCAAGGTGCGGACCGTCTCCCGCCGCAAGTCAGCCCTCTGGGGGATGGCGGACAACAGTGATGGGGCGGCTCTGTTGCGCTAACCAGGCTCCTACCAGCGGCTTTTGAGCGCCGCCACGGTCTGCCGGTAGTCACCGGAGAAAACCGCGGAACCAGCCACAAAGATATTGGCCCCGGCCGCCGAAATGGCGCCGATGGTGTCTGGGCTTACCCCGCCGTCAATTTCAATGCCCGTCGTAAGGCCAAGCTGGTCGATGCGCGCCTTTAAGGCACGGATTTTATCCAGGGTGGAGGGAATGAAGGACTGGCCGCCGAACCCCGGGTTGACACTCATCAGCATCACCAGATCAACATCAGCGAGGATATGATCAAGGGTTGCCAGCGAGGTGGCGGGGTTCAGCACCACCCCAGCCTTTTTGCCGAGCTTTCTGATGTGCTGGATGGTGCGGTGCAGATGGGGGCACGCCTCGACATGCACGGTGATCCAGTCCGCCCCGGCCTCGGCGAAGGCGTCAAGGTAGCGGTCGGCATCGCTGATCATCAGATGCACGTCCAGCGGGTGGCGGCAGATTTTGCGCACCGCCGCCACCACCAGCGGCCCGATGGTGATATTGGGCACAAAATGGCCATCCATGACATCCACATGGATGACATCGGCGCCGGCCTGGATCACCTCGGCAATCTCTTCCCCCAGCCGCGCGAAATCGGCGGAAAGAATAGAGGGGGCAAGCATTTTGTTCTGCATGAGAGTAAGTCCTTGTTCCAACGTTCCAGCGCTCAAACGTTTAATCGCTTGAACGTTATTATTTCGCCCCGACGGTGACCATGACATAATGGTCGGGCTGGATGTAGCGGCGGGCCACCTCGAGCACCCTTTCCTCGTCGATCTTCTCGATCTCCTCAATGTAGCGGTTGCCGTAATCCTGTCCCAGCCCGTAAGTCTCGTTGAGACCCATTTCCATGGCCTGGGCGCCATGGGTCTGCAGCCCCATCTCATACTGGCTGATCAGCAGGTTTTTGGCCTTGATCAGTTCCTCATCGCTAACCGCTTCCTCCTGGATCAGATAGAGTTCTTTCCACAGCGCCTTGATGACCTCATCTCTTTTATCCGGGCTGGTGCCGATGTAAATGCCGAATGAGCCGGTCTCAAGGCCGAACAGGGAGAAGGCGGAAAGACTGTAGGCCAGGCTCTGTTTGTCGCGCAGCTCGTTGAAGAGCCTGCCGCTCTGGCCGCTCATGATGGTCTCGATGATTTCCAGGGGGTATCTGTCTTCGCTGGCGAGCGGGACGCCGAGAAAACCGATGACAATATGCACCTGCTCCTTGTTGCGGGCAACGGAGAAGAATTCCGGCCGGGCCGGCGGGAGCGGGGCCAGGAAAGTCTCCTGGACCACATCGTTTTTCGATCCCGGGTTGGTCCAGGCGCCGAAATATTGTTCCGCCAGATCCCTGACCTCGTCAGCCTTGACATCACCGGCCACCGTCAGCACCATCTTTTCGGGAATGGCGTGATCCCGGTAGATTTTTTTCAGATTGCCGGTGGTGAAGTTTTTGAGGGCCGCTTCCGAACCAGCGGTGTTCAGGGCGTAAGGATGGCCCTGAAAGAGCAGGCGGTTGAATTCCCTGAAGGCCAGCGAGGGCAGGGAATCATCCTGCTGTTTGAGCTGGGCCAGCAGCTCCGGCCTGATTTTTTCCGCCTCTGCCTCATCAAAGGCCGGGGTGATGAGGATATCCCGGAAAAGAGCGAGCCCGTCAGCAAAAAAGCGGGCCAGAAAATCGGCTTTCAGGCCGAAGGTGTTCTTGCCGTTGAAACCGGCCACCGAGCCTGCCATTTCAGCGATCGCCAGGGTAAGCTCCCGGGAGGACAGCTGTTCGGTGGCGGTGGGCAGCAGTTCGGTGATGAAGGCAAAAGCGCCATTGGTGGCCTCCGTTTCACTGCGCAGGCCGCCGGGAAAGATGGCCCGCACGGAAACGGTGGGGATGCCGGGGTCTTCCCGCACCAGCAGCGTGATGCCGTTGGCCAGCTGGAACCGGTGCACGTCATTGAGGTAGGAGTCGATGATCAGGGAGGGGGGCACGCTGTTTTTGGCGGCTTCCTCCGCCCTGGCGATGAGCTGGGCAAACATCCCGCTGTCCATGTCCATGGGGGCATCCAGCGGCAGCAGGCAGCCGGCGGAGATGTTTCTGGTGGTAAAATATTTCTGGGCCACCCGCATGACATCGTCGGCGCTGACCGAGCGCACCTTGACCAGATATTCGTCCTCCCGCGGGTCGCCGGTGAGAAATTCAAAGGAGCCCAGGGTGCGGGCCTGCCCTTCCGCCCGTTCCAGGTTGAAGACAAAGTCGCTTTCCAGGTTGCGCTTCACCCGGTTGAGCTCGTCCTCGCTGACCCGCAGGTATTTGAGCCGGAAGAATTCTTCCAGCATGGCCTGCATGGCCTCGGGCAGTCTGGCGGCGTCCAGGGTGGCGGTGGCCTCCATCAGCCCTTTGTCCTTGGGGGTAAAGGCGGCGGCGCTGACCCGGTAGACCAGCCGCTTTTCATTGCGCAGCTCATTGAACAGGCGGGATGCCTCCCCCTGGCCGAGGATGGCGGCAATGACATCGAGCACCGGGGTGTCCGGATGGACAAAGGGCGTAACGGGAAAGGCCAAAGCCAGATGGGTCTGGTTGATGTCGTCCTTCTGCTGGAAAAAGCGGGGGGCATCCTGGTCCGGTTCCTGGGGCAGGGGGGGCTGGATATGCTCACCCTGGGCAATGTCGCCCATGAGATTCTTCACCGCGCTCAGCACATCGGCGTAACGCACGTCGCCCACCACCAGCACGGTGAAGTTCTCGGCATGATAATGGTCCTGCATATAGGAGAGAATGTCCTCCCTGGTAAAACCGGTGACGCTTGCCTCCGTGCCGATGACCGGCAGCCGGTAGGGATGGACGGTATAGGCCGTGGTCATCAGCTGCTCGAAGAGCTTGGTTTCCGGCCGGTCGTTGCGCATGCGGATTTCTTCCAGGATCACCTTTTTTTCCCGCTCCAGCTCATCCGGGTCAAATATCGAGTGGCGCAGTGCGTCGTTGAGCACATCCAGCCCCCTTTCCCAGAAGCGGGCGGAGAGGGTGGCATGGTAGACCGTGTATTCATAGGAGGTATAGGCATTGATGCGGCCCCCCACCTCTTCGATGTCGCCGGCAACCCTGCCCAGGCCCCTGGTGGGGGTGCCCTTGAAGATCATATGTTCGATCAGGTGGGTGATGCCGGCTTCGTCGGGGTCTTCGTAAATGCTGCCGGCCTTTACCCAGATCTGCACGGTGGCGACCTTGGTCCCGGGCGTCTCCTTGACCAGGACGGTCAGCTTGTTGGGGAGGGTTTCCTTGTACAGATGGGATGAAAGTTGTTTGGCATTGCTGGTATGTGTCGTCATGATGATGGCAGTCACTAGTAAAATCAGTAAGGAAAATGGTCGTAATTTCATGGGAACGGTCCGCATTACACGTTAGCTTCGTTTTTTACGTTAAAATAGAGAATTAATCCAGCACAAATCATTGCCGCGCTTAAAAGCTGTCCCCGGGTGATAAAGCCGGCCAGAAAGCCGATCTGGGCGTCCGGCTGGCGGAAGAACTCGCTGCAGATCCGGAAAAGGCCGTAGAGCACCAGAAAGGCGGCCAGCATGGTGCCGTGGGCCCAGCCACGGCGATATTTCACGGTTTTCAGGGGCCAGAGAATGACAAACAGCAGCACCCCCTCCAGCAGGGCCTCATAGAGCTGGGAGGGATGACGGGCCAGCGGTCCGGCCCCGGGAAAAACCATGGCCCAGGGCACGTCGCTCACTCGGCCGAAGAGTTCGGCATTGATGAAATTGCCGATGCGGCCCAGCCCCAGGCCAACCGGAGTCGTTACTACGTAGATGTCCGCTGTTTCCAGAAAGTTCAGCCCTTTTTTGCGGCAGTAGAGAAAGCCTGCCAGCACCAGGCCGATGACCGCGCCATGAAAGGACATGCCGCCGTGCCAGGTGGCGAGGACCTCCAGCGGATGCTCCAGATAGTAGGAAAAGTTATAAAAAATAACATAGCCCAGCCTGCCGCCCAGCACCAGGCTGATAATGAGCACAAAGTTGAGGTTTTCAAATTCAACTCCCAGCTTCCTGAGCCGGAATCTGTCGATCTGGTGGCGGACGAGAAAGTAGGTGCTGAGGAAACCGAGGACATACATCAGGCCGTACCAGCGAACCTGCAGAGGTCCCAGCTTGATGAGCACCGGATCTATGTGCGGAAATGAAAGCATACCGCCATTAAACCTGAGAAAATTTGCTTGTCAAGTGATTGTGCGTGCAAAGGCGCTGCCTAAAGTGACCTCAGGGCCGCCGTTCTTCGGAGCTGCTCCGGGGCGGGCAGCCGGGCTGCCAGACCTTGTCAGCCGGAGGGCTCGCGCCACGATCCTGCCTGGTTTTCCGGCGGGCATCAGTGGTTTTATAAGCACCTTTTTTCTGCAAGGCAAGAAGAAATTTCCGGCCGCTGCTTACAAGAGATTGCCCGGCTAGGTCTTTATCGCGGCCGGAGACCTTGAAAAAAATTTCTGCCATTCTTAAATTTCTTTTCATTTTTCCCGTAAATGAATATCATTTTATAGTACATAAAGCTTCTTTCATTTCAGCCTGTGATCACCGGGTAATTGCGCCTGTTCCTGTTCTGCCCTTCTCTGCCGAGGGTTTTGCCATGGGGCACTGCTTCGTTTCCTTCCCGATCGCCGCCCCCGTTTCTCCCAAAACCCGATTACGGCAAGGGATTTTTTCCGTTTTCTCCCCGGGCAATGTCTTTGATCCAGTGGACTGGATGGACCTAACCGCATGAAAGCAAAAAAGATATTTACCCGGACAACCGCCAGTATCATCGCCAGCGCCGCAGTTATCATTGCCATCATCTACGTGGCCCACCTGTCCCATGAAAATTTCAGGGAAACCGTCGTTTCCCAGATGGAGCAGCAGTTGCGGGCAACCAACGAGGCAACTGCCAGGGGCATGCAAGAATATGTTGCCGAGCATATTGAAATAATCCTTAAGGCGTTTGCTAGGGATCCCTATCTGCAGCAGCGAATTATTGAGCAGGCATGCAGAGGGGGGCAGATGCCGGAAAACGGCTACTGTCCCATCGAAAATTTTTATAAAATCCACCAGAGTGAGATCTACGGACTGGCCGTCTTTGACGCCAGAGGAGTTCTCCTGCAAAGTCATCCCGCCCTGGGAAACGAACAAGGCCTCACTGCCGGGGAAAGGTCGGATATCGCCTTTGTGATCAACAGCCACCGATCACATATCAGTGAAACGTTTGTCAACGAGCGGGCCAAGCTCTCCATTTCCGTCTCTGAGCCGATTTTTGCCCATAAGGAATTTATCGGCATCGTCAGGTGGGTGATTGAGGTTGAAACCCTGGCCAGGCGTTTTATCAGCCCGATCAAGGTTGGGCAGAGCGGTTTTGCCTGGATGTTTGATGATAAACAGACGATCCTTTCCTATCCGAGAAGAGAATTCATCGGCATCGCGGTGCTGGATCTCATCAAAAAAATGCATGTGGAAAGAGGGGAAACATTTCCCGAAAACAGGACGGAAGAACATGTCAGGACGGAGCATGATTATCTGAACAGGGTGGCAAGCGAGCAGGAGGGGACCGGCATCTATACGAATTGTCTAACGGATGAGAACGATCTGATCGCCTTCTGGCGCATTCCCATCGGCGAGACGCACTGGAATCTTATCTTGAGCCTGCCTTATACGGAAATTGCCGGACCGATCAACCGCCATGCCAGAAATACCACCTTGCTGACCGGGATGCTGGTGCTGGTGCTGGGGACCGGCGGACTCATGCTGTTCAGGAGTCAGAAACGCGCGGCCAGGCTTGAAATAGAGGCCAGGTATCTGCAGGAGATCGCCGATGGAGCCGAAGCGCTGCGGGAGAGTGAGCAGAAATTGTCCGGAGTGATCGAGTCGGTGCCGGATTACATGTGCATGGTGGATAAGCAGTTCAACATCATCTGGGCCAATGAGAATACCGAGTCAGTTTTCGGTACGGATATTCTCGGCCGGAAATGTTTTACCGTGTATCAGGACAGCAGCGAGGTGTGTGCCCCGTGCATCGTCAGGAAATGCTTTGAAGACGGCAGAATCCATGAATTTGAAACGGATATTGTCATCAATGGCAGACAGACGAATTTCTGGTGCATCGCCAATGTTGCCGCCCGGGACGAACATGGCAAACCGAAGATGGTGGTGGAGCTGCTGCGTGACATCACCCACCGCAAGCGGGCCGAATCAGAAATCAGGGCGAGCGAGGAGCGCTACCGCAAACTCTTTGAGGAGGCCCGGGACGGCATATTTCTCGCTGAGGCGGAAAGCGGCATCATTGTTGACTGCAATCAGGAGGCGGCCAGGCTGGTGGGCAGGGAGAAGTCCGAATTGATCGGCCAGCACCAGACAATCGTGCACCCGCCGGAGCGTGTAACGGGTGCTTTTTCCGCAAGTTTCACAGCGCATATCGCCGAAGGCGAGGGCAGTATTCTGGAGGAGGAGGTCATCACCGGCAGCGGTGACATCAAGATCGTGGCCATCAAGGCCAGCCTGGTCAATATCGGCGGCAGGAAGTACCTGCAGGGCATGTTTCGTGACATCACCGAAATGAAACGGGCTGAGGAGAAGCTGCGGGAGAGCGAGAAGAATTATCGGGAAATCCTCGATGCCATGGGTGACTGGATCCATGTGGTGGACCGTGACTTGAAAATCGTCTTGTTTAATGGCGCCTTCCGGCGGGTGAACAGGGAACTGGGGCTGGACGAGGAAGTGATCGGCCGCACTCCCATGGAAATTTTCCCCTTTCTGCCGGCAAAGGTTGTTGATGAATACCGCTGGGTATTTGACACGAATAAGGTGCTGGTCACCCAGGAAACCAGCAGAATAGGCGACAGGGAATTTATCACCGAATCCCGCAAGATACCTCTGCTGGAAGAGGGCCGGGTGGTCAGGGTTATTTCGGTTATCCGCGATATGACCGAGCAGAAGCGGTTCGAGGTGCAGTTCTATCAGGCGCAGAAAATGGAGTCCATCGGCACCCTGGCGGGCGGCGTGGCCCATGACTTCAATAATCTGCTGATGGGCATTCAGGGCAGAAATTCCCTGATGCTGATGGATATCGACTCCAGCCATCCGTATTATGGCCATTTAAAGGAGATCGAAAGTATTGTCTGGCGGGCGGCGGAGCTCACCAAGCAGCTTCTCGGTTTTGCCCGGGGCGGCAAATATGAGGTTAAACCGCTCAATTTAAATCAGATTATCAAGGTGCAGAATCATTTGTTCGGCCGCACCAAGAAAGAGATCACCATTCATGAAAACTACGCGGAGGATCTGTGGCCCGTGGAAGCCGATCAGGGGCAACTGGAGCAGGTGATCCTGAACCTTTATATCAACGCCTGGCAGGCCATGCCCAATGGCGGCGATCTTTTCGTGCAGACGGAAAATGTCACCCTGGATGAAAATTACCTGCGGCCCTATGCCGTGAAGCCCGGCAACTATGTCAAGATCTCGGTGACCGATACGGGGGTGGGCATTGATGCCGCCATCCAGCCGAAGATCTTTGACCCGTTCTTCACCACCAAGGAGATGGGCCGGGGAACAGGTTTGGGGCTGGCCTCGGCATACGGTATCATCAAGAATCATGGCGGCATCATCAATGTTTACAGCGTCAAGGGACAGGGCGCCACCTTCAATATCTATCTGCCCGCCTCGGAAAAGGATGTCATTGCTGAAAAGAAGCTGTCGGAAGAGCTGCTCAAAGGAGAAGGGACGGTGCTGCTGGTGGATGATGAGCAGTTGATCATCGACGTCGGCACGGAGATCATCAAGAGTCTGGGCTATGAGGTGCTGACCGCCCGCAGCGGGCAGGAGGCCCTGGACGTTTACGCCGGCAACCGGGGCAGCATCGACATCGTTCTGCTGGATCTGGTCATGCCCGGCATGAGCGGGGGCGAAACCTTCGCCGCCTTAAAGGAGATCAATCCCGAGGTGCGGGTGCTGCTGTCAAGCGGTTACAGTATCAATGGCCAGGCTTCCTCCATGCTGAAGAGGGGCTGTAACGGCTTTATTCAAAAACCCTATAACATGAAGGATCTGTCCCAGAAAATTCATGAGATTCTGACCAGGGAAAAGAGGTAATTTTTACCAGCGACTTTTCAGCCATTTTACCAAAAGTTTTTTTTGCCAAGTGCTCTTGCGGCAATCACCGTTGCCGGTTTACCAACTTCAGAACTCCTGATGATGTGACGCAATTTCAATAAGTTATGACACCGCTCCGGATTCTGGCCTGAGACCGGCAAAGTGCCTAAAATGCGCTAAAGTACTTAAAATGCCCTTGTGCCCCTTGCCTTTCCCTCTCCTGCCGGCAAACCTCTCCGGTTGCCAGTCATCCGCCAGTGGCTGCCTGCTGGAGAAAAACAGGGAAAAGGGAAGGTAATTTTTGACAGTCCTCTCACCCCGTGTTAAATAATTTGCCCATGCCTCGACGAGTTCGCTCTCTCCTGTAAGATTCCCCCGTCCTCTTTTTCAACGCGGCCATATCCTGCAGGTTGTCTCTGCCGGGGATAAAGACGTGCACAATGATCAGGATAATTTCCCGCCATGGCTATTGCCCGGCAGGTGACCCGGCAAAATCGGGTCTTGCCGGACAAGGCCGGGCGCGGTGTGGTAATAAAGAGGAAGGTTTGCGGAAATGACAGACATAATCCATGTTGATCTCTTCATCAATGGCCAATGGTGCAAGGCCGCAGCCGGGGAAACGTTCGAGATTGTCAACCCGGCCACGGAAGAGGTGGTGGCCACGGCCTGGCAGGCCGGCCGGCCGGATACGGAGATGGCCATTGCCGCCGCCCGGCAGGGGCTGGCGGTCTGGCGCGGGGTGCCGCCCTGGGAACGCTCGGCGGTGCTGCGCAGGGCGGCCCGGCTGCTGGAGGAGAGAGGTGCGGACATCGCCCGGCGGGTGGTGCTCGATTGCGGCAAACCCATAACCCAGTCATTGGGCGAGGTGAAGAGCGCAGGGGAGATCATCGACTGGTTTGCCGACGAGGCCCGCCGGATCTCAGGCCAGGTGCTGGCCGGCAGAAGCATGCACAGCAGGCTGCATACCCTCTATGAACCCGTGGGCGTTGCCGCGGGTTTTACCGCCTTCAATTTTCCCCTGGTCCTGCCGTCCCGCAAAATTGCCGCGGCGCTCGCTGCCGGCTGCTCGATCATCTGCCGGCCGGCTGAGGAAGGATCGGCCTGTGCCGCGGAACTGGTCAGATGCTTTATCGATGCCGGGCTGCCGGCCGGGGTCATCAACCTGCTCACCGGCCGGCCCGAGGAAATTGCCGACACCATCCTGGCCAGTCCGGTGGTCAGAAAAATCAGCTTTACCGGCTCCGTGGCAGTGGGCCAGCAGCTTATCCGGAGGGCGGCCGACACGGTGAAAAGGGTGACCATGGAGCTGGGGGGACATGCGCCGGTCATTGTCCATGCCGATGCTGACCCGGTGAAGGTGGCTGCCGGCGCGGTGGTGGCCAAGTTCCGCAATAACGGCCAGGTCTGCGTGTCGCCGACCCGTTTCTTTGTGCACCGCTCCCTGGAGGAACGCTTCACCAGCGCCCTGGTTACGGCAAGCGCCAGGCTGAAGATCGGCAACGGCATCGATCCAGCGGTGGACATCGGGCCGCTGATCAACCGCCGGCGTCTGCAGGCCATGGAGCAGATGGTTGCGAAAACCGTTGACGAGGGCGGCATCGTGGTTTCCGGCGGCAGTCGGCCGGCAGGGATGAAAAAAGGTTATTTTTTTGAGCCGACCATCATCAGCAACGTCAGGGATGACATGACGGTCATGCAGCATGAACCCTTCGGGCCGCTGGCGCTGATCACCGGCTTCGCCACCCTGGAAGAGGTGGTGGAACGGGCCAATGCCGTGGATTACGGACTGGCGAGCTATGTTTTCACCAACTCCCTGCAGCTGGCCCACCAGACCGTGTCCGCCCTGCAGGCCGGCATTGTCACGGTGAACGGCTGGTCCGGCAGTCTGGCGGAAATGCCCTTCGGCGGGGTGAAGTACTCAGGCTACGGCCGCGAGGGCGGATCGCTGGGCATCTTCGAATATCTTGATGTGAAATTCTTCAACCTTAATTTCGACTGATTGCCGGTGGTCAGCAATTTTGGGAGCAGCCAGCAAAATGTCTCGGCGGGGCGCTGATCCGGGCGAGCCGGCCGGCCCTTGGACCCTGGTGGACAGCGCCAGGGTGCCGGGCAACGGCGGCGAGCTGCGGCTCTACCAGCGTGACGGGGAGTTCTCCATCCGGGTGGACGAGGATGAGCTGATGAACAACCTGGTGCACGGCTCGGAGGATGCCCTGGCCAGGCTGGCCTGCGGCCGGATCAGGGGACGGTCCGCGCCCCGGGTGTTGATCGGCGGGCTGGGCATGGGCTATACGCTGGCAGCCGCCCTGCAGAGTCTAGGACCGGACGCCCGGGTGGTGGTGGCCGAGCTGGTGCCGGCGGTGGTGGCCTGGAACCGGGGAGCGCTGGGGGCGCTGGCCGGCCAGCCCCTGACGGACAAGCGGGTCACGGTGCGGGAGGCGGATGTGCGCAAGGTCATGCAGGCGGACAGGCGTGGTTTTGACGCCATCCTGCTCGATGTGGACAATGGCCCGGAGGGGTTGACCCGCCGGGAAAACAGCTGGCTGTACAGCCTGGAGGGCCTGAGCGTGGCCTTTGCCGCACTCAAGCCCGGCGGCGTGCTGGCCGTCTGGTCCGCCGGCCCGGACCCGGCCTTTACCCAGCGCCTGCACAAGGCGGGTTTCCTGGTGGAAGAGGTGCTGGTCAAACTGCATGGGGTGGCTGAAGGCGAGCGGCACACCATCTGGCTTGGCAGCCGGGAAGAGTGATTAGAGGCAGTGAAAAGTGAGAAGTGAGAAGTGAAAAGGCGGAATCGTCAACGGCAGACCTGTTGACCGGAGGAGAGATATGATGAAAATGTTGCTGCCCGAGATGCTTGCCCTGCTCATGCTGCCCTGTCTGCTGCTTCTGATGGTCTCCTGCAGCGGTAAGCCGCCGGAGGCCAGGCTGGTTGACGGCCGGCTGCGTCCCTGTCCGCAGAGTCCCAACTGCGTGTCCAGCGAGGAGCAGCGGCCGGAGTCGCAGGTGGCGCCCCTGGCTTTCCAAGGCCCGCCTGAGGCGGCCTGGCAGGCCCTGACCGAGGCCATCCGGGAGGAGGGCGGCAAAATCCAGCAGCAGGAGGAGCACTATCTGTGGGTCACCTTCACCTCCAGGCTGTTCCGTTTTGTCGATGACGTGGAGTTCCGGCTGGTGGCCGCGGAACACCTCATTCATGTACGTTCGGCCTCACGGCTGGGCTATGCGGATCTGGGGGTCAACCGCAAAAGGGTGGAGAAACTGCGGGAGCTCTTCAAGCAGAAGCTGGGCGAGCAGGCTGGCCCGCTTTGACCAGCAGCTGTTCCTGGAATTACTATTTACCTTTCATTTTACTTTTCACTTTTCACTTCTTACTTTTCACTTAGGAATCATGAAGATTTCCATAATTCTCGCCCATCCGGACAAGGGCAGCTTCAACCACGCCATTGCCGGCGCCGTGCTGCAGGCGCTGGAGACAAACCGGCACCAGGTCTTTTTCCATGATTTATATGCCGAGCAGTTTGATGCCATTCTGCCGGCCGGGGAAATTGCCAGGGAGGCGGCGCTGCCCGCGGTGATTGCCGGCCATTGCCGGGAGATTGCCGCGGCGGACGGCATCATCATCATTCATCCCAACTGGTGGGGCCAGCCGCCGGCCATCCTCAAGGGCTGGGTGGACCGGGTGATCCGGCCCGGAGTGGCCTACGAGTTTCTCGAGGGCGACGGCGGCGAAGGGGTGCCGCACGGGCTGCTGAAGGCCCGGGCCGCCCTGGTGTTCAATACATCCAATACCGCGGCGGCCAGAGAGGTGGCGGTCTTCGGCGATCCCCTGGAGACCCTGTGGAAAAACTGTATCTTCGGCCTGTGCGGGATACGGGAGTTTCACCGGCGGATGTTCGGCATCATGGTGGTCAGCAGCGAGCAGCAGAGAAAAAAATGGCTTGCCGAGGCGGCGGAAATGGTCAAGAATGTCTTCGCCGTTGAGGCGTGATCTGAAAATCCCTTGAGTGCGCCGTGCGCGGCGCTGTACGTCACGATATCAGGAGTTTGCAATAGGAAGAGAGAATGAGTCATTTCTGGAGTGCGGTGGTGCACCGGCTTACCCCCTATGTTCCGGGCGAGCAGCCCAAGGTGGCCGGCCTGATCAAGTTGAACACCAATGAAAATCCCTACGGGCCCTCGCCCAGGGTGCTTTCGGCCCTGCAGGCCGAGGTGGGGGACGGCCTGCGCCTTTATCCCGACCCCAATGCCGAGAGTCTGAAGAGCGCGGTGGCCGCCTGTTACGGGGTTACGCCGGCCCAGGTCTTTGTCGGCAACGGCTCGGACGAGGTGCTGGCCCATGCCTTTCTTGGACTGCTGCAGCATGAGCAGCCATTGCTGTTTCCGGATATCACCTACAGTTTCTACCCGGTCTACTGCGGGCTCTATGGCATTGAGTTTGAGGCAGTGCCGCTTACTGCCGACTTTGAGATCGAGGTCGCTGATTATGCGCGGCCCAACGGCGGCATCATTTTACCCAATCCCAATGCCCCCACCGGCCGGCTGCTGCCGCTGGCCAAAGTCGAGGCCCTGCTGGCCGGCAACCCGGATTCGGTGGTGGTGGTGGATGAGGCCTACGTGGATTTCGGCGGCCAGTCGGCCATTGCCCTGGTTGACCGCCATCCCCAGCTGCTGGTCATCCAGACCCTGTCCAAATCCCGTTCCCTGGCCGGCCTGCGGGTGGGCTTTGCCGTGGGCCACCCCAAACTCATCGAGGCCCTGGAGCGGGTCAAGAACAGCTTTAATTCATACCCCCTGGGCCGCCTTGCCATCCGGGGTGCGGTGGCGGCCATGGAGGACCGCCAGTACTTTGAGCAGACCAGGCAGATGATCATGCGCACCAGGGAGGAGCTGGCGGGCAAGCTGCGCGGCTTCGGTTTTGAGGTGCTGCCGTCCGCGGCAAATTTTGTCTTTGCCCGCCATCCGGTTTGGGATGCGGCGGAACTTGCCGCCAGACTGCGGGAAAAAGCGATCATCGTCCGCCATTTCCGGCAGGAGCGCATCGAGCAGTTTCTCCGCATCACGGTGGGCACGGACGACCAGTGCGCCGCCCTGTGCCGGGCCCTGGCCCTGATCCTCGGCGGCGAAGCGGCCATAGTGAATAACTGACAGCAACCACCAATAAAGAAAGGAAGAAACCATGGCAAAAAGATATCTGTGCCTCCTGGCAAGCGCCCTCATCCTGTTTACCGGCTGCGGGGGAAACGAGCAAGGCAGCGAAAGCAGCCAGGGTAAACAAACCGCGGTCGAGGCGGGTAAAGCCGCTGCCCCGTGCAAACTCGTTGAGCCCTGCGAGCTCATCAGCGGGGCTGAGGCGGCCAGTCTGCTCGGCGAGGCGGTCAAAGAGGGAAAATATGGTGAACAGCAGGCGGTGGGTCTGAAAAAATGTTTCTACGAGGCCGCCGCTTCCGATAAATTTCTGCAGATCACGGTGCAGCAGCCCGACTTCATGGCGCCCCAGGTGCGGGCAGCGGGCCAGAGTCCGCAGTCCATTTTTGTCGAAACCAGAAAGATGCTGGCCGATGGCCGGATTGATCTGGCCGGCTTCGGTGATGAGGCCTTCATCGGCACCGGCGGCCTGCATATGCTGAGCGGGGACTATTATATCACCATCGGCGTGGGCAATCCGGACCGGGACGGCAACCGGCAGAAACTGGAGGCCGCCGCCCGGCTGGCCTTAAATAAGCTGCCGCACCGGTAGGACTTCCGGAAAGCAATGAGACCTCAACAGGGAGGGCCGATGCATCTTTTTGCCTATGGCACGCTGATGTGCGCCGAAATCATGCAGCAGGTGGCCGGCTGCCTGCCCGCCCAGGGGCCGGCCACCCTGGCCGGTTTCCGGCGCTGCCGGCTGCGCGGCGAGGAGTATCCGGCCATTGTCGGCCAGCCGGACGCCGTGGTCCAGGGGGTGGTCTATTTCGAGGTGTCGGCAGCGGCATGGCAGCGGCTGGACCGTTTCGAGGGCGAGATGTATGAACGGCGTGCCGTTCAGGTCAACGGCCCGGACGGCCGGAGCCTGGCGGCCGACACCTATGTCATCCGGCCGGCATTTGCCCCGCTGCTGCTGCCGGCAGAGTGGAGCTATGCGGAATTTCTCCACACCGGCAGGCAGCGATTTGCAGCTGGTTATGCCGGCTTTGCCGCCCTGAAAACGGGACAGGAGGCTGAGCGGTGAAGAAATCCCGGCCAGGGGAAAGCGCTGCGGCCATCAAAGCTGTTTTTGATCACTACGCCGACGGGTACGATGCGTCGCGCCGCAGGCTCATCCCCTGCTATGCCGATTTCTACCGCACTGCCCTGGAAATCATCCCCTTTGCCCGCCAGCAAAGGCTGGCGATTCTCGAACTCGGCGCCGGCACCGGCCTGCTGACCGAGATGCTTGCCGCGGATTTTGTCAAGGCCAACTTCGTGCTGATCGATATCTCCGGGAACATGCTGGCCGAGGCCAGAAAAAGACTGAGCCGCTATGCCAACGAGTTTGCCTGGGTGGTGGCCGATTACAGCCGGCTGCCCGCACTGGGCGGGCCATTTGAGCTGATCATCTCCTCGCTTTCCATCCATCATCTTGATGAGCGGCGGAAACAGGAGCTGTTCGCCAGGGTCTATGCCCATCTTGCCCCTGGCGGTCTGTTTGTCAACGCCGATCAGGTATTGGGGGAAACCGCGGAGCTTGAGCGGCAATACCGGCAGAGGTGGCTCAGTCAGGTCAAGGCGGGCGGTGCAAGCGATGCCGAGCTGCAGGCGGCCCTGGCCAGAATGCAGGAGGACCGCATGTCCACCCTGTCCTGGCAGCTGGCGGCCCTGAAAGAGACGGGTTTTCAGAACGTGAACTGCTGGTATCAGCATTACAGTTTTGCCGTTTACAGCGGCAGCAGATAACCAAAAGGAGGGCTGCCAGGCCTTGAGTCAAGCGGGCAGGCGGCCCTTGCCACTACAGGAGAAAGATGTGTTGGAAACAGTGCCGTTGCGGGAACTGGAAAAGCGCTGGAACAGGTGCCGGGTTCTGCTGAAAAACTGCGTGCCGGAGGCCGCTGGCATCATCGTCTTTTCACGTTTGAATATCTATTACCTGAGCGGCACCTTCGGCAACGGCATCTTCTGGCTGCCGCTCGAGGGCCAACCTGTGCTGCTCTGCCGCCGCGGCCTGGACCGGGCCAGAATCGAATCAGCGCTGGAAAAGATCTTGCCCTTCCGCTCTTACCGGGATATCGCGGCGGCCCTGAGAGATGCCGGCTCTGCCCTGCCGAAAACCGTGGCCGCCGAGATGAACGGCCTGTCCTGGGCCCTGGGCGGCAGTCTGACCGCTGCTCTTGCCGGCCATGTCTTGCTGGCCGGGGACAAGGTGCTGGCCATGGCGCGGGGTACCAAGTCCGACTGGGAGCTGGCCAAACTTGAGCGGGCTGGCGCCGCTCATGCCCGCTGTCTGGCGGAGCTGCTGCCCCCTCTGCTGGGAAAAGGCATGAGCGAACTGGCCATCGCCCACCTCCTGTCCCGTCTTTTTTATGAGGAGGGCCATCATGGCATCCTGCGCATGGGCAGTTATGGCGAGGAGGTCTTCATGGGCCATATCGCGGCCGGGGACAGCGGCAACTATCCCAGTGTGTTCAATGGCCCGCTGGGGCTGCGCGGCGCCCATCCTGCCGTGCCGCATATGGGGTCGGCTGCCAGGGTCTGGGGGGCCGGAGAGCCGCTGACCATTGACAACGGCTTCTGTCTGGAAGGCTACCAGACCGACAAGACCCAGGTCTACTGGCTGGGAGAGCGCCGCACCATCCCCGCCGGGGTGCGGGCGGCCCAGGCTTTCTGCCTCGAGGTGCAGAGCTGGATTGCCGAGCACCTCAGGCCGGGGGTGCTGCCGAGCGATATCTGGCAGTACGTGTCAGCCTGGGCCGATAAGGCGGGCTGGGGCGAAGGCTTCATGGGGCTGGGCAGGAACAAGGTCGGCTTTGTCGGCCACGGCATCGGTCTGGCCATTGATGAGTATCCGGTCCTGGCCCGGGGCTTTGATCTGCCCCTGGAAGAAGGCATGGTGCTGGCCGTTGAACCGAAAATCGGCATCCCGCAGGCGGGCATGGTGGGGGTGGAAAACACCTTTGCGGTGACGGAGCAGGGCGGGCGCAGTCTGACCGGGGGCCAGGGCGACATCATCTGCATTGCCGGTTGAGCAACCGCTAGAAAGACGGCATGGGCATGGCGCCCCATTTATGTTTCCCCGAGGGGATGATGATGGAAACGATGCGCTGATCATCGGCATCCATATCAACCAGCAGCACCGGCTTTCTCGCCATCCCCAGCCTGAAGATGTCCCGGGGCCGGGCCGGATGGTCCTGGGCATCGCTTACCCGCACAAAGACAAAACGTTCAATATGGTAATCCGTCTCCACTTTACCGAGGGTTCGGAAAAAATTATAGAAAATCCGGAAAAATTTCCCCAGGCCGCCCTTGAACTTATGCTGGTGCCATTCCAGCACCTCGGGAAAGCGCTCAATAATATCCTCGGAAAAACGTCGGTCTTCGTCGGTGATGATGGCGGTCAGAAAAAAATCACCGGGCAATACGTAGACCAGATTGGCGCCGGTCTCGCCCTGCAGAAAGGGCTTCACCTGGCTGGCGGAGGCGACTTTTTCGTATAAAGTCCGGACTTCCGCCGCCGGCCTGGGGAAAACGGGCAGCACCGTCATGTCCTCGACCTGCACCGCGGGCAGCTGTTTGATGGTGTAGTTTCTGATGCCCAGGGCCAGCCCGACGCAGCAGACCAGGCTGAGGCAGTAAACGGTGAATATCCCCAGCCATTTCGGCTGGATCCAGCCGAACAGCAGCCGGTAGATCCTGCCGCCCGGTTCACCCGGCAGGAACATGGGGGTATCGGTCATGTACGCCTCATAGCGGCCCGGGGCCTCCTGGGTCATGCGCCACTCTTCATTGCGGGCCAGCAGGTAATAGACAAAGAGCATGGTGACGTACATGACGAGGATGATGAAACGGGGCCAGTAGAGCAGCAGGCCAAAGCCGGAGAGGGCCAGAAACAGATACTGCGGGTGTCTGATTCTGGCATAAAAGCTCATCTGCACCACCCCCTTGCCGGTAAACCTGCCGTAGTAAAGGGGGATGGCCGCGGAAAAAAACAGCACAAGACCCACGGGCAACAGGATCTGCAGATAGGAGAGAGCCAGGATGACCGGATCGTTGGGAAAGGTCATGTGGGGCAGAAAAAATTCCGTGGTCCAGCTTAAGTAGGGCGAGGCGGAAAAGAATTCCAGCACCGGGCCGTAGACCGAGTAAAAATAGAGGGCAAACGGTGAGATCATGATGATGATCTCCACTCCGATCAGGCAATAGGCGGCAATGGTGGCAAGCAGCAGCCACCGGTGTTTTTTCGGTTGGGCCATTTCTTTCCCTTTTCCTTTTTCCCTGCCCCGGGCCGGCAAGAAAGATAAGATTTGACAGGGCCGGGACAATGGTGGTTTTATTGTGGAAACAGTATAGCATGTTATCTGTCTAGCAAGCAATTTCAGTCTTTGTGAGTAAAAGCAGTTATGATCCCGGCCTATCCCCACTTTGCGGAACTTGACCTGCTGCAGCGGGCCACCATGCATCCCCTGTTTCAACAGTTGCCGGACGGCATTTCCGAGTTCACCTTTGCCAATATCTATCTGTTCAGAAACAGTCATCATTACGGGGTGTGCCGGCTGTCCGACGAATTGCTGCTCCTGGTCGGCGTTGATGCGGGCAGGCCTTTTTTCATGCTGCCCTTCGGCCTGCCGGAGGAGACGCTGCTGCAGCAGCTGTTTAAGGACTTCGGGACCATGAAGTGCGTTTCCCTCACCCAGGCCGGGGTGCTGACGCAGCTGGGCTGCCGGGTCAATGAGGACCGGGACAATTTTGATTATCTCTACCTGCGGACCGATCTGGCTGAGCTGAGCGGCAGGAAATTTCATAAAAAGCGTAACCAGATCAAGGCATTTGTCAATAATTATGCCTATGAGGGCAGGCCGCTGCTGGAAGAGTACCTGCCGGATGCGCTCGCGGTGCTGGATGGCTGGCGGCAGGGCCGCGATGACCCGGGTGATTTCGCCGCTGCCAAAGAGGCCCTGGAAAAGGCGGAGGAGCTGCAGCTGTGCGGCGGGGTCTACTATGTGGACAACAGGCCGGTGGCCTATTCCCTGGGCGAGGAGCTGATGCTGGGCCGCAGTTTCGCCATTCATTTTGAAAAGGCGGTGGGCGAGTATAAGGGGCTGTGGCAGTTTGTCAATCAGGCCTTTGCCTCGATTCTGCCGGACAAGTATGAGACCATCAACCGGGAGCAGGATCTGGGCGACGAGGGGTTGCGGCATGCCAAGCTCAGCTATAAACCGGTGGATTTTGTCAAAAAATTCCGGGCCGTACTGCCTTAGCCGCCAATAAAAAAAATGGGGGCTTTCCGCCGGCCAGAGGATTGACAAGCCTTTTTTCTGTATTACGTTATGACAAAAATTGCTGTAACCTTAAATATTTCCGGAGTAACTGTTATGAAACGAATTGCCCTGTTTATTCCTGTTTTTCTGCTGTTGTGCCTCGGGCTCAGCGGCTGCGGCTATAATACCATCCAGCAGAATGACGAGACAGTCATTGCCGCCTGGGGTGATGTGGAGGCCGCCTATCAGCGCCGCGCCGATCTGATCCCCAATCTGGTGGAGGTGGTGAAAGGGTACGCGACCCATGAAAAGGAGACGCTCACCGCGGTTACCGAAGCCCGGGCCAAGGTGGGTCAGTTGAAACTCGGCAGCGATGTCATCAACAGTCCGGAAGCCCTGGCCCAGTTCCAGAGCGCCCAGGGCGGCTTAACCTCGGCCCTGTCCCGGCTGATGGTGGTGGTGGAGCAGTATCCTGACCTCAAGGCCAACCAGAATTTCCGGGACCTGCAGCACCAGCTGGAGGGCACGGAAAACCGGATCAACGTGGCCCGGGTCCGCTATAACGAAGCCGTGCGGGTATTCAATACCTCGATCCGCACCTTTCCCAATAATCTGACCAATAATTTCCTGCTGAAACTGCCGCGCCGCGAACCGTTCAAGGCCGAGGCAGGGGCTGAGACCGCCCCCAAGGTGAAATTTTAAGGCTGGTTGACAACTCGGGGAAATATCATTGGGTTCAATCGCACAATACCTGCGCCGATGGCGACGGGCTGCCTCTCTGCTGCTCGTGGCCTGCATCATTGGTCCGGTCAGTCTTGCCCTTGCCCTGGATGTGCCCCCGTACAAAGGTTATGTCAACGACTATGCCGACATGATCTCGGCCCAGGAGGAGGTGAAGCTTGAGCGGGCCCTGCAGTCGTTTGAGCTGACCGATTCCACCCAGGTAGCGATCCTGACCATTGCCTCGCTTGAGGGAGATTCTCTGGAGGATTTCAGCATCAGGACGGTGGACCAATGGCGGATCGGCCAGAAGGGCAGGGACAACGGCGTGCTGCTCCTGGTCAGCAAGGACGACAGAAAGATCAGGATCGAGGTGGGCCGCGGGCTGGAGCCGGTGCTGACCGACCTGCTGAGCGGCCGCATTGTTGACAGCGTCATCAGCCCCTATTTCAAGCGCGGCAGCTTTGATCAGGGTTTTGAGGCCGGGGTGGCGGCGATTGTCCAGGCCACCCGGGGTGAATTCAAGGCGGACCGCCGGGGGAACAGGGTAAGGCGGGGTGATGAGCCGCCGCCGCTGCTTTTTCAGTTTCTTTTTTTCGGGCTGTTCCTGGTTGCCTTCCTGGGCAGAATCTGGCGGCCGCTCGGGGTGATCGGCGGGGCGGTACTTTTCCCGCTGGCCTTTCTTTTCGGCCTGCTGCCCTTCAGCTTTCTGCTGCTGCTTCTGCTGATCCCGGCCGGCGCCTTTGGCGGCTGGCTGCTGCCGTTTTTCCTGGCCGGCATGCTGCGGGGCGGCGGCATGGGCTACTATGGCGGCGGACACGGCGGCGGTTTTGGCGGCGGCGGGTTCGGTGGTTTTGGTGGAGGGAGTTTTGGCGGCGGCGGCGCTTCAGGGAGCTGGTGATCATGAAGGCGGATACTTTTTTTACGGAAGCTGACCAAAAGAGGATCGTCGAGGCGGTGCGCGAGGTGGAGCGCAGAACGGCCGGCGAGATTGCGGTGATGGTGGTCGATCAGAGCGACGCCTATCCCGAAGGCCAGCTGCTGGCCGGCGGGGTGCTGGGCAGCCTGCTGGCCCTGGCCGCCACCGAGCTGTTCTGGGCCGGATCCTTATGGGTGTTTGTGGTGTCCGCCCTGGCGCTGACCGCCCTGTGCGGCTGGCTGGCGCACTATCTGCCCGAGGTCAAAAGAATTTTTACCCCCAATGACCGGCTGGAACTGCAGGTGCGGGACCGGGCCGTGGCCGCCTTTTATGAAAAGGGACTGTACAGGACCCGGGAGGAGAGCGGCGTGCTTTTTTTTATCTCCCTTTTTGAGCGCAAGGTGTGGGTGCTGGCTGACAGAGGCATCTATGCCAAAATCCAGCAGGAGACCCTGCAGGCCTATGCCCGCGATATTGCCGCCGGCATCAAGAGCGGCAAGGCCGCCGACATGCTGTGCCGGGCGATTCTTGATGCGGGAGAACTGCTGGCCCGCCATTTTCCGGTCAGGGCCGATGACGCCAATGAGCTCGCCGACAAGGTCATCATCGGCCAATAAGCGGGTGGATAAATTCGCGGCCCCACATTTTCAATGTAATTTCAGCAGCTATCTGTTATTGATGCAGGGAGACAAAAAATAGACCTGCTTGCCCTCTGACCAACATCCACACCCCGAATCGCCATGGACGAAAAAAAATTGCAGGCGGAACTGCAGCACCAGGTCCGCAGCAGCCTGCTGCCGCTCTTTAACCGTTACCGGCTCGATTACTCCGACCTGGAGTCGGTGCTCAAGTGGAAGCCGATCGTGCTCATCATCGGCAATTATTCCTCCGGCAAGTCCACCCTGATCAACGAAATCATCGGCCAGAACATCCAGCGCACCGGGCAGGCCCCCACGGATGATTCCTTTACCATCCTCACCGCCCACGGCCGGGAGGATGGCGAAAAAGAGGTGCCAGGCGCCACCCTGGTCAATGATGAAACCCTGCCTTTCGGCCGTTTCAAGTCCTTGGGCGAACAGTTTATCGCCCATTTCCGTTTGAAAAAGGTTGATGTCCCCTTCCTGGAGAATATGGCCTTGATCGACAGCCCGGGCATGCTGGACGCGGTCACGGAAAAGGACCGCGGCTATGACTACCTGGCTGCGCTGGGGGAGTTCGCCAAACTGGCCGACCTGGTGGTGCTCATGTTCGATCCGCACAAGGCCGGCACCATCAGCGAGACCTACACCGCCATCCGCAGTACCCTGCCCGATACGGCCGGCGAAGACCGGATCGTCTTTGTCATGAGCCGCATCGATGAGTGTGACAACCTGTCTGATCTGGTCAGATCGTACGGCACCCTGTGCTGGAACCTTTCCCAGATGACGGGCCGCAAGGATATCCCCACCATTTATGTCACCTATGCCCCGGGGGCGGCGGAGCCGTCGGAAATCCTCTCGGTCTGGCGGGAGGAGCGGGAGCAGCTGAAAAAGAAGATTCTGTCCGCCCCGGGATTCCGGGTCAACCATATCCTGCAGGACATCGACCGGCAGGTCAATGAGCTGCTGCTGGTCTGCGAGGCGATGAACACCTTCAGCAGCATGGGCAGGACCATGCTGGCCGGGGTCGGCAAGTTTACCCTGGTGGCGGGAGTGGCCGCCTTTTTTCTCACCGGTCCCATCCTCAGGGAGCTGACCGGCGTGCCCAATGAGTCGCTGATTGGCGCGCTGCTGCAGGGCACGATCAGTCCGCAGCACCTGTTGCTTCCCGTAACCGGGGTGGCGGTGGTCTGCTTTCTCGCCTGGCTCTGGCTCAGCCGCTGGAGTTTTCCGCGGCTGGTGCGGAAATGCCAGGCCCGCCGGGCCGGACTTGTCAATCTGGACAGCAGCTACAAGAAAAATCTGTGGAGCAAGGTCGAGAGCAAGGTCGGCGCCCTGCTGTCCCGGGCCGGATTAGCCGACCTCGGTGGTGTGCATAACCGGAATCTGGTCAAGATAAGGCGATTTCTTGCCAGGGATCTGCAGGACTACTATAGCCAGATTAGGTAAAACTACGGTATTTGCTGGTTAAGATTATACTATTCTGTGGTTATTTTGAGCGGCATAACCTATTGATTTAAAAAGTATTGTTAAAAAATGAATGAGTAATCATGCATAAAATGAAAAAATCGCGGTTTGCATTCTTGACAAATAGAAGAGCATCGGTTATTTACCATTTTTATCAGAGAAGGTAAGGTAATCTTGCTAAGAGCAACTGTCATTAGCAATTTGAATTAATCTCGCAAAGGAGGAATCACATGGCAATTATTGAACATGCAGGGAATTCTTACGATGTTGACGAGGACGGCTTCCTCACAAAAGGTATGGAAGAGTGGAATCAGGGTTGGGTTGAGTATGTAAAAGGCCTCGAAGGCATCAGCGATCTGACCGACGAGCACTGGAAAGTTATCAACGCTCTGCAGGATTACTACAAGAAAAACGGTATTGCTCCGATGGTTCGTATTCTTTCCAAAACCACAGGCTTCCCGCTGAAGAGAATTTACGAGCTGTTCCCCTCAGGACCTGGTAAAGGAGCATGTAAAATGGCTGGTCTGCCGAAACCGACCGGTTGTGTATGATGCTTTTATAAGCTGAAGCTGTCTTTCAGCAGGCAGTTTTGCAAGGAGGTTGTGGATCTGATTCCGCTGCCTCCTTTTTTTATGGAAAATTCACCGGCTGTGGAGAAAATCCCGGTGGATTGCCGCCACCCTCCCGGTGTATTCAGCCGGGTTGATTTTTGCTCCCCGGATGCCCCCGCGTAAATTGACCTCGGCCAGAAAAGTTTTTCCGCCTGCCACAATCATCAGATCAATATGGGCGTAAGGAAACCTGCCCCTGGCCATGACCTGCCGGCAGAGATCAAGCTGCTCCCCGCTTAATTCACAGGGACTGCTCTGCCCGCCGCAGTGCAGATTGTTTCTGAAATTGTCCGGGTTGTGCCGGGCGTAGGATTCACGATAATCGCCAAGCATAATGACGCGGATGTCCCGGCTGTTGTCGGCAAATGGCTGGATAACAAAGGGGAAGGACAGTGAACCCAGGGTGGCGTGGGTGAAAACATCCTCCACGTCATGCCACAGGTGGATGCCCATGCCGGCGTTTTTCCGGTCAAGCTTGGTCACCACCCTGCTGATCCCGTTTTTCTGATAGAGATTGACTGTCTCCAGCATGTCGTGCTGGTCATGGACGGCCACGGTCAGGGGCAGCATCTCTCCGGCAAAAAGGTGGGCCTGCATTACTTTTGAGCGGCTCAGCTGCTGGCTGAGCGCCGAGGGAAAGAGAATAATGCCCCGCTCAACCAGATCGAGGAGCAGATGCTCCTCGCTTGTCTTGAGGCGCAACCGGCCGATAAAGATATCGCCGCTGGCCAGGTTGTGATATTGTTGGCGCAGAATCTGGTTGGTGGTAATAATGCGGGGGGACGGGGCAGGGCGCATTAAAAGAGCATTTCCACAAAACGCTGGTGGAAGCGGGTAAGGTCGGCGTTGCATTCTCCGCAGAAAAAGCGGATTTCTCCGAGTATCTGGGACTCATCACCATCCTGACTGAAGCTGCTGTCTTCGTTTTGCACATAATGGGTCGTCAGGATAACCCCATCGGCAACTTCAACAAAATCTCTGTCATTTCCACATGTTGGACAGGTAAGTCGCATTCCCGGGCTGGGAGTGCGATGACTGCGTGACTTCGTGTCTGCAGGAGTATCCACGTTCATTTCCTCCTTTGAAAAAGAAGTTTATACTACGCGAGGCAGGGCGATTTGTCAATCAGCGAAAGCCGCTTAAGGGCGGCGCGCACCGAATTTTTGCCCTGGGCCTCAGCGGGGTCCAGCCGCCTTTCATCCCTGATGATTTTTATCGCCAAGATTTGTTCCAGCGGGTACATTAGCGGGGAGTAAATTCCCCTTTCCCTGTTAATTTTGCGGCAAAGAATCCCAGAAAAACGGATACGGACATGGCTGAAATACGAAGCACTCTTGAAATGGTTCTGGAGCGGGCCGCCCGCATGGAGGCAAAGGCCTCCGCTGACCTGGTTTCGCAGGAAAAAGAAAAGGATGGCATGCGGCTTGCCGCCGGCTATCTGCGCGGTGAACAGGTTGATCTGCCCGGCGCCCTGGCAAAATGTTCTGCAGAAGAGCTGCCCCTTCTGAAAAAAGGCATGGTGACCGCCCTGCTCCGCAATATTGTGCTGCCCAGAAAGGCGGATGAGGCGCCGGCCGGGGAAAAAGCCATGCAGGCCCTGCTGGAAATCGGCCGGAGCAAGGGTGAACTGGTGCAGGTGTTTACGGAGATGAAATCGATCCTGGAGCGCTATCTGTCCCACAAGGAGCAGTTGAAAAAGCAGCTGGAAGAGCAGTTCGCCCAGCAGATGCAGCTGATGGAAAAGAGCCTGGCTCAGCAGACTGGCATGAAAATGAAGCTGCAGCCATCCCAGCATCCCAAATTTGCCGAGGAGTGGCAGAGAATTCTGGTGGAACTCAATGATCAGTACGGCCGGGCGGTTGAGCAGTATAAAGAGTTCATCGCCAAGCAGCTCACCACGGCCTGAAGCAGGCATCCCGTTGTGCCCGGCATGAAAATCACCCTGCGCCTCGAGGCGGATGACGAAGCGTCGGCCTGCAACTGGCCGGCGGTGCAAGAAGCGGTGCGGCGCTGGGCCGCAGGCCAGGCTGCGTCACCGCCTGCCTGCTCTTTTTCAGGGCCGCGGCGCCGGGAATTGACCCTTGACCTGCAGACCGCGGATCTGCTTAGCGCCATAAGGCAGCTGCACGAAGAGCTTTATGACCGCGAGGTGAATTTTACCGTATCAGTGGACTGAGCAGGAGATGCAGGGGTCATAGGCCCGCACCAGCATCTCGGCCAGCCGTTGGATCTCGGCATCCGGCTTCTGCCGGGCCGCCGACTGGCGGGCCAGCTCGATGAGATCATAATGGATGTTGGCGTTGTTCTGGCTGGTGGGAATGATGCAGTCCGCCCGGGTGATGCGTCCTGCCTGATCAAACTCATAGGCATGGTAGAGAATGCCCCGGGGCACCTCCACCGCGCCGACCCCCCGTCCCGCCTTCGGCACCACCGGCTGGCGCGGTTTCTGCCAGCTGCCGGCCAGCAGTTCGCTGGTGATGGCGATACTGTCCATGACCACCTGCACGCATTCCACCAGCTGGGCGATGTTGTTCATGAAGGGATTGTGATTGACCGGCTGCAGACCGAAAACCGCCGCGATTTCCCGGGCCCCGGGATAAAGCAGGGCAAAGTTGTTGTTGAGCCGGGCCAGGGCCCCGGTGGCCAGCGACTGGCGGGACAGGCGGCTCCATTTGGAGGTGGAGTGGTCCACCATATACTCATTGGTCATCTGCAGGTAGTCATCCTCGGCCCTGACCACCCCGTCGCTGGACACCAGCTCCCCGCCGATAAAAGGATACTGGTTTTTGCCTTTTAAGGAGACAAATTCCGCCTCCCTGACAAAATCAGGCAGCGTAAAGGTCTGGAAGAGTTCCGCGGTTTTGGTGAGATCCGGCAGGGCGGCTTCCAGCCGTGCCTTGAGCTGGGCCAGCTGGGACTTTTCCGGCAGCATGGTGAAGCCGCCCACCACGGTCCGCGTCGGGTGCAGCCGCCGGCCGCCGATGATGTCGCAGGCGTCGTTGGCCAGCAGTTTCAGCCGGGTGGCGCGCTGCACCACCTCGGGGTGGGAGGCGATCAGCGGCAGCACGCTGCCGAGCTGCAGAAAATCCGGGGCGGCCAGAAAATAGAGATGGAGAATATGGCTCTGCAGGGTCTCCATGTGTTTGAGCAGCAGCCGCAGCCTCTCGGTCTGCCGGTCGGGCGTTATGCCAAAGGCGTTTTCCACCGCCCGGATGCTGGCCAGGGTATGGCCGATGGAGCAGATGCCGCAGATCCGGCCGCAGATCCAGGGGGCGTTTTCCCACAGTTTGCCCACCAGCATGGCCTCGAAAAAACGGGGCGTCTCCACCACGTCCCAGCCCGCCTCCAGCACCTCGCCGTCTTTGATCCTGATGCGGATATTGCCGTGTCCTTCCACCCGGCTCAGATGATTTACCTTGATATTGCAGGAAACTTTCATAGGTTCGCTATTCCTTGGCGGCTCTTTTCAGCTCAGTGACATAATCAGCAAAGCCGCCGAAACATTCCAGCCGGTCCAGCAGCTGCTCATCGGAAAAGCCGTGTTCGTGCATGATCTGTCTGAGCTGCCGCACATTGGCCGCCTCCGCCGGCCCCCGACAGCCCCAGCAGCCGAAACGGTTGCTCGGGCACCAGGAGTCGCAACCGGCCCTGGTGACCGGCCCCAGGCACGGCTCGCCCAGATCGAAAAGACAGACATTGTGGTTGGCCTTGCATTCCATGCACACCGGATACCTGGGGTAATCAATGGACTTGCCCAGCACCAGGTTGGTGACCACCCTTTCCACCTCTTCCTTTTTGATGGGACAGCCGTAGATCGAGAGATCCACCGGCACGATGGCGGACAGCGGCACCGCCTCCCGGGTGTCAATGGCATGGGAGCCGTAGACCTGTTCTTTCACCCAGGCCAGGTCGTTGAAGCGGTTTTTGAGCTGGTTCACCCCGCCGAAGCAGGCGCAGGAGCCGACCGCCACCAGGGTCTTGGCCCGGCCGCGGATTGCCTTGAGCTGCTTTGCCTCGTCATCTCGCGTGATGCTGCCCTCGACAAAGGCGATGTCATACTCGTCGCTGGCCTCAGTCATTGCCTCGCGGAAATTGACAATGGTCAGGAGCGACAGGAAATCGAGCAGGGTGGCCTCGTTGTTGAGCAGCTGCAGCTGGCAGCCCTCGCAGGAGGTGAATTCGAAAAAGGCGGCCCTGGGCTTGCTGACCGGCACGCCGAGATAGGTGCGTTCCCTGGCAGTCATGATCAGATGGCCTCCTTCAGGTTCATCACCGACCAGTAGTCGAAAACCGGACCTTCCAGGCAGGTATAGGTGGAGCCGATGTTGCAGCGGCAGCATTTGCCGCGGCCGCAGTGCATGCGACGCTCAAGCGACACGAAGATCTGCTGCATGGGCAGCCGGGCCTTGATCAGCATGTCGCAGACGAATTTGAACATGACCGGCGGCCCGCAGACAATGGCGTACGTGTTTTTGCCGATGTTTGACGCGGCGGCGATGCGCTGCTCTAAAATAGTGGTGATGCGGCCCACCGGGCCCTGCCAGTCGGCGTCGGCGCTGTCAACAATGATACTCAGATCAATGTCGAACTGCCGCCACATATCGTACTGATAGGTGAACAGCAGCTCGGCCGGGTTGCGGGCGCCGTAGATGATGTCGATATTGCCGTAGCGGCTGCGGTTTTCCAGCACGGCGAAAATGGGAGCCCGCAGGGGGACCAGGCCCAGGCCGCCGGCAATGAGCATGATATCATGGCCCTGCATCTTTTCCACCGGAAAGCTGGTGCCGAAGGGGCCGCTGATGCCGACGATGGTGCCGCGGGGGGCGCGGGCGAGAAAATTGGTCAGATTGCCCACCCCCCGGATGCACAGCTCGATATCCCCGTGCCGGATGGGAGATGAGGAGATGGAGAAAGGCGCCTCGCCGATGCCCGGCAGTTCCAGCATGACGAACTGGCCCGGCTGGAAGGAGAAGCGCTGCCGCTCGCCGGGGTCGATGATCTGCAGCTGATAGAGTTTTTCCGTGGCGGTCAGGGGATAGACATTGGTGATTTCCGCCTGAAAGGTGTATTCAAAGCTGGCCAGGTCCTGTTTGCGGGAAGAATCCTGTTGTTCGGCCAGCACATCGACAAAGGGTAGTCTATGCATGGTCTCCCCCTTCGCCCCGCACGCTGGCAATCACCTCGGGCACCGTGATGCTCGCCAGACAGGACTGGCCGCAGCGGCCGCAGCCCACGCAGAGTGATTCCTCGAAGGCCTCGACAAAGCCCCGGTGTTTATGGTAGTAGCGGTATTTCAGGCGATCATGGCTCTCGGGCCGGAAGTTGTGGCCGCCGGCCACCTGGGCGAAATCAATGAGATTGCAGGAGTAGAGGTGTCTGGTCTTGCCGGCATGCTGCAGGCCGAGATCGACATTCTCCTCAATGCCGTAGCAGTAACAGGTGGGGCAGACATTGGCGCAGGTGCCGCAGGACAGACATTTCCGGCCCCAGTCCCGCCACACCTCGGCCTGGAATTCCAGATCAAGGATCTTGGTCAGGTCAGTGGTGTCCACCTGGCAGGTGAAGCGGCTTTTGCGCTCCTGGGCCACCTCCACGAAACGCTGGTGCTCGCTTTGGCGCGGCTCCCGGCACTCCAGGCTGTTGATGAAGGCAAAGGCGCGGGCCGAATGGATTTCGGCGAAATAGGCGTCGCCCAGGTCGGTGAGAAACAAATCAAAGCCGTGCAGCACGGAATCCGTGCCCATGGATTTGCAGAAGCAGAAAGGCTGGGGCGTGCAGCCCACCCCGATGATGAACATGTTTTTGCGTTTGGCGGCGTAGTAGGGGTCCGGGTAGACGTTGCCGGTGAGCACCTTGTCGAGCTTGTTCAAGGCATTGATGTCGCAGGCATGCAGCCCGAAATAGACTGTGGGCTTGTAGGCATTGAAGTCCACCTGCTTCCGCCAGCCGTCTTTTTGCAGGTCAAAGGTGCACAGGGTTTCCCTGGGCGGCAGCACAAAGCGTTTCAGCGAGTGGATGGTTGCCGTGTAATCGAGCTGCAGCTCGGCAAAATCATAGATGAAATCGAAATCATAGAGAGGTGCGCCCTGGCGGTCGAGCCCTTTGCAGAGCGGCCCGACGATATGATTGACCGCCAGAATATCGTAGAGATTGATGAGGTGATCTTTGGCAAAAACGCGGAAAAGCATGCTGGGCAATCCTCAACAGGGAAGTGGCGGAAAAGGGTCTGTAATCACTATGTCCGGACCCGCTGGCAAATGTCCAGCAGATATTTGCAGCCTCAGCAGAATAGTGCTTGCCCTAGCCAGCAGTAGCTGTAATGATATGGGAAAAACAGTTTGCCGTGCTTGCCGCGGTTTTGCAATAGTTTATTCAAGGTCTCGGGGAAAATATGGAAAAACTCAACGCCTTAAGAAAGATGCTGAAAAGACGCGGGATTGACGCCCTGCTGGTGACCCAGCCGGAGAACCGCCGCTATCTGAGCCGGTACAGCGCCATTGATTCATCCATCGCCGAATCGAGCGGCGTGCTGCTCATCCCCCGCCGCGGCACCCCGCTGCTGCTGACCGATTCCCGCTTTGAGCTGCATGCCGTTGCGGAGGCCGAGGGTTTTGAGATCATGCTCTATCCCAAAGGGCTGCTGCCGCTGCTGCAGAAGCTGCTGCCGAAGCTCGGCGTCAAGCGGCTGGGTTTTGAGAGCCACTACCTGCTGCACGCCACGGCCGGCAAGCTGACGGCGCTCGCGAGTAAGCTCGGCATCGAACTCGTGCCGCTGGTAGGTCTCATCGAGAAGATGCGGCTGAGAAAAGAGGCAGGGGAGATCGCCGGCATTGAAAAATCGGTGCTGCTCAATGAACAGGTCTTCCAGGAGGTCTTTGCCACCCTGCGGGCAGGGCAGAGCGAGCGGGAGGTGGCCATGCGCATCGAGAACACCATGCTCGGCATGGGCGCGGAGCGACCGAGCTTTGCCACCATTGTGGCCGGCGGGCCGAACGGCGCCGCCCCGCACGCGGTGCCCGGCACGCGGCCTTTGCGGGAGGGCGAGCCCATTGTCATTGACATGGGCCTGGTGCTGGACGGCTACTGCTCGGACATGACCCGCACCGTGGTGCTCGGCGCGCCGGACCAGAAAACCGTTGAGCTGTTCCGACTGGTGCGCAGGGCGCAGCTGGCGGCGACGAACGTCATCAGGGCCGGCATCACCGGCAGGGAGGCAGACCGGGCCGCCCGCGAGGTGATAAGTGCGGCCGGCCTGGGCGACAGATTCGGCCATGGCCTGGGGCACGGGGTGGGCCTGGCGGTCCATGAGGCGCCGTCGCTCAACCGCCGCAACGGCAAAAAACTGCAGTCCGGCATGATCATCACCGTGGAGCCCGGCGTCTACCTGCCGGGCTGGGGCGGGATCCGTCTGGAAAACATGGGGGTGGTTGAGGAAAATGGCTGCCGCATTTTAAACCGGGACACCACCTTTCTTGATGTTTAGGGGGCGAGAAAAATATCTTGTACACCATGCACTCAGGAAATGAGGGGCGCGCAGTCTTATCGTGTCAATCCAGTCACTGTAACAAAAAAGTTGATGAAGCGCCGGCGGCGGCACAAGCGCTTCGTGGACCTGTCAAAATTTAATCAGTGAGAGCGACCAGTATGAACAAGCTGTTGATTTTCGTTCCGATCACCATTGCGCTGGAGTACCTGGCACCGCAACAGCATCTGTGGATTTTTTTTGCCGCTGCCCTGGCAATCCTGCCCTTGGCCGGCTGGATGGGTGAAGCCACCGAGCAATTGGCAGAAAAAACGGGAGAGGGCGTCGGCGGTTTGCTCAATGCCACCTTTGGCAACGCCGCGGAATTGATTATCGCCTTTGCGGCCTTGCGCGCCGGCATGCACGATGTGGTGAAGGCGTCCATTGCCGGTTCCATCGTCGGCAATATCCTGCTGGTGCTTGGTGCGGCGATGCTGGCTGGCGGCATGCGTCACCAGGATCAGCGTTACAATGCCTCGGCCGCACGGTCCCAGGCAACCTTATTGATGCTTGCCGCCATTGCCTTGATTTTGCCGGCCGCCTATAAACGCCTTGCGGGAATGTATTTTTCCCAGGATGCCCTCCAACTCCAGCCCCTGAGCGTTTCCATTTCCACCGTGCTGCTGGCCATGTATGTCATGTTCCTGCTGTTTTCGTTGATTACCCACAAAAAGCTCTTTGCGGGGAACGCTGCTCCGGCAGACCAGCATGGCGAGGAAACCGCCTCGTGGTCTGCGCAGAAATCACTTATGATATTGGGGGCGGCTACGGCTGCGATTGCCTGGATAAGTGAAATTCTGGTAGGCGCCATTGAGCCGGCGGCGCATATCATTGGACTGAGTAATATCTTTGTCGGCGTGTTTGTGGTGGCAATCCTCGGCAATGCTGCAGAACATGCCACGGCCGTTGCTGCGGCCATGAAAAATCGCATGGACCTGTCTTTATCCATCGCGATTGGCTCCAGTGTGCAGGTAGCGTTATTTGTGGCGCCGGTACTGGTGCTTGCCAGCCTGTGGGTAGGTCCCACCCCCATGGATCTGGTCTTTACCCCCGGCCTGGTGCTGATCGTGCTGCTGTCCACCATGATCACGGCCCAGGTGGCCGGTGACGGTCAGTCAGACTGGTTGAAAGGCGCACAACTGCTGGCGGTCTATTTCATTCTCGGCCTGACCTTCTTTTTTGTACCCACGCCAACACCCTGACAGGCTTTTGCTGCCCAGGATTTACAGGCGGCGTTCCCCAGAAATAAAGGCCGCCGCCCGGCGGGGCAACGGCCTTCTTTTACTCGCGACCGGCAGCAAGTTCGCGGTTCATGCCGGGCCTGCACCGGCAACCGGTTTTCGCCTCCCAACTCTCTTGCAGGTTTTCTCCGGAAGTGCGGCCTGTTTTTGCTGCCAGGCAACCTTTTTAGTAGATGCTCAGGTAATGATCCTTTTCCCAGTCGGTAACCGCGATGCGGTACTCATCCCACTCCTTTTCCTTGGCTGCGATATATTTGCTGAAAATATGCTCGCCCAGCGTCTCCCTGGCCAGGGGGTTTGCCTTGAGCTCCTCGATGGCCTCCTGGAGATTGGCCGGCAGTGAGGGAATGCCGGCCGCTTCCTTTTCGCCGGCCGTCATGGCGAAAATATCCTGATTCACGGGGGGCGGGGCCTGCAGCTTGTTTTTGACTCCGTCCAGGCCGGAGTTGAGCATCATGGCCAGGGCCAGATAGGGGTTGCAGGTCGGATCCGGACAGCGCACCTCGGTGCGGGTGCTCAAACCCCGGGAGGCAGGGATGCGGATGAGCGCGGAGCGGTTGGAGGCGGACCAGGCCACATAGACCGGGGCCTCATAGCCGGACACCAGCCGCTTGTAGGAGTTGACCAGTGGATTGGTGATGGCGGCAAAACCCCTGGCGTTTTTCAAGATGCCGGCAATGTACTGATAGGCGATAGGGCTGAGCTCAAGCGGCCCCGCGGGGTCATAAAAGGCGTTGGTGCCGTCCAGATTGAACAGGGACTGATTGGTATGCATGCCCGAACCGTTGATGCCGAACACCGGCTTGGGCATGAAGGTGGCGTGCAGGCCGTATTTGGCGGCGATGGAACGTACCACCCACTTGAAGGTCACCGTGTTGTCGGCGCAGGTCAGGGCGTCGGCGTATTTGAAATTGATCTCGTGCTGGCCTTCCGCCACCTCGTGATGGGATGCCTCAATCTCAAAGCCCATGGCTTCCAGGGTGAGGATGATCTCCCGGCGGGCGTCAATGCCGCAGTCTTCGGGGTCGACACTGAAGTAGCCGGCAACGTCGTGGGTTTTGGTGGTGGGGTACTTCAGCTCATTTTTTTCAAAGAAGAAAAACTCGCATTCCGTGCCGACCTTCATGGTAAAGCCCAGCTCCCTTGCCTCGGCCAGCACCCTTTTGAGATTGTTGCGGGGGCAGCCTTCAAAGGGGGTGGCCCCGTCAGCCCGGTAGACGTCGCAGATGATGCGGGCGGCGGAGGTCCCCTCCTTGGTGCGCCACGGCAGAACGGTGAAGGTGTCGAAGTCGGGCTTGAGATACATGTCGGATTCATCGATCCTGACAAAGCCGTCGATGGAAGAGCCGTCAAACATCATATTGCCGTCCAGGGCCTTTTCGATCTGGCTGAGGGGCAGGGCGACGTTTTTCATGAAACCGAAGATGTCGACAAACTGCAGCCGAAAAAAATGGACATTCTGTTCCTTAATGATCTTCATTATTTCATCGCGGGTCATGGCCTTCTCCTTTGGTTTGAAAATGGATTATTTGGGGTCGATTCCTGGTGAGGTTAGGTGATCAGCTAAGGCGGCGGCATCTTGTATGCGGGGCCTGGCACCGGCGGCAGCGGAGGAATTTTTGGACGAAAAGCGGCATCAGACAGGATAAGCAGCGGAGTCGCCTGGGTGAACAAAAAATCGACCTTACTGCACACGTTTGCCAGCGGCCATCTCCTCCTGGTTGGTGTCATCTCAAGGTTCTGTTCGCCAGCGACTAAATTTTTTTTATGATTCCGTCATTTTTTCTGGGAATAAGAAATTTTTTTCGCGACCGGCAGGTGATGTTGCCTGCTCAGGAAACAAGAAATACAGATTACCTCTCTTTCACATATTTGGGGAAAATCTGCAAATAAATACGAAAGAAAAGCTCATTTCCTCAGCTTTTCAGCTGCCGGCGATGAGAGGGCGGATGGGGGGAATTTTTTGTTACCAGTAGCGGACTCTGCCAACATCCACATGGATGAAATCGGCACGCGGGTAGAAGCCCACCCCGCCGCTTCTGAGTTCCACGGCAGCGGTCAGCAGGTTTTCCAGCCGGCGGCCGGGCAGGCGGATATCCACGGCCTTGCCGCAGGTGTGCAGACTGTTTTTCGCTACCCCTCTGCTCTTTTTGCGCAGAAGGTTGTTTGTTTTGGCGGAGCGGTATCCTGAGACGATGTGGAAGGGCTCGCGGGTATGGAATTCCCGATGGAGAACATGCAGCAGGTCCAGGAGTTTCGTGTCAATCTTCTGGATATCGCCGGTGCGATGGTCCCGCAGGATGTGGTTGATGTCAGCCAGTGCGCCGGGCACGTATTTGCCCTGGCACCAGTAAATGGACCGCAGTTTTTCGCCGGTATGGGTGTTGTAGATGGAAAGTGATCTTTCCGGCGCGATCATCTTGCGCACGGCGCCAAGTGCTTCAAGGGGAACGGCGCTTGACAGGGCGGTGATGAGACCTAAGGTGATAAATCCTCTTCTGCTTAAACTGTGCTGAAATCCGGGCATGGTTATGGAGCCTCACAGATGGTTGGCGGGTTTCAGGTAATTAGGGTATGGCTGAACGGGCTCTTCATAAGAGCCACGATTAAAATCTTAGCATATAACATGCCTCGGGCAAAGCAAATGTTGCCGCACCGGCTGAAAATGGGCTCTTTTTCTCTCGCGGGCGGATGTCACGGCGCCTTGCTGGTGTTTCCCATTTTTGCCGGCAGCTGGTTTGCCGGGAGAGATTCATCAAGCACCCGATCTCTGCCGTAAATATCATCCCGGAACTGCACGGTCTGCTTGCCGTCAACCCAGGCGGTCAGATAGAGGAGATGCACCGGCAGAGGTTGGGGCAGTGGCACGGTCTGCTCCCTGCCCTCCCTGATGGCGGCCAGCAGTGTCTCCCTGGTCCACTTCTGGCTGTCGCGCAACAGATGGATCGCAAGCTCCACCGGCTTTTCGATGCGGATGCAGCCGTGGCTGAAGGCCCGGACACTGCGTTGAAACAGACCCTTATTGGGTGAGTCGTGCAGATAGACGTCAAACTCGTTGGGAAACATGAATTTGATGCTGCCCAGCGGATTGGCGGGGCCGGGATCCTGCCGCAGCTGGTAGGGGAAGTTGTCAATGCTCAGCCGCGACCACTCGATGGCCTGCAGCTGCTGGCCCTGGATGGTGCTGCCGTTGCGCAGCACTCTGATGTTGTTTTTCAGCAGATATTGCCGGTCCCGGCGCACCTTCGGCAGGATCTCCTCAACCGCGATGCTCCTGGGAATGTTCCAGGGAGGGTTCAGCACCAGATAGCTCATTTTCTTGCTGAACACCGGGGTGTCCCAGAAAGGTTTGCCCACCACCACCCGCATGGTCATGACTGTTTCGCCCTCTTCAACCACATCAAGCTCAAAGTTGGCGATATTGACCAGCAGATAGCGTTTGCCGGGGTTTCTGAAGCTCCAGCGCAGCCGCTCCAGGTTGATCTCTATCTGACGCACCCGTTTTGCCGGGGAAACATTGAAGGCGCCAATGGTTTTCGCGCCGATGACGCCGTCGGCATCAAGGCCGTGCCTGGTTTGAAAGCTGAGCACCGCCCTGACCAATGCCGCATCAAAAAAATCATCATTGATGTTTTCCCCGGCCGGCAGATCACCCAGCACCGCCAGCCGCTGCCGGATGGCCGGGATCCTGCCGTCGCGCATGCCCTTTTTTAACGACGGGCTGGCGAAGGGGATCTCCGGCCAGGCCGGGTACTGTGCCGCCAGTTCCCGGTATCGGGCCAGGGCCGGCCGCAGCCTGGTGTACAGCTTTTCCTTGGGGGTCAGATCGGTCAAGGTTTCTTTGATGCGGTTTTCCTTGAGGGATTTTTCCAGCAGGGCGGTGACATCCATTTTTTCATTGTGGGCGAACCATTCCGCCTTGAGCATGACAGGATTGATGCAGCCGTTGGACAGATGGCAGCTCAGCAGGAGAAAGGCGTCGGTGAGCAGCACATCCAGATCGGCCACCTGGGCGGGATCAGGGGTGAGATTGTTTGCCAGCCTGGCGCGCAGGGCTGCCAGCAGGGCTTCCACCGGCTTGATGTGGTAGTATTCAGGGGTCAATCCTTCCTCGTAGGCCTGCAGGATGGAGCTGATCAGCGCATCAGCCTGGGGAAAGCGGCTGTCACTGCCTGCCCAGGCCGGCCGGTACTCCCGCTTCTGGTAAAATACGGCGGCCATATCATAGGAATAGACCGATTCTTCCCCGGCGGTCAGCCAGGAGCGGCCCTCTTCGCTGGTGAATCTCTGCTTGATGCGCTCCGTGGCGGGCAAGGCCTGCGGCTCCCCGGCCAGCAGCAGCGGCGGGGCGGAGAACAGCAGCTGGGCGAGCAGGGTGCAGATGAGCAGCGACATGGGCAGGCGGGGGAGGCGGGTGAACATTGGCGATCCTTGCAGATTCAGGGGGTGCGGCATGGGGTGTCAGTCAACCAGCAGAGGTTCGAATTGCCGCAAGGGACAGTGCTGGCAGCGGGGCCTGCTTTTTTTGCAGTACTCCTTGCCCAGCCGCACGATCAGCGCATGATACTCATTAAAAAGTTGTACATCAGCGGGGAGATTGTCCATGAACAGCTCCTGCATCTCGGCATAGCTGGTTTCCTCGCCGATCAGCCCATGCCTCCGCAGCATGCGGTAGGTGTAGGCGTCCACCACAAAAACGGGTTTGCCGGCGGCATAGAGCAGGATGGAGTCGGCGGTTTCCGGGCCGATCCCCTTGACCGTGAGCAGCTTTTCCCGCAGCTCGGGCGTATCGCGGCTGAAAAAGCGGTCAAGATCGCCGGGGGGCTCTTCCCGGCTGATCAGGGCCAGCAGGTTCTTGAGGCGCCTGGCCTTGAGATTGAAGTAGCCTGACGGTCGGATTTTTTCGGCCAGCACGGCTTCCGGCAGGCTGTCGAGCACGGCGAAGCTGAGGAGATTTTCTTCCTGCAGGTTGGCAATGGCGCGGCTGACATTACTCCAGTTGGTATTCTGGGTAAGCACCGCCCCCACCAGCACCTCAAGGGGGGTGTCGCCTGGCCACCAGTGCTGCGGGCCGAAATGGTCAAGAAGCGCGGTGTAGATAGGGACCAGAGTGGACACCATCAATCGGAGCGGATGAAAAAGAGATAGACCAGCAGCACGATTACCACCATGCCTACCCCGGCCACGGGCAGGACCTTGCTGAGCTGCAGCTCGCCGTCGATCACCAGCTGCTGGGCATAGCTGGTGCCGGAGAAGCCCCAGACGCCCAGGGCCAGGCCGGTGCAGACCAGACTGTTCAACGCCTGCTTGTAGAACCACCAGCCGATCTGGGCGATAAAGGGCACAAGAAACCAGGGATTGGTAAAGAGACCTTTGACATCAACCTGCCGAATCTGCTCAAGCAGCTTGGTGTAGTTGATAAAATCCACCACAGGCGTCAAAATATCAGCCATGACAGACCTCCGAAAGGATGTTATTTGGCATCCGTGCCGCCGCGGCCCGGCAGGGTCGCTTTTTTATACACCTTGATGGCACAGTAGGAGCCGCACATGCTGCAGGCATCTCCCTTGTAGGAATTCCCCTCTTCACGATAGCGCAGAGCCTTGTCAGGATCAAGGGACAATTCGATCTGTCCTTTCCAGTCCAGCCGGTTGCGGCATCTGGCCATGGCGATATCCTTGTCCATGGCGCCGGGCACCCCCTTGACGATGTCGGCGGCGTGGGCCGCGATGCGGGAGGCGATCACTCCTTCCCGCACATCCGCGGCCGAGGGCAGTTTGAGGTGCTCGGCCGGGGTGACGTAGCAGAGATAGTCGGCGCCGGCGGCGGCGGCGATGGCCCCGCCGATGGCCCCGGTGATATGATCATAGCCGGGGGCGATATCGGTCACCAGGGGGCCGAGCACATAAAACGGCGCGCCGTGGCAGAGCCGCTTCTGCAGCAGCATGTTGGCCGGGATCTGGTCCATGGGCATGTGGCCCGGGCCTTCGATGATGACCTGCACCCCGGCATCCCAGGCGCGCAGGGTCAGCTCGCCGAGATGGATCAGCTCCTGGATCTGGCCCCGGTCGGTGGCGTCGGCCAGGCAGCCGGGCCGCAGTCCGTCGCCCAGGCTGATGGTCACCTCATGCTCTTTCAGGATGGCCAGGATCTGGTCAAAGTGTTCATAAAAGGGGTTTTCCTTGCTGTTGTAGGTCATCCATTCAATGGTAAAGGAGCCGCCCCGGCTGACCACCCCCATGAGGCGCTCGTGCTTCTTCACCCTGGTCAGGGAGTCCCTGGTCAGGCCGCAGTGGATGGTCATGAAATCAACCCCGTCCCTGGCCTGCTGCTCGATGGTGGCCAGCAGCTGATCAACGGTCACCTCGCCGATCTCCTTTTTCTGCTGCTCCACCACGTCGGCCACGGTCTGGTAAACCGGCACCGTGCCAAGGGGCACGGGGCAGCGGGCCAGAATGCCGCGGCGCACCTCGTTGAGATTCTCACCCATGCTGAGATCCATGACCGTATCAGCGCCCGCTTTGAGCGAAACGCAGAGTTTTTCCAGCTCCTGTTCCAGGCCGGGCATGTCGCGGGAGGCGCCGATATTGGCGTTGACCTTGGTGGCAAGGCCTTTGCCCACCGCCATGATGCGCTCGAAGTCATGGTGCTTGTTCTTGGGAATGGCGATGACGCCCTGGGCCACGCCTTCCATCAGCATCTGCGGCGATACTGCTTCATTTTTGGCGCACTGTTCAAAGATGGAAGTCATTTTCCGGTTAATGGCATCTTCTCTAATAGTCATCTATTTTCTCCTTATTGCCATGGTCGGGAAACATACCAGGAAACAGCAGGCTCTCGGCAGCGCGATTTGCTGCTGAGCCTTCTCTGCAAGACCGGCAAGATTGGCAGGTTGGGGTAGCGGGTGGTTGAATATACAATAAGTTATGTAATGAAAAGATTGAAATAATACCAGTCGCCCCGGAGGGATGCAACTTAAAAAAAAAGAGGGCTGTTCCTGTCAGGGCCAGGGTTGACAGCGCCGGTTTGATGCTTATTTTACGCTCACAAATTCATCCGCGGACCAGCCGGCCTGGTCCCGTTCAGAGTGCTGCGGATTTAGTTATTTTTTACAACGGGTTATCTCATATAGCAGAATCATAACATCAGTTCAACGGAGTTTGGCAATGACAGGAAAAACGGAAACAAAGGAATTTCAGGCTGAAGTCAAGAAGCTGCTCGATATCGTCATTCACTCGCTGTATACGGAAAAAGACATCTTTCTGCGGGAACTCATCTCCAACGCCGCCGATGCCCTGGAAAAGTTCCGGCACCAGCAGCTCATGGAAGAAGAGGTATTCGATGCCGGCGCTCCCCTGGAGATAAACATCAGCGTCAACGACCAGGAGCACACCCTGACCGTTCTCGACTCGGGCATCGGCATGACCCGGGAGGAACTGGAGCATAATCTCGGCACCATCGCCCATTCCGGTTCCAAGACCTTTCTCACCGAACTGGACCAGGCCCAGCAGAAGGAGGTCAACCTGATCGGCCAGTTCGGCGTCGGTTTTTATTCCGCCTTCATGGTGGCCAAAAGGGTGCGGGTGCAGTCCCGTTCCTTCCGGCCGGACGCGGAAGGCTACGAGTGGTCGTCCGACGGCACCGGCAGCTTTACCCTTACCCCGGAAAGCGGTCTGCACCGGGGCACCAGGGTGATCATCGAGCTGAACGACGATGCCTTTGATTACGCCAAGGAGGCAAGCATCAAGCGCATCATCAAGCAGTACTCCAATTTCGTCAGTTTTCCCATCAAGGTGGGCGGCGAGACGGTCAACACGGTGCAGGCCCTGTGGACCAAGAGCAAAGACGATATCAAGCCCGAGGAGTACACGGAGTTTTACAAGTTCATCGCCAATGCCTTTGATGAGCCGCTCAGCTATCTCCACTTCAACGCCGACGCCCCGCTGGCCATCAAGTCCCTGCTCTTTGTGCCCCGGGACAATGTTGAGCTGATGGGCTTCGGCCGCATGGAGCCCGGGGTCAGTCTCTACTGCCAGAAGGTGCTCATTGACCAGCACAGCAAGAACATCCTGCCGGAATGGCTGCGTTTTCTCAAGGGGGTGGTGGACAGCGAGGACCTGCCGCTGAACATCTCCCGCCAGGCCCTGCAGGACAACGCCCTGGTGGCCAAGCTCAAAAAGGTTATTTCCAGCCGTTTCCTGAAATTCCTCAAGGATCAGGCCAAAAACGAGGCGGAACAGTATGAGAAATTCTGGAAGACCTTCGGCCTCTTTCTGAAGGAAGGGGCCACCATGGATTATACCCACCGGGATGAGCTGGCCAAACTGCTGCGTTTCGAGTCGTCAAAATCCGAAGAGGGCAAACTCATCTCGCTTGACGATTATATCGGCCGCATGAAGGAGGGCCAGGAGGAGATTTACTACATCAACGGCCCGACCCGCCACGCCATTGAGACCGGCCCCTATGCCGAGGTGTTCAGGCGGCGCGACGTGGAAATCATCTATACCATGGAGCCCATCGATGACTTTGTCTTCAGCCACCTGCACGAGTATGAGGGCAAGAAGCTGGTTTCCGCCGACCGGGCCGATCTGAAGCTGCCGGAAAAAACCGGAGAGGACCAGGAGGGCGCCGAGGCGGTCGCGGCCGCAAAACTTGACGAGCCCATCGCCCTGACCCTGACCAAGTGGATGAAGGATGTGCTGGGCGACAAGGTGAAAGAGGTGGCCATCTCCAAGCGGCTGGTGGACAGCCCGGCCATGATCGTCAACCCGGACGGCTTTTTCACCAGCAGCATGGAACGGGTCATGCGGGCCACCAACGTGGAGCATAAAATAACCGGCAAGAACCTGGAGATCAACACCAGCCATCCGCTGATCAAGGGCCTGGCCGACATGCGGGTGGCGGACGAGCAGTTCGCCCAGACCATTGTCAAGCAGATCTATGACAATGCCATGATCCAGGCCGGCCTGATGATCGAGCCCCGCGACATGGTGGAGCGCAGTTACCAGATCCTGGAGCGGGCGGTGCAGAAGAAGAGCGAATGAGGGTTGCTGAGCCTGGAAACTTTCCGTGCAGCGCAAGGCGAAAAACAGTGGGAATCTTTAAGAGCGGGTATGCCAGCGCTCCTGCGTTCTCTAAACGGAAGGGTCTTTCTGGCGACGAACAAGCGGGAAGCCATATCTTAAATGTTTGATGGCGCCCCGTTTCCAGGGCGAATCTGATTCCCAAAAAGGACTTGCAAGCGACTATCGTTTGCAGGTCCTTTTTTGTTTAGGGGCCGTTAAGAAATAAACATTCTTTTTGCGGCTGTTTCGTTACGGCCCCTTATGCCGTCTGCAGCATTTCAATGCAGCAGTTATTTTTGAACAACGGCTTAGAGGTGCCCAGGCGAACAGGAACGACCTCTGTTGAATTAAGTAGGGCGTCCCCGAAATTGCCGAAATTGCAGTTACAAAAAATCTTGCAGTCTGCTCTGTATGGTGTCAATATGTAATTACAGTAATTATGAGAAACAATATTCAGAAGCTCGCAGGTGCCATGATGGAAAAATCTTTACGCTCCAGAGATATTAAAATAGTGCCCATAGGGAATTCCTTGGGTGTTCGCTTGCCAAAAGCCCTTTTGCAGAAATACGGTTTCACGGACTCCCTGGTTCTGGAGGAGACCGAGCAAGGGCTTCTTCTCCGAAAAAAACAAGATGATAAGCTCTCCTGGGTCGACACCTATAAAGCCATGGCTAAAGCGGGTGAAGACTGGAGCGAATATGACTCTACACTGCTGGATGGCTTGGAGAACGACGACATTGACCCCTGAGCGATACGAAATTTATTTTGCGGATTTGAACCCGACCACAGGCAGCGAAATGAGCAAAATCCGTCCTGTTGTTATCATCAGCGATGACGCGATGAATAAATATCTCGAAACAGTCGTTATTTGCCCTGTCACCTCAAAAATTCATTCCAAATGGAGAACACGAATGCAGATTGATTGCGCCGGAAAGCCTTCTGAAATAGCTGTTGACCAGATACGATCAATCAGCAAGGCACGGTTAAAACAGAAAATTGATCATTTGTCTCCTGCTCAAGCCTCTCAGTTGCGCAGAATAATCACCGAGATGTATGGTGAATAGACTTTTCTGTTTTTCGTTTTTTTCTCGTGCAGTCAAATGGTTATGCCTGTACAAATCGTTACGCATAATCAGTGCCGCCAAATCCCTGTCATCGGATTGCTGCGAAAAGAGAACGAGTCCGAAAGTTGCATTACATTGAGTATGGTCCCCGGAACCCGATCGGGCGAAGCCGTTTATGAGGTTACATTCAATTTGAGGATGTCCTTGATCAGTTGGAAGTGACTGTCCAGGGTGTAAATTTCGCAGTCATTTTGTTTTGCATTCTGGGCAATGATCAAGTCAAGTATGCCTACGCCATTTATGCCATTCTTCAGGCTCCGGTATTGAAATTCGCTTATCTGTTCCCAGTTTATGTGGGAGCATTACGTGTTTCTTAAAAAAACGGTTGCGTTCCTTATCCGGTCTTGTTACCTTGTTTTCCCAAAGGAGGCAAGACCATGGATACGGATCTCATCATACGTGGCAAACGGATCAGGCCGGCGGAACTTCGTCAAATCGAGTCGGTTATCACCGAGCATTGGCTCCAGGGGCGCGTGGCCATTTCCAAGGAACTCTGTCGCTTGTGGGACTGGCGTCAGGAAAACGGCCAGCTCAAAGGGCAGGTATGCAGAATTTTGTTGAGGAATCTGGAAAGCAAGGGCCTGATCACGCTGCCGCCGGCAAAGACAGGCATTGCCAACCATCCGCACCGACGCTATTACGTACCGCCGTCTAAGCCGCCGGAGGTGGATGATACCCCGCTGGAAGTGAACACGGTGGGCGATCTGGCCCCCGTCAGGCTGGCCATGGTCCGGCGGACCGCTGATGAGGGATTGTGGAATTATCTGGTCCATCAGTATCATTACGAAGGGTTCCGGATCATTGTCGGATCGCACCTGAAGTATATCGCCTGGACCGGGGATCGGCCCATTGCCTGTTTGTCGTGGAGTTCCAGCGTGTTCAGGATTGGGGCACGGGACCTTTTCATTGGCTGGAATCCGGCGGCCCGGAGCGGGAACATCCGCCACGTGGTCAACAACAGCCGTTTTCTGATTCTGCCCTGGGTGCGGGTCAAAAACCTGGCGTCGCATCTGCTTGGTCGGTCGTCCCGGGTCATTGGCAAGGACTGGGAGGAGTTCTACGGGTATCCGCCCTACCTGCTGGAGACCTTTGTCGACCAGGGGCGCTTTGCCGGGACCTGCTACAAGGCAGCCAACTGGACCCTTGTGGGTGAGACCGCCGGATATGCCAAGAAAGACAACCGGTTTCATGAGCACGGCCGCAAAAAAGACGTTCTTGTCTTGCCGCTTGTCCGTGACTTCCGCAAGCGGTTACAGTATGTTCACGACGGAGGCGGCGTACAATGAGCGTCGCCGTGGAGATCGGCATCCTGGATGCCCGGCTACAACTGGAACTGCTTGGGAGCTACCGCGACATGATGCATAAAGCCGGTTGACGCCTTTGTCGATGCCTTGGCCGAGGACCTGGTTTCGGACAAGCCGATGACCCTGATGGAGATCACCCGGGCCATTGCCAACGCCAAGCCACAGCTTTTGACTGCGGCCATGGAAGAATTCATCCGGGCGAAACACGGGGATATTTTGTCGCAGGAGTGGGCGGAGTGTCCGTGCTGTACGAAAAAAATCCGCAGGAGTGCGATGGCTCCGCGGACCATCGAAACCCTGCTCGGGAAGGCGACCGTTACCCGCCCCTATTACTACTGTGTTCCCTGCAAGCATGGCTTTTCTCCCGCCGATTCAGTGCTGGGCCTGTCGTCCCGCCGGAAACAGGCCGATCTTCAGAAGGTGGCGCTGGAGTTTCTGGCCGACCTGCCCTTCAAACGGGCGAGCGAACTCTTTTTCAAGGCCACCGGCATTTCGTTCAGCGATCATCAGATGCACGCGGCCGGTGCTGGTGGCGGCCACAGACGGGGCGCATACTCCCACCCGTCCCAAAGGCTCCGGTCGCGATGGAAAATGGGGACCCGGAGAATACAAGGAGGCCAAGGGCTTCAGATTGTATCTGCTCGATGATGACCGTATTGTGCATATCGCCAGTTGGCATCAGGTCGGCAGCGCCGAGGAGCTTGGCCAGGCGCTCACGGTGGCGGCCTTCCGGATTCCGCGGCAGAAAGTGCGGCCCTGCCTGGTCGGAGACGGGGCGCCGTGGCTCTGGAACGCCATGCAGCAGGCCTTTCCCGGCGCTCGCGAGGTGCTGGACTATTACCACTGTTCGGAACATATCCACGCCCTGGCGGAGGCGCAATACGCCGACGATCCCCAGAAAGCTTTTCTCTGGGTGGAGGCCACCATGGCTCGCCTGTCGTACAAGGGCGAGGTAGGCGCTGTCATCGGCGGCATCAAGCGGATGCACCCCGCGAACAACGCGGCCAAGGAATGCATCCGCAAGACGGCCAATTACTTGAGCAACAACAAGGATCGCTTCAACTATCACGGCGCTCGCCGGGGCGGCTATGCCATTGGCAGCGGCGGCATTGAGTCCGCCAACAAGTTCATCTGCCATGTCCGGATCAAACGAAGCGGCGCCTGGTGGCTGGTGTCAAACTGCAACAACATGCTCAAGCTCCGCTGCGCCTTGGTCAACGGTACATTCGAAGAATTATTCGATAATCGCGCCACCCGGGAAAAGGCGAAGCGCAGCTTAAGAAACGCGTAATGCTCCCATCGTGCCAGACCCCGCCAACCCCCAGGCCTTGAATCGCTATAGCTACGTTTATAATAATCCCATTTCCAATACCGACCCCACGGGGCATGCCCCGGTTGTGGCGGCTGTGGTGGGCGCTGTTTTGGTTTCTGCTGCAGAGTTTGTTACCACAACAATTATGGTTGTTGCCTGGATTGGTGCAGGAATTACTACGGCTGGATATTTATTGAACGATCCGTTATTGATGACCCTGAATCCGTGAAATTTTTGCAGTAAAAAACGTCTGTATTTTCAAATAACATGTTGAAATTTAACAAAAAATATTGCAATATTCGCCTGTCTAAAAACATCACTCTGCAGGCAGGGCGAGCGCATGAAATTCTCAGTGCTGACTTGCAGCTCAGAGTGACGGGAAAAAAAATTATTTAAGAAGTCCACTTAGTACGTGCGTTCATTCTA
>QZKJ01000014.1 GCA_003605035.1 Desulfurivibrio sp.
TAAAGCCGCCCGGCGGGTCAGCCGCACGTTCATCCCTTTATATTGCCCCATTAAATATCTAACAAAATCAACTTATCATCAACTTTGCATAACTACTGTTATGTTGCGAGTTGACCTATCTAATTGAAATAAAAAGATTTTTTTGATGCGCCGTCAATAGCGGTATTTTTCTTTTTATTTCAGGGTGTTTTGCTGTCTTTAGAAGTTATTCTCCTTTTTCATGCAACATAACTACTATGAAGCACGGGTTGGGGTGAGGAACGAACCCCAACATTGTGCCATGCAACCGGAGGGATGCAATGCAATACCGGCGCGCCAGGGTGAAACACGGCCATGTGACCCGGGCGGAGGATTGGCCGTATTCGAGCATTCACCGGGATATCGAGGCGGGGATGATGGACCACGATTGGGACGGAGGAATCTGCGGCAACGATCAAAGCGGCTATGGCGAGAGAGAATGATGTTGTTGGGGTTCGTTCCTCACCCCGACCGTGCTACTTGGTGGCCTCGTGAACCTTCTCCTTGACCGAATCAAAGGTCTTGTCGATCTCCTTGCCGGCCTTTTCCGCATCCCCCTCCTCGCCGCAGGCTGCCAGGGCCACGACAGCGGACAGCAGCATACAGGCCAGGACGACTTTCTTGAAAAATGATCTCATAACAGTTCTCCCAACGAAAAATGGATTAATAGAAATTCAACTTTCTGAGTTGTGGTAACATGTTGAAATTAGATAGATATTTCCAGGTTGCCCAAAGCCTGTTCCCGGAGAATTCAGAAACCAGGAGCCAGGAGCCAGGAGCCAGAATAAAACGTAATAAAATCAATCATTCTGAATTCTGTCTCCTGTCTTCTGCATTCACATGACGGAGATCAGAGCAGCAGCGATGTCACAAAAAATACAGTTATTCCGACAAAATAAATCAAGTCAGAAAGTTGAAATAAAAACAAACACGGGCTGAAAAACCGATAACGCCTTGCTGAAATAAGATGGCTATTGCCAAGCAAATCACTCCGGCAACTCACCGGCCTGTGCGTTGTCCTCCACCTGCCGGGCGCACTTGACGCAGTAGGCGTGGCGGATCTCCACCCCGGTTTTGCGGCGCAGATACTGTTCCAGGCTGATCCACTCCCCTTCCCCGGGCTCTTTGCCGGAGTCATCCCTGATTTTTTTGCAGACCGCGCAGACCGGCAGAATATTTTCAAAGTATCTGACCTTCTTGCGCAGTTCCTCCTTTTTCAGGGCGCTCTGCACGCGGAGCAGCATCTCTTCCATATCGCACGGCTTGACCAGATAATCATCCGCACCCAGGCGCAGGGCCTCGATCGCCGAAGCAAGATCCGCGTAGCCGGTGATCAGGCAGACCGCCATGTCCGGATCGATCTCTCTGGCGCTTTTCAGCAGGTCGATGCCGCTCATGCCGTCCATGAGCAGATCGCTGATCAGCAGATTAAAGGATTCCTGCCGCAGCCTGGCCAGTCCCTCCTCGCCGCTCTCAGCCGTGTGCACCTCATAGCCGTGATTGCCCAGACTCCAGCTGAGAGTGGTCAGGATAATTTTCTCATCATCAACAATAAGGATTTTTTTCTTCTGCATCATTTCCGCCGGCAAAAAAGAAGGTTAGTGAACACATGCCATGGCCGGGTCGTCGGCCAGCCGGATGCCCCTGGCGAGCAGGGCGGGAATATTTTTTCCATCATCTGGCCGCCGCCCGGCCGCTGCCCTGCCAGCCGGCCTGTCTGATCTGTTTGACAAAACTCTCGGCAATCTCCCATTTATTCAAAGGACTGATCAGATACAGGCCATCGACAAAGGGGGCCAGATCAGCCACCAGTTTTGCCGTGAACTCCATGGCCGCCTTGCGCTGGTCGGCCACATCCTCATAACTCCACAGTTTCTGGCGGATCGCCGCCGGAATGGAAATGCCGGGCACCTCGTTATGGAGAAAATCGGCGTTGCGGGCCGAAATCAAAGGAAAAATCCCGGGGAAAATCACCAGGTTCAGATGGCTGGTCTGCTCCACCATGGCCTCCACCTCCTCCCTGGTAAACAGCGGCTGGGTCATGACAAAATGGGCGCCCTGGGCTGCCTTGCGTTCAAGCCGGGTAATCTGCAGGGTCGGGTTGGCATGGTTGAAGCTGAAGGCCGCGCCGATGGAAAATCTGGTGGGCAGCTTGACCGAACGGCCGGCCATGTTCACCCCCTGGTTGTACTGGCTGATCATGCGGATGAGCCCAAGGGAATTGATATCAAAAACCCCGCTGACGCCGGGCTGATCCGTCAGGCTGGCCGAATCGCCGGTGACGGCCAGGATGGCCTCGATGCCCAGGATATGGGCGGCCATGAGATGGGACTGCAGGCCGAGGGCATTCTGGTCCCGGCAGGTCTGATGCATCACCACCTGGATGCCTGCCTCCTCCCGGATGCGATGGGCCAGGGCGATGTTGCCGGCCCGCAGGATGGACAGCGGATTCTCGCCCAGGGTGACGGCATCAACCCCGCTGGCGGCCAGGGAGCGGGCCCCGGCCAGCACATTATCGATATCAAGATGGGTGGGCGGGTCAAGTTCAACCAGCACGGGCAGTCTGCGCGGCTGCAGGCTGTCGAGAAAGCCGCCCCGGCCGCTTTTCTGCACGGCCGCAGGCATAGCCGCGCTTTCCCGGGGGGAGGCGGCTACCGTGACCGAGCGCAGCTCTTTTTTATGGCGGAGCTTAAGCGTTTTCCTGAACTCATGGATATGGGCCGGCGTGGTGCCGCAGCAGCCGCCGATGAGGCGCACCCCCAGGCGCAGCATCTCCGCCGCCCGCCTGGCCATATAGGACGGCTGGGCCGGATAGACCATGCGATGGCCCATCACCTCCGGCAGACCGGCGTTGGGAAAGGCCGAGAGCGGCACATGCTCCTCAGCCAGGGGCAGCAGATGGCCGATGGCCGTGGCCATGGCATCCACGCCCCGGCCGCAGTTGGTGCCCACCACCATGGCCCCGGCCGCCAGGGCCGCCCTGGCGCAGGTCAGCGCATCGACCCCGCGGGTCGTCTTGCCCTGGGACGGATAGACCATCTGGGCGACAATGGGCAGCCCGCTGCCCACCTGCCTGGCCGTCTCAATGGCCAGCAGTATTTCTTCCAGATGGGTGAAGGTTTCGAGAATGAGCAGATCCACTCCGCCTTCCGCCAGGGCGCTGATCTGCGCGGCAAAGGCCGCCTTGATGTCGTCCTGGGTGATCTCCCCGGAAATCAGGGGAAACTCCACCCCGGTGGGGCCCACCGAGCCGGCCACATACACCTCATGGCCGGCGGCCTTGACCGCCAGCCTGGCCCCGGCCAGGTTGATCTCCCCGACCTGCTCCTCCTTGCCGGCCTTCTGCAGTTTGAAACTGTTGGCCCCGAAGGTGTTGGTTTCAATCAGCTGGCTGCCGGCCCGGATATATTCCTCGTGCACGGAGTAGATCAGCTCGGGATTTTTCAGATTGAGCAGATCGATATTTCTGCCGAAATCAATCCCCTTCTCATAGAGATAGGTGCCGAAGGCGCCGTCTCCCAGGATGACATGTTCCCTGATATAATCAGCAAATGTAATTTTCATCAGCAATTCAGAATTCCGACGGTTGCGCCACGGAGTCGCGGGAAGCCGCCATCATGTAATAATGGTGATTATTTTTCCAATGTATGCCCCACTTTAACAGAGAATCAGGCCGGAGTAAACAAAAGCGAACACAAACATGACGCGCAACCCGTTGCTGTTCGCGAAAAATAAAAATTCTCGCTCTTTCCAAAATCATGAAAGGGTGTAATATTTGTTAAGACTGCATTGAAGGGATAACAAAACCAAGGGGGAGGGGGATATGACTGTCGGAGAATTCTGCAACAGGGAAGTAGTGGTGGCCGAGCGGGATACATCAATTATTGAGGCGGCCAAGCTGATGCGCCAGTACCATGTGGGCGATCTGGTGGTGGTTGACCGCAGCGGCGGCATGACCATGCCGGTGGGCATCATCACCGACCGGGATATCGTGGTGGAGATCATTGCCAGGGAGGTCAGCCTGGATGCGGCCTGCGCCGGGGACGTCATGAGTTACAGCCTGACAACCGCCCGGGTGACGGACGGCATCATGGACACCCTGCAGAAAATGAGGGCCAGGGGCATCCGGCGCCTGCCGGTGGTCAACGACGAGGGCGGCCTGGAAGGCATCCTGGCCATTGACGACGTGCTGGAACTTCTTTCCGAGGAACTGTCATTGCTGGCCAAAGCGGCAATCAGCGGCCAGGAACAGGAAAAGAAACTGAGACCATAGGAGGCGGTCATGAAGAAAGCCCTTTTTTTCCATGCCGGTGAAGAGAACGAGGTGATCTGCGAGCTCTGCAGCCACCGCTGTCATATTAAAGATGGCAAACGGGGCATCTGCAGGGTCAGGGAAAACCGGGACGGCACCCTCTACAGTCTCAACTACGGCAGACTGGTATCGCAGAACATTGATCCCATCGAAAAAAAACCGATGTTTCATGTGCTGCCCGGCTCCTCATCCTATTCCATTGCCACCGTTGGCTGCAATTTCCGCTGTCTGCACTGCCAGAATTACCAGATCTCCCAGTACCCCCGCATGCATGACGGGGCGATCATCGGACAACCGGTCAGCCCTGAGGAGATCGTGGAAAACGCCGCGGCAAATGACTGCCGGAGCATCAGCTATACCTACGTGGAGCCCACCATCTTCTATGAATTTGCCTATGACTGCTGCGTGCCGGCCCGGGAGAGGAACATCAAAAATATCTTTGTCAGCAACGGCTACATGACTCCCGAGGTGACCCGCCATCTGGCGCCGGTGCTGGACGGCATCAACATCGATGTCAAGGCCTTTACCGACAGCTTCTACAAAAAGGTATGCAAGGCGCGGCTGCAGCCGGTGCTGGACAATGTGCGCCTCATGCGCGAACTGGGAGTCTGGGTGGAGGTGACCACCCTGATCATCCCGGGCCTGAACGATTCGCCCCAGGAGCTGCGGGAGGTGGCCCGCTTCCTCAAAAGCGTGGATCCCGCCATGCCCTGGCACGTGACCGCCTTCTACCCGACCTATCAGATGATGGACCGGGACCGCACCCCGGCGAGCACCCTGCGCCGGGCCAGGGAAATCGGCCTGGAGGAGGGGTTGCGCTTTGTCTACGAGGGAAATATCCCCGGCGAGGGGGGGGAGAACACCTATTGTCCGGCCTGCGGCATGGAGTTGATCACCCGTTTCGGCTTCAGCATCAGGAAAAACAACCTGACCAACGGACAGTGCCCGGCCTGCCGGGAAAAAATTGAGGGGATCTGGCTGTAGGCAATTGCCAGTCCCCCCATGGTGTTCAGGCGCGGGCTGTGGCCCGCGGCTGCATATTTTTAGTGCACCGGTGAGGTCAGCCAGCCGGCGGCCCATCCTTCGCGGCCGTCCTGGGCTCTGACCCTGATCCACTTGTCCTGTCTTTCCAGGACGGATAAGCGGTCGCCGCCCCGGGCGGAAAAGAGCGAGGAAAAATTCTCGCCGGGACCGCTGCGCACATTCAGGGTTTCCGGCACGACCACCACCATTTCGCCGGAGGTTGCCCCGGCCGGCGGCGCCTGATAGGTCGCAGGCGGAGCAGGGGCGGCAGCGGGAGCGGCAGCTGGCTGCGCGCCGTAATGATAATAGGACTGCGGGGTTTTCGTGACGATGAAATCCACCGCCTTCTGGATGCAGATCCGCAGAGCCTTTTCCGTCGGGGTGTTTTTCCAGCCGGACAGACCGCCGACCAGGGCGCCGGAACTGCCGTAGCCGCCCAGCAGACCCCCGAGATTGACGTCAGTGGCCTCACCTTCCACACTGGTGGCGGCAAGCACCCGGGAGGTCCTGGTATCGATGATGCGCATGTCGATGGCCATGTGGGCCTTCTGAAAACCGCCCAGCAGACCGCCGATTACCCCGGCGGCGCCCCCGCCCAGTCCGCCGCCGGCCCCGGAGGCGGCGCCCTCAAACTCGGTCACCGCGGCAACTACCATCAGTTCCGCCCCCTCGATCTGACCGATCTCGGCGGCGGTATCCGCCCGCACCCGGCCCGAGGCCCCCAGATCCTGTTCGGTCAGCACATCGTCAAGGGCCGCACGCTCCAGGACAATATAGCGGTTGGTGTTGAACAGGGCAGTGGTCAGCTGATCAGCCATGCCGTCGCCGATGCTGCCGGACCACCAGCCCTTGCCGGTCTTGTCCGCGAAGCGGGCCACGGCGATCCTGGCCTGCGGCCCGTCATAGGCCTGGGCCTGGGCCTGGGCTATGTCCGGACTGCCCTGGCCGGAGGTCACCGTGGCATTGGTGCCGGGCGTCACGCAACCGGCAAGCGAAAGCATCGACGCAAGAAAAACAAGATACACTGCCAAACTGAGCTGCAATTTCATCATCTGGCTACCTCACAAATAATAAAGGAAAAAAATATTAACCGCAAAAAAAGCCCCTTGAATTAATAAAACATTTCGCTTTATTTTTCTATCAATTTGCTTCATTTGTAAAGGATTTTACCAGCGGATCTGGTATAATTTTTCACTGATGCAATGAGCTTGTTCGGATATCATCTACCTAAAGGAAACGGCAAATGAAGCTGAATCAGATCGAACCCGGCAGCATAATCGGCGGATTCCAGCTGGAAAAGGAACTGGGCAGGGGCGGCATGGGCGTGGTCTACAAGGCCCATGAGCTTTCATTAAACAGAATGGTGGCCCTGAAAATTCTCTCGGAACGATTGTCCGGCGATGAGGAATTCATCAAACGGTTCAAAAGAGAGGCCAAGGTCGTTGCCGCCCTCACCCATCCGCATATCGTCAATATCCTTTCCTATGGCGAGGAGAACGGGCTCTACTATTTTGCCATGGAATATGTCAAGGGCACGGACCTCGGTCAGATTCTCAAGGAAAAGAAATTCATCCCCCTGGAGGAGGCCCTGCCCATTGCCCTGCAGATTGCCGACGCCCTTGAGGAAGCGGCGGCCAAAGGCGTGGTGCACCGGGACCTGAAACCATCCAATATCATGATCGATTCCGTGGGCCGGATCAAGATCACCGATTACGGCATTGCCTGCTTTCAGGATACCGACGCCAAACTCACCCAGACCGGGCTGTACATGGGGACGCCGGAATACTCTTCGCCGGAGCAGGCCAGCGGCGCCAAACTTGATATCCGCAGCGACATCTATTCCATGGGGGCGCTCCTCTACAAAATGCTGTCCGGCGAACCGCCGGTTACCGGGGAATCGCCCCTGGCCGTGGTGGCGAAAATCATCACCGAGCCCAGCAGACCGATCGCCACGGTCAACCCTGACCTGCCCAGGCCGGTCTGCGAGCTGATCGACAGACTGACGGCCAAGGACATCAACCAGCGCTTCCAGACGCCGTCCGCGGTGATGGATGCCATTATTTCCTGCATGGCTCAACTCCATATTGAGCCGCCCATCACCGGCAGAATCCCGGCCAGCCGGCCCGTCTCAGCGCCGCCGCCACCGCCTCCCCTGCCTGCAGAAAAGGAAAAGGGCGGACGCACCAGGCTGCTGGCCATGGCTGCCGGCATCATCATCGCCATCCTGCTCTCCATGTGGACGGTGGACGCCCTGCTGCACCGGGTGAAAAAGGAAAAAACAGCCGAACAGACCGTTGTGCCGCCGGCCCGGGAGATGACGGTTGAAGAAAAAAGCCGCGAGGAGCAGCCAGCCGAACCTGCCGCCGTAACCACGCCGGCCCCGGAGGCGCCGGCGCTAACCGCCCAGGCGCCAGCCGCCATGAGGCCGGAGGCCGCCGCCCCTGAGCCAGAACCGCCACCCGTCCCCGCGGCTGAACCGGACGTTGCCCCCCCGCCGGCAGCCCAGGCAGTCCGGCAGGCCCAGGCCGACCGGCTGGAGAGAGAGAGTTCAGCAGTTATTGCTCCGCCCCCTGTTGCGGTTGCCGAACCGCCCGCCCGCACCGCCAAGGTAGAGAAAAAGGCGGCCCTGCCCTCCCTGCCGGTGGTGCTGACCATCGTCTCCGGCGACGAAACCCTGGCCCCCTTTGTGCAGAACCACATCGAAGCAGCCCTGGCCGGCAGCGGCCTGCAGCTCACCTCGGTGGCGGAGATCCCGGTGCTCATGGAAAAAATGCAGATGGGCAGCCTGCCCGTCTCCTGGTATGACATCAAACGGCTGGTGCCCAGCCAGTCCGCCAACATTCTCCTCATCTCCCAGGTCCAGCAGACCGGCTCCATGCCCCTGCAGTATTACGGCAGGTCGCAGACCCTGACCATCGTGTCGTTCACGGTGCGGGCCGTTGACATGGAAACCGGCGCCGCGGCCGGGCCGCCGGTAGCGGGCACCGCCAAGTTCACTCCTCTCAACATGGACCAGGAACTGCGCAAGGCGGTCAACGCCAGCGTGGGCAATATGGGTCAATCCATCAAAGAGTACTGGCAGCAGAAGCTGAAAAGCAGCGGGCCACAGGGCTAGGCAGGCAGAGAAAATGACCCAGACCATCCTGTCGCTGGCCCTTCTTTTTGCCGGCATCTATCTCTTATTCGGAGCCACGCTGTTCGTCAACCAGTCCCGTTTCGTCTATTTTCCGGACCACGCAATTTTCTCCACACCGGAAAAACTGGGCCTCAAGTTCCGTTCCCTCACCTTCACCACGGCGGACCATGTCAAACTGGCCGCCTGGTTCATCCCGGCAGCGGAGGCCAAGGGGGTCATCCTCTTCTGTCACGGCAATGCCGGCAACATCTCCCACCGGCTGGAAACCATTGACATCTTCCACCGGCTGGGCTATGCCACCTTTATCTTCGACTACCGCGGATACGGACAGAGCGAGGGGACACCGTCCGAAGCAGGCACCTACCGCGACGTGGAGGCGGCCTGGGATTATCTGGTCAAGCAGGAAAACATCGATCCCGGACAGATCATCGTCTTCGGCCGTTCCCTCGGCGGGTCCATAGCCGCCTGGCTGTGCAGCAGAAAAACCCCCCGGGCCTGCATTCTCGAATCCACCTTTACCTCAGCCAGGGACATGGCCGCCGCCATGTACCCTTTGCTCCTTGGCCGGCTGCTCTGCCGGTTTCACTACGACACCGAGGCGGCGGCCGCAAAAATCACCTGCCCGCTGCTCATTATTCACAGCCCCGATGATGACATCGTCCCCTTCAGTCACGGCCGCAGACTCTTTGCCGCGGCCCGGGAGCCGAAAACCTTTCTGCAGATCAGCGGCAACCACAATGCCGGCTTTCTGCTGTCCGGCGACCACTACAAAAAGGGGCTGGAGGATTTTTTGAAGAGGAGTGAGTAAAGAGTGAGGAGTAAGGAGTAAGGAGTGAGAAGACGGAAAGGCAGGGGCTTGTGGGTGGTGGCTGGTGGCTGGTGAGGCACCGGCAATTAAAAACTATTACAAATTGAAAAACTTGCGCCATGAAATCATTAGAGGATCTCGTCTCCCTTCCCCATGTGGTCGTCGCCCATCGCGGCGCCTCGGGCAACGCCCCGGAAAACACCCTGACTGCCATCGGCCTCGCCCTGGAGGCCGGGGCCCTGATGATCGAAATCGATGTCCAGCTCACCACTGATGAGCAGATCGTCGTCTTCCACGACCCCAGCCTGGAGCGCACCAGCAACGGCCATGGCGAGATCTGCCGCAGCTCCTCGGCGGAGCTGAAGAAACTCGATGCCGGCTCCTGGTTTGGCGAACGGTTCCGCGGCGAGAAGATTCCCCTGCTTGACGAGGTCTTCCAGCTGATCAGGGGCAGGGCCTGCATCAATGTGGAGATCAAACCGCCGGCCGCCGGGGAAGACTGGCGCAAACGCATCAGGCTCATTACCGCGGCGACCGCTGCCGCGGAGATGACGCCCTTCACCCTGTTCTCCTCCTTTCACCATGACTCGCTCAGGTACCTGAACTCGCTGAAGCAGGGATTTCATAGCGCCGCCCTGCTGCCGTCGGGTGATCAAAGGCCGGTTTCGGAGGTGCTGCGGGACACCGGCTGCCAGGCCTTTGTCTGTTCACTCAGGCAGCTGACCCCGGAGCTTGCCGCGGATATCGCCGCCCATGATATTTTCACCGGGGTGTACACCATCAACACCGGCCAGGAGGCGGAACTGGCCCTGCAACGCCATGCCAGGGGCCTGGTGACGGATTTTCCTGAACGGATTCTCCACTATCTTGAGACCAGGGCCCAGTGATTCCCGCCATGCCGGTCCCGGCAAACGGCGCCCCGGGCAAGCCATGAAAATCAAGCGCGAGACCCTTGCCTGGGCCTGCTACGACTGGGCCAATTCCGCCTTTGCCACCAGCATCATGGCCGGCTTCTTCCCGGTCTTCTTCAAGCAGTACTGGTGCAGCGGGGTGGAGGTCTCCACCAGCACCTTCCGGCTGGGACTGGCCAACTCCATCGGCAGCATGATTGTCATCTTTCTTGCCCCGCTGCTGGGCGCCATGGCCGATCAGGCCGGGGCAAAAAAGAAATTCCTCTTTTTTTTCGCCGCCATCGGCGTAACCATGAGCGCCGGCCTGTCCACCGTAGCCCAGGGCGCCTGGCTCATGGCCTCCCTTTTCTACATCTTCGGCATCATCGGTTTTTCCGGGAGCAATGTGTTCTACGACTCCCTGCTGGTCAATGTGGCGTCTCCGGCCACCTCGGACCGGGTCTCGGCCCTGGGTTTTGCCATGGGCTATCTGGGCGGCGGCCTGCTCTTTGCCGTCAATGTGCTCATGACGCTCAAGCCCGGCCTCTTCGGCCTGACCGACGCCGCCCAGGCGGTGCGCCTCTCCTTTCTCAGCGTGGCGGTCTGGTGGGCCGTCTTTTCCCTGCCGATCCTGCTGTGGGTAAGGGAGCCTGTTCCACCCGCGGCCCCGGTCCGGCAGGGCATGCTGACCGCCGGCTTCCGGCAGCTCTTCGCCACCTTCAGGGAGATCCGCAAGCTGCGGGTGGTGCTGGTCTTTCTGGCCGGCTACTGGCTCTATATCGACGCGCTCGACACCATTGTCCGCATGGCGGTGGATTACGGCCTGGCCCTGGGCTTTGACTCCGGCGGCCTGATGGTCGCCCTGCTCATCACCCAGTTTGTCGGCTTTCCGGCGGCCCTGGTCTTCGGCAGGCTGGGGGAGACGATGGGCACCAAAAGGGCGATTCTGCTGGGCATCGGCATTTATGTGCTGGTAACGGTGTGGGCCATGTCCATGGAGACGATCAAGGAATTTTATCTGCTGGCCGTGGCCATCGGCCTGGTGCAGGGCGGGGTGCAGTCACTGAGCCGCTCGCTCTACTCTAGGCTGATTCCAGCTGGTAAATCTGCGGAGTTCTTCGGCTTTTACAACATGCTCGGCAAGTTTGCCGCGGTGCTCGGTCCGCTGCTGATGGGCCTGCTCAGCATATCCACCGGCAGCCCCCGGCTGTCCCTGCTGGCCATTATCGGCCTGTTCGCCGGCGGCGCGCTGCTGCTCTGCCTGGTCAATGAAGAGGAGGGGGCCAGACTGGCCCGGCAGCTGGAATAGACGGGCCTCACTGCCTGATAAGCGGGATGGCTCACGCCGGGCGACCCAGCTCCTCCCGCACCGCGCGGACCAGCTTCTCCAGGGTGTAGGGTTTGCGCAGGTACGGGCCGGCGCCCAGCAGCTGGGCCTCATGCACCCGGTCCGTTTCCGAATAACCGCTGGCGATGATGGCCTTCTGACCCGGCCTGATGCCCAGCACCGCCTTATAGGTATCAAGCCCGTCCATGCCAGGCTCCATGATCATATCCAGCACCAGCAGGTCAAACTCGCTGTCCGCCAGCAGGGCCACCGCCTCATCGCCGCTGGCCGCCGCTGCCACCTGATAGCCCATCTGGGCCAGCATCTGAGTGGCCAGCTCCCGCTGCTCGCTCACATCATCAACGACCAGGATCGACTCCCCGTCTCCCCGGTACTGCTCGATGGCGAACAGCTGCTCGACCTTGCCGGTGAGCGGTTCGCGGGACACGGGGAAATAGAGGATAAAGCTCGCGCCATGTCCCTGGCTCGAGCGGACATCAATATAGCCGCGATGGTCCTTCACCGTCCCCCACACCACTGCCAGACCCAGCCCGGTGCCACTGCGGCCCATCACCTTTTTCGTATAGAAGGGTTCAAAAATCCGCTTGCGGTCCTCGGGGCTGATGCCATGGCCGGTATCCGAGACGGTAAGCGTCACATAGTCGCCTTCCTGCACGTCATCATAGCCCCGCACCGGCTGGTCCACATAACGATTCGCCGTGATGATGCGGATCTCGCCGCCGGCGGACATGGACTCAAAGGCATTGGCCACCAGGTTCATGATGGTCTTGGTCAGATGGACCGGGGAGCCGGCGATATTGAGCAGATCCTCATCGAGCTGCAGGGTTAGCCGGACCTGCTCATGCCGGGCCTGCAGGCCCTGGAACTCCGGCGACTGCAGGAATTCATTGACCAGGACATTGAGGTTGATGGTTTCGGTGACGGACACCCCCCGGCGGGCCAGGGTCAGCAGGTCATTGACAATTGCCGCGGCCTTTTCCCCGGATTTTTTGATGGTCAGCACGGTTCTGCGCAGCGGACTGTCGGCCGGCAGTCCCATCAGCAACAGATCGGGATAGCTGACCAGCCCGGAAAGAATGTTGTTGAGATCATGGGCCACCCCGCCGGCCAGGGTGCCGATGGCCTCCATCTTCTCCGCCCGGCTCAGTTTTTCCTCAAGCTCCTTCTGACTGGAGACGTCCTTGATGGAACCGATCATGCTGACCACCCTGCCCGCCTCATCGCGCAGCAGGGTGCAGTGGTCGACCACCGATTTCCTGACGCCGTTTTTGCAGATGACGCCATACTCCAGGGCCAGCTTGGCCTCGCTGCCCCAGCAGGCCTGCAGCCTTTTTTTCCGGGCGTCCTCCGCATCCTCCCGGCAGATGACGGCCGCGAGAAACCCCATCTGTCCCGCCAGTTCCCCGGCGCTGTAGCCCAGCATATCCCCGCAGTTGGGCGAGACATAGGTCAGCCGCTCCTCGCCTGCCTGATATTCGTAGATGATGTCCGAAGTGGCATCAGCCACCATCTTGTATTTCCGCTCGCTCTCCTTGATGGTCGCTTCGGCGTTTTTCAGGGCGGTCAGGTCATTGCCGATGCTCTGGATCTCGATAAAATTGCCCTGGGAGTCGATAATCGGCTCATTGGTCCACGACACCCAGACCCGCTCGCCTGATTTTCGCATATTCTGGTTGATATTATTCTTATATCTCTGCGGATTGACCAGGATATCCTCTATCATGTGCCGGAGATCCCGGCCCGTGCTCTCCGTCTCGGGGACAATGGTGCCCATGACGTTTCTGCCGGCTGTCTCCGCCAATGTGTAGCCGAAAAAGGCCAGGCCGAACGGGTTGAGATAGGTGATGACGCCCGAGGTATCCCATTTGAGGACAATGCTGTTGGCGCCTTCCACCAGGGCCCGGTAGTTCCGTTCACTTTCCCGCAGCGCCTCTTCCGCCTTTCTCCTGGTCTCCTCCTCCCTGGCAGTCACCCAGGACCGGAAGATATAATAGGAAGAGACCAGGGTGGCGCCGACCAGCACGACAAGCAGCAGAAACCACTTGTTCTTGAAGCCGCGCATGGTGGCAAGCACCTGCCGCTCAGGGGTGACCACGGCAATGGACCAGAAGCCGGCGCCGAATCTGACCGGGCTGTAGACCGCCTGGCTGAGCTCGCCGGCGCCGGGCCTGCCGTCCGGGGCAAAATTCAAGGCCGTCCGGCCTTCCCCGCCCGCGGTCATCTGCCTGATCAGCTCCAGGGTGGCGGGAGACTCATGGTAAAGCTCATCACTCTTTCGGCCTATCTGCTCCGGATCGTCGGCATAAAGCACCACCCCATCCCTGCCGACCATGAAGATATGCCCGGCCTCCCCGGTTCTGATGATGGCCAGGGACTCTTCCGCCATCCTGGAGAACGGGATCAGAATGGCGAGACTGCCCGCATAGGCATCACCCGCCATGACCGGCACATGATAGGCAATACAGCGGTGGCCCTGCACCGCGGTAAAGACATCGCTGATTATCGGTTCATGGGTCTTGAGAATCCGGGCGACATGGGGCTGGGCGGAGATATCCGCGTCAATGGCCCCGCTGCTGTACGGTTCGGTGTAGATGATGCGCCCGGCGCTGTCCACTCTGGTTATGGCCAGGATCTCCTGCCGGTTCCTGGTGTAATATTTGTGCATCAGCTCCTCGCCCTTCGGCCCCATGCGCACGATGTCGTCTATGCTGGCAATATAGGAAAGTTCATTGAAAAAACGGTGCAGGAGATTTTCAATGCTGCGGGCTGCCTGCCTGGCGTACACCATCTGCTGGGCGGCGAACTCATCGATGCTTATCCTTTTGACCTCGCTGAAAAGCAGATAGGGCAGATAGGAGGCGAGAAAGACCAGCAGCGGGATGACGAGAAATCTTTTTTTAATAGGCATTTTTCAGGTAGTCTTGTCTGCCTGCGCGGCACGGGTCAGGCGAAAAGCGGTAAAAGGCCAGGGGGATTTTCCAACGCTTACGTTTATCTAAGCGTAATCGGCCGAGGAATGCAATCCATCCTCGCACAAATTTGCCATTTTGCCGCGGCCTGGGCGGCAACCTCTACTTTTCCCCTTGCGCCCCACGGGGAATAAAGGCATTATAATTTGTTATGATGACTGCAGAAAAATCGTGAAGAACTGAGCCGGCATGAAGAACAAAAACAGCAATATCCTGATCGTTGAAGACAACCAGGCCATGCGCAAGATGCTCGAATCCATGCTCATTGAACTGGGCTATCACACTTATTGCAGCACGGTCAACGGCCTGAAGGCCTGGGAGCGGATACAGGAGGGGAATATTGATGTTGTTCTCTGCGATTACCTGATGCCCGAGATGAACGGCCTCGAACTTCTCCGCCTCATCCGCCAGACCAGGAGATTCTACGACACCCCCTTCATCATGGTCACCGGCGCCGACCGACGGGGGGATTTCATGCGCAGCGTGCAGGCTGAGGTGGATTACTACCTTATCAAGCCGCCGAACATCAAGCAGCTGGAAGAGCTGCTGCACAAGGTCATCAGCCAGCGGCAATTCCCCAGTGAATACGACAAGTTCATCAGCAACGGCAAATACTATTTCCTCAACCTGGAGTATGACAAGGCGCGGGAAAGCTTTCAGGCGGCCAGCCGGGCCCGGGTCGACAGCGCCCTGCCCTATTATTATCTCGGCTTGATTTACCAGCAGCTCGGCAACGGGAAAAACGCCGAAATCAATTTCAAGAAATCCCTGGTCATTGAAGAACAGTTTATCAGCGCGCTCCTGGCCCTTGCTGAAATTTACCAGTCAAACCAGGACTATGTCAATCTGGCCTTTTACCTGCAGAAGGTAACCGATATTATGCCGGACACCTTTGACATCCACATCGGTCTGGCCCGTGCCTGCATCCGCACCGGCGATATTTCCCGAGCCCGCAAGCATCTGGATGACGCTCAGCAGCTGGCCAGGAGCAACGCCGATCAGATCAAGGAGGTGCTGGATGGTTATATTGAGGCGGGCCTGGTGGAGGAGGCCGATCTCCTCTTCGGCAAGAAAATCCAGGACGACAATATCGAAAAAACCATCCACTTCCTCAACAAGCTCGGGCTGCGCTCCAGAAAAAAGAAGGACTTTGACAAGGCACGCTACTTTTATACGAACTGCCTGAAACTTGACCCGCAGAACAGGGTGGTCAACTATAACCTGGCCAGCCTGCTCTTTCTGCAGAAGCAGTATACTGACGCCGAGGCCTATCTGAAAAAAACCCTGCGGCTCCATCCGGATTTCACGGAAGCCCACGAACTGATGGAGGCGGTGCGGCAGAAACTGCCCCGTTAATATTTTCTCTTCGCTCTCCTGCCCGCGGCAGACCGGCCCTTTGCCCGGGTTTTGACAAAAATTAAAAAAAAATTCCTCCTTCCCCTTGATATATGGTAAATACCTAGCATTTTTATTACCTGGAAGCGCAGATCCCTTTTCAGCCTGTTTTTACCGGCGGCTCCCCCGCCCTGTTTCGCCCACTCATGCAGACCGATCGCCACGACACACCACAAGAAGTTATGAAGAATTCGACCATTCACATACGAAAAGCCATCCTCCTGCCTCTGGCCTTTGCTCTGCTGTTTTTGCTGGCCTTCTCCATTTCCGGGGCATTCTGGCTGCAGCGTCATCAGTTTGATGAGAACCTCCAGCAGCAGTTAAACAGCGTGCAGCAGCTTTTCAACACCACCCTGCGCAATGAAGCGGAACACTTGAATACCTTCATTGATTTCGTCATGGACGACCCCAAGATCTATCAGGCCTTTATTGCCGGGGACCGGCAACTTCTCTATGAAAACACCAGCTCCATTTTCCGCAACATCGAAAACCGGCATCATATCACCCACTTCTACTTTCATAATCTGGACATGACCTGCTTTCTGCGGGTGCACAAGCCGACAAGCCATGGGGATCTGATTGACCGTTTCACCCTGAAAAAGGCCAAAGAAGGCGGCGATGTCTCCTACGGCATAGAGCTGGGGCCATTCGGCACCCTGACCCTGCGGGTGGTCCACCCCTGGAAGGTGAACAACAGGCTGATCGGCTACATCGAACTGGGCCGGGAGGTCGAATACATTATCCCGACCATGAAGGAGATTCTTGGCTACGATTTCTTTTTCCTGGTCAACATCCGCCATCTGAACCGGCAGATGTGGCTGGAGGGACTGAAGATATCCGGCCGGCAGGAGGGCAGCTGGGAGGAGGTGCCCCGGCATGTCATCATCGGCCGGACCATGGAGGCGATTCCCCGGGAAATCAACAACTACATGAATGTGCCCCATCTTGAAAAAGAGAATCTGATCTTTAAAATCACCGAGGGGGATAAAAAATACCGGGGAGGCTTCAGCCCGCTGCGGGTAATGAGCGGGGAGGATATCGGCGAGATAATCGCCCTGAGAGACTTCACCGCCGATGTCGACAAACAGCGGGTCTCCACCATTCTGGTCATGGTCTGCCTGGCCGTGCTCGGCATCCTGTTTCTGCTTTTCTATTTTCACATCAGCCGCATGGAGAAGCGCTTGATAAAAACCCATGATTTTCTGACCGAGGAAATTGAAAATCGCAAAAATGCCGAAAAAGAGCTGCAACAGCACAAGGCCAGCCTGGAGGCCACGGTTTCCCAGCGCACGGTGGAACTGACTGACATGAACCGCCTGCTGCAGATTGAGATCAGCGAGCGTAAATACGCCGAAGAAAACCTGCAGGAGGCTCATGACAAACTGGAAGAGAGGGTGGCGGAACGGAGCGAGGCCCTGGAAAAAACATACAACCAGCTGCTGCATGCGGAAAAACTGAGCGCCATCGGCAAGCTGGCCGCCTCCATCGCCCATGAGTTCAACAACCCGATTTACGGCATCCGCAACGTGCTCGACGGCCTGCGCAAACGGCAGAATCTCGATGAAAGGACCATGGACATGGTGAATCTGGCTGTCAAGGAATGTGACCGGATCGCCAAACTGACCCAGGACCTGCAGAGTTTCAACCGGCCCACCAGCGGGCTTATGATCCTGCTTGATGTGCATGAGGCGATCGAGGACATGCTGCTGCTGGTCAAAAAGGATTTCAGCCAGAAAAAAATCAAGGTGAAAAAGCATTTTGCCGACGCTCTGCCGGCCATTCAGGGCATCCCGGACCAGATCAAGCAGGTCATGCTGAACATGTTGAACAATGCCGGCGCCGCCATGCCGGAGGGCGGGGTGATCACCATCAGCACGGAAAAACAGCAGGAGGGGGTCGCCATCCGCATTGCCGACACCGGCATCGGCATCAAACCCGAGGACATGGACCGGATCTTTGAGCCGTTTTTCTCCACCAAACCGGCGGTCAAGGGCACCGGACTGGGCCTGTCCGTCAGCTACGGCATCATCAAACGGCATGGCGGCAGCATTGAGGTGGAAAGCAGCCGTGGCAAAGGCACGACATTCACCATCCTGCTGCCCCTCAGCCAGCAGGGGATCAAGGAGTCGCCCGCCGGCTAAGCCAGCCGCAGCAGGGCCGAACGTTGCCACAACTGCTTAGGCTTTCTTGGCCATCTCGTTACGGCTCTTTATGCCGTTTTGACCATCCGGATGGCGACATTATTTTGTTACAGCGGCTTATTTGCCTGCCGGCAATAAAATAGATAGCTTTTTGCAGTCAGGTTGTGTAAGGTGTTTTTTGAAAGTGTGCAGTACATGTTTGTAGTAAATAAAAAATACTAAAAATTCACCGCACAATCCTTACAGAGAGGAAGTGCGGTTTTTTTGTTTGAACAAACAAGCTGCCAACCGACTCACCTTTGGTGAGTGGGACAATTTATCAAGCGGTTCCCCCGTGGAGCCCGGTATTCAAGGAGTAGTACAAAATGGCAGAAGGTACAGTTAAATGGTTTAATGATGCAAAGGGATTCGGTTTTATTGAGCAGGATGGCGGCAAGGACGTATTCGTTCATCATTCCGCCATCCAGGCCCAGGGATTCAAATCTCTTACCGAGGGCGCCCGGGTAACATTTAATGTGGTTGACGGCCCGAAAGGACCGGCGGCAGAAAACGTTATCCAGAAGTAAGCCCCACCATAGGCCATGACGAAAACCCCGCTCATGCGGGGTTTTTTTTTGCGAAACCGGCAAAGAGGAAAAATCTCAACTGAAAGGCATACCCTTGGCGAAAAACACCTATACATTTGATAAGCGCCAGAAAGAACTGGCAAAGAAAAAAAAGAAAGAAGAGAAACAGCAGCGTAAACAGGATAAGAAAAGCAGCCAGCCGGAGGAGAATGCTGAACCTGCCGAGGATGGCGGCTGCTAGCCAACCTCTCCCTTCGTACTTTTCACTTATTCCTCACCGCAGCAGGGGTTCTGAACCTATCTGCCCCCCTGTTCTTTTTTGACCTTGTACATGACGCGATCCGCCTTGGAGAGCAGCTGCTCCATGGTGCAGGGATTATTCTTGTCGTAGCGGACAATGCCGAAGCTGACGGAAAGGACATAGGTGCGGTCCGGCAGCACATTTCTCCTGACAATGGCGTTGGCCAGCCTCTCCTTGACCGTCTTGACGCTTTCCTTGCCGGATTCATCCACCATGACCACCACAAATTCGTCGCCGCCCAACCGGCCGATGATATCCGCCTGGCGAAAGGTGTTTTTCAGCACCTCCGCCGTTTCCATGATCAGCTGATCGCCGCTCCGGTGGCCCAGGGTGTCGTTGATCCATTTGAGCTTGTCACAGTCGGCATACAGCACAAAAAGCTCGCCCGGCAGGCGGTCGGCGATCTTGATCTGCTTTTCGGCCAGCATGAGAAAACCGCGCCGGTTATAGAGCCCGGTCATCTCATCGGTGACGGAAATCCGCCGCAGCGTCTCTTCGGCTTTTTTCCTCTCCGTGATGTTGATCTGATACTCGATCATCCGGCTGACCCTGCCCTGCTCGTCGGCAATAGGGTAGCCATGGATCTCCACGTAACTGTCATTGCCCTGCTCATCCTTGTGGACATGCTCCTCAATGACCGGTTCCCCCAGTTTTTTCACCAGATGCAACGGGCAGGACTGCTCCAGATGACAGGGAAAGTTGCTGTCATGGGTGGCGCTAAAACATTTCCTGCCCATGCTGATCCCCTGATGCTGGGCGATGCTGTTGGACAGTTCAATCTCGTAGGTATCAGTGTTGACCACGTAAAATGGATAGGGCAGCGACTCGAGCACACTGTGCAGAAAGGCATTCTGCTGTTTGATCCGTTCCTCGGATTTTTTCCTGCCGGTGATGTCCATGGCAATTTCCAGGCGCACCAGTCGGCCGTCCATCCAGCGGATGGCCCGGTCGCGGATATCATACCAGCGCCCGTTCACCGTATTGCGGAACTCCCATCTGTGCATCTGCGGTTCGCCGGCGGCATTAACCAGTTTGTCATTGGTACAGAAAGGGCAGGGAGCGGACTGGCCGGCCTGCAGGGTCTGCCAGCAGATGCCGCCAGTGATGTCTCCGAAGATCTCCCTGGCGTACTTGTTGACGAAGAGCAGCTCGCCGGTCTGCATATCGGCGAGATAGACAATGGCATCAATGCTGTCCAGCACCGCCAGCAAACGGTCATTGGCCTCCTCCACCCTTTGCTTGGCCCGGGAGAGGTGGTCCAGGTTGCGGGCAAAGGGCCGGTAACCGAGCAGATAGAGGAAAGGAAAAAGGATCAGGATCAGCAGCAGGGAATCAAGCAGGCCCACGGCAAAAGGGTGCCGGGCAACGATGCCGGTGCCGAGAAAATACATGAGCCCCTGCTCGATCAGACCAATCAGCAGGGTCAGGATGACAAATATCTTCAGGGGTGATGTCTTTCTCATGGCACGAATACCTCAAACCTCATGAGTTCTGATCATGACACTTTCCCTGTCAAGAAGCAAGCAGGAGGACAGACCCGGCAAAAATATCCGGCCCGGGCCCGGGCCGGCATGTGCGGCAGAGTGAAGGGGGCGGCGGCCGGCTAGTCGAATTCGATTCTGAAGCGGTAGACGTCCTCTTCGCGCTGGCTTTCCACCTTGAAAGTGGAATTATTGAAGATGGCCTGCATCCGCTGGTTCTCCCGCAAAACCTCCGCGGTAAAGCCGGCAATGCCGCTGCGTTTGGCCAGGGCCGCCAGATACTTGAAGAGAAAGGTGCCGATATGGCGGTTCTGCCACTGATCGTGGACCACAAAGGCCACCTCCGCCCGGTTGGTCAGCTCATCCAGGTAGTAGCGGCCGATGGCGATGATTTCCTCCCCGTGGGCCGCGGGAACCGTGGCCACGATGGCCACATCCTTGCGGTGATCCACGTAGACGAAGTTCTGGATCTGACTCAGGGCAAAGCGCTTGAAGTGGGTCATGAAGCGGTAATAGATGGTTTCCTGGGAAAGGGCGTAGAGCAGGTCGCGCATGGCCGGCAGATCGGTGGGATGGACATGGCGGAAATTGATCTGGGTGCCGTCATCAAGCAGCACCGAGGTCTTGACCTCCTGGGAGGCCACCATGAAATGGCCCTCCACATCAGACATCTCCTGGCGGATGTATCTGGCCTCGATGGCCTCCTTCAGCAGCTGCTCCCGGAAACGGGGATGGGCGATGCTGATCAGCGCCAGGCACCGCTCCTGCACGCTTTTGCCATGCAGATAGGCGATGCCGTATTCGGTGATGACGTAATGCACCTCGCCGCGGGAGGTGACCACCCCGCCGCCGGCGGCGAGCCGGGTGACGATGCGGGACACCGTGTCGTCAAGGGCCGTGGACGGCATGGCGATAATGGCCTTGCCGCCCTTTGAACGGGCCGCGCCGCGGTTGAAATCAACCTGGCCGCCGATGCCGGAATAGAACTTCGAGCCCAGGGAGTCGGCGCATACCTGGCCGGTGAGGTCAACCTCCAGGGCCATATTGATGGCCACCATCTTATGCTGCCTGCCGATGATAAAGGGGTCATTGACATATTCGGTGGGCCGGAAACAGAAGAGCGGGTTGTTGTCCACATAGTCATAGAGCTTTTGCGTGCCCATGCAGAAGCTGGTGACGATCCTGCCGGCATCCAGGGTCTTCCTCCTGCCGGTGACCGCGCCGGAGGCAACCAGCTCGATGATGCCGTCGCTCAGCATCTCCGTATGGATGCCCAGGTCCTTCTTGTCCTTGAGAAATTCCACCAGGGCCTGGGGAATGGTGCCGATGCCGAATTCCACCGTGGAGCCGTCCTCCACCAGCGAGGCGATATAGCCGCCGATCTTTCTGGTCACCTCGTTGGGTGGACCGGTCCGCCGCTCGATCAGAGGGGTGGCCAGGGGAACCAGGATGTCGAGATCATTGACGTCAAGGAAGGAATCGCCCAGGGTCCTGGGCATCAGGGGATTTACCTGGGCGATGACCAGTGAGCCGTTTTCCGCCGCGCTCTTGACGATATCAACCGACACCCCCAGGCTGACCTTGCCCCGCAGGTCCGGCGGCGTCACCTGGAGCAGGACCACATCCAGGGGAATCTGGCCGGAGCTGAAGATCGCGGGGATATCGGAGAGCAGCATGGGGGTGTAATGGCCCAGCCCCTCCTGAATATGACAGCGCACATTGGCGCCGATGAAAAAGCTGTTGACGGAAAAACAATCGGCCAGACGCCTGCAGGCATAAGGGGCCTCGCCTTTGGTGATCAGGTGGATGATCTCCACATCCGCCAGTTCGCCCGCCCGGTCGGTCAAGGCCTTGACCAGTTCCACCGGTTCGCCGCAGCCGGTGCCGATAAAGACCCGCTGCCCGTGCTTCACATGGGAGACCGCCTTTTTCGGGGTGGCCAGCATGTCGCTGTAGCGGTTCCGCCAGTCAGGATCAAAGGCGGCATTTTCCGCGTTCAGCACAGGCTCTCCCTTTTTTCCCTGGGTTGCCGCGGCAGCTGCCGGCAGAGGAGGATACATGGCGGACCGTCCTGATCAGGCATGGGGTTTGGGCAGAATATCCTGCAGATCAGGGATCATGACGGTCATGCCGATCTCTTTGAGGGCCTTATGCACCATGCCGATGTTGAAGGTATGCACCCGCAGATAGATGATCTTCCTGCCGCCGTCCTCGCCCTGCACCCTGGTCAGCCGCGAGAAGCGGATTTCCCGTTCCTCCAGCACCCGGACGATTCTGGTCAGCGGTTTGGGCCTGCCGTCGTCTTCCACGGCGATCAGGGCGGAACCGCGCTCGCCGATGCCATAGAGTTTCTTATAGGCTGCCATCAGGTCCTGCACGGAAAAGACGCCGATCACCTGCTGCTCATCATCAACCACCGGCAGCATGCCGATCTTTTCCTTGGACAGGAAATAGAGGCCGTCATCCAGGGTGGAAAGCGGGGTAATGGCAATGATGTTCCTGGACATGATGGATCTGACCTCGGTTCTGGCCACATTCTCCAGGATGGCCAGTCTCTTGTCCTCGGGCAGCAGAGAGGAGGGATAGGCGGAACGTAGATCCCGGTCGGTGATCATGCCGATCAGCCGCTGCTCTTCATCCACCACCGGCAGGTGCCTGAACTTGCGGGTATTCATGATTTCCCGGACCGCGGGCAGCAGCGTGTCCGGTGAAACAGTCACAGCCGGCGAGGTCATATGGCGCGCGATATACATGGTCTACTCCTTTACTGATAACTTGGCCAGGCCAAGAAGATAACGTTCCACGCTGGCGGCCAGGGCTTCAAGATGATAGCCCCCCTCCAGGATTGACAGCAGCTTGCCCTGGCAGTGCCTGGCAGCCAGGGCAGCCATCCTCTCGCCGATTACGCCGTAAAGCTCCGTGCTGTAGGACAGGCCTGACATGTCATCAAGCACATGGCCGTCAAAACCGGCGGAAACGATGATCCGCTCGGGCTGGAACAAATCCAGGGCGGGCTCCACGAATCTGCTCAGGGCGCGGAGAAACATGCCGTCGTCGGCGCCGGGCGGCAGGGGGATGTTCAGGGTGGCGCCCACCCCCGGCCCCAGTCCTTTTTCCTCGGCATAGCCGGTGCCCGGGAAACTGAAAGTGGGATGCTCATGGATGCTGATGTAAAAAACATCAGGGTCCTCCTCAAAGGCATCCTGGATGCCGTTGCCGTGATGGGCGTCCCAGTCGATGACGGCAATTTTCCGCCGGCCGTAACGCCGCTGCCAGTACCTGGCGGCCACCACCGCATTATTGACGAAACAGAAGCCCAGGGCCATGGCTTTTTCCGCGTGATGGCCCGGCGGCCGGATGCTGCAGAAGACCAGGTCGCTGCCCTGTTCCTCCAGCCAGTCGATGCCGGTCAGACAACCGCCGGCCGCCAGCTGAATCGCCTCAAAGGATTCAAAACAGATCTGGTTGTCCTGATGGTCGATATAGGTCTGCCCCCGCAGGGCCGTTTCTTCCAGGCGGAAAAGATAGGACTCCGCATGATAGACCAGAATGTCCTGACGCAGCGCTTTCCTGGCGATTTTCTCCGTGATGTGCGGGGCAAGGGGACTTTCCCTGAGCAGCCGGTCAATGAACCGCAGCCGGTCAGGGCTTTCCGGGTGGTCGCCGCCACCTGTGTCATGCTCCAGGTAATGCGGATGACTGATGATGGTCAGAGGTCTGAATTGCGTCATTTACGGGGAAAAGAAAATATTCATGTCGATTAGGTATCACTACCTACGTCACAGCCTGATTTATCTGCAAATAGGATTTTTGTCAACCACAACCATGCGGTCCTGCGAAAAACCCTGATTGCCGCCTGTTGGTGCTCAAGGGCCGGGGCCGGAGCGGCGATGCTTTTTTGCGGCATTAATCCCACAGGATCAATTGACAACTGCAGCGGCACGCGATAATGTACCGGCCAATGGCGAGCCATGGCAACCTCCTCTGTTTTTTCCAGGAGTATCAGACAGCTGGCTCTTTTCCGCCAATTTATTATTTACCTGCCCCGCAGAGCAGCGCAGCGCAATTTCCGGTCAACGGCTTGCCGGCCAGGGCTTGTTCGCCAAGAAGCTCTTCATAGACGCTGCCCAGCAGGGTGAAAGGAAAACCCATCACCAGAAAATAGCGACACATCGAGAAATGATGAAGCAGGAGCAGAACAGTCATGAATCGAAACTGCCAGGCAGACAGGACCAATTTTCTTTTCATCCATGTCAATGAATGGGCCACCATCGACTCCCCGGACACCATTCCCATCTCCCAGGCCTACGCCCTGGCCGCTCTCAGAAAGCACGGCCGGCGCGGCGCCATCCTCGGCGACTACAAGGGCAGCCCGCTTGCGCCGCAACTCCTGCGCGACACGCTCGACTCGGAAAAACCTGATGTGCTCGGTTTTTCGGTTTACGACGAAAACATCAACCGGGTGCTGGTCTGGGCCCGTTATGCCAAACAGCTGCGGCCCGACCTGCTGGTGATCCTGGGCGGTCCCCAGATCACCTTCATGCCCGGCGAGGCCCTGCTGCAGATGAAGGATGTCGACATCCTCTGCCGGGGGGAAGGCGAAACCGTGCTGCCCGCCCTTGGCCGGGCGCTGGAGGATGGCCTGCCGCTCTCCGGGGTGGCGGGCATCACCTTCCTGGAGCAGGGTAAGGTCATTGACACCCCGGCGGCGCAGATGGTGGAAGACCTCGACAGCATGCCTTCCCCCTACCTGGAAGGACTCATCGACACGAGCGGCAAGAGCCGGGTCATCCTCCTCACCTCCCGCGGCTGCACCTCGCCCTGTACCTTCTGTTACACCACCCGGGCCAGCAATAAAAGGGTGCGGTTTCATTCCCTTGACCGGGTCGCTGCCGAAATCAACTATCTGCAGGCCAGGGGCATCAACGATTTCTGGTTTGCCGACCCCAACTTCGCCTTCTCCCGCAGCCGGCTGGTCGCCCTCCTGGAGAAAATCATCGCCGACTGCCGGCCTCTCACCTTCTGGTGCCAGACCAGATACAATCTCATGGATAACGAGCTGCTGGCGCTGCTCAAAAAGGCGGGGGCCCACACCATTGCCTTCGGGCTGGAATCCGCCGATGACGGGGTGCTGAGCAGAATCAGGAAGGGGCTGGAGCCGGAAAAACTGGCCAGGGTTATCGGTGAGGTCCAGCAGGCCGGCCTCAATGTGGAACTTTTCACCCTGTTCGGCCTGCCGGGGGAAACGTTCGCCCAGGCCCAGAAAACCCTGGATTTCGTCAAGGCCAACAGGGTAGCCATCAGCGGCAACTCCATCTCCCAGCAGCTGCATCTCTTCTTCGGCGTCCCCATCCTTGACGACCATGGCGCCCACGGCATCAAGCCGCTGGCCGTGACCAAACCCGCCTACTTGAGCATCTGCCGCGATTTCGCCACCGACGCCATGAGCGAGGAGGAAATCCGTCGGATGAGCATGCTGTGGCGCCTGAACCGCCAGGATTTTCAGGAAAACATTGCCGAGGCAACCAATCTCTTTGAGGTGGCTGGCTTCATCACCGCAAACCTGGAGGCCCTGTCCTGCCGGCCCGAGGCCCTGCTCATGCTGGCGCAGATCTATCTCCAGTTGGAGGAATTTCCCGCGGCCCATCAGTGCCTGATGCAGCTCAAGGAAAAATTCCCCCATGATCCCGCAGTGCAGCATTTTCTGGCCGGACCATTTACCGGTTACCGCTCCAGACGCCGCGGCATTGCCGCGGACGGCTGCAAGGTGATCTACGACTGCAAGGGAATCGTCAACGGCCAGGTGGCGCCGGCCACCGAGGCCTACTATCGGGACGCCGTGCTGGGCAGCGGCGGGCTGCTGCCTGATTTCGAGGCCGGGCTGCTGGGCATGAAGGCGGGCCGGGTGAGCCAGTATCCGGTCAGCTTCCCCGCTGATTACGGCCACAGTGAACTGGCCGGCCGGACCGTCCTGTTTCAGGTCTTTCTCCATCAGGTGCTGGAGCCGGTCAGCCTGGAGCATCCGGAGGCGCTGCTGGATAACCCGCCCCGGAATATTTACCGCTTCAACGACCTGGAAGGCCTGCGCAAACAGAATGAAAACCTTTATTATCTTGTCCTGAAGGACACCCTGCCGCAGAAACTCATGCAGGAGATGACCGACTTTCTCAGTCTGATCAATTTTTACCTGAAACTGGGCTTCCGGCAGCAGGCGGAGCAGCTGCTTGACATGCTGCCCCGCAACGGCGCCACCCTGGAACATGCCGGCCGGATACTGCTGGCCAACGGCTGGCCGGAAATGGCCTATGAGATGCTCGGCACCATGGCCCGCAGCAGCAATGAGGCGGCCACCAACTGCGCCAAGGCCCTGATCAAAATGAAACGTTTCGAGGAGGCGGAGAAGCTGGTCGGCTCGCCCTTACTTTCCCATGATATCCAGGCCCTGGACCTGCGGGTCGGCCTCGCCTCCCTCAGACGGCAGCCTCTGGATGTCTACCTGGCCAGAATGGCTGATCTGCTCGACCAGCAGATCAGCTACATGCAGGGTGGCAGCGCCGGATAAACGCCTGCCGCCATAAAGCGATGCGGAAAAAAAATAACCGGGTGCATGCAGCATCGAGGAGACAGGAGGGAATACCGCTGCTTCGGCAAAATAAACCAGGCCGGCAAGTTTGCCCTAAAAATCCTCAAAATTATCCGGTTCAGCACTATCCCGCTTTAATTCCAGTTTTTTTGGTGCGGCAATGAGCTTCTCCCGTTTGCGGAGAGCCTGGGCCGGCGGGGAGGCGGCGGCTTTTTTTGCCGCAGGTTTTGCCAGCGGGGCCGCGGCAGCCGGCTCGCCGTTCCTGTCCCCTCCTTTAAGTAAACCGAGCAGTTGCCGCACCACACCCTTCATATTGCCGGACTGCATTTCCATCTGTTCCGATGTCGCGGCGCACTGCTCCGCATTGGCCGCATTCTGCTGGATAACCTTGTCCATTTCCGTCACGGCGGAGTTGATCTGATCGATCCCTTTGGCCTGCTCACCGGAGGCTGAGGCGATTTCAGCCACCAACTGACTCACCTTGCCGACACTGGTGGACACCTCGGCAAAGGAACTGTTTGTGGCGCCGACAAGATTCTTGCCATCCTTCACCTTGTTCACCGTCGCCTCAATCAGCCCGGCGGTATCCCTGGCCGCGTTGGCGGCCCGCAGGGCGAGATTGCGTACCTCATCGGCCACCACGGCAAAACCCGCACCCGCCTCCCCGGCCCGGGCCGCTTCCACCGCCGCATTAAGGGCCAGCAGGTTGGTCTGGAAGGCGATCTCATCGATGGTCTTAATGATTTTCGAGGTTTCCGCGCTGGCCCTGGAGATCTCCTCCATGGAATCACTCAGTTTACCCATGGAATCATTGGCCTTGGCCACCCGCTCACCTGCCTCCCGGGTAAAACTGTCGGCCTGCTGGGCATTTTCCGCGTTGCGTCTGGTCATGGAGGACATCTCCTCCAGGGAGGCCGAGGTCTCCTCGATGGAGGCCGCCTGCTCTGACGCGCCCTCTGCCATGGCGAGACTGGCGCTGTTTAACTGCCTGGCGGAAACGGTTACCAGCTCCGCGCCGTCATTGAGGCTGTTGATTTCCACCACCACCGGCTTCACCACGGCATGGCTGACAAACACATAGACAATGCCGATCAGCAGGAAGATGGCGCACAGAAACAGCGACGTGATAACCGCGGCATCGATTTTCGCCGCGGCCACCATCTGCTGCAGCGGCATATAGGCATTCAGGGTGCCCAGCAGGATGTGGCGGTTCATGTCGGTCTGGTCGTTTTCCACCTTGGAAAAATGACATTCGGCGCAGCCGATGAACACGTCACTCCACAGGGGAACCGCCACCCGCAGGAAACCGTCCTCAATCTTTTCGAATTTAGCGTCACCCTTCAGCAGGGCGCTGCCGGCCTCGGTTTCAAAAGGTATCTCTATTTTCGTATTGTCGCCGCCCAGCGGCGCATACTTGAAGAGCTCCTTATCGCCGATCAGCCGCACCCGCGGCTTACCCGCCCCATGATCATGAATGACCGCCTGGTCCACGGCAAAGATGGTACGGTTCCAGTCATCCAGGATCTTCTGCCTCTCAGCGGGATTTCCCTGGGTGCGCAGAAAGTCCTCATGAAACCTGACCGTTGACACCATGAACATCTGCACGGTTCTGGCCAGCAGATCATCGGCGTTGTGACGGGCATCAACCTGGGCTGCATTGATGTTGCGCTGGTACATGAAAAAAGCAAAAAAACAGGCTGAGACAACTCCGATGACAATCATGATGCCGGAAATTTTCATTCTGAGTGACATCTTTTTCATCTGCAGATTCTCCCTTGGAAGTGTTCCTCCCTTCCCTTGTATTTCAGGCTTCGAGATGCGTTATGGTAACTTAACTTGGTATTTTCCGAGTCCATTACTTGCCCGCCGCAGCAGGCGCCTCGGCAACGGGTCTGGGACTCCACTGTTTTGCGCCGGTGTCGTACTGATAATGCATCTCCAGGGTAAATTTCTGCCGTCTGCTCTCTTCCAGACATTGCATCCTGAAGATGAGCAGGCGGCCCTCCTGCCGGACAAAGCTGATCCGCGGGTCCGACAGTTTCGAGCGGGCCGCGGAGGGGAAAAAGTCCTTGAAAATAGCTTCATATCTGCTGAGCAGAAAGGCGATCTTCTGCTGAATATCATCGAGAAACCGGTACCGGCCGATGCTTTCCGCCGCAGACTGCCTGGCTGCCGCAAATTCCCGGTCAGCCCCCAGCTGCCCGCGGTCAATGGCGTTGATCATTGCCTCGAGTTCCTTGACAGCCCGGCTGTAGTTCTCCTCCGCCACGTAGGCCGTTACCGCCCCCTCGCGAGCCTTGACCGTGGCCGTGACACTTTTCCTTCTGATCATTTCCTGGCTGATATCCCGGGCGCCGCCGGCCGCCCTGGCGGCAGCCAGCAAGGCCTCGCTTTTCTGCAGATTGGCGCTGGCGGCATCCCACCTGCCCTGGCTGAAATCCTGCAGCCCCTCCTCATAGAAAAAATTAAACCTGGCCACATCGCGCTGCCCGGCGATTTTCGCGGCCTGCGGGGCCAGTTCTCCGCCCTGCCCCTGGGTCTGCTGCAGGGCGCTCTCATAACTGTCCGCCGCCTGCGACCATTGCCGGTCGGCAAAGAGCTGATCGCCCCGCGCGACAGCAGCGGCAAAAGCCACCTCGGTCATCATGGTCCGGATCTCGTTGCCGGCAGCCTCCTGCTGTTCATCCTGCGGCAGGCCGGCCAGAACCGCCATGGCCTCCTGCAGGTTGCCTTGCGCCTGCTCCCACTGGTGCCGGGACCTGAACTGCCTGGCTGCCTCCAGCCGCCCCTGCAGACGGCTCTTTGCTGACAGCGCCTCCAGCTGATCAAGGGGAAGCGGGGCCAGTTCACCAAGTGCCGCGGTTTTTTCCGCGGCCCGGGCATACGTCTGGTCAGACTCCTGCCACTTTCCGGCATCAGCCAGCTCCCGGGCCCTGGCCAGCAGTCCGTTCACCGCATTGATCTCCTGCAGCTGGCCGACCGAGATATATCTGCCCTTCACCAGTATCCTGCCCTGCAGCCCCTCTTTAAATTCCCGGGAGTCGGTCAGCTTCCCGACCTCCTGCAGCAGGGCCTGTTTTTCCCCTTTCTTGAGGAAACGGAGCTTGTCCAGCAGGACCTGGACCGCCTTTACCTGGGCCTCCGCCTCAGGGTAATTGCCTTCTTTGACCAGGGCAGCCACCCCGGCCCACTTCTGCACCGCGCCCTGATAATGGCGCAGATCAAGCACCAGCAGGGCGCCTGCCGCAGCAGCGAGCAGCACAACCCCGCAGACTATTGTCAGCAGCAGTTTTCTGTTTAGGCCGGCCGGCATTTTGCCGGCAGCCGCCGCCCGCCCCGGTTTCTGCCGCCGGCCGGCTGCCGGGGCGCTGGCAGGCGGCGGCTGCCCCGCGGCGGCTGGCGTGGTCAGGTCCGGCGAAGACGCAGCCTGGTCAGCGGCAGCGGCGACACTTTGCTGCGGCTCCGGCGTCTGCAGGCTGAAATCTGCCCGGTCAAGGGGCAGCAGCTCCCCATGGGCCAGGGTCCATTCCAGCGCCTCCCGGTTGAAGACATCCTCCCTGCCGTAGGTTTGATAGCTAATCAACCTGCCGATATGCACAATGAGCTCAGCCAGGGAGTGGGAAGAATTCCAGAAATCCCCGATGCAGACCGCATCCGGATCAAAATCAGGGTGAAAAATGGGGGTAAGGGGTTTACAATTCGGCGGAAAATGGGGATAACCAAAGGGGAGAACAATACTCACCCGATGCTTGTCAACCATAACAGCCTGACCGCCGGCCACCTGGCTGATCCCTTTGACGCGATAGGTAATCTCGTAACTTTCCGGGGGATTCCCTGCAGTGGCGGTTATCCGGATATAGGGAGAGGCGGAGAATCTGCTCTTTATCTCCTCAAATTCATTGGCGAGCTGGCTGCTGGATACGGACATGGGCGGAGAAAATCTCACTATGATGAAAAAAATCTGTTCTTTTCCGGTTGATCTGACGAGGCGGCTGGCTGGACAATGGCGTGCTTGCCGTCACAAAATCTCGACTTTACTAAAAAGGATAGCTAAAGTTGCTGGCGAGAACAAGAACAAAAAAACAGATCCCCTGGTCTGCAACCCCGCACCCGCGACTCCACCGGCTGTCAACCGGACACCCTGAGAGAAAAAAGGCCATGAACCATGAGCACATTCAAGTCAATCTTCCAGATCGTTGAAAACAAAAAGTGCCCGCTCTATGCACTGGATGACCGGCTGGAATTGACGGACAAAGCCCTGCTGCCCCCGCAGGATAAAGCGGTCTGCCTTATCCTGGCCCGCGAAATGACCGAACTGCTGTTTGCCCTGCTCTCCCAGGATAAAGACGGCTACGACCCGGAAAAGCTGTTCAGCTGCTCCGGCTGCTCCGGCCTGATCAAGTTCAGGATGAATTTCAACAAAGCCGCCTCATCAGAGGAGGAAGCAGCCTCCTCGCTGTCGGAGATCCTCGGCACGCAGGTCAACATGCCGCGCAGACTGGTTGACGGCCTGGAGCATATCGGTCTCTTTCAGGCCCTGGAAAAGGAAAATCTGGTCAGAATCCTCCCCTGCTTCACTTACAAGAAATTCACGCCAGGCGCGGAGATATTCCGCAAGGGCGAGGAAGGCGGCTTTGTGGTCATCATCCTGTCCGGCAAGGTGGTGGTGCTGGACGGCGATGAGCGCATTGCCGTGCTGGGCAGGGGGGAGGTGCTGGGCGAGATGAGTCTGCTCACCTCCCAGGCGGTCTGCGCCACGGTAAAAACCCTCGACTCCACCGAGGTGCTCTGCATCAACGGCCAGGAGCTGAAAAACCTGATGAACAGAAACCCCAGCCTCTATATCTATTTCCTGCATCTGCTTGCCGACCGTCTCACCAAGAGCAATGCCGTCCGTCTGCAGGAGGTGGCCTATGCCATGAGCGGCACGCTGGCTGAAATGCCGCAGGTGGAACTGTTCCAGCTCTTTCACATGAACGGCAAAACAGGGGTGCTGACCATTGAGCTGCCGGCCGGCGAGGCGCGCATCTCCTTCAGGGAGGGGTGCATCATCAACGCCAGCTATGCCGGGGAAAAAAACCAGGAGGCCATCTATCGGATCATTGCCGAAAGAAAAGGAGGCCGTTTCAAATTCAGCGTCGGTCTTTCCCCCCAGGAGATGAAAGCGGCGGAGATCGGCGAATTCATGAAACTGCTGATGGACGGCATCAGACGGGTTGATGAGGAAAACAGTCCGGACGAGGAGGAAGAGGATTAACCCTCGGCAGCCACGGGCAGAGGATCAGGGAAACCGGGGCAGGAGAAGAGCCCTGCCCCGGTGAGCTGGGTGAAACTATTAGTGCTGGCTGGGCGCCCCTTCCGCGGCAGGAGCTGGTTCGCCCTGGGGTGCGTCGGGTGAGGGAACCTCCATCGGCTGTGCTTCCGCGGCAGGCGCGGCCTCTTCAGCCGGAGCCGGCTCTGCGGCAGGAGCTGCCTGCTCCATGGCCGGTGCGGCCTTTTCGGCAGGTGCTACTTCTGCTTTTTCTTTTTTCTGATCACAGGCGCACATACCGCCGGCCAGTAAGGACATAAGGACAAAAGCAACAGTCTTTTTCATCAGTTTCATTGAATTCTTCCTCAATTTTTGGTTGTTGGAAAAGGGTTACAGAATCTCTGACAGGATGGCTATTACCGCTTGCCTATTCCTTTCACGCTGTTATGGGATTTTTTTCTCCCTCGTGAGGAATTTTTTTTGATATTACCTCCCCTTTCATAACCAGTAAAGGGAAATAAACAGCAGCAGTACAATAAAATAACTTGCTTTTTTTGCGTGTCTGCAGGAGGGTGACACCCCGGTGCCGCCGGCGAAAAAAGGCGTCAGGCAAAACGGCAGGGGCGCGCCTGCCTGCAGAACTCCTGCTGTCGTGACCTGATTTCACGTTAGGCAACCACTTCTAACCGCGGCCCGTTAACGGCAAAGTGCCTGAAGTGCCCTAAAGTTAAAGGAATTGTTAAGTGATATCGCTCACCGGCCGGCCGACCAGCCGGACAGGCCATAGACGTCCTCCACAATCTGCCGGGGCAGCCGGCAGCCGAACCGACTGGCAAAGAGCCCGGCCGCCTCAAGCGGGTCAGCCGGCCGGCTGGCCATTCTGCCGAGCAGGCCGCTGACATCCTCAATGACCGCCCACGGGTAGATGATCCACCGCCACTTCCGCACCTGTGCCGCATAATAATCCGGCGAGAAGGTGGATGTCTGCTTATGGTGCAGCACCGCCACCCGCAACCCGGCCGGCTGAAAACTCTGCAGGTGCTGCAGGGCCAGCTCCAGGGTCTGGCCGGTGTCATTGACATCATCGACTAAGAGCACCCGCAGGCCATGGATGTCCCTTTTAAAGGGCTCAATGAGACGGGCGCTTTTCTTCTTGCTGGCCCCGGCCTCGTAATGGCTCAGCTGCATGCTGGTCAGCTGGCTGACATCCAGATGATCGCAGAGGATGCGCGCCGGGATGTAGCCGCCCCTGGCAATGGCCACGATGAGGTCCGGGGCAAAACCCTGCTCTTTGATGCTGGCGGCCAGCAGCCGGGTCAACTGGTACATCCTGTTCCAGGAGACCAGTTCGCAGCGGAACTCTTCCGTCATTGGCAACCTCCTATGTCTCTTCCAGTCCTTTCATGATCTTTTCCAGCTCGACGCCGTCGACGATCTCCTGGCGGATGAGGATGGAGGCCAGCTGCTCCACCTTTTCCCAGTGTTTTTCGATCAGGGCCTCGGCCTTGAGCCTCGCCTCTTTCATCCAGTGGCTGACCCGCTCCTCAACCTTGGCCAGATAGATGTGTTTGCTGACATTCTGGGACAGGGTATCGGTGTGCACATAGCCGATCTCCTCATCCATGCCCAGACTGGCAACCGCGGCATAGGCCTGGTGGGTGGCCACCTCCAGATCGTTGGCCGCGCCGGTGTCAATGCCCCGGCTGCCGAACTTCCTGATGCTGGCCGTACGCCCGCCGAGCATCACGCAGATGTTGTCAAACACCTCATCCCTGGAGATGTTGCCGGGAAAATCCTCCATGCTGTAGGAGATGAAGCCCATGGATTTCAGCCGGGGGGCGATGGTCACCTGTTCGATCTTGATATCCGGCAGCAGCAGATGGGACAACGCCGCGTGGCCCGCCTCATGGTAGGCGGTGATTTTCAGATCCTGCTCAAGATTTCTGATGCGCTTCTTCTCCAGCTTGAATCCATACTTGATGATGTTGATCTCCTCGATGAGGATATCCTCGGTGATGCAGTCCAGATCATGGCGGATGGCATAGAGGGAGGCCTCCTTGCCGATGCGCTGCAGATCGTAGCCGCTCATGCCGGAGATATAGCGGATCACCCGCTCCACGTTGATTTTGCCGTCATTGGGCTTCTCCAGAATCTTTTCGATGAAGAAACGCCGGGCGTCCCGGTCCAGCTCAGGCACCTCGACAAACATGTCGATCCGGTTGGGGGCGATGATGCGGGGACTGACATCGGCCCTGTTCTGGGCGGTGGCGATGGTGAAGACGGAATCCTCGGGATCGCCGGACAAAACGTCAAGTTCCAGAATCAGCTGGTCATCCGGCATGGAGGCATAAACCCCCTCGATCAGCCCCTTGACGTCAATGCCGTCCAGGAAAACGATGCTCGGGGCAAACTCCCTGGCCTTGAGATAGGCGTTCCTGAGGTAGCCCGGATCAAACAGGTCGCTGCGCGACACATAGACATACGGCCTCTCCGTCTCCCGGGCAAAGGCCTTGGCCAGCATGGTCTTGCCCACCCCGGGCGGCCCATACAGCAGCATGCCCTTGGGCATGTCGATGCCGAATTTCTTCAGCAGTTCCGGCTCCTTGAGAATTTTGATAATCTGCTTGAGGTTCTTCTTGGTGCTCTTGTTGCCGGCGATATCCTTGAAACCCAGAGTGGAAAATTCCACGCCGGGCAGCAGTTCGCGGAAGAATTCACTGGCCGGCGGCAGCCTTTTGAGTTCCGCCTTCTGGATGGTGCAGGTCAGCTTCTGGCCGCGCAGGGTCTCCTTCCAGGTGAGATCCACTGTTTCATTCTTCTTGTACAGCCGGGAAAGCAGCGTCTCCTTCTCCTGGCAGGTTTTCTCCAGAAAGGCCTCGGCCTGCCTGGAGAGCCGGCAGGCGATCTGCCGGGGATATTTGCCCTGGTCCCGGACAAATCCGGTGATCCTGCCGAGAAAGAGATCGGGCAGCTTCTGCTTGACCCGGTTGACGTTGATGTCAGGAGAAAAGGAGAGGGTCAGCAGGGTGGCGATCCGCTCAAAATCATGATATTCGACCTTCATGCCGCTGACGTCGGCAAACTGCCGGGAATGATCGCTCAACGATTCACCGCCGATGCGCACCAGGGTATCCAGGCTGAGCGAATTGAACAGGATAATGAAATGGCGCGCCATGGCGGCCAGCAGCTTGGGGGCAATGGCGCTCTGCACCGTATCAAAAACCGCCTTTCTTTCCTTGGCAAGGGCGTCCATGACCAGGGCCTGGGCGCGCAGCTTGTTTTCCTTGAATGCCTCCTGATACTTTCTGTCCTTGAAAAAACTGCAGCCCAGGCTGGAGGTGAAAATGACGATGACCCCGCTGCAGTTGATGCCGCTCTCCTCCTCGCCCCGGGTCAGCAGATTGAACAGGGCCAGCTGCAGCTGATTGTCCGCTTTTTCAATGGCGTCAAAGAGAATGATCGACTGCGGGTTCTCCCTGATGAAACCGGTCAGCTCACCCTCCTGGAAACCGTCGGCGGTCAGCCGCTGGCCAAGCAGCTGGGCGCCGCTTTCCGGATCCGTATACTGTTCCATGTCAAAGTGCCTGAAAGCCGCGTATTCCTCCAGATGGGAGGTCAGGGCCCGGGCCAGACTCTTCCTGCCCACCGCGGGAGGTCCCAGGAAGGTGAAGATCGCCTTGGGCTGGGTGGCCGCAGGCCGGTAGGCCATATGAATGAAGGCGTCCACCACCTCGTCAATGGCCTTGTCCTGATCAAGGATAATCTGCTTCAGACTGTCCCGCAGCCTGTCGAACCTGACAAAGATGTTCTGATCAGTTTCCTGTGCCATGCCGGCTCCTGTTATTTCCGAGAGAAAAGATTGCTGTCGGAGTACGTTTCATATCGGTAGGTTCATTGAGGTATTTTTTTTGTGTACGGGGAGCGGTTCGCGAACCGCCCGTACCAAACCGCCCTTACGCATACCAGCCCCTCGGGAGGCTACCTTTCCTCTGCCATCAGACAATAAGTTCGTAATAGGCCTTCTCGGAAATCGCGCCCCAGCCGCGGATCTCATTTTTAAACTTTTTAAAGGCCGTATGAACCAGCTGCGAGGTTTTATCTTTGGCAGCCTCCTCTTCCAGGGTCTCGTCCGCCAGCTTCTTCAAGGTGCCGAGCAGGGAATCCGGGAAACGGCGCACCTGCACCCGGTGTTTTTCCACCAGCTCCTCCAGCGCGGCCCCGTTGCCCGCCTCAAATTCGCTTAATGTCCGCATATTGCATTCCATGGCCGCGCAGTCGATCAGCACCTGCAGATCCCCGGGCAGGGAGAGATAAGCCTTTTTATTGATGAGCAGTTCCAGGCAGCTGCCCGGTTCATGCCAGCCAGGGTAATAGTAATAGGGAGCAGCCTTGTGGAAGCCCATGCGCAGGTCATGCAGCGGCCCCACCCATTCGGTGGCGTCGATCACCCCCCGCTCAAGACTGGTGAAGATCTCGGCCGCCGGCAGCAGCACCACGGTGCCGCCGGCCCTGGCCACCACCTTGCCGCCCAGCCCGGGGATGCGCATTTTCAGCCCCTGGAAATCGGCCACCGAATTGATTTCCTTGCGGAACCAGCCGCCCATCTGCATGCCGGTATTGCCGAAGGGTCGCGGCACCAGGTTAAAGGGGTCATAGATCTGCTCCCACAGCTTGAGGCCGCCGCTTTCCAGCCAGCTGTTCATGCCCTGGGCGTTGAGTCCGAAGGGAACCGAGGTGAACCACTGGGCCGCCGGCACCTTGCCCGCCCAGTAATAGGAGGCGCCGCTGCCAAGCTGCACCGTGCCGCCGGCCACCGCGTCGAACACCCCCATGGGCGGCACCAGTTCGCCGCCGGCATAGACCTGGATCTGCAGCCGGCCCCCGCTCATCTCCCTGACCCGCTCGGCAAAGCGCTGGGCTCCTGTCTGGAGCACCGACATGCTGGGCGGCCAGGTGGTCACCATGTTCCACGCAAACCTTTCACCCCCGGCCCACACTGCCGGCGCCCGCAGGCTTGCCGCCCCGGCGGCGCACAGGGCCGCCGTCCCGGTTCTTTTCAAAAAATCCCGTCGTTCCATACTGATCTCTGCTCCGTTCCCCAATATTTCCTGATTTCTCCAGCTGCGCGAAAATGCGTCCCTCCTGGTTCAGCCGCACCAGACTGATGTCATCTGCCTGCCGAAAATCCTCGGCCCCGCAACCCCGGTGCCGCCCCCAAAAAAAAAGCCCGACTTTCCGCCAATGCCGGGCGGGAAGTCAGGCCGGATGCTGCCGATTTGACCAGGAACAATCACAAAGAACTGACAAACCTTAATCCGGCGCGAAAGCCGTTATCATCCTTGCACGACCACATGACCACGGCCTTGTTGGGAATCTTATTCTTGAAGTTTGTCGCGATGCTTACCAGTTGTCCGAGGGCAAGTTCATGATTGCTGAAGACAGCCATGCCGGTCTCGCTGATGTTTAACAGGGTAGCCTCCACGGTTTCCATTTTCACATTACGGATGGTCAGCGACATCGGCGCATTTTCGGCGAATTTTTCCGCAGAAATCCGCCGGGCCAGCCGGCCGTCCGACATATTATCGTTTAAATTACTCGTCATTTCCCCCCCTCACCAATGGATTGAGGCTTCGCCAAAAATCCTGCCGACAGCTTCGTGTCGATAAAACATGGAGTTATCATCACTGTGCGGTGGTCGAGCAGCTTTCAGCGAGACCGTCAATAATTTCTTTTCACCCCTCTTTTCTCAATGCCAGCACACTTTACCAGACAGATCCCCTGTCATTTCGCCCTGCGGCAGGCCGCCGGACAGGACGTTCCATGTTCCAATCAATTCCCGCAGCCGCAAGCCGCCTCTTCGGCAACGGACCGCAATGTGTATCAACTACACCATAGATGTCTGCTTTTCAAGTGAATTATCGTGCAAATTTAACATGATGTGAGGAAAGCCCCGCACCGCTACAGCAGGCAGTCAACCAGCCCGGGGCAGAAAAAAACCAGCAGCAGACCGGCAAGCTGCAGCAGAACAAAGGGGATGATCCCCCGGTAAATATGGGCGGTGGTCACCCCGGGCGGCGCGACGGCCCGCAGATAAAAAAGGGAAAAGCCGAAAGGCGGGGTGAGAAAGGAGGTCTGCAGATTGACCGCGATCAGGATGCAGAGCCAGAGGGGATCAATGCCCAGGTCAACCATCACCGGGGCCAGCACCGGCACGTGGATAAAGGTGATCTCGATGAAATCGAGAAAGAAACCGATGACAAAAATAAACAGCATGACAATCGCCAGCACGGACCACGGGCCGAGCCCCGCGGACAGGCTGCCCAGTGCGTGGCGCACCAGCCCGTCGCCGCCGGTGCCCCGGAAAACCAGGCCGAAGGCGGCAGCGCCCACCAGGACGATAAAGACCATGGAGGTGAGCTGCATGGTTGACCGTGCCACCTCGTCCACCATCTTCAGGGAAAAGCCGCCATGGGCCAGGGCCAGAGCGCTCGCCCCCACGGCGCCGACCGCCGCCGCCTCGGTGGGCGAGGCAATGCCGGCGAAAATGGAGCCCAGCACCGCCACCATCAGGAAAAGCGGCGGGAAAAGTGCCCTGGCCACCCTGCCCCAGCTCATGCCCTGCCCGTCACCCCAGGCAACGGTCGGCGCGCTGGCCGGGTGCAGCTGGGCGTAAATGAGGATATAGACGATATAGAGGACAACCAGCACAAGACCAGGCATGACCGCGCCGAGAAAGAGATCGCCCACCGGCACGCCGACAATATCACCGATCAGAATAAGGACAATGCTGGGCGGGATGATCTGGCCCAGAGTGCCGGAAGCGGCCACCGTGCCGCAGGCCAGCTCCGTTTTGTAACCGCGCCTCAGCATGGTGGGCACGGCCAGCAGCCCCATGGTCACCACGGTGGCCCCGACAATGCCGGTGGAGGCGCCGAGCAGGGCGCCGACAATGACCACGGACACGGCCAGACCGCCCTTGATGCGGCCAAACAGCATGCCCATGGTGTCGAGCAGTTCCTCCGCCAGGCCGGAGCGTTCCAGCATGACGCCCATGAAGACAAACAGGGGAACGGCCAGCAGGGTGCCGTTGGTCATGATGCCCCAGATGCGCAGGGGCAGCAGGTTGAAAAACCCCCAGCCGAAGCCGATGAGACCGAAACACAGCGAGGTGCCGAGCAGGGTGAAGGCCACCGGGAAGCCGGCCATGAGCAGCACGGTCAGCACCAGAAACATCCATATGGGCAGCAGCTCGGCAAACATCAGCCCACCGGCTCCCGCTGCCTGAAAAGGCCTTTATTTCTCAAGTTTTCCTCCGGCGATGGTCAGCACGCTCCGGATGCCCATGGCCACCCCCTGCAGGGCGATCAGCAGAAAACCCAGGGGGATCATCGATTTCAGCAGGAAACGCCAGGGAATGCCGCCCGGATCAGGTGAGCCCTCCATCATCTGCAGGGAGGAGTTGGTAAAGGGCATGGCCGTGCTGATAACCAGATAGCAGCCGGGCAGCAGAAACAGCAGCACCCCGGCCAGGTTCAGCCAGGCCCTGCCCCTGGGGCTCAAGCGCTGATAGAAGATATCCACCCGCACATGGCCGTCCTTGAGCAGGGTATAGCCGCCGCCCAGCAGGAAGATCATGGCAAAGAGATGCCACTCCAGCTCCTGCATGAAGACAAAACTGCTGTGCAGCAGATAGCGCATCAGCACGTTGATGAAAACCACCAGCACCACCAGCACGGTCAGCCAGGCAACCCCCCGGCCCAGCCAGAAATTGACAGCGTCAATGGCCCGGCAGAGCAGCCGCAGGTATTGAAAAAGCAACCTCTCCCCCATTTTCCCTCTCTTTCCGCAATTTGTTCGCCTGCTGCATGCCCATCTGTATACCATGCGCGGAACTTTTTCAAGGGGCGCAACAATGACAAATCAGCGGCGGCGGAAAATCATTTCGTGAGGACCCCCTTCAGCCCCCCGCTGATCAGCGTGGTGAGATTGGCGACAATGACCGGCAGATGCAGGCTGGCCGGGAACACCAGGTATCTGGGCTCCCACACCGGAGCGAATTTGTCCTTGTAGGCCCGCAGCCCCCGGAAATTAGGCATTGCGGATCTCGGCTGCCTGATAGTGCTGCACCATGCGGTGCAGAATCATGATGGCCAGCAGAAAAAGAGTCAACGCCAGCAACGGGGCGATGATCGTGCTGATTTTCCGCCCACGGCTGGCGGAAATACGCTGCTCCTTATCTGCTGCCACGCTGAATCCGCCTGCTGACTTGCGCCACATTTTCTCTCCTGTCCTGCGACAGTAACGCCTTCATTTTCAAGAAGAAAAACGCATTTAATTATTTCCTGCCGTCATTTCTGTGATATACTTAACCAATGAACCTGTCAAGTTAGGCATTGGAGAAATAAAGGGGCGGGCAGACAGCGCGACGTACGCTGATTCCCGTCAAATCTGCGACCATCATCACCTGATCTCGATTTTAGCGGCTTGATAAAAATGGAACAAAGCTGTTGCCATGCAGACCAGCAGGGCTGGCAGAGTCACTTTCTTCCCTTCCTGAGGTGGTGGCCCAGAGTCACTGCCAGGACCATGCGCGCCGATCTGCTCGCCGGCCTCACCGGCGCCATCGTGGCCCTGCCCCAGGGGGTGGCCTTTGCCACCATCGCCGGCATGCCCCCTGAATACGGCCTGTACGCCGGCATGGTGCCGGCCATTGTCGCCGCCCTGTTCGGCTCATCCTGGCTGCTGGTTTCCGGCCCGACCACCGCGGCCTCCATCGTCCTCTTTTCCTCACTCAGCATCCATGCGGCGCCGGGCAGCCCGGAGTACGTGCAGCTCGCCCTGACGCTGACCATGATGGTGGGGCTGATCCAGTTCATCATGGGCCTGGCCCGTTTCGGCACCCTGGTCAACTTCATCTCCCATTCCGTGGTGGTGGGCTTCACCGCCGGGGCGGCCATCCTCATCGCCTCCAGCCAGTTCAAACATTTCCTGGGGCTCATCCTGCCCCGTACCAGGCATTTTCATGAGACGGTCTACGGGGTGCTCAGCCACTGGGACGAAATCAACCTCTATGTCGCCGGGGTGGGCCTGATCACCCTGGTTTCCGGCTTGCTGGTCAGACATTTCCGGCCGAAATTCCCCTACATGATCGTCTCCATGCTGGTGGGCAGCCTGGCCGCCCTGCTCATGACCAGCCTGCTGGGGCCTGAAGTGACGCAGATCGCCTCAGTGGGCGCCCTGCCGCAAACCCTGCCGCCGCTGTCCGCCCCCCACTTCACCCTGGCCAATATCAGGATGCTGATGCCGGCCGCGGTGGCCACCACCCTCTTTGCCCTGACCGAGGCCGTCTCCATCGCCCGCTCCCTGGCCGACCGCACCGGCCAGAACCTGGACTGCAACCAGGAGTTCATCGGCCAGGGCCTGTCAAATATCGTCGGCAGCTTTTTTTCGGGCTATGTGGCCACCGGCTCATTCAACCGCAGCGGCCTGAACTACCAGGCCGGGGCCAGGACCCCGCTGGCCGCCATCTTTGCCGGAGGCCTGCTCATCGTGCTGGTCATGCTGATCGCCCCTCTGGCCGCTTTTCTTCCCAACGCGGCCATGGCCGGCATCCTCTTTCTGGTGGCCTGGGGGCTCATTGATTTCCGCCATATCGCCAAGATCCTCAGGACCAGCCGGGTGGAAAGCGTCATCATGGTCACCACCTTTTTCGCCACCCTGTTTCTCGAGCTGGAGTTCGCCATCCTGCTGGGGGTGATCCTGTCGCTGGTCATGTACCTCAACCGCACCTCCCACCCCCGCATCCTCACCCGGGTGCCGGACCCCCGCCATGATGAACGGCCCTTCGTCACCGACCCGGCGCTGCCGGAGTGTCCGCAGCTGAAAATCGTGCGCATCGACGGCTCCCTCTATTTCGGGGCGGTGAATCATGTGCGGGAACGGCTGCAGGAGATGCGGTGCGAGCAGCCGGAACAGAAACATCTGCTGGTGGTGGCAAGCGGCATCAATTTCATCGACATGGCCGGCGCGGAATTCCTGGCCCAGCTGGCCAGGGAGAAAGAGGAGGCAGGGGGCCGGCTCTACCTGTACGACATCAAGGAGGGCATCTGCAGCCATTTCAGGCTGACCGGCTACCTGTTTGACATCGGCACGGATTATATTTACGAATCCAAGGCAGAGGCCATTGCCGAGATTTTCGCCAAACTGGACAAAGAGATCTGCGGCCGCTGCACCAGACGGATCTTTCTGGAATGCCGCACTGTCCCGCAAATCCGTGACTAGACGCGGCCCGGCCCATCAGCCCACCGGCGCAAGATAGATCACACTCTCCTCCTCGCCGTCCAGCCCCAGCAGGTTATTGAGTTCATCGTCATAGAGCGCCGCCACCGGACAGCTATGCCGCCCCTGGGCCGCGGCAGCCAGCTGCAGATTCTGACAGATATGGCCGGCATCGAGAAGGATGTAACGCAGGCCCCGCTGGCCGTATTTGGCCATATTGCGCCGCAGAACCGCCGACCAGATAAAAACCGCGGCCGCCTGGCTGATAAAGGACTGATCCAGGGCCGCCCTGGCCACCAGCGGTGCGGCGGCCCCCTCGCTGAGGCGTTCCAGCTGGAAGGTTCTGACGTTGAAATGAAAGAGCCCGGCCGGCAGATTCTGGATGCGCTCAGCCGCCACATAGGTTTCAATGGGATAGAGGGCGCCGGCCGAAGGCGCGGTGCGCAGCAGGTAGGGCCCGGCCTGGGCGGTTACCCCCTGGCAGGCCCACAGCAGCAGCGCCAGATCATCGAGGCTCATGGGATTATCCGCGAATTTGCGCTGCGATCTTCGCTGCTGCAGCAGCCCCCAGAGCTCAGCCGCCGGCCTGGCCGGGTTTACCGGCAGAGCAATCTTTTCCGCCCCGGCATATTCCTTGAAAGCCGGGGCCGGGGCGATGGCCAGTCCTGCTTTCTCCCTGATATTTTTTCTGGTAAACTTGGTGTCATGCAGATAAAGATATCCTGATGTTTGGCGTAAATCCGGCATGGCTGTTTTCCTTATTTATTATGACCGGGGCGGGCGGGAAAATCTTCCTGTACGCCATTGTACCACGATCCGCTCCGCCCCAAAAGACTGAGACTCCCAAAACAGGAGGGGTTTACCTTAAGATGTCCGAATTGAAAGATCCAAGAGTTCTCTTTGCCGCGGAACGGACACTGCTGTCGTGGAACAGGACGTGCTCCTCTCTCATGGCCTTTGGTTTCGTCATCGAACGCTTCGGCCTGTTTCTCCAGATTGCCGCGGGCGAGAGCCTCAAGACATTCCAACGGCATTTTTCCTTCTCAGTGGGTATTGCCTTTGTGCTGCTCGCCTCCTTTGTGGCCATTTACTCGGTTTTTCAGCACATCAGAATACTCAGATCACTCAATCCCGCCGAACTGCCGCCCGGCTACAACCCCCATATCGGCATCATGACCAACGGCATACTGGGCACCCTGGGTCTGGTACTGACCGCATACCTGTTCCGGGGGTTCCTGTAGTATTCATCAACCGCAGGGCCGCAATCTCCACCGGCGGCATTTCAGTAATAACATGACAATTACGAGCATAATAGCGGCAGCCCTCATCCTCCTCGGCATCATTCTCATGTCCGCCTCCATCATCCTGGGCCGGAAAATAACGAGAAGCCTGCCCCTTGAACTGCGGCACAACTGGCTGCCGCTGCTCAGTCTCATGTCGCTCTTTCTGCTCGGCTATATCGGTTTTCTGCCCCTGCTGGGCGAACAGACCGTTTTCCCGCCGCAGCTGTTTGCTTCCTTTATTTTACTGGGCGGCGCCATTTTTGTTTTCCTGGTCACCAGTTTCACCAGGAGCACCATTGTCAGGATCAAGGCGGATGAAGCGCAGCTGAAAAAAAACAATATGCTGCTGGCCGACGAGATCCGTTTTCGGCGGGCGGCGGAAGAAAAGTTCCGCCGCCAGAGCGAGATGATGCAGCATGACATTTTGGAAATCATGGCGGAAATGATTGCCAACCGGGACCTGCACACCTATGAACATGCCGCCCAGGTCGCCAGGATTGCCGGGCTCATCGGCCGGGAGCTGAAACTCAACGACGATGACCTCAAAGCCCTGGAATTCGGCTGCCTGGTCCATGACATCGGCAAAACCGCCATTCCGGATGACGTGCTGCTGAAACCGGGCAACTTCGACCCCCAGGACCGCTTCATCATGCAGTACCATCCCCTGGTCGGCGCGAAAATCTTTGCCCGGCACCTGCAGGACGACCGGATAACCAGCAGCATCCTCAATCATCACGAACGCCTCGACGGCAGCGGCTACCCTGCCGGCCTCAAGGGAGACGAGATCGACCTTTTTTCACGGATCATCGCCGTGGCGGACACCTATGAATCACTGCTGGCCAGACGTCCCTACAAGCAGCCCATGTCCCGGGACAAGGCCCTGGCCATTGTGGAACAGGAGGCCAGCGCCGGCCAGCTCGACCAGGAGCTGGTCAGGCTGCTGAAAAAGATAGCTCCGCAAATTCCCGAGACTATTACCTTTTCGCCCCAGGTCACGGCCGGTTTCATGAAAGACATCGAGGTATTCCGCCAGAAAACCTATTTCCGGGAACCGCTGACCGACTTCTACAACTACCGCTATCTCTATTTTCTCAATGATGCCGCGCTGCTGAGAAACAACACCATGCCCTACGACCTCTTTCTCGTTGATATTCCCACCTTCGGCGAATTGCAGCAGAAGACCGGCCATGTGGTGGCCGACCAGGTCCTCGATGAACTGGGCCACCGGCTGCTGAAAACCGCCACCGAATGGGGGAGCGGCAGCGCGGATGCCGGTCTGGTGATGCTGTTTCGCAAGGGCAAGGATTATCTGCTGTACGGAGAATTTTCCGAGGCAGGCGACACCACCGCCTTTCTGCAGCAGCTCCAGGAGCAGCTGGCGGCAGTGCGGCAGGAGTGGGATCTGGCGGCAAATCTGCATCGACAGCACTTTGTTGCCGGCTTTCCCATGGATAAGGCCCTGGCAAGTCTTTTTGCCGCCCCGACCAGACCCGCGTCAGGCTGAGACAAAAGTTCAACTTTCTGCGTTGTGGTGACATGTTGAAATTAAATAGATATTTCCAGGTCAGCGGGGGATTGTTCCCGGAGAAATCAGGGGCCAGAAGTCAGGAGCCAGAATAAAACGTAACAAAATCAATCATTCTGAATTCTGTCTCCTGTCTGCTGAATTCCCATGACGGGGATCAGAGCAGCAACTATGTCACATAAATACCGTTAGTTCGGCAAAATACATCACGTCAGAAGTTGAAACAAAAGCAAAAGCCCCTGCCGGATGGCAGGGGCTTTTGGTTGAGGAGAGGGGAAGAGAAAATGCAGTTGACCGTCGATTAATTCCACTTGGGGCAGGGGCCATTGCCTCCCCGGCCCATGCCCATACCCATACCCATACCCATGCCCATGCCGCGGCCCGGTCCGTCGCAGCCCAAGCCGCCCTGCCAGCCCACCTCGTCGGCCTTTTCCTGAATCTGGGTGCGCAGGTCAAACATCTCCTTGGCCAGGGCATCGATTTTTGCTTCATCCGGAGTTGCCGCAAAGGTCAGTGCCCGCATCTGCTCGTTTTTGCTGAACATCTCCCGGCGCAGATCAACGGTGGCGTCCATAAAGGAATTGTAGGTCTTTCTGGTTTCCTCATCCATCACCTGCGCATTCTGCCCGGCGTTCGCCTTCCAGCAGTTCGCCCCGGCAGGCCCGCCGCCCCAGCCCATGCCGCGCTGGGCGTCCGCCTGCTGAATGCCGAAGAAACCGATGCTTGCCGCCAGTGCCAATGCTGCCAGTATTTTTTTCATGATGATCCTCCTTGTTATATAGGAATTTTTTTTTTGAAAACTGAAATATGCGCGCGTTTGCTTATCTCTATATTCAACTTGCGTGCCAGCACAGCGATAAATTGGATAACATATTAATATTAAATAAAATTATTCTTTATCCTGTCAGATTATCGGCGGCGGCGGACAGGGCAAAGGCCTCTTTCAGCCAGCCGTCTTCGACACTATTGTCGAGCGAAGACGGCAAAATGTCGAAAGCTCTTTCCCGGGGGGAATTGCGGCAGAAGAATTCCAGCGGAAGAAACCGGGGCTACCCGGGCGGCCACAGCCTGGCTGCGGCGCCGGTCGGGTGCACCTGGCTTACGGAAAATCAGAGGGAAAGGGGCATCAGACGCTGCCCGCGGCAGGCTAGCCCAGCACCTTGCGGACTTTGGCCAGCAGGCCGTTGACGGTAAAGGGTTTCTGGATGAAGTTGACGCCCGCCTCAAGTACGCCGCGGTGGGCGATGACATTATCGGTATAGCCCGACATGTAGAGCACCTTCATCTCAGGGTAACGGCCGGCCAGCCGGTCAAAAAGCTCCCTGCCGCTCATGCCGGGCATGATCACGTCGGTCAGCAGCAGGTGCAGCGGCCCCTCATGGCGGTCGAGGATGCCCAGCGCATCGCTGCCGTCGCAGGCGATGAGGAGCGCGTAGCCCCGCCGGCTGAGAATGGTCCGGGCAAGATTGCGCACCTGCTCATTATCCTCCACCAGCAGAATGGTTTCAGAGCCGCGCATGTCCATGGCTGCCGCGTCGGCGGCCCCGGCTTGCTGCGCCACACCAGGCTCCCCGGCCACGGGAAAGTACAGCTTGAAGGTTGAACCTTTTCCCTCTTCACTGTAAACCCAGATGCTGCCGCCGTGCTGCTTGACGATGCCGTAAACCGTGGCCAGGCCCAGGCCGGTGCCCTCTTCCTTGGCCTTGGTGGTGAAAAATGGCTCAAACATATGCGCCAGGGTTTCGCTGTCCATGCCGCAGCCCGAGTCACTGATCATCAGCCTGACATAGACGCCGGCGCTCATGCCGGGTTTTTCAGCTGCATAGGCCTCATCCACCTCAACCCTCTCCGTTTCAATGGTCAGCCTGCCGCCCCTGGGCATGGCATCCTGGGCGTTGACCGCCAGATTCATGATCACCTGCTCGAGCTGGCCGATATCGCCCCGGATGAGCGGCAGTGGGGAAGCGCTGCGAATAGTGATATCAATATCCTCCCTGATGGTGCGGCGCAGCAGCTTCTCGAACTGGGTGAGCACGCTGTTCAAGTCAATCTCTTTGAACTCCATCACCTGTTTGCGGCTTAAGGCCAGCAGCTGACGCACCAGGTCCCGGGCCCGCTTGCCGGCCTTGACGATTTCTTCCATGTCGTTTTTGCGCAGGTCTCCTTCACTGAAATCCTCCAGCAGCATCTCGCCATAGCCGAGAATCGGGGAAAGCAGGTTGTTGAGATCATGGGCCACGCCGCCGGCCAGACGGCCGACGGACTCAAGTTTCTGGGACTGCTGGAACTGGGCCTCCAGCCTGGCTTTCTCTTCATGAATACGCAGATGCTCGGTGATGTCGCGTTTGACGGCCACGTAATTGATGATCCGTCCTTCGGCATCCCGCACCGGCGAGATGGTGGCCTCCTCGATGAACAGGGTGCCGTCCTTGCGTTTATTGGTTAAACGTCCCTGCCAGTTGCGGCCGCCGGAGATGACCCGCCACATTTCCGCATAAAAGGCCGCATCCTGCCCGTCGCTCTTCAGGATGCGCGGATTGCGGCCGATGGCCTCAAAGCGGCTGTAGCCCGTTGCCCGCTCAAAGGCCGGGTTGACATACTGGATGGTGCCGGCGGCATCGGTGATGACGATGGTTTCGCCGGACTGTTCAATGGCCATGAGCAGCCGTTCCCGTTCCGTCTCCGCCCTCTTGCGGTCGGTGACATCCATGCAGATCACGGCAAACTGTTCGGGCCGGGGACGGTAAGCGGTGACCGCGTAATATTTGTCCAGTACCCGGCTGTAACTCTCAAATTGCATGGTCTGGCCGCTGTCAACCACCTGGCCGTAACGCTCGATCCAGAAGGATTCAACGCCCGGCAGCACATCAAGGACCGTTCTGCCGATCAGCTTTCCGGCCGCAAGTCCGGTCATGCGCTCAAAGGCGGGATTGACCTCCAGGAAACGGTAGTTGCAGGGCGAGCCGGTGTCGTCCCGGATTATCTCATGCAGGGCAAAGGCCGAATCCATTGAGTCAAAGAGCAGCCGATAACGCTCTTCACTGTCCCGCAGGGCCATCTCGGCATTCCTGCGTTCAGTGATGTCCATGATATTGCCGATGACCCGCACGACCTTCCCCGCCTTCATCACCGCCTCGGCCACTGTCCGGACCCAGATCCTGCCTCCGCTGCAGGGAGTAAAAGGAAACTCCAGGTCATAGGGTTGCCCTTCGCTGGCGCAACGCTGGAAGGCGGCCCTTATAACCGGGCGGTCCTCTGGATCATAACACTCCAGACTCCTGGCCACCAGTTCGGCTGAACCAGACGCAACCTTGCCCGGCGGCAGACCGTGAATACGGTACACCTCCTCTGTCCAGAACATGGCCTGTCTTTCCACATCCCACTCCCAGCCGCCCATCCTGGTCAGCCGCTGGGTGGCATTGAGCAGCGCCTCGCTCTGCCGCAGGGCCATCTCGGCCCGCACCCGGCTGGTGACCTCGGCCAGGGTGAAAACCAGTCCCGTGATTCTGCCGCTTGTATCCCTGGTCGGCACCAGACCCCAGTCCCAGTAGGTCACCCCCCGTTCCGGCTGATCGGGAAACTCAAACGGCTTGGCCGCCACGAAAAACGGTTCGCCCGTATCCGCCACCCGCTGGAAGATCGCCTGGTTTTCCTCGTGGGGGTAGAGAGCAAAGTGATTTTTGCCCGGGAAAAAGTCCGGATCCTGCCGGCAGGTTTGGGCATAGGCGCGATTGACCCAGATGAAGTTGAAATGCACGTCAAGATACACGGCCATCATATGGGTATGCTCCAGCACCCCGGCCATGAGCTGGTTGGATTGCGCCAGCCGGATCTCGCTTTCCCGCAGCGCCTCCTCGACCCGCCTGCGCTCTTCCACGACGCGGGCCAGCTTGATGTTGCCGTAACTCAACGCTGAAATCAGGGCGGTGAAACGGGCATAGAAACTCATGATGGTATTGACGGTTTCCCGGCTCCAGCGCGGCACCTGCTGGAGGGCGGCCAGGTACTCAGCCTCATTGAACCCGTATTGCCTGGCCTGGGCCGCAAAGGTCTCGCGGTCCGGGCTTTCTTCGGCAAAGAAAAACTGCCCGAGAAACAGGTTGCCCAGATGCCTGTCGCCCACCATGACCGGGGTGGCGATATCCCACATGTGGTTCTTGCATTTATAGATCCTGAAGTTGCCGGGCGGCACTCCGGATGACAGTTCAATGTCGCTTTCCAGGCAGTTCCGGCAGGTTTCCGGGTGGGCGCGGTGAAACTTCGAGCAGATATCCTGCCAGCCGGTGGCCACCAGCACCCTGCCGTGCAGATCGATAATGCCGACGCCGATATTGGTCAGTTTGTAGAAATCATTCATCAGCTCCTGGATCGCCCCCACATCCAGGATATCGTGCAAATCAAGCAGGCCGATATCTCCTTCCGGCAGCAGAATGGCGTCAAGCTTGGCCCGGACCTGCGCCTCGCTCTGCCGCAGCCTTTCCGCCGCCAGCTTGCGATCGGTGATATCCCGCCAGATGCAGTGGTAGACGGAACGTCCCCCGGCCTCAAGCAGCTGGGCCGTCACATGGACATGTCTGATTTCACCCTGCCGGGTGCGCTGCAGGGTATCAAAAGAGTCGTATCCCTCCTGCATGACCTGGCGGATATGGGCCCGGCTCTGTCCGGCCGTTTCCGCCGCCTCGATGTCGGCCAGGGTAAGGTTGGCGAATTCCTGCCGGGAGTAGCCCAGCTGCCGGCAGGCCTGCTCATTGAATTCAAGCGGCTGGGTGGTTTCCGGATTGAGAATCACCACCCCGTCCGGACTCTGTTCAAAGAGCGTGCGGTAGCGGATTTCCGTCTCCCGCAGTTCACGGCTTCTTCTCTCCAGCAGGTCCTCCACCCGCAGCAGGGATCTTTCCCGGCAGACCCTGGCGCAGACTTCGATAAGATACTCCGGCGCAAAGGGTTTGCGCAGATAGGCCGCCGCGCCCTGCCGCATCCAGGCCAGGGCCAGTTCCGGACTCGGGTCGGTGGTCATCATGATGCAGACGCAGTCAGGCCGGCTGAGGCAGAAATCCGCCAGCAGACTGTCCCCCTTGGCATCAGGCAGGTGATAGTCCAGCAGGGCAATGTCGTAGGCGTCGCGGCCAAACGCCTCTGCCGCGGCCCGGGCGGTGCATGCCGTATCAGCCCGGTAGCCGTGGCTGGCAAAAACCTTCTGCAGGGCCGTGGCCAGGGCCATGCTGTCCTCAACAATCAACACCCGGCGGACCGGACGCGCCGAACCGCCCGCGAGCAGCGTCCGCACCTGCTCAAGGAAGCGGCCGCCGTCCACCGGCGACGGCAGAAAGGCGTTGGCGCCCAGCTCCTCGGTAATGCGGGTGGCCTCTTCCCCGGCAAAGGTGGCTGAAATGACCAGGATGGGAATATGGTTGCAGAATTGGTATTCCGGCGAGCGGAGCAGCCGGCAGAAGCGCCAGCCGTCAATGCCCGGCATATAGAGGTCGGTGACGATGAGACCAGGCGGCCGCCGCGGGTCCAGGGCGGCCAGGGCGGCCGCCGCGCCGGCAAAAGTCTGCACCTCAAGCCCTTCCCTGCCCAACAGTCCGGCCAGCACCGCAAGCTGGGTCGGGTCGTCGTTGACCAGCACCACCCGTGCCGCCGGCCCCTCAGCTGCGCTTCTGCTCATGACTTTTCCTCATCCTCACCTTCGTTAAAACATTCAGGGTAATTTTTCTGCAGGCATTCCGGACAGATGCCGTGGCTGAAGCTGACCTCGGAATGGCGGCTGACATAAGCTTCAACCTGGTCCCAGTAGCCCTGGTCGTCACGGATCTTCTTGCAGAAGGAACAGATCGGGATAATGCCCTGCAGGGTTTTGATATGGTCAAGCGCTTTACGCAGCTCCTGCACCTGGGCGCTCAATTTTTCCTGCAGGCTGATCAGGCGGCTGCCCACGGCGATCCTGGCCCGGAGCTCTCCGGGATCAAACGGCTTGGCCAGATAGTCATCCGCCCCGGCCTCCAGTCCGGCGATGATATCGGCCTTCCCTCCCCTGGTGGTCAGGATGATGATATAGGGCGGTGGCAGGGATGGCATGGCCCGGATCCGGCGCACCACCTCAAGCCCGTCCAGGCCGGGCATCATCCAGTCGAGGATGGCCAGCCGCGGCGCCGCGGGTTGCTGCAGGGCGGCCAGGGCTTCCGGACCGCTGGCCGTCACCTCCACTTCATGTCCATCTTTCTTCAACACCGCCGACAGCATGACGCGCGAGGTCAGGTCATCTTCCGCGATCAGGATGCGCATGATTTTCTCCTTGCCTGCTATGATATGTTCCGGCAGGCCATGCTGCGGGGTGAAAAGGACCGGCACACCCCTGGCTGCCCGGCGTCTCTCACGATTCCCCGAGTTTTGCCGTCTCTTTTTCCATGGCCTGCCGCAGCCGCTCGAACTGCTTCTCCAGTTCACTCATCCGCTGCCGCACCAGGGCCAGGTCCCCGGCCCTGGCGGCTTTTTCCATCTCCTGGGCCACGGCCTGCATGCACTCGCCGCTGACATTGGCAGCCGCGCCCTTGATGGTATGGATCTGGCGTTCGGCAGCCGCGGCATCCTCCTCTGCCAGCTGCTCCTGCAACACCTGCAACTGCCGGGGGATGTCCTGCAGAAAACCCCCGATAACGGTGCGCGCCAGGGCCCGGTCGCCCAGCAGCCGCTGCAGCATGGTCTGCAGATCGAATACGACTGGTTTTCCTGCTGCCTGGGCGCCGTATTCTCCCGCCTGCCGCCTCCTGCTTCTGCCTCCCGCCCCGGCTCCGAGCCAGCGGGACAGTTTGACGGCCACCTCCGGGGAAGAAACCGGCTTGGCCAGATAATCATTCATGCCGGCGGCCAGACATCTTTCCCGATCACCCTGCATGGCATGGGCGGTCATGGCGATGATGGGAATGCGGGGATTGAGAATGGCCCCGCCCCGGCGGATCTGCCGGGCAGCCTCATAACCGTCCATCACCGGCATCTGCACATCCATCAGCACCAGGTCATAGGGAATGGTCTCCAGTATCCTGACCGCCTCCGCGCCATTGGCCACCGCATCGGCATGCAGACCGAGTCTGGCGAGAATGCCCAGCGCCACCTGCTGATTGGTGCTGTTATCCTCCACCACCAGAATCCGCGCTCCCGAACCGGCAAACTGCTGCCGCGGCTCCAGGGGCGAATGGCGGGTCACCAGCGGCTGCCGCTGCGGCGGCAACGCCTCATCCCCCTGGTCCCTCTCCAGCGGAGCCGGGTTGAGGAGCGCGACCAGGACATTGTGTAATTCATGATGGCGGGCCGGCTTGGGCAGACAGGCGGCAAAGCCGATCTCCGCAAACCGCCTGGCGTCATCCCGGGCGCCGAGCGAGGTCAGCATCACCAGCCGGGTATCCGCCAGACTGGCATCCTCCTTAATCAGCCGCCCCAGTTCCTCGCCGTCCATGCCCGGCATCTGCATGTCAATGATGGCGATGCGGAAGGGATCACCTGCAGCCAGGGCCTGCCGGAGCATGGCCAGGGCCTCCCGGCCGTCACTGGTCCGGGCCGTCCGCATGGACCAGGAGTCCAGCCTGGTGGCGAGAATCTCGCGGCTGGTGGCGTTGTCGTCCACGATCAGCACCCGCAGGCCGCGCAGGTCAGCCGCCGTCAGCGGTTCAGCCTGCCGTTCTCCCTGCTGTCTGGCCAGCCTGGCCGTGAACCAGAATTCCGAGCCCCGGCCTTCCTTGCTCACCACCCCCGCTTCACCATGCATCATCTCGGCCAGCTGCCGGGAGATGGCCAGCCCAAGGCCGGTGCCGCCGTACTGCCTGGTGGTGGAGGCGTCCACCTGGGAAAACTTGTTAAAGAGCAGATGGATCTTATCCCTGGCAATGCCGATGCCGGTGTCGCGCACGGCAAAGCGCAACAGGACATCGCCCTCCGGCTCCGAGAGCAGGCTCACCAGGATGGCCACCTCGCCGGCAGGTGTGAATTTGATCGCATTAGCCGTCAGATTGGTGAGAATCTGCCGCAGCCGGCCAGGATCGCCACGCAGATAAGCGGGCACGTCCGGATCGATGCAGCAGAGCAGCTCCAGTCCCTTGGCGTGGGCCCGCAGGGCCATTGACGCGGCAAAGTCATCCAGCAGATCAGACAGATCGAAGTCGAGAATCTCGAGATCCATTTTGCCGGCCTCGATCTTGGAGAAATCAAGAATATCATTGATGAGTCCGAGCAGCGATTCCGCGCTGGCACGCACCACCTCGGCGTAGCGGCGCTGCTCGTCGGTGAGCTCCGTTTCCAGCAGCAGGCCGGTCATGCCGATCACGCCGTTCATGGGGGTGCGGATCTCATGGCTCATATTGGCAAGAAATTCGCTCTTGGTGGCGCTGGCCAGGGCCGCCCTGGCCGCCATGTCGTTGGCTCTGACCGTGGCCTCCTCCAGTTGCCGGTTCATATGGAGCAGTTCCTCCTCGGCCTGCTTGCGGCCGGTGATATCCAGCATCGCTCCGACCAGCCCGAGCAGGGAGCCGTCGGCGCCGAAAAAGGGGGCCTTGTGGAACATGATCTGCCGGCGAGAGCCATCGGCGTGGACAACCGCTGCCTCGTAGATCTGGGTTTTGCCGCTGGCCATCAATTCAAGATCCGCCTCGTGATAGCGCCTGGCCAGGTCGTCCGGGGCGATAGCAAAGGCAGTCCTGCCGACGATCTCCTCCCTGGGCTTGCCCAGGAACTCGGCAAACAGGGTGTTGCAGCCCAGATAAACCCCCTGCAGGTCCTTGTAGAACAGCGGTATCGGGATGGCCTCCATGATGGCGGTCAGCAGTTCCCTGCTCTGGCGGATCGCCTCCTCCACCCGCTTGCGATCGGTGATGTCGACAAATGTTTCCAGCAGTTTCTCCCTGCCCCGGATGCGGATACGCTGCATCGAGGTCAAAATGGACACCTGACTGCCGTCAGGCCGCAGGATGAGCCGATCCGTGTTGTCGCTGCTCTGGTCCGTATCCTCCGGCTGACAGCTGCCCGACGGGGCAGGACAGACAAAACCGTGGCACTGCCGGCCGACTAACTCCTCGGCCGGCGTGCCGAGGAGTCTGGCAGCCCAGGGATTCACCCGTTCAATCAGCCGGGTGCGGGCATCGATGATCATCACCCCGGCGCTGAGGTTATTGATCAGCAGACGCTGCAGACTCTCGCTCTCACCCAGGGCGGCGGTGCGCTCCTGCACCAGCAGTTCCAGCTCCTCCCGCCGGTGGGCGACAAAACCGACCACCAAGGCAATGGCGCCGGTCATCACCAGGCCGGCGAGCACGATAAGCCAGCCGGCGCCGGCCGGGTAGAGCGCGGCAAAGGCAGGTCCCGGCCTGACCACCACGGCAAGGGTTTTGCCGAAGACGAACAGGGGACGGACCACCGGCAGCGGCTCCGCCGGCGCCGTCTGGTTTTCCGCCGCTGCGGTGGAAGCAAGCAGCAGGGCAGCTTCTCCCGGTCGCAGCTGATACAGATCCAGACTGATGGCGGGTTTGGTCAGGCTTGCGCCAGCAGCGCGCCGCAGCAGCAGGGAAAGATCCAGCACGGCCCCGGCAAAGCCCTGCAGACTGTCGGGTTGGCTGCCGACAAAAACAGGCCGGTAGACCAGTAGTCTTGGCGCCCCCCCGCTCTCCTGCACCAGGGGGATGGGGTCGGTGCAGGCGGCCAGGCCGCTGCGCGCCGCCTCTTCCAGGGCAGCCAGCCGGACCGGCTCCGAAGCGAGATCAAAACCCAGGGCAGGTTCATTGCCTGCCAGGGGCGCCACGTAGAGCACCGGATAATAGACCTCGCGGCCGGCCGCCGGCTGCCGGTTTCCCTCACTGTCCAGTTGCCAGATCAGGTAATCAGAGAGCCCCTCCTGCCGCTGCTGCTGCTCGAAATGGGCCTTTTGCTGCGCCGCTACGGCCGGAATCCACTGCCAGGCCTGGATGGTGTTTTTACTGGCCAGAAAATCGGTAAATGTGGCAAACTCCTCGCTGTTCACCTGCTGGCTGGAGGCGATGAAACGGGCCAGGGCCTCGAGCTCAATGTCCGTCAGCTCGTCAAAAACCGCGGCAACCCGGCCGGTCTGGCTGTCCACCAGTTGGAAAAACCTTTCGGGATGCCAATGGTTCCCCGCCTGATAATCCGCCCAGGCCGCCGCCAGGGTCAGGGTCAGGCCGATGGCTGCGGCAAGCATCGCTTCCGCATGCCGCAGCCAGCCGGCATAGCCGTTCCCGCGCCGGCCGCGCCAGGACAGCACAAGGTTGCCGGCCAGCATAATCCCTGCCAGGGCCACGGTGAGCAGCAGAGGGAAAAAAGCGGCCCGCACCGTCTCCCACTGCCAGTGGCGGGCGTCGATATCCATGCCCAGCACCGCAAGCAGCCTGCCGGTGGTCGGATCCACCAGCGGGATCAGCGCGGTGATCCAGGATCCCCAGCGGTCAGTGACCGGGCCCACCGCTGCCTCGCCGGCCTCAGCAAAAACCCGCAGATACTCCGGCGAGATCTCCTCATAAATCTGGCCCGCCGGGGATTCATCAGGGGAACCGGCCTGCTCCGAATCCGCATAGAAAAAAACCTTGCCGTCCGCCCTGCGGCCCATCAGGTAGAGAAAACGGCAGTGCGGAAAGACGGTCAGGGTGGCGGCAAGCTGTTGTTTGAAGCGCTGGTATTCCGGCAGGCCGAGATCCATCTCGGTGCCGGACAGCGCCTTGACACGACGCACGTCGATGGCCTGCGCCACCAGACGGGTATGGCGAAGCAGGTCCTCACGCAGGCGGCGGTCAGCCGTCTGCACCGACCACCAGGCCAGCAGCGCTCCGGCGAGCAACACCGCCGCGATGGCGCCGCCCGGCCACAGCTTCGTACCTCCGCTCACTCTGCTCATCTGCTTAGCGCTCAAAAAGGCGTATCCAGTTCTCTGGTTGTCGGCACCCGGGACAAGCCGGCACACACAGGCGTTCATGGGGAATCGAGTCAAGCCGGCAGGCCTGGCTGACCACGGAAAACTGCCACTCTGGCAGGTTTCGGCCAAGCAACCCGCCCAAGGCGATCCGAAATAAGAAAAATCATATCACAAACCCGGAGACAATGTCGTTTTTTTCCGGAGTGGCAGAGCCCCTCCCGCCCATTGCATCTTCAGACAACCTGATCTCGGCAGATTTTACTTTGATGCCAGGGTTGCGATTCGAGAAGAGTGCCTAAAGTACTTAAAATGCCCTTGTGCCCTTGTGGGTACTTGTGCCCCTTGTGGGTACTTGTGCCCCTTGTGGGTACTTGTGCCCCTTGTGGGTATAAAGTACTTGAAGTTGCGGTACTATCTGAACAGATAACTCCTTTAACTTTAGGCACTTTAAGTACTTTAGCGCACTTTAGGCACTTTGCCGGTAACAGGACAGAATCCCTGATGGTGGCATAACCTATTGAAATTGCGTCACGACATCAGGAGTTCTGAACATGGCCAGAGAAATGCTCGGCACGGCACTCATTTCAGTACCCCCTTGAGGGGTATAAGGAGCCGTAACGAAATTGAAAAAATAGCCATGTTTTTCCGTAACGGCTCCTAATACTTGACAAACCGGATTTCCCTGTTATTGAATAACGATCGAGACCTTTTCCCGCCAGCATGGCAAAACAGCGGAGAACCATCGGCATGAACAAGGCATTGCTGCTCATGGCCTGCCTGCTCCTCCTGCCGGGCGCGGCAACCAAAGGGAATGCCGCCAGGCAGAGCGAAACGGGTACGGCGCCGCAGCAGGAAAGCAAAGCCCGGCCAGCGGCTAGAACCGGGGCCGCCGGCCCGGCGGAGAAGACCCTCGTCATCTGCGGCTCCGGTGACAGCCAGAATCTGCTGCGCCAGCTGGCCAAGGCCTATGAACAGTCCCATGCCGGGGTTCATCTTGACGTGCCGGATTCCATCGGCAGCGGCGGCGGCATCAAGGCCGTGGCGGCGGGCAAATGTGATCTGGGCCGGGTGGCCCGGCCATTGAAAAAAAAGGAACAGGATCTCCGGCTTGCCTATCTGCTCTTTGCCGACTCGCCGGTGGTTTTTGCGGTCAACAGCAGCGTGAGGGGAATCAGCAGCATCAGCAGCGGGCAGGTGGTCGGCATCTTCTCGGGCGCCATCACCCGCTGGAGCGAAATAGGCGGTCCCCCAGAGAAAATTTACGTGGCCAACCGGGAAAAAGGCGACTCATCCCGCACCATTATCGAAAAGCAGCTGCCGGGCTTTGCCGCAATCGACAAACCGGTGGGCCAGATCCTCTATACCACCCAGGAAAACGTTGCCGCCATCAACCGGTACAAGCACACCATCGGCTACGCCAGCCTGTCCGAGGCCGGCAACCAGCCGAACCTGGTTCTTCTCCGCCTTGACAACGTTGCCCCGGACCGGGAAAACGTGCGCAGGAAAAGGTACAAACTTGTCGCCCCCTTTGGTCTGGTTTGGAAAGATCCGCCTGACCAGGAGGTGAAAAACTTCATTGATTTTCTTTACAGCCCGGCGGCAGAAAAGATCATGGCTGACCATGGCGTTTTTTCAGCCTTGCGGAAACGGGAGCACCATGATTCGACATCGCCATAATATAGCAGGCGGCAAGCCTCTCCCGGGGCAGGCTGCCGTTTTTCCGGCTCCGGCTGCCGGCCCTTTCACCATGTAGCGGTCCGCCATGTTCCGTTCGCTCAAACTGACCCTGCTGCTCTCCCACACCGGCCTCATTCTGCTCACCAATCTCCTGCTGGCCAATGTTTCCTACTTTTATCTGATCAACACCCTGGAAAACAACCAGAAACAGCATCTGGCCTTCATTACCCGGCATGCGGTGCAAAGCGTCAACGGCTATCTCAAAAACAAGGCAGACCTGCTGGAACGGATTGCCGACGGTCCGGAGGTGATCAATTACGCCATCAACTTCCGGGAGGCGGCCCTTGCCTCCTACCTGGCCGGATATCACAGCAGTTTTCCCAATCTCAGCTTCATCAACCAGCAAGGCATCGAAGAACTGCGGGTAACCGACGGCGAGATTGCCCAGAATGTGGCTGATTACCATGACAGCCCTTTTTTCAGCAAATGCCTGGCCCATCCGAACCAGGTGCTCATCCTGCCGCAGGAACCGGCGCTGCAGGCCAGGGAGCCGATGCTGCAGCTGGCCATTGCCAAGCATCAATATTTTGAGGACCGCTTTGCCGGGCTGCTGCTGGCCACCCTGCCCTACCAGAAAATTGCCGCAAGCCTGACTGATATCAGATTCAGCGCCGCAGGCTATCTGCTGCTAAGCGACGGCAACGATACCATCATCACCATTACCTACCCAAGCTCCCGGCCCCAGGCGGAGCCGATAAAAATCAGCCGCAGCCAGGATGAAGAGGGGCTGCCCGCCTTTCTCAGCGCCAAAGACCCGCAGCGTATCCCATCCTTTCAACGCACCACCGTGCGAGGCATTGATTCCCTGGTCGCCGCCGCCTTCATGCCCGAGCTGCAGTGGACGGTCATGACCGTGCTGCCCCATGCCGAATTCATGCAGCAGGTGAAAAAGCTGCGGATCAGCTTTATTATCCTGTTCGTCGTCTTCTTCGTGCTGGCCGGCATTCTCTCCTATCTCCTGGCCAACGGCATCACCAGGCCGCTCGCCCGGCTCACCCGGGCGGCCAAGGCCATTGCCCAGGGAAATCTCAATGAAATCATCGCCAGCAATTCACAAGACGAGATCGGCAAACTGATCGGCTCCTTCAACACCATGACCAGGAATCTGCAGGAGACCACCATTTCCCGGGATTACTTCAACACCATTCTCAGCTCCATGCAGGAGAGCCTGATTGTCCTCGGCCGGGACGGCAGGATCGAGAGCATCAACAACTCCACCATTGTCATGCTCGGTTACGAGAAACAGGAGCTGACCGGCAAACCGCTGGAATTCATCCTGAAAAAAGACAAGGCCGTGGCAAACTGCCCTTTCAGCAACCTGGATGAAGGAGAGATCCTCAGGGAATGCGAACTGATCTATCTGACCAAGTGGGGCCGGGAGATCCCGGTCCACTTCAGCGCTTCGCCCATGAAGAACAGCCATGGCGAGATTTACGGCATTGTCTGCCTGGCCATTAATATCTCCAGACGCAAAAAAATGGAAACGGCCCTGCGGCAGAGCGAGGCCAAACTGCGGGAGATCGCCATCACCGATGAGCTGACCTCTTTGCTCAACCGGCGCGGCTTCATGACCATGGCCGCCAAACAGCTGCAGATGGCCAGACGCCAGGAAGGCCATGTCTTCCTGCTGTATGCCGACGTGGACAATCTGAAATGGGTCAATGACCACCTGGGCCACCATGCCGGCGATCAGGTGCTGACCGAGACGGCGGACCTGCTGCGCGCCACCTTCAGGGACTCGGATACCATCGCCCGGCTGGGCGGCGATGAATTTGCCGTGCTGCTCATTGATCCGGCCGACGAAAAATCCCTCATCAGCCGTCTGGAGCTGAACCTGCAGGCCAGAAACAGCCAGGAGCAGCGCAGCTACGAGCTGTCGCTCAGCATCGGCGTGGTCCGCTATGATCCGGAACATCCCAGTTCCATTGAAGAGCTGATGAACCGGGCGGACAACCTGATGTACGAATGCAAGCTGCAGAAAAAGCAGAGGCGGCGCTGACCGGCTGACGCCGCGACCCGTTACAGCTGATGGATCTGGATATGCGCCTGGCCCGCCAGTTGCCGGGCATCCTCCACCACCTGCCGGTGGTGGGTAAAGAGAATCACCTGGGTTTTTTCCGCCAGGCCGGCCAGCACCCTGATGGTGGCCTGCACCCGCTCGTCATCAAAGTTGATGAGAATGTCATCCACGATAAAGGGCATGGTTTCCCCGCGCTTAAGCCGCCATTCCAGGGTGGCCAGCCGCAGGGCCAGGTAGAGCTGATCACGGGTGCCGGAACTCATCCCCTGCACATACACACCCCGGGCCTCGTCAGGTCGCAGGCCGGCCAGCACCGGATGACCGTTGTCCGCCACATCGGTGCGCAGGCCGGCAAAGGAGCCCATGGTCAATTCCCGGAAATAGGCTGAGGCCAGCTTGAGAATCGGGTCCTGATGCTGCTGCCGGTAGCGTTCGATTTCCCGCTCCAGCACCTTGGCCGCCAGCCGCACCCGCACATAGCGCTCAGCCAGCCGCCGCATCCTGGCCAGCACCTGCTCGGCTTTTTCCTCTGCCTCGGCGGCCAGCGGGCTGCCGTCCATTTTCGCCAGTTCGTTCTTTTCCCGGCCGATTACCTCAAAGAGTTCATCAATCTGCGGACTCAGCTCTTCGTTGATCTCTCTTGCCAGGACATCGATCTCTCCCTGCAGGTCTGTTGAGTGGAGACCCCGGGTCTCCCGGCTGATTTCCTCCAGGGACAGGCCCTCGGCAATTTCAGCCAAGGTCGCCTCGACCTCAACGAGCATCTTCTTGATTTCCCGGCATTCAGCAGACCTGGCAATCGCCCTGTCCAGCTCCTCGCTGTCGGCACAGCCGGCCAGCCGCAGAAACTCATCCAGCTGGCCATGCAGGCTCTGCAAGGTTTCCTCGCCATAACGGATCTCCGCCGCCAGATTTTCCATGTCCTCGCCATATTTGGCCAGCAGGGTCCTGTCCTCATTCGCCTTACCCAGCATATCCTGCAGCCTGGTCACCGCCTCTTCCAGCGGCGCCCTGGCCAGTTCCGGGGCGACCAGCTGCAGGAGATTTCTCACCTCCTGCTCATATTGCCCGGCATCCCGGTCAATACCGTCAATGCGCTTGCGGTATCCTTCGGCCTCCTTCAGCTTGGCCAGGCAGTTCTGCAGATCATCGAGCATCGCATTGACATCAGCCGGCTCCACCCTGCCGCCTGCCGCAGCCAGCCCCTGCAGGGCGTCCTGCCATCTGCCCTGCCACTCCAGCAAGGCCGCGTCCGCCGACTGCAGATCCAGGACGGCAGCGGCCAGGCCCGCCAGCAGCTCCTGCCTTTTCTCGGTAAGCCTGGCCCGACTGAGCTGACTTTTCTCGTTTTCCTCCGCTACTCTTTCCCCGCAAAGAATGACCGGCTCCAGTTCGTCAGAGGAGAAATCCCGGCCCTCGCCCAAGCCCTGCAGCTCCCTGAGCAGACCCTCTCGCAACCTCAGCCGCAGCCCTTTTTTTTCGTCAAGCTCCTGTTGTTTTTTGCCGATCTCCTTTACCCTGGCCCGAATGGCTGAAAATTCATGGAGCCAGGCTGCCATTTCCGCAGGAGAAAGGGGCTCGATGCCGCTTTGCCGCCAAACCTCCTGCCAGGCAACGGCAAAGTCCTGCCCCTGCCCGGCAAGTTCCTGCCGGCGGCAACAGATTTCCTGTCTTGCCGCCTCCAGAGCTTCCAGGCGGGCTCTACTGGCGGCAAAACCGGCTGCCCGGTCCGCCTCCCGGCGCAACCGGTCGGCCAGCCTGTCGGAATCGGACACCTGTTTTTCATAGGCATCCGGCAACGGGAGCGACGGGTCATACTCGCGGCTTTGCCGGTCAACATCCTCGCCGGCAAGCCACTGCCGGCGCAGCAGACGCCAGCCTTTGTCCCGCTTGCCGCGGACCTGGGCAAGTTCCTCTTCGGTGGGGACTTCTCCTCCGTATTCAATCCTTTTTTTTTCGGCAAGCGCCTGTTGCCATTCCCTTTCCGCGTCCCGCTCATCTCTGGCCAGCTGACGCCTGCTCTCCTCCAGTTGCTGATAACGACCGGCAAAGTCCTTGACCGTTTCCGGCAGGGGCAAGGGCAGATCAACAACCCGGGACAGCTCACCCGACCAGCGGCCCAGCCGGGCGAGATCAGCCGCGTTCTCCCTGGCATCACCTGCGATCTCGCGGATTTTTGCCCTTATCTCCCCATCGATGGCGCCGGCTTTTCTAGCCAGCTTCACCGTTTGCCCCAACCCACCCATCTCCCTGGCCTCCGGCAACCGGGCCAGGGCCTTGGCAACAGCCTCGAGCTGCCGTTCCGCCTCTGCGGCCTGTTTTTTTGCCTGGCTCACCTGCAGCTCCAGGGTATGGTGACTGTTGATCAGATCCTGGATTGTTTTTTTCCTGAGCAGCACCGGCCGCAGGCTCTCCACCTCGGTCAGCGGCAGATCCGGCCGGATGGGCTTGAGCAGCTCCGCCGCCTCCATGCGCTCGCTGGTCCGCATTCCTTCAAGTCTTGCGCGGTCCCGCGTCCCTTTGCGGTATTCACCCAGTCGCTGGTGCAGATCAGCTATGGCCCCGCTGTGCTCAACCAGGAGCTGATTGACCGCTATGCCTTGCTTCCGGGTGACGAGCAGGCCCAGACTGGTGCGGGCCTTCTGCAGCTGCAGCCCGGTTGCCCGGAGCTGCTGCTCTACCTCCCGCTTCTTGTCGGCCAGATCCAGGGGCAACATCCTTACCTCACCCAGTTCCTGCAGCTGCTGCAGCAGCTTGGCCCGCCTGGCGAGAAAAGGAATGGCCCGTTTCAGCCGCTCAAGATGATGCCGCTGCCGCTCCCTGGACTCGCGCAGCTGCTGCAGCCGCTGCCGTTCCTGCTCGGCGCGGACGAGCTGATTGCGGTGCTCCTGCCACTGCCGGCTGGAAAGGCTGACCTGCCTGACCGTGCGCTGCAGATCCCGGTGTTCGGCAATAGCCATATTGATCAGTTGTTTTGAGCCCCGCGCCTTGAACAGTTCATCCGCCTCGGCCTCCAGGGAGCCGAGGATGGCCCGCAGGGAGGAGATGCCGGCGCCGGCGGCAAAAAGGGCCTGCCCCACCTCGCCCTTCTGGGCCAGGATATCCTCGCCGCCCTGCACCAGCACGCCATGATCAATGCCGTACAGGGAATCAAACAGCCCCTGGTCAATGCCGGGCAGAAAGGCGGACAGGGCGCCATCGTCTACGGGATTACCATGGCTGTCAAGCATATCCGCCTTGCGGCGCTTGCGGCGCTGAAAGCAGATCTGCCGGCCGTCATCCGCCTGCAGGCAGCCCGCCACCAGCAGATTCTCGTTGGCATGCTGGAAACTGTCCGCGGTCCGTTCCGGAAAGCCGTAGAGCAGGGCCTTGAGGGCGCGCAGGGAACTGCTTTTGCCCGCCTCGTTGGGGCCATAGATGACATGCAGGCCAGGCCGGTCGCCGTGAAACTCCAGGATTTTGTCCGTGAAAGGACCGAAGGCCTTCAACTCGAGACGCCTGATCCTCATCCCTGGCCTCCATTCTGCAGCAGTCTGGCTGCCAGCAGTTCCCTGACCTCGGCCCGCAGGGTCTCCGTCTGGCCGGGGCTGTCGGCCAGCAAAGGTTCGTCACCCTCGAAGAGTTCAGCGGGCAGCCGGCTTTTAAAGGCCGGCAGCTCCGGCACCAGGGCAAAGAGATCCTCAGCGCCAAGCGGCAGCTCATCGAGAAAGCGGAGCAGCCCGGCCAGGGCGTTATCCTGGCCGACCAGCTCGGCCAGCTCGGTCCGGCGCCGGGTCTGCAGCAGCACTTTTTCCAGCCATACCTCCCCGCTGGCCGCGGCCACGCCGCGCAACTCATCAATCAGCCGGGGCCAGCGGTCAATAAGCTCGGCATGCACCGGACAGGCGCCGGCCAGGATCAGCCGCATGGCGAGCGGCCTGCCCTCCCCGGCCGCCCGGCCGGCCTCAAGGGCCTGGCGCACCTGGCCGAAAACCGCCTCAATCGTCTGGCAGGCGGACAGATCAACCGGACACAGCAGCCAGCGCAGCACATCAAATTCCCGCTGCTGCACCGTCGTCACCCGGCTTTCCTCCACGGTGACCAGGGTCGCCCCCTTGGCCCCGCTTTCCCGGATATGACGGCCCTGGAGATTGCCCGGAAAGATGATCCACGGGTCGCGGGCCACCACCTCCTGCTGGTGCACATGACCAAGGGCCCAGTAATCATAACCCATGACGCGCAGATCATCCACCGTACAGGGGGCATAGGGCTCATGGCCGACACGGCCGCTGAGCGCGGTATGCAGCAGGCCGATGTTGAAATAACCGGCCTGTCGGGGCGGGTAGCCCAGGGCCAGGTTTTCCCTGACGTCCCGCGCGGCATAGCTCTGGCCATGGACGGCCACCCGGAGATCGTCCAGCAGTTTTGTCTCCGCCTTTCGTGGGGAAAAGAGGCTGACATTATCCGGCAGGGGTAATGCCCTGGTGGTATTACTTGCCGCATCATGATTGCCGGCCACGATGAACACCCTGATGCCGGCCCGCTGCAGACGGCCCATGCGGTTGACCAGGAAAAGACCGGTATGGTAATCCTTCCAGTCGCCGTCATAGAGATCACCGGCAATGAGCAGAAAATCGACCTCCTCGTCAACGGCGAAATCAATCAGCTGGTCAAAGGCCCGGCGCGAGGCCCCGCGGATCTCCTCCAGCGGGGCGTCCTCATAGGACTCCAGCCCCTTCAAGGGGCTGTCGAGGTGAATATCAGCGGTATGGAGAAATTTGAACATGGCGTTTTATGGGTGAAAAGTGAGAAGTAAGAAGTGAAAGGTGAAAAGAAACAATGCCCCGGCAGGGATGCTGCGTAAAGGTTTTTCTTCTCACTCCTCACTCCTTACTCCTCACTTTTTCTTGCTTTTCCTTTCACTTCTCACTTCTCACTTCTTACTTTTCACTTTTCACTTACTCATAACAGATCCAGATCGCTGGCCCTGGCCCATTCCACCAGCCGGTTGAATTCCAGCTTCAGCTGTTCCAGCCCTTTGGGCGTCTCATTCATTCTGCCTTCCCGGGCAAGTCTGCCCAGCTCGGCCCCGGCTTCGGAAAAGGCATTGGCGCACACCGTGGCCGCGGTGCCCTTGAGGGAATGGCATACCTTTCTGAGCCTCGCCTCGTCCCCGGCGGCGATAGCCGCCTCCGCCTCCGCCAGCCACTGGGGACCGCTCACCTGCAGCAGGTGCCTGAGCAACTTCCTGGCCAGCTCCACCTTGCCGTTGCAGCTGTCATAGAGAAAGGCATCGTAATCAATGATCTCCGCTCTCTTATTCTTCGGGGTGAGGGTGACGCTCCTCATGGCCAGGTCGACGCCCAGCACCTTCTCCATTTCCTGCCGCAGGATCCGCACGTCAATGGGCTTGGAGACATAACCGTCCATGCCGGCATCCAGACAACGCTTGCGGTCAATGGTCATGGCATGGGCGGTCAGGGCGATGACCGGAATATGTCCGCCGCTCAGCTTCTCCTGCTGACGGATCCGGGCAATCGTCGCAAAGCCATCCATTTCCGGCATCTGCACGTCCATTAAAATGACATGAAAGCAGTCATTATGCAAGGCATCGAGAACCTGTCTGCCATTTTCCGCCGTGGTCACCCGCCATCCCTGGGCCCGGATCATCTCCACCGCCAGTACCCGGTTGATCTCCTCATCTTCGGCCAGCAGCACGTTGAGGGTGTGCAGACTTTCCCTGATGGAATGCCGGGTCACCAGGGGCAGCTGTCCGCTGTCCGCCGGCCTACCCAGCACCATGCGCAGGGCCTCGAGCAGTTCGGTCCTGCTTACCGGCTTAAGCAGAAAGGAGACAATGCCGGCCTCCCGGCAGCGCTGCCCGTCCCCGCGCTGGCTGGCGGCAGTCAGCATCATGATCCTGGCGTCGCCGGCAATCTGCTGCAGTTCGCGGGCCACGGCAAAGGGCTGATCAGGCTCTGGCAGGGCATCGAGAATGATGGCGTGGAACCGTTTCTCAGCCGCCATCCGCAAAGCATCCTCGGCAGAACCCGCCAGCAGCACATCCTTTACCCATTCACTCAGCATCTCCTTTAACATGAAACGCTCCGAGGCCTCGCCGGCCACCACCAGGAAGGACTTGCCCTGCAGGGCGCCGAGCGGCAGCGCTTCAAACGTCCTGATTTGTCTGGCCTGGGTCTGCAGCAGCAGGGTGAAATGAAAGGTGGTCCCCACCCCTGCCTGACTTTCCAGCCATATTTCGCCACCCATCATGGCAATCAGTTCAGCGCAGATGGTCAGTCCCAGTCCGGCGCCCCCATGCCTGCGCGAGAAGGAACCGTCGACCTGGCTGAAGGCCTGGAAAATCCTCTCCTGCATCTCCGGGGCAATGCCGATGCCGGTATCCGCCACCGTAACATGCAGGGCCATATCCCTCTCCCCCTTCTCCCGCCTGATCCGGTCAGGGCATTCATCCGCCGTGGCCTGCCTTACCTTCACCACCACCTTGCCGCTGCTGGTGAATTTAATGGCGTTGCTCACCAGGTTGACCAGAATCTGCCGCAGCCGGCCCGGGTCGCCGATGAAACCGTCAATCAGCGCCTGCTCGATCTCATAGGTAAGCTGCAGCCCCTTGTCATTTGCCTTGAAGGCCAGGATATTCAACGAGTTGCCCACCACATCAAACAGGCTGAAGGGGATATGTTCAATTTCCAGGGAGCCGGACTCGATCTTGGAAAAATCAAGCACCTCGTTGACCACGTCGAGCAGCCGGTTGGCGGAGGTTTTCACCATCTCCAGAAAGCGGCGCTGGTCCGAAGAGAGTTGTGTCCCCAGCACCAGATCGGTCATGCCCATGATGCCGTTCAAGGGGGTGCGGATTTCATGGCTCATATTGGCCAGGAATTCGCTTTTGACCGCATTGGCCGCCTCCGCCTCCTCCTTGGCCTGACGCAGAATCTTCTCAGCCTGTACCATATCGCTGATATCATGGAAATCTTCGATGATGCCGACAAACTCGCCCTGCTCATTGCGGAGCGGGGCCGCCCTGAGCCGGCAGGTGATCAGCTTGCCGTCAGCCCGCAGCTTTTCCACCGCAAAGGCAGCCCATTCCCTGCCATCCTGCAGCAACAACACAGGGCACTGCCCGGTGTGGCAGAACGGACCGGGAAAGGTCACGAAGCATTTGCTGTTCTCCAGGGTCTCCTTTTGCCCCCCGGCCAGCTCAGCAAAGACGGCATTAACCCTTATCACATCGAAATTCTTATCAATTATTCGCATGCCGTTGCCGGCTGTCTGAAAAACCTGATCCAGCAGCCGGTGGGAATTCTTCAACTCGCTGATCATGGCGCCGCGTTCCTCGATGCGTTTTTCGCAGATCCTGATGATTCTGCGCGAAAAAAGAACGAAGAAAACCGCCAGGGACAGACTGGTCAGCACAATAACCAGCCAGGTGCGGTGCAGGAGTTTCTGCATCCTGCCGCTTTCCGCCTCCAGATATCTGCCGGCCCGGTCGGTCAGATTCTGCTGGGCGTTGCGGACGATGATAAAATCCTGGAAGATGTGGTCCCGCAGCCGGTCATGCTCCTGCTCCAGCTCGATGCGCTGCCGGTGGAAATCATAAAAGCCGCCGCGGCCCGGGGCCACGATGCCGCCTGAGGGTCCCTGCTGATAATCCTTGCCCCAGAAGGCGGCAACGAAGCGGTCGAGTTGCCCGGCAATCTCCGTCAATTCGCCGGGCAGCTGGCGGGTGAGAAGATGCAGGTTGCCGGCAATCTGCGCCGAGAGCTTCTGGATGTAATTGATATGAATCTGATCCAGGTGGTTCCGGTCCCGCTCCACCGCGATCAGTTCACAGAGCAGGGCAAGGGTCTCCACATCATGCCGCATCCTGGCCAGGGTGACCAGCAACTCATGCTTGGCCGTCCGCCCCTGCTGGCGGAGCAATCCCGGCGAAGACCCGGCAGCCTTTTCCCGCTGTTGTTCCTCAAGGGCGGCAAGCCCCAGTCCGATCCTGGCAAGCAGCTCGGGCGGGGCCAGGATTACCCGGGCATTGGCGGCAAGCAGCTGATTATAACGGTGGCGCCAGGCAACGCTCTGCCGCCGGTTTTCCTCCAGCCGCTGCAAGGCATTGCCGAAGTCTGCAAAAAATCCGCCGGTCCGGGTCGCCTCGGCCAGCTGCCGGTATCTGCCCAGCAAGTCCGGGAAATCCTGCTGCTGCATGCCGTCCATGCCCGGCTCACCTTTTTCCAGCAGCTGATCGATAAGCGCCCGCTCCTGCAGCATAACCCGGTTGACATCCTTTTCCAGGCCAAGCATTTCCTGCTGCAGGGAACGGTAAAGATCCCTTTCAGCATTCATTTTCATGAAGGACCACCAGTTGAAGGCCATGATAAACAGGCCGATGCCCAGGCCGAACAGGACGACATTTCTGAGCAAACGCGGGGAGTTATCCTGGGGGAGCGAGCTTGGGGAAAAATTCATGAATTTAATCTATAGCAATTGCTATCATTGGTAAAGCGATAAAAAAACCGTTGCGGAATTTGCCTTGCTCTGCGCCGGTTTTACCAATAGAATTACAGAAGTTACTCATCTTCGCTCAGGCAAGGGATTTTCATTTATGCACGACAACAGGAGCTCCACCCCTCTCTCCAGGGAAAACAGCGGGAACCGCCTCAAAAGGTTCATGCTTGTTTTTCTGCCGGCCATTCTGCTCCTCGCCTCTCTTTCCGTCGTTTTCTACCGGCAGGAATCAACCGCCAGAGAGCAACTGCTGCGCGAGAACGAAATGTTGCTGCTGGAAAGCCAGCTGGAATCATTGCAGGGTCCCCTCAAAGCCGTGGTAGGCGACCTGAAAGTGCTGGCCGGCCAGCAGACGCTGCAGGCCTTTCTTGACCTGGGGACGGCGGATTCCCTTGCCGTGCTGGCCGCCGACCTGCTCGCCTTCTCCACCCACCGCCGGATCTACGACCGGATCCGCTTCATTGACCGGCAGGGCATGGAAATCATCCGGATCAACTACAATGCCGGCGTCCCCGGCCGTGTCCCTCAGGACGAGCTGCAGTACGCCGGAAACCGGGACTATTTCGTCAACAGCGCCCGGCTGAAGGCCGGCGACTTCTCCATGTCCCCCCTGACGCTGAGCAACGAGCAGGGCAGAATCACCCAGCCGCCCACCCCGGTGATGACCTGCGGCATTGCCGTGTTCGACCGGGCCGGTCAGCAGCGCGGCGTCATCATCCTGACCTGTCTTGCCGACCGCCTGCTGCAGCCCCTCAAAAAACTGTCCCTGGAAAACCGGCGGACCATCTATCTTGTCAACCGGCAGGGCTACTTTCTCCTTGGTCCCACCCCCCAGGCGGAATGGGGTTTTCTCTACCCGGACCGGAAAAACCAGACCTTCCAGGCCCGCTTCCCCACTGCCTGGGAAAGCATCGCGGCAGCAGGAAAAGGCCATATCAGCGGCGAGGCAGGTCTTTTCACCTATCTGACCTTCTACCCGCAGCTGTGCGTTCTGGAGCCGGCCAGGGCCTTCCTCAATGCCGACGGGCCATGCGGCTGTTATACAGGCCAGAAGGAGGAATATTACTGGAAGTTCGTCTCCCTGGTGCCGGCCGCCAGCCTGCATGACAGCTCCGCCTTTCCCCTGGCCAGGAATCTGCTTTATCTGAACACCCTTTTCGTGGTGCTCTTAGCCGTCGCCGCCTGGCTGCCGGCCGGGACGGCAGCCAGGGGCAACACGGACAAAACGTGACCGGCATGTCGGGTGACACCGGGCGGGATGGAAAAAGCGGATGACGCCTGACCAGGGCCGAACAGGGGGAGCCAGGCAGGCGGCTTTTTAAAGGGATTGTTTGGCAGACGACTTCAGACAACCTGAACTCGACAAGTTTTGTCGTGATACCATACTCGGAGATCGAGCAGTGTGCCTAAAGTACTTGAAATGCCTAAAGTGCCTAAAGTTGCGGTACTATCTGATCAGATAACTCCTTTAACTTTATACCCGCAAGGGGCACAAGTACCCGCAAGGGGCACAAGTACCCGCAAGGGGCACAAGTACCCGCAAGGGGCACAAGTACCCGCAAGGGGCACAAGGGCACTTTAAGTACTTAGGCACTTTAGGCACTTTGCCGGTATCAGGCCAGAATCCGGAGTTGTGTCATAACTTATTGAAATTGCGTCACGACATCAGGAGTTCTGAACTTGAAATGACAAGGGAGATGAAGATATGGCAGATGCCGACGCTGTGCTCAGTGACTACCGGTCCAGCATCAGGGAAATCAACCGGCTGCTCGTGGTCGGTCTTCTTTTTGCGCTGGCCACCCATGTTTATGTGATTGAGCCCTATTTCCAGCTCAAAGGCCGGGAACAGTCCCTGCAAAATTCCCTGCCCGCCATGGAGCAGTCAATCAAGGCGCTCTCCGGTCAGGCTGAGAAAATCAACCAGGTGAAGCAGGCTGCCGGCTCAGCCCTTGAGCAGATACGCCGGGAGCTCAATCTCTTCCCGGATGAGCTGCGGGACGCCCTGCCGGCTCTCCGGGATGCCTTGACTGAGCGGGACCTGCCCGTCCCCGGCCCCGGCGTCGATTTCGCCGGTTTACCGCCAGACAACCTGGCCAGCCAGCCGTACATGCAGCAGCAGTACATGCAGCAGCCACTGGCGCCCGGCGCCATCACCCTGCCGGCGGGAATCACCACCTTTGCGGCAGCGGTCAACTGGTATATCAACGACTGGTTTGGCCGGCTGCTGGCGGACCTGGAAAACCGGGTGGTCAAGCCGGTGGCAGAACTGGACGGCGCCGGCAGCTCCGGCGGGGCCGGCGACCTGCGGGCGATCAGCCGGCAGGCGGTTGATGCGGTGAAAGAACGGATCAGCGCCATTGATCCCGACTTCTGGCATTCCTATGGGGGCAGAGGCGGCAAGCTTGACGTGGCCGTCACCCTGCGCGACCATATCGAGGCGGCCTTTGCCCCCCTGGAAGGGCAGGTTGTGGCCCTGCTTGCGCAGACCAACCGCCAGCTGCAGGGTCAGGAGCAGGAGCTTGCCGCGCTCAGGCAAACCATCGAAGGCGCCAGGGAACAGATCAGGGGTCTGTCCGACCGGCTGCAAGCCATTGAGTCGCCCTTCGGTCCCCTGCCGCTCAGCATGACCGATGTCATCAGGCTCTTCCCCTTTCTGCTGGTGGCCCTGGCTCTAAGGCTTGCCCTGGTCATGCGGGAGGGAGCGGCACAAAAATCCCTGTTTCTGCAGCTGACCGTCGGCCCGCCTGAGGCAGCCGCAGCCCGGCTGCGGCGCTATCAGCTGCGCTCGCTGCTGCTTGGGCCGTCCAGCCGCCTGCTTGGGCTGGCAGCCATGTCCGCCTGGCTGACCGTGCTGCTCGCCGTTTTCAGCCGCGCCGCCTGGCTGATCGGCAGGAGTCCGCACATCCTCGGGGAGGGCGGGGAGCTGCAAACCCTGGTGATGCAGCCGCAGCTCTATCAGGCCGGCTGTCTTGCCGGCCTGGCGCTGCTGGCCGGGACAGCGGCATACCTGCTGCTGCTCTGCCGGCAGGCGGGAACGTCCCTGCCTGACCGGCAGGCACGCCCTAACCGTTAGCCGCCCTGCCGGCCAGCGGCTACAGCTCAGCCGCCCCGGCCCCGGATTTCTCCCTGGCTTTGGCCTGCCAGCGTTCCTGCAGCTCGGGAATATTTTTGCTGTGGGTCAGAATGACCAGCTCGTCGCCCCGGCGGAACCTTGTTTCCTCGTCGGCATGAAAAAACTTGTCATCACGGTAATAGCAGACCACCCTGGCCTCCGCCGGCAGCCGTAACTCCCTGGCGGTGACCGCATCCTCCTCCCTGGCAATCAGGGTGAAAAATCGGGCCTCATCTTTGATGACCGCCGACAGCTCAAGATTCTCCACGCCGCTGATCATGTCCTCCAGATGCCGGCTGATGGTGCGGGAAGGGATGATGGTGTCCTGCAAACCCAGTTCCAGGCAGATGCCCTCAAACTGGGCATCAGCGATACTGGTCACCACCCGTTTGAACCCGAGTGAACGGCCCACCAGGCTGGCAATGACGTTTGCCTGATCGCTGTTGGTCAGACAGACCAGCACGTCGGTCTGTTCCGGATTGACCTCCCGCAGGATGTCCGGCCGGCTGCCGTCCCCCTGCAGAAAACTGCAGTCCAGCTGCGAGGAGAGTTCGTCGATCTTCACCTTGTTGGTCTCAATGATGACCACCTCATGCCCCTTGCTGATCAACGCCTTGGCGGTACCGATGCTCACCTCGCCTGCGCCGACAAAAACAATTCTCATTTGACCTCCATTCTTCTGCCAAACCAGGTGCCCGGATAGAGCAGCACCAGCCAGGCGATGATTTCCAGCCTGCCCATCAGCATGTCAATGCACAGCACCCCCTTGAGCAGGCTCGGCAGAGCCGAGCTGGTGATGCCGACCGAAAGCCCCACGGTCCCGGTGGCGGAAACCACCTCGAACAGGGAGTCGAGGGGATCATACCCCATTGCCACGAAAACCAGCCAGGAGAGGGCGACCACCGCCATGAACAGCAGGATCAGCAGCAGTGCCTCGCGGATCTCGGCTCCCTCCAGAATACGGCCCTCCAGCCGGGGTTCCACCACGGCGTGGCGCGGCAGGCAGGTCCGCACCAGGATAAAACGGAAAACGCCGATCGCGATCAGCAGCCGCAGCAGCTTGAAGCCGCCGGCGGTGGAACTAACCCCGCCACCCACCAGCATGGAAAAGATGAGGATCAGCTTGGAGCCGGCACTCAGCTCCGCACAGGGCATGGACGCGAAACCGGCGGTGGTCTGGGCCGAAACCGCCAGCTGCGGGGCATGGTGCAGTACCGCTGCCCAGGGCAGGTCAGTGGTTGTGCGCATGCTGGCCGCCAGCAGCAGGGACACGAGCAGGCCGGCCGCCAGCAACGCCCGCACCTGGGAAAGATCCCCGGGCATCGGGTGCCGGCGCCGGTAGAGCCGATGGTAAAAAGCCAGGGACACCGCCCCGGCCAGGCAGAGCAGACTGATCCACAGCTGGGCCGGCCAGGCGAAGACGCCGAGACTGGCGTCATAAGGGGCAAACCCTCCGGTGGAGACGGCGGAAAAGGTATACAGCACCGCATCAAACAGACCTAGCCCGGTCAGCAGCGCCCCCACGATGCCGATGACGGTGAGGGCCGCATAAACCTTCAAGACCCGCCGGGCATGAGCCCTGGTGCCGCCCACCAGATCATGGGCCTCGGCTTCGGTGACTGCCAGTCCCTTGGCCACCAGGCCGGGCTGCATGGCCAGGCCCAGGGACAAAATGACGATTCCCAGTCCCCCGTACCACTGCATCCAGGAACGGGCAAAGAGAAAGACGGCAGGCGCCCCGGCCAGCGTCGCCCTGGTGCTGAGCCCGGTGGTGGTCACGCCGGAGATGGCCTCAAAAAGGGCGTCGGCAAAGTCCATCCCCGAGGCCATCATCGGATAAGACATCACGAAGGGGGTGAACAGGAACATGAGGGCCACCAGCACCATGCCTTCATTGGCCTGCATGCTGGAAGGCGCCGGCAGGCGGGAAAGGGTGATTCCCAGGCCGAGAAGCAGGCAAATCACCAGCGCGTAGCGCAGGCCCATCTGCTGGTCGCCGAACAGCACCGCGACCAGCATGGTCACCCCGGTCAGCGCCGCCAGCACCAGACACAGCTGCCCGAAATACTTCCACACCACCCGCAAACGGACTGCATATCTGAGTTCTGCCGCCTGTCCGCTCACCAAGAAAATCTCCCTCTCCGAGTTTGCCGCGTGCTCATTTTACCTTATCCGGCCAAAAACACCTGCAGTTTTTTGCGCAGGTCGGCGAGCATCTCCTGGTAGGGGGCCTCATCCTTGCGGATGGCGGCGATTTCCACCTCGTTTGCCGTTTTGGCCAGTTCATCCAGGAAGAAATTAAGCAGAATGCCTTTCATGCCGTGGGCCGCGAAACTGAGTGAGGCAAGGTCGCCGGCGGCTGCTGCCCGTTCCGCCTCCTTGAGATGGTCCTCCAGGCTTTTCACCGTGATCTTGACGATCTCACCGACCTTTTCCGGCTTCAGGTCATACTGCTGCTGCAGTTTGAGCTGTATGGCCCCCAGCACGCTGGCGGCAACCGGCAACGGCTGCGGCTGGTCCGGGGGGGCTGCCGGCTGCGCGCCTGCGGCCCCGCCGGTCAGGCGGTCAATCACCGCATACAGGGCCGGGGCATTGAACGGCTTGGTCAGATAGTCATCCATACCCATGGCCAGGCACTGCTCCCGGTCCTTCTGCATGGCATGGGCGGTCATGGCCACCACCGGCAGATGACCGCCGCCATAGACGCTGCTGATCTTCCCGGCCAGCCCGGCGTTTTCTCCTCCGGCCAGCCCGGGATAAAGCTCAAGCGCCGCATCGGGTCTTCTCTCCTCACAGAGCCGGATGATCCTGGTGGCGGAAAAGCCGTCCAGCACCGGCATCCGCACATCCATCAGCACCAGATCGATGCTCTCCGCCGCCAGCAGACGGAGCGCCTCCACCCCATTGCCGGCCTCAAACACCTGATAGCCCTGCTTGGCGAGCAGGATTCTGGCCAGCTCCCGGTTGATGGGATGGTCCTCCACCAGCAGGATGTTCACCTCCCTGGCAGGCAGACTCCGTTCCCTGTTCCTCTCCCGGCTGTCCCCCGGCTGCCGGCCGCTCAAGGCAAACCGGATGCAGCGGGCCAGTTCATCCTTTTTGAAGGGCTTCATCAGGAAAAAGCATTTCTGCAGTTGCTGGCACCTTTTTGAGGTGCCTCTTTCCACCGAGGAGGAGAGCAGGATGAAGGGCATCATGGCCTCGCCCAGGATGCCGTCCAGCTGCTCCGCCAGGTCAAGCCCGTTGCGACCGTCCATGCGATAATCGAGAATAAGCAGGCTGTAGGGCTGGGAGGCGCGATTGGCCCGGTCCACCTCGCGGCTGGCCTCCTCGGCTGAGGCGGCCTCAGCCACCGGGAAATTCCAGCCCCGCAGAAACTCCTTGAGGATGTAGCGGTTTGTTTCATTATCATCCACCACCAGCACCGGCAGCTGCGACGTGTCCACCTGAAAGCCGATTGGCTCCCCGGCGGCGTCCCCCCGGCGGAAACGGGCGGTGAAGCGGAAGATGCTGCCGCCGCCCGGTCTGCTGTCAACCCAGATCCTGCCGCCCATCATCTCCACCAGTTTCCTGGCGATGGACAGTCCCAGGCCGGTGCCGCCATGCAGCCGCGCCACCGAACTGTCCGCCTGGCTGAAGGTATCGAAGATCATTTCCCTTTTGCCGGCCGGGATGCCGATGCCGGTATCGGCTACGGAAAAATGATAGAGCAGCAGCTGGTCATCGGCGGGATCAGTCTCCGCGCTCTCGACCCGCACGAAAATCTCCCCCCGGGGGGTGAATTTCACCGCATTGCCCACCAGATTGAAAAGGATCTGACTGAGCCGCAGCTGATCGCCGACCACCGCCACCGGCAGGTCCGCCGGCAGATAGGAAAAGAGCTCGACCCCCTTTTCATGGGCCTGGGCGGCGAAGGACTGCACGCAGGTCTCAATGGTTTCCCGCAGCTCAAAGGGCAGGATCTCCATTTCCAGCTGCCCGGCCTCAATCTTGGAGAAATCGAGAATGTCATTGAGCAGGCCGAGCAGGTTCTTGGCCGAACCCTGGACGGTGTTGAGATAGGAGCGCTGCTCTTCGTTCAGGTCAGTCTGCAGGGCCAGATCGGTCATGCCGATGATGCCGTTCATCGGCGTCCTGATCTCATGGCTGATGTTGGCCAGAAATTCGCTTTTGATGCGATTGGCCGCCGCCGCCTCATCACGGGCCGATTCGAGGCTGTGGATGAGCGGGTTGACAATGGTCAGCAGCACGGTTGCTCCGACCAGCAGCAGCACCACGGCCACGCCGACGGATAAAAAGCTCGCCTTGAAGAAAGCGGTGCGCATGTCGCTGATGGCGATTTTCGAGGCAAGCCCCCAGTCGATCCCCTCAATATGGGTGAAGGCCACCAGCACCGGCACCCCGAGATGATCAACGACCTGCCTGACCCCGGTCCCGCCGGCGATGGCCTGGCCGATCGGCTTGTGACTGACCGAGGCCAGGGGAACCGGCGGCATCTCCATGCCGCGGGAATTGATAAAAAAAACACTGTCGCCCACCCGGCGGGCAATGACAAACTCCAGGCTCGTACTCCGCTTTTCATTGCTGTCGGTAAAAAAAGAGGGCAGCCGTTCCGAATGTTCGGCCATCTCCGCCGCATGCCGGCTCAGGGCCAGCAGAAACTTATTGATGTCAAAATCCCCGGCCCCTTTGTCCAGGGGGGAAAGGGCCTGCACATCCCTGACCAGGGCCTCAATCAGATGCGCCCGGCTGATGGTCATTTCCAGCAGCCGGATGCCCTGCTCCCGCACCGCCGTTCTGTACAGAAAATAGATGCTGCCGCCGACCACCAGGGAGAGGAGCAGAAAGATTGTCGCGCTGAATATGGCTATTATCTTATGCCGTTCATTCAAGGCAGCTCACATTTCCTTGATCTCGACAACCTGATCCTTGTTGACCCGCACATTCTTGCCATCCAGGGTCTGGTACTCATAAAATCCCGTGTCCTCATCAAACTCAGGCTCATCGACCATTTCCACCACCTTGCCGTCCTTGAGCATCATTCGGTAAGGCGTCGAACAGCCGGCCAGCGCCAGCGAGGCAAACAGACATAAACCGACAACTGCTCCTTTTTTCATGGCAACCTCCTCTCGCAACTCTTTAGCCGGACTGGCAGGAGTCCTGTTCCGTTCATCCATTTTCAGCGGGGATCATGCCCGCCATCGCATACTGCCAGGGGAAATCTCCTGGCAGTCTTTAATCGAATATTATCCGGATTCCATAATTTTTCAAGAATTACCGCTAACAATTCCCTGATGTTAAGGGACTCGGGAAATACTCATAACCTGGATGGCGCCCGGATCTGGGTTGGATTTGGCGGCGCCGGTTGAGCAAAACCGCAGGCGCTGCAGGGCTACGCCTGCGGATTTTGCGATTGAGGCGCAGCCAAAGACCTCGGTGTCCCCTTGTGGGATGTGGCCCGAAGACGGGAAGCGTGATGGTAAATTGGTATTTCCCGAGTCCCTTCACTCTGTTCTGCGACTGCCGGCGCAGCGGGCCGGCTAACAGAATTTTTCCCCCTCGATGAGATACCGTTCCGCCTCCCGGACGGGCAGAGGCATGCTGATAAAAAATCCCTGGATCACATCACATCCCTGCTTCTGCAGAAAGGCCAGCTGCTCGGCGGTCTCCACCCCCTCGGCGATGGTTTTCAGTCCCAGACTTTTCCCCAGGGCAATAATGGCCTTGATGATGGCGGCATCATTGGCATCCGTGGTGATATCCATGACAAACCCGCGATCAATTTTCAGGGTGTCGAGCGGAAATCGCTTCAGATAACTCATGGATGAGTAGCCGGTGCCGAAATCGTCCACCGAGAGATTGACGCCCAGCTCCTTTAATTCAATGAGGGTCTGGTTCACCTGACTGACATTCTGCATGATGGCGCTTTCCGTCAGTTCAAGCTCAAGACAGCCGGCGGCCAGCCCGGTCTGCTGCAACACCTGATCCACCAGCGCTGCCAGACCCTGCTGTTTGAACTGCAGGCTGGAGATATTGACCCCCATGCGCACCGGGACAAGCCCGGCCCGCTGCCAGAGCACCGCCTGCCGGCAGGCCTCCTGCAGCACCCACTCGCCGACCTCCACGATCAATCCCGTCTCCTCGGCGATGGGAATAAAGAGCGACGGCGGCACCATGCCCAGGCGGGGATGCAGCCAGCGCACCAGCGCTTCCACCCCGGCCAGCCGACCGGTCTGCAGATCAATCTGGGGCTGGTAATAGAGCAGCAGTTCCTTTCTTTCCATCGCTTTCTTCAGATCGGTCTCGATGCTCAGTTTTTCCATGGCCCGCTGGTTCATCTGGGCAGAAAAGAACTGAAAGGTATTCCTGCCGATCTCCTTGGCATGGTACATGGCGACATCCGCATTTCTGAGCAGCATATCCACATCCTCGCCATCGCCGGGATAAAGGGTGATGCCGATGCTGCCCGAGATATAGACCTCCTGGCCGGCTATCCTGATCGGCTGGCTCAGCAGATCGAGAATGCGTTGCGCCACGCGGCCGGCGTGCTCCTCCTCCGCCAGCCTGGTCAACAGGATGGTGAACTCGTCGCCGCCCAGCCGTGACAGGGTGACCCCGGGTTTACAGGGCAGACAGGCCTTGGCCACGATATCCGAGGAACGGATGCTTTCCCCCAGGCAGTTGGCGATCTCCTGCAACAGGGTGTCGCCGGCGCTGTGGCCCATGGTGTCATTGATGCGCTTGAACCGGTCAAGATCGAGATAGAGCAGGGCTACCTTGCCGCCCTCCCGCCGGGCCGCCGCCAGGGCCTGCTGGAACAGCTGCAGGAACAGCTGCCGGTTGGGCAGGCCGGTCAGGCCGTCATAATAGGCCAGCAGGCGGATCTTTTCCTCGGCATTGATCCGCTCGGTGATATCCTGCACCGTGCCATGCATGCTGACTGGATTGCCCTGCTCATCGTGCACCACATCCGCCTGTTCGTGCACGTTGCGGCAGCTGCCGCCTGGCAGCAGAATGCGATAATCGATGCTGTACGGTTTTTTGGTCCGCAGGGCCGTGTCCACCAGTTCTCTGATCGCCTCGCGCTCATCGGGATGCACCCGGGTGAGAAAGGTTTTGTACGTGGCGGCGGGCTCCTGGAAGGACAGGCCGAAGATCCGGTACATCTGGGCGGAACAGAAAAGGCTGTTCTTTTCAATATCCCAGTCCCAGTTGCCCAGATTGGCGATGTTCTGGGCAATGGAGAGACGTTTTTCGCTCTGGCGCAGATTGCGGAAGGCGCGGCCCGCCCGCAGCAGGTAGCGCACCCGGTGGCTGAGCAGCGGCCAGTTGACCGGCTTGGTGACAAAATCGGTGGCGCCGACGTCAAAGGCCCGGCGGATGGAGGCAAAATCCTCCAGTCCAGTGACCAGCACGATCACCGCATCCTGCCCGCCGGCCAGCCTGCGCATCATGGCGCAGGCGGTAAAGCCGTCCATCTTCGGCATCTTGACGTCCATCAGCACCAGATCCGGGGAAGTGCGGGCAAAAGCGGCCAGGGCCTCCTCGCCATCCGCCGCCTCCTCCACCGCCAGGCTGAAGTCGTGCAGGGTTTCCCGCATGAGCAGACGCTGGGCCATGTCATCATCAACAACCAGAACAACCGTCTGTTCTCCCGGGGCTCTGTTCTTACTCATCGCCTGTGTTCTCCATTTCCCGGGCCAGGGCCGCTATCGTCTCCTGATAGGCATCATCCAGCCGGTCAAGCAGCTCCGCCGCCGCCTCAGTTCCGGCGCTGCCGCCCAGCACCTCCAGTTCCTTGCACAGGGCGGCGAGTTCGCTGGCGCCGAGATTGGCGCTGCTGGTCTTCAGACTGTGGGCCGCTTCCCGCAGGGCCTCCCCATCCCCCTTGTGCGCCGCCTCATGAATGGCGCGCAGAATTTCCGGGGAATTTTCCGTGTACATGTTGATAATCCTGTCAAGCACGGAGGGACTGTCCGGCCGCTGCATGGCGCGGATCATCTCCAGCCGCTTCTGGTCAAGCAGGGATTTCAGCCGGGTCTCCCCATCTGCGCCCTCGTGCTCCGGGTCAGCGGCCATGACCGGCTGCGGCGCCGGACGACCCGGCAGCCAGCGGCTCAGGACATTCTGCAGATCATTCATATAAAAAGGCTTGCCCAGAAAGTCGTCCATGCCGGCCGCCTGGCATTGTTCCCGCACGCCGGTCTGCACATCGCCGGTCAGGGCGATGATGGGCACCCGCCGGCCTGCGCCTTTTTCCGCTTCCCGGCGCCGGATTTCCCTGGCAGCGGTGAAGCCGTCCATCTCCGGCATGTGGCAATCCATGAGGATCAGATCAAATTCCTGCTCCGCCACGGCAGCCAGCGCCTGCCGGCCGTTTTCCGCCACCTCCGCCCGGCAGTTCAGGTAATGGAGCATCTCCCGGGCCACATCCTGATTGACCAGGTTATCCTCCACCACCAGGATGCGGGCCTGGAAGGACAACGGCCCGGCCGTTGCCGGGGCCCCGGCGCCCTGCCCCACGCCCTCGCCGGCAGCGGCTGCGGCAGCCTCCTGCTGCAGGCTGCTGAGACAGCTGAACAGCAGACTCTGCCGCACCGGCTTGCTCAGATAGAGGTCAACCCCTGCCCGGCTTGCCTTGGCGGATTCCTCATCAAAGGGCGCCGAACTGAGCATCACCACCAGCAGGTCATTCCTGCCGTACTGCCTGCGGATGCGCCGGGTAAGCTCAATGCCGTCCATTTCCGGCATATGCCAGTCAAGCAGGACGACATCATAGGGTTTGCCCCCCCCTGTCGCCTCCTCCAGTTTTTCCAGGGCCTGCAGACCGTTCTCCACCGTATCGCCGGTCATGCCCCAGGACCTCACCTGGTTTTTCAGAATGGCGCGATTGACGGCATTATCATCGACAATGAGCGCCCGCAGGCCCTGCAGGCTCTTCATCCGCTGCTCATCATCGCCCCTCGTCTCCGGCTGCTGGCGGCTGAAGGTAATGGTAAACCAGAAAGCCGATCCCTGGCCCGGTTCGCTCTCCACCCCGATATCTCCTCCCATCATGTTCACCAGTTTACGGGAGATCGACAGCCCCAGGCCGGTGCCGCCATATTTGCGGGTGGTGGAGCTGTCCGCCTGGGAAAAGGCCTGAAAGATCCGCTCCTGGATGGCCGGCGAGATGCCGATGCCGGTATCCCGGACCTCAAAGCGCAGGGTGACTTCATGCTCTTTTTCACTCACCGGCTCAACCCTGAGCACCACTTCACCGCTCTCGGTGAACTTGATGGCGTTGCTGAGCAGATTGACGATAATCTGGCGCAGCCGGTTGGAATCCCCCTGCATGATCTCCGGCAGATGCGCAGGCAGCACGGGAATCAGTTCCAGCCCCTTGAGATGGGCGCCCTCGGCCATCATCTCGGCCGTATCCTCCACCAGTTCGCGCAGATTGAAGGTGTGACTCTCCAGTTCCAGCTTGCCGGCCTCGATCTTGGAGAAATCCAGAATGTCGTTGATGACCCCCATCAGCGAGTCAACCGCCCGCTGAATGGTCTGCACAAAGCGGAGCTGACGGTTGTTGAGTCCGGTGCCGCGCAGCAGCTCGGTCATGCCGAGGATGCCGTTCATCGGGGTGCGGATTTCATGGCTCATGGTGGCCAGGAATTCGCTTTTCGCCCTGCTGCCCTGCTCGGCCGCCTCTTTCGCCTGCTCAAGATCACCAACCAGCAGGGCCAGTTCCTCATTGGCGCGGGAAAGCTCCCCGGTGCGTTTTTCCACCATCCTCTCCAGACCCGAACTGTATTCCTGCAGTTCGCCGTCCCGGCTCTGCACCTCGATCAGCATGTCGTTGAACCGGTCGATCAGGGTGCCGAATTCATCGTTGCTTTTCTTGCTGACCCGCACCGCATAATTTTTCTCCCGCCTGACCGCGGCCATGGACTGCATCAACTCCAGCAGGGGCTCGGTGAACAGTCTCTGCAGTCTGGCCGTCAGGGCGAGGACCACCAGAAAGGTGATGACGACAATGACCGCCACCACGGTATAGTAGGCATGCAGCCGGCGGTAAAGCTGCTGCATGTCATCCACCAGATGAATGGCGCCCACCAGATCATTTTCCCCCTTCAGGTTATTGCCGATGCGGACCGGACGGATGACATGCACATGCTTGGCGGACATGAAGGTGGTCCCTCCCCTGGCCTCCTGTTCAGCCATGATCTGCCTGCCGTCCGGGTACGCCTTGCGCAGTTCGGCGGTTAAATCCTCCCCGTCTGCCCCGGCTTTGCGGTACGTGCTGAAGATATTGCCCTGCCGGTCATAGAGAACGGCCAGCACGATTTCCGGTTTTGCCGCCAGGGAATGCAGGATCTCCCGGGCCGCTCCCTCATCCTGAAAGGCCAGCACCGCCCCGCTGTTCAAGGCGATGATGTCCGCCATGGAAATGAGCTGCCGCGAATAAAATCTGCCGGCATTGGCCTTTTCATAAATGATCAGGGCGGTGGCGACCAGGGCCAGGGCCAGAAAGGCGGTGAAACTCATGAGCAGAAAAAGTTTCGTTCTGATGGAAATATCGCGCAGTCGCGGCATTATCTGTCCTCAGGCTTTTTTTCGGCAACAATGGTTGCCAGCTGCAGCAGGCGGGAACTCTGGGTCAGTTTCTGCTGTCTGGCCGTTTCCGGATTGATTTCAAAATGGAGACCGCCTTTCCTCATGATAAAATTCATCACCCCGCCGAGCCGGGCAAAATCTTTGGTTTCCCCAATGGTGAGCACGGGTTTGGCGGCAACCGCGGCCAGCAATTTTTCCCGGGCGTCCCTGCTCGTGGTTCTGCCGATAAAAAGCAGGGCGCAGCCTGACAAGTCATCAGTTTCCTCCACCGCAATGACCCGCATGAAGCGTTTATCCACCTGCTGTCCGTCAATCTGCCGGAAAGCCCTGCGAACCGACGGATCAGCCGCCACACAGAGTTCAAGGGTATTCGCCGGCCCGGCGGCGGAGCGGGCCGGCCACTGGGTGAATCTGGCGAAATTGATGATAAAGGCGGCTTTCAGGGCATACTCGTCAGCCGGCGCCGCCTGCAGACAGACACCCTCCCCGAAAACGGCAATGACGAGCAAAACGGCGCAAAACCCCAGGCCAAGCATTTTCCGGACGGACATTTTCTGCCGCAGCACGCCTGTCAGCTGTGTATTCATGGCCTCTTCCATCTGCCCCGCAATTTCCCCAGCCCCGCTTTCACGCAGGCGGCGTTGGCGCACCAGGCCGCCGCCGCTCGGCCACCGCCGGTTGTATCATCTTCTTTCTTTGCCGGCAAAAAGCAAGGAAATCATTTCAGCACCTTATTCCGAAGATATTATAGCAGCAGCCAAAACCAAGTAACAAGCTCTTTGACAGACGGGGAACATCCCGCGCCGGTCCCGCCCCGGCACATACGGCAGCAAGCACAGGCCAGGCCGAGAAACATGTTGACTTACGCAAATGGCCATTTTAAATACCCCATACATCGCCTGCGCCTGGACCACTCCGGAGGATCATGAAAAAAATACATCCGCACACCCACCGTCACCTGCCTGTTGCAGCAGACCCCTGCCCAGGGTCGTGCCCTGCCTGCCGGCCATGACGTCCTGCTTGCCTGTTCGCATGAGAAACCGGCTGCTCACCACAACCCTCTGCCTGCTGTCAGCGGTTACCGTCTCCTGCACCCCGGCCATCAGGGAGTTTTTTGCCCCGGTCGAGGTTCCCGAAAAATTCAACGCCACCGGCACGGAAACGCTGGCCGACCGCTGGTGGCTTGCCCTGCAGGATGAACATCTCAATGGGCTGATCAGTGCAGGTCTTTCCGGCAATCTCAGCCTGCGCATGGCCTGGGACCGCCTGGACCAGGCCGGCGCCGTGGCCCGCAAAAGCGGCGCCGACCTGCTGCCCAGCCTGGACGGCACAGCCGAGCTCAGCCGCCGTACGGTGAAAAACGCGGGGGCAGACCGCGACAGCTCCTCAAGCCATACCCTGGCACTGGCCGCCAGTTATGAACTCGACCTGTGGGGACGGGTGCGCGCCGGCCGGCAGGCGGCGGAGTTTGATCTGCTGGCCAGCAGGGAGGACCTGCAGGCCGCGGCCATCACCCTGTCGGCCGAGGTGGCCACGGCCTGGTACCAGTTGCTGGAACAGCGGCAACAGATAACGCTGCTGCAGGAACAGATCAGCATCAATGAGCAGTACCTTGCCCTGGTCACCAGCCAGTTCAGCAACGGCCAGGCCCGGGCCACCGACGTGCTGCAGCAGCGCCAGATCCTGGAGGCCTCCCGGGGCGAGCTGATCACTGCCCGCACCAGCGAAAAACTGCTGGCACACCAGCTGGCCGTGCTCCTTGGCAAGGCGCCCGGCGACTTTGCCCCGCCTGCCGCGGCAGGTCCGGTAGAGCTGCCGCCCTTGCCGGATACCGGCCTGCCCGTCCAGCTCATGGAGAAAAGACCTGATATCCGCCGGGCCTTTTACCAGGTGCAGGCGGCCGATCAGCGGGTGGCCGCGGCCATTGCTGACCGCTTCCCCAGCATCAGCCTGCTGGCCACCGCGGAAGCCGGCGACAGCAGCGTCCGCGATCTGTTTGACAACTGGCTGGCCAGTCTTGCGGCCAACCTGTCCGCCCCGCTTTTTGACGGCGGCCGTCGGGCCGCCGAGGTGGACCGCGCCAGCGGGGCGGCGGCCGAGGCGTTGCACAGCTACGGCCAGACCATGCTCACCGCCCTGCGGGAGGTGGAGGACGCCCTTGTTGCCGAAACCAGGCAACGCGATTTTCTCGCAAGTCTGGACCGACAGCTTGCCCTTTCCAGTCAGTCCATGGAACAGACCAGGGAACGTTACATATACGGCGACATGGACTTTCTGCGCTTCCTCACCACCATCCTGAATCACCAGAGCCTGCAGCGCAGCAGAATCAGGGCCGGCCGCCAGCTGATCGATTTCCGCATCAGCCTTTACCGGGCCCTGGCCGGCGGCTGGGATCTGGAAAGGAGTGAGGAGTGAAAAGTGAAAAGTGAGAAGTGAAAAGTAAGGAGTGAGGGGCAGGGGCGTTCGCGAACCGCCCGGGCAGGTATAAGGAAAGAAAGGCAAAAGGCAAGAGCAAATAACATGACCGATAGTGTGAAAACGGGAAAAAAACTCGGCCCGACGATGCGCGTGCTGCTGATTGCCGTCATTCTGGCCTGTGCCGGCACCCTGGCCTTCTACTGGCTCAGCCACCGACCCCGGGCCGAGCGCAAGCCTCCCAGGGCCAGCGCCATCCCGGTCGAGACCGCCGAACTGCGCAGCGCCGCCCATCAGGTGCTGGTCAAGGCCATGGGCACGGTCATGCCCTCCCAGAGCGTCGAGCTGGCCGCCCGCGTCAGCGGCGAAATTGTCAGGATCCAGCCCGCTCTGCTGCCGGGCGGCAGGTTTCGGCAGGGAGAAGAGATTCTGCTCATTGATCCCACTGATTTCGAACTTACGGTGCAGCAGCGCCGCAGTGACGTGGCCAGGGCCGAGTATGAGCTGAAAATCGAGATGGGCAAACAGTCGGTGGCCAGGACCGAATACCAGCTGCTCGGCGAGACCATCAGACAGGAAAATGAGGAACTGGTGCTGCGCGAACCGCAGCTCAAGGCGGCCAGGGCGGCCCTGGAAGCTGCCCGGGCTTTGCTAGCCCAGGCAGAGCTTGATCTGGCCCGCACCCGCATTGTCGCGCCCTTCAACGCCCTGGTCCAGGAAAAGCATGTGGGGCTCGGCTCCCAGGTCGCGGCAGGCGGCAAACTGGTCACCCTGATCGACACCGATTCCTACTGGGTCGAGGTAGCCATCCCCACTGACCGGCTTGGCTGGCTCAGCATACCGGGCGCCACCAGCGACAGCGGCTCACCGGTTCGTATCCACCCCAGCGGCTGGGGCCGGGAGGCCTTCCGCACCGGCATTGTCAAATCCCTGCTGGCCGGGGTTGATCCCCAGAGCAGAATGGCCGGGCTGCTGGTGGAAGTGCGGGATCCGCTCTGCCTGCAGGCGGACAACCGGGGCAAGCCGCCGCTCACCATCAACAGCTTTGTCCAGGTGGAGATCCAGGGCAAAACCCTGGACGCGGCCTTCCGCATCCCCCGCTCCGCCCTGCATGACGGCGACAAAATCTGGATCATGACCGGGCAGCATACCCTGGATATCCGGCCGGTGAAAATCGCCTGGGATGAGGACGAGGAGGTCTATGTAAAGAACAGCCTGCGCGACGGCGAGCGTCTCATCACAAGCGCGCTGGCCGCCCCGGTGCAGGGCATGTCCCTGCGGAGCGCCGCGGACCCCGCCGCGGAGCAGCGTTAATGGCAGCCAGGCCTTCCCCGGAAAGCAGCAGAGGAGCCATCGCCTGGATGGCCGGCCATTCGGTGGCGGCCAATCTCCTCATGCTGACCTGCCTTATCGGCGGCTTCATCTTTTTGCAGAACATCAGGCAGGAACTCTTTCCGGTCTTTGACGTGGACACGGTGGCGGTGACGGTTGTCTATCCCGGCGCCAGTCCCGAGGAGGTGGAAAGCGGCATCATTCTGGCCGTGGAAGAAGCGGTCAGCGCCCTGGACGGGGTGGATGAAGTGACCTCCACCGCCATGGAGGGGCTGGCCTGGGTTGATGTCAAGGCCCTGACCGGCGCCGATCTGCAGAAGCTGGCCCAGGACGTGCAGGGCGAGGTGGATCGCATCACCAGCTTTCCCGAAGAGGCGGAAGAGCCGCAGATCACCATCATTTCCAACAAGCGGGTGGTGCTTTCGGTGGTCCTTTACGGCGATGCCCCGCCCGCCTCGCTGCACGAGCTGGCGGAACAGATGCGCGATCAGTTCCTGCAGGACCCCGGCATTACCCAGGTCGATCTCGACGGGGTGCGGCCCCTGGAGATCGGCATCGAAGTCCCCCAGGAAAATCTGCGGCGCTATAATCTTACCCTGGAGGAGCTGGCCGGCCGGCTGCGCAATGCCTCGGTTGATCTGCCCGGCGGCTCCGTCAAGGCCGACAGCGGCGAGATCCTGATCCGGGTCAAGGAACGCCGGGATTTCGGGCGGGAATTCGCCCGGCTGCCGGTAATCACCAAGGACGACGGCAGCCGGGTGCTGCTGGAAGAGATCGCCAGCATTGACGACGGCTACCGCGACACTGATTATTACGCCACCTACAACGGCAAACCGGCGGTGATGATCAATGTCTACAGCGTCGGCGACCAGACGCCGATCCAGGTTTCCCGGACCGTGCGCAGCCACCTGGAACAGCTGCGGCCGACCCTGCCCGCCGGCATTGAACTGAGTATCCTGCGCGACCGCTCGGAGATCTTCGCCCAGCGCATCGACCTGCTGCTGCGCAACAGCGCCATAGGCCTCAGCCTGGTCATCGTCATGCTGGCCCTGTTTCTCGAATTCCGCCTGGCCTTCTGGGTGATGATGGGCATTCCCATCTCCTTCATGGGCTCCTTTATCCTGCTGCCGCTGTTTGACGTGTCCATCAACATGATCTCGCTCTTTGCCTATCTGATCTGCCTGGGCATCGTGGTGGATGACGCCATTGTGGTGGGTGAAAACGTCTACCACTACCGGCAGTCCGGCCTGGGTCCGCTGGAGGCCGCGGTCAAGGGGGCGCGCGACATGGCCATGCCGGTCACCTTCTCCATTCTGACCAACATCGCCACCTTCATGCCGCTTTATTTCATTCCCGGCACCGACGGCAAGATCTTCAGGGTGATCCCGCTGGTGGTCTGCACCGTGTTCGCCGTTTCCCTGTTTGAGAGTATTTTTATCCTGCCGGCCCACCTGGCCCGCCAGCGGGAAAAAAAGAGGAGGGGGCTGTCAGCCTTTCTGCACGCCAGGCAGCAGGACTTCAGCCTTGCCTTCAGCCGCTGGGTGCATAACCGTTACAGCCCCTTGCTCGGCTTCGTGCTCAGTTACCGCTACCTGACGCTGGCCATGGCCCTTGCCGTGCTGGTGCTGACCATCTCTTTCGCGGTAAGCGGCCGCATGGGCATGGAAATGTACCCCAAACTCGAATCCGACTTCGCCCGGGCCACCCTGACCATGCCTTACGGCGCGGCCGTTGACAAGACCGAAGCCGTGGCCCGGCGTCTGCTTGCGGCCGCCCGGCAGACCGCAACGGAAACCGGCAGGGAAAAGGAACTGGTGCAGGGCATTTTCACGGAAATCGGCACGGACGGCAGCCACAAGGCCGAGGTGACGGTTTACCTCGCTCCGCCGGAGGTGCGCGACAAGATCCTGGGAACCGCGGCCTTTACCAGGAGGTGGCGGGAGCTGACCGGCGAGATCACCGGCAGCAAATCACTGCGCTTCGAATCCGACGCCGGCGGACCAGGCTCCGGCAACGCCATCACCATTGAACTCAACCACCGGGACCTGGGCGTGCTGCAGCGGGCCAGCCGGGAACTGGCGGATGGATTGCAGGCCTATCCCCTGGTCACGGATATTGACGACGGCTTCACCCCGGGCAAGGAGCAGCTCGACTTCACCTTGCTGCCGCAAGGCAAAAGCCTGGGGTTCACCGCCAGAGAAGTGGCCCGGCAGATCCGCAACGCCTTTTACGGCGCCGAGGTACTGCGCCAGCAGCGGGGCAGAAATGAAATGAAGGTCATGGTGCGGCTGCCGGAGGCGGAACGCATCTCCCAATATCATATTGACGAACTGATGCTGCAAAGCCCTGATGGCAATGAGGTCCCCCTGCGCGACGTGGCCCGGATCACCCGCGGCCGGGCCTATATGGAGATTTCCCGCAGAAACGGCAGGCGGGTGGTGCAGGTGCAGTGCGATGTGACGCCCCGCAACAAGGCGGGCGAAATCATCAACGACCTGCAGGAAACCCTGCTGCCCGGGCTGACCGCCAGCCATCCCGGCCTGCGCTACAGCTTCGAAGGCCGGCAGGCCGACATGCGGAAAAACCTCGGCAACCTGAAAGTCAGCTTCATCCTTGCCCTGCTGGCGGTCTTTGCCCTGCTGGCCATCCCGTTCCGCAGCTATAGCCAGCCGCTGATCGTCATGCTGGCCATTCCTTTCGGCATCATCGGCGCCATTTTCGGCCATCTGCTGCTCGGTTATTCCCTGAGCATCATGAGCCTGCTGGGCATTGTCGCCCTCTCCGGGGTGGTGGTGAACGACTCCCTGGTGCTGGTCACCCGGGCCAATGAACTGCAGGAGGAACAGGGCGGCACGGCCCTGCAGATCATTCTGGCGGCCTCGGCCCAACGTTTCCGGCCCATCATTCTCACCACGGTCACCACCTTCGGCGGCCTGTCCCCCATGATCCTGGAAACCTCCCGCCAGGCGCGCTTTCTCATCCCCATGGCCATCTCCCTGGGCTTCGGCGTACTGTTCGCCACCATCATCACCCTGGTGCTGGTGCCCTCCCTGTATCTCATCATTGACGACATCCGCATCCTGGCCGGCAAAAACTCCTGATAACAGCGCAGACCAGCGCCGGCACAACCCGTTGTGCCCGACGTTGCCAAAATAATCTCGCAAAAAACACCCTTTACCCTGCGATTTTTCTTGCATGGTGCAAAATTCTCTGGCAAAGAAAAAAAATACACCCAGATAAGACCAAAAAAAGAGATGGCCCGCGCCCTTTATCATGTTGATGCCTCAACCGCACCAGCTGCCCACCCCCCTGATCGGGTTTCACAATTAAACATTCCGAAACACACCCCCTCATCCCCTCCCGTTTCAACAAGAAAAGGCGTTTCAGCCGCTCGAAACATCCCGACGCGTTCATTATTGTTCCAAAACGAACCATCTCGCCAGAAAACCCGCCTGGGTGCCGTAGTAGATAACATATCGTATTTACAGTGCTATTCAAACAAGAGACTCACCGGTACATCATTTGCATGTATTTATGGGTGGAATTACAACCACGCAACACATCTATCAAAAGGAGCAGCAATATGCCAGCAATCGCCTTGTTTTCCAGTACTTTCACCAACGAAACAGAAATCATCAGCGAGCTGTCCACCCTGACCGGATCCCAAATCATCAGCGACAAAGACATTATTGCCGACGCCTGCTCGAAGTACAAGGTTGACAAAAACAAACTGGAACAGGCCCTTTACGCGAAAATGTCGGTTTTCAACCAGTTCACCCTGGAAAAGGAAAAGCATCTTGCCCTGCTGAAATCCTCCCTGGCTGAAAAAATCGGGGAAAATGAGCGCTGTATTTATTACGGCTTCATCACCCTGCTCATCCCTCCCCGGGTGAGCCACGTCCTGAAGGTTCTGATCGCCGGCAGCAAGGAGCAGAGAATCCAGCGGGCGGTGGCCACCGGCATCGCGGAAAAAGAGGCAAAACGGCTGATTCATAAAAGTGACGCCAGCGCCTTTGAGTTGAGTGACTTTCTCTACAAGAAGGAGGCCTGGGACCCTTCTCTCTATGATATGGTCATTCCGGCCGACCAGAACACCACCAAGGACATCCTGCAGATCATTCTGGAAAATCTCCATAAAAGCGCGGTGCAGAAAACCGACGCATCGGTGCAGGCGGTGAAGGACATGGCCATCTGCGCCCAGGTGGAGCTGGCCCTGCTCGGCAAGGGCCACAACCTGGACGTGGCGGCGGACAGCGGCGGAGTGCGGCTTACGGTCAACAAGAGCGTGCTCAATTTCGGCAAACTGGAGAGCGAAGTTGCCGAGATTGCCTCCGGAGTGGGCGGGGTAAAGACCGTTGAGATCATCAAGGGACCGGACTACAAAACCTCCATCTACCGCAAACAGCAGTTTGCGCTGCCGTCCAAGGTCCTGCTGGTGGATGACGAAAAGGAGTTCGCCCAGACCCTGTCCGAACGGTTGATCAGCCGTGACGTGGGGTCCCATGCGGTGTATGACGGCCAGCAGGCCCTGGATCTGCTGGAGGACGACCGGCCGGATGTCATGGTGCTTGACCTGAAGATGCCGGGCATTGACGGCATCGAGGTGCTGCGGCAGACCAGGATGACGCATCCCAATATCAAGGTGATCATCCTCACCGGCCACGGCACGGAGGCGGACAAAAAGACCTGCATGGAACTCGGCGCCTTTGCCTATCTGCAGAAACCGACCGATATTGAGAAGCTGTCCGCCACTATTTACGAAGCATATAAATCGATAGCGGAATCGGGCAAGACGACAGCCGTTGCCGGCGAAGGCAGCCGCAACGGAAGATATGGATGAAAACCTGCGGGGGCGGTTCACGAACCGCCCCTGCTAAAACTCTACAGGAGAAAAGTATGGAGGAAAAACTACAGGCAAAAGTGCTGTTGGTCGATGACGAGGAGGAGTTCTGCAACATGCTTTCCGAGAGGCTGGAAACCCGGGGCCTCAAGGTGAATGCGGTGCTGAGCGGCGAGGACGCCGTCAAGCGGGTGGAGGATCAGAATTTTGACGCCATCATCCTGGACCTCGCCATGCCGGGTATCGACGGGCTGGAAACCCTGCGGCGGATCAAGGAGAAGCGTCCTGACCTGGAGATCCTCATGCTGACCGGCCACGGCACGGTGAAAAGCGGCATCGAGGCGATGAAGCTCGGCGCCGAGGATTTTCTGGAAAAACCCGTCGACATGAAGGTCCTGCTGGAAAAGATCAGCGAGGCC